>NZ_AUEH01000024.1 GCF_000425885.1 Schleiferilactobacillus harbinensis DSM 16991
GTCCGAATCGTACAATCCGGATCGGGCATCGCTCGGTAAAGGGAACGGCCCAAAAACTTGGTTTGGATCAGCCATGCCAGCACCTTGGTCAGTGAAATTGATGAGCGTCTTCTAAAATTCGCCTTTTTTGTCAGCTTGCTCAAGCCCACGAGTGACGAAAAACGAAGAATGATGTTCTTAAGTCCCAATTCAGTCCGTGTATGTTCTATAATATTCATGGCGCGGCTCTCCTCTGTATCAGATTTTTGGTCGAATCAAGTATACAACGCAGGAGAGTCTGCGCTTATTTTTTTGCCAAAAAAGCCAGGAACCACGCATGTTTAACGTGATTTCCAGCTTTCAAGTTTCAGTGATCAGATTGTTGCAACCGCTGCTGATACAAGTCAGACAATAATCGACAATCTAGATAAGGCCGAAAAAATTGTCGCAACAACACAAGATCAGTTGGCTGGTTTTGACGCGGCAGGTGCCGATGCGGCAAGTGGTGCACCAGAGAAAACCGATACTGAACTGGCAGACAAGACGCAAGCATACAGAGATGTGTACCATGATGCCTTTAAGCTTGCAGCTAAGCTTATTGAAGCAGATAAGACTAAGAACAGTGCCGATGCCGGGGCGGCGGCAGGTGCGCAAGATGCGCAAGATGGCAAGGCAATGACTGATCTGACAGATAATGGCCCAGATTATCAGACCGCATACAAGCAAGCATATTATGCGTATCAAAAGACCAATGGCACCTATGAGCAGGGCTATGCCGCCGGCCAAGCGGACGCTGCAAAAGGTAGCCAGGAACAAACCGGTGATACTTTTGGTTCCAAGAGTAATGCGTATCGGACTGGATATCATGCTGGTTTTGCTGATACTCGCGGCAATATTCTAGATACCAATGATGCGCGGATACGTTTGCAAACTGCCATTCGCAATGGTCAGGCATTAATCGCCAATCACGCCAGCGAGTATACACCCGCGAATATTCGTATTTTCCAACAGGCCCTTGATGCGGCAACCGGATTATTGAATAAAGATAACGCAACAATCGAACAGTTAGCCCAGGCGGTGACTGATTTGAGTACAGTGGCAGCAACACTGACCAAGCCAACGCAACCAGTAACGCCAACCTATCCCAGCACTACACCGGCGCAAACAGTCGAAATGTTGACTGAATCGCCGGCTTCCGGCATTGCTTACGTCACAGCTCAAGCTGGTATTCCACTATATTCCGACAAGGAAACCATAAACCAAATCGGCCGAACACTGGCCGCCAATTCGTCCTGGAAAATTTTTGGTCAGGTCACCAATAGTGCTGGCACAATCGTGGCATACAATCTCGGTGGCAAGCAGTACGTCAAGGCTAGTGATGTCACACTGACCAATCCGGTGACAAAAGGGACCTTCACCGTGCACTATAGTGACCATCCGACGTGGGGTATCGCGGTTTACAATGGCGCATTGAAGGTGCAAAAAATTATTCCCGCTGGTTCTCGGTGGGTGACTTACGGAAAGAAGACGATCAACGGTCAGGATTATTATAATCTTGGCGGTGATCAATTTGCCCGAGCAGACTATGGTAGCTGGATCGCGGACTAGGGGACTAGGATACGGAACAACAAAACGGCAGTTATTTATTGGCCGCCCATTGACACCGTTTTCATCAGGATGATATACTTTTTTCGAGATGAAGCGTGTCACTGAACTGAGATTCAGGCATTAGCCCACATAGCGTATTTTTGGCGTACCGCGTTGGTATGCCAAAATCCGCCATGTGGGTTTTGTTTTCGGAAGGATGTGACGGCCGTGCTGTTTATCAAGAGCCTCAGCAACAATGTGGCTTTGGTCAAAGATGCCCGCGATCGGGAGTTTGTGGTGATCGGTCGCGGGGTGGGGTTTGGGAAGAAACGGGGCGACGATATTCCGCCGGACATGGTTCAGCGCCGCTTTATCTCGGATGCGCAAAACAATGCGGAATGGCATGAGCTGCAGCATTTTGATCCCCGGGCGGTGACGCTCACGGAAATGATCGTCCGGGCGGCGGAACGGGAGTTGACGGTCCAGTTCAGCCGACACCAGTATTTGGCCTTGGCGGATCACTTGGATCTGGTACTCAAACGGATGCAGCAGTGTCTGGTTTTGACGGATAACGCTATGTCTTGGCAGCTGCGGCGGCTCTATCCCCGGGAGTATGCTCTGGCGAAGCGGCTGGTCCGGCACATTACCAGTTTGGAGAAATATGGGTCATTCACCATAGCCGAGGTACCAGCCTTGGTGCTGCATTTGGTCAATGCGGCCAACAAGCAGGAGCAGGTGCAGGATACGATGGCGATGACCCGGTTGATCGGCGCCGTCATCCAGATTGTGGAACGGGATCAGGGGATGACTCTGGACACGGAGTCGTTCAGTTACAGCCGCTTCTTGGTTCACTTGGAGGCTTTTTTCCGCCATGCGGCTAATCCGGCGGCTGGCGAGGAGGGCGAACCGGTGCGGTTGGATGATGACCTGCTGCAGCTGCTCCAAGAAAAGTATCCCCGCGTCTACCAGACGGTGGGCCGCATCAAACAGTTTTTATACCAGCAGCATCACTGGGTCCTCTCGGAAAACGAGCAGGTCTATCTGACGATTCATATTTGGCGGGTGACCCATGTCCGTCAGGCTTAACAACTGATTATTGGCGTGTTATTGGGCAATGGCCCAAGCATCAGCCAAGACCCGCATCCCGGCGCTGCTGCCAGCAGTTGGTTCGGGCGGTGCAGTCTTGGCTATTTTTATTCTCTTTTTCAAGTAAAGGAGCATTCGATTATGGATTATACCAATCTTTCCCAAGCAATCATTCGCGGCGTCGGCGGCAAGGATAACGTCCGCTCGGTCGTGCACTGCGCCACCCGCCTGCGTTTCAAGTTACGGGACACGAAGCAGGCCCAGACGAAAGTATTAGAACACACCGACGGGGTGATCACCGTGGTCCAGTCCGGCGGTCAGTACCAAGTGGTCATTGGCAATAACGTCGCCGATGTCTACGACAATCTGATCAGTGTCGGCGGCTTTGCCAACGACGGCGCTGTGCCGGACGACGAGGAAGAGGAACATATGCGGTTCATGGACCGGGCCATCGACCTGGTTTCCAGCATTTTCTCCCCCTTGCTCGGTGTGCTGAGTGCGACGGGGATGATCAAGGGATTTGTCGCTATGGCAGTGGCTTTCAAATGGCTGTCCCCGGAGAGCGGAACGTATCAGATCCTCAACGCCATCGGAGATGAATTTTTCTACTTTCTGCCCATCATTCTCGGCTATACTGCGGCGAAGAAATTCAAGCTGGACCATTTTGTCGGCCTGGCCATTGGCGCGACGCTGTGCTATCCGGCTATCGTGGCGATGAATTCCAGCAAGGACACGCTGTTCACCCTATTTTCCGGGACGATTTTCGAATCCTCGATCCACACTACGTTCTTCGGGATTCCCGTGGTGATGATGAACTACACGTCCTCCGTCATTCCGGTGCTGCTGGCCGTTTGGTTTGCGTCGAAGATTCAGAAAGCAGCCCGCAAGATCATCCCGGATGCGGTAAAGACGTTCCTGGTGCCGTTCACGGTATTGCTGATCACGCTGCCGCTGACCCTATTGGTGATCGGTCCGGTGGCGACCTGGACCAGTGTCATCATTTCCCATGTGTGTTTGACCGTGTATAACTTCAGCCCGGTCGTGGCTGGGCTGCTTATGGGCGGTCTATGGCAGATTTTCGTCATGTTCGGGATGCATTGGGGCTTCATTCCAGTGGCGATGACCAATATTGCCACCCAGGGCTTCGATCCGATTTTGGCCCTGACTTTCGCGGCGTCCTTCGCCCAAACCGGGGTGGTGCTGGCGATCACGATGCAGACGAAGAACAAAAAGACTCGCAGTATCGGTATTCCTGCGGTGATTTCTGGTATTTTTGGGATCACCGAACCGGCGATTTACGGGCTGTCTCTGCCGCGCAAACGGCCGTTTACCTTGAGCTGTATCGCAGCGGCAATTGGCGGCGGCGTGCTCGGTTTAGTCGGCAGTGCCAGTTACATGATGGGCGGTCTAGGCATCTTCGGGATTCCCAATAAGCTGAACCCGAAGACCGGCCTGGGCTGGGATTTCTACGGGATGCTCCTGGCCATCGTGGGCGCGTTGATCCTGGGCTTTGTCCTGCAATATCTCTTTGGTCGGAAGTATGTGGATAATGATTTAGAAGAAGGTACCGCAGAGGCGGCGGTCACCCCGGCCGCGCCGGAAGCGGTCGGCAACGTGGCCCTGGCTGTTGCAGGGACAGACGCAGCCCCAGTAGGCGCGGCCTCGGAACAGCCGGCTCATGTCCGGTACAACCAGGCGACTTCCTTAAACAGTCCCTTGAATGGTCAAGTATTGCCCCTGAGTGCAGTGCCGGATACGGTTTTTGCTTCAGAAGCCATGGGGCGGGGTGCCGCTATTGAGCCCACGGCCGGTATCCTGCGCGCCCCTGCCGATGGCACCGTGGCCCTGGTCTTTCCCGGCGGTCACGCCGTGGGCTTGAATACGACGGATGGGGTGGAACTGCTGATGCATATCGGTATGGACACCGTCAATCTGCAGGGCAAGGGCTTCCGCGTGCTGGTCAAAAAGGACGAGGCCGTCACGGTGGGCCAGCCGCTGGTTGAATTTGATATTGAGGCGATCCATGCGGCCGGCTTTTCTGTCACGACGCCGGTGATCGTGACGAACAGTGCGCACTACCACCAAGTGACGGTCACCGATGCGGCGACTGTCACCACGGCTGATACACTGCTCACGCTGGTTTAGGAGAGGACGATACGATGTATAAAACCGATATACCAACAACATTTCCCAAGGATTTTCTGTGGGGCGGCGCGACGGCGGCGAACCAAGTCGAAGGCGGCTGGAATCTGGACGGCAAGGGTTTGACCACGGCTGAAGTGGTGCAAAAGGCGACGGACCGGCTGCATTTTCGCCGCACCCCGGTGACTGCTGACAGTATTGCGGTGGCGGTGGCCGACAAAACGGATACGCTGTATCCCAAACGGCGGGGAATCGATTTCTATCACCACTATCAAGAGGATATTGCGCTGTTCGCCGAAATGGGCTTCAAAGCTTTTCGCCTATCGATCTCCTGGGCGCGGATCTTTCCCAAGGGGGACGACGCTGAACCCAACGAAGCCGGGTTGCGTTTCTATGATGCGGTGTTTGCCGAATGCCGCCGACACGGCATCGAACCAGTGGTCACAATCTCCCATTTTGAGACGCCTTTGGGGCTGACCCTGAAACAGAACGGCTGGGCCAGCCGGGCGACGATCGAGGCCTTTCTGCGGTACACGGCCGTCCTGTTTAACCGGTATAAGGGGATCGTGAAATACTGGCTGACGTTTAACGAGATTAATGCGATTCAAAATGGTACGACCGGGACCGGGGCGGTGGATGCGGACTTGCCCTTGGCAGAGAAAGCGCAGTTGCGCTTCCAAGCGCTGCATCATCAATTTGTGGCCAGCGCTCGGGCCGTCCAACAGGCCCACGCCATCGATCCGGCGGCCAAGGTCGGCTGCATGCTGGCTCGGATGCAGACGTATCCTAAAACCGCCGATCCAGAGGATGTCCGGGCGGCTCAGTTCGCGGACCAGCTGAATTTGTTTTATACCGATGTGCAGGCCCGGGGTGAGTATCCAGAATACATGAATCGCTTTTTCAGCGAAAACAGGGTACAGCTGGTGCTGGCGCCCGATGATGAAGAAATCTTGCGGCAGGGCACCGTGGATTTTATTTCGTTCAGTTACTACATGTCGATGGTTGCCTCACCGGCCCTCAACGTGACCCAATTCCAGGAGGGCTTTGCCCTGGGCGAGAAGAATCCGTATCTGCCAGCCAGCGCGTGGGGGTGGCAGATCGATCCGGTGGGATTGCGGATCTCGCTGAACGAAATGTGGGACCGCTACCGGCTGCCGCTGTTCGTGGTGGAAAACGGACTTGGTGCGGAAGACGAAGTGACCACTGACGGTAAGATCCATGATGACTATCGCATCGACTATCTGCGCGGGCATATTGCTCAGATGAAGGAAGCCATCCGGGACGGAGTCCAGCTGATGGGTTACACGACGTGGGGTCCGATCGACCTGATCAGTGCATCCACGTCGGAAATGTCCAAACGGTACGGCTTTATCTATGTGGATCAAGACGATGATGGCAATGGCACCTTGGCCCGGCTGCGTAAGGATTCGTTTTATTGGTATCAGCAAGTCATTCAGAGCAATGGCGAAAATTTAGCCTAGCAGCACAAAAAAATCGCCGACAAGCATCAGCTTGTCAGCGATTTTTTGATTGACCTAACTGCCAGCGAGGAGGTTCTGGCAGTTACCGGTCGTGATTATTGTTCGTCGTTCGCTGTGGCGCTGGAGTAAATAGCGTCAGTGGTTTCCTTATCGAAGAAGTGGGCCTTGTTGAGGTCGAAGGCCATTTCAACGGTATCGCCAGGCTTGTGGTAATCCCGGGCGTCAACCCGCGCAACGAATTCAGTTTGGTCAACCCGAGCATACAGCATGGATTCGGCACCAAGCAGCTCAGATACGACAACGGTCGTCTTGGCGGTGGCATTCGGGAAGGTCTCGATGAAGGCTTCTTCAGCATGAATATCTTCAGGCCGAACACCCAATACCAGGTCTTTATCGTTATACCCTTGGTCTTCCAAAATCTTCAAACGGCCTTCGGGTACTTCGAGGTCCAGGCCCTTGCCGTCAGCAATATGACCATCCTTCAGATGAACGTTGAAGAAGTTCATGGCAGGGGAACCAATGAATCCGGCAACGAATTCGTTCTTCGGCCGATCATAAACTTCAGCCGGTGTACCAATTTGCTGAACTTTACCCATGGACATAACAACGATCCGGTCCGCCATGGTCATGGCTTCAGTCTGGTCGTGGGTTACATAGATGGTGGTGGTCTTTAACCGTTGATGCAATTTGGCAATTTCTGCCCGCATCGTTACCCGCAGTTTGGCATCCAAGTTAGACAACGGTTCGTCCATCAGGAAGATCGGTGCGTCCCGGACGATGGCCCGGCCCAACGCAACACGCTGCCGTTGACCACCAGACAGAGCCGCTGGCTTACGATCCAAGTAATCCGTCAAGCCCAAGATTTGCGCGGCATCGTCAACCCGCTTCTTGATGTCGGCCTTTTCATATTTCCGCAGCTTCAAGCCGAAGGCCATGTTATCAAACACGGTCATATGCGGATACAAGGCGTAGTTCTGGAAGACCATGGCGATGTCCCGGTCCTTAGGGGCCACATCGTTCATGATTTGGCCACCAATTTTCAGGTCGCCCTTAGAAATATCTTCCAACCCGGCAATCATCCGCAGGGTGGTTGACTTACCACACCCGGACGGGCCTACGAAAACGATGAATTCTCGGTCTTCAATGTGCAGATCAAAGTCAGCAACGGCGTAGACGCCTTCCTCGGCATCTGGGTATTCCTTATAAATGTGGTCCAAATCAACTTTTACCATAATTTGTGTCTCCTTTACTTGTTTACGTTTACATCATAATTGAAACCGATTGCAGTGACAATGACCAACCCGCTCAAAGATACCCTAGGGTTTTGTGCAATGTGACCAAGAGAGAGGGCGAAGGCGACCGCTCAGAAGCGTAGGGATAAGGACGGCAAGGCACAAACCCTGGTTTTGGGTTTTTGCCTTGCCGTCCTTATCCCCCAGCTTCTGGTCGCCTGAGCCCGTTTAGGCGAAGGCTGTTGCTAAGCTGCTGTCGGCCGGAGCCCGTTTAGGGGAGGCAGCCAGCCTTTCCTTTTCCCTCAATTTGTCTTCTAATAGATATAGCAGACAGAAAGGGTGGTATCTCATGGCAAAATATCGTTACACACTCGCACTGATTACCGACGGTCGGCAGGTCCTCATGTTGAATCGCTTCAAATCCCCGTATCCCGGTCTATGGAACGGCATCGGCGGTAAAGTTGAAGCCGGTGAAACACCGGTGGCTGCGGCAACTCGGGAGATTCTGGAAGAAACAACGATTGCAACGGCCGACTACGACATCAGCCAATTGGGCCTGATGGATTGGTACGTTGATGGGACGTTCCGCGACGGCATCTACCTATTCAAGGCACAATTGCAGGAACCCATCGTGAAATCCCGTTATCCCCAGTGGATGCGTGAGGGTATTTTACAACCCTTCAGTCCCGAATGGCTGACTCGGGCGGATAACACCGGCGTCGTGGCCGATGTCCAGCGGCTGATTCCCCAGATGATGGATGCTGACGCAATTTATGTCCACACGGATTTTGTGGATGAACGTTTGACGGATTTCACCCTATTGGATCCAGCCAGTGTGGCCCGAGATAATGAAGGGAATTTGGTGTAAATGGCAATTACAATTGGTTTGACCACGTGGACGGAACATCCCAGTCTGCTTGGCGGCACGAAAAAACTCACCTTGAGCGAATATGCCGGATTCTTTCCCGTCGTGGAAGTCGACACGGCATTCTATGCGATTCCTAAGCCTCTCGTCGTCCATAACTGGCGCTTGCAAGTGCCAGCGTCTTTTCAATTCATTGTGAAAGCCAACGGAATCATTACCAAGCACGAACGGGTGACGGAATTTGACTTGCCGGCGACGGTCAACGCCTTTCGCGCGGCCTTCCAGGAATTGCATGACCATGGGCAATTGCAGGCCGTCTTGCTGCAATTCCCGCCTTTCTTCACGGTCAGTCGAGAAAATATTTTGTATCTTCGCCAGCTGCGCGATTTATTCGGCGATTGGCCGCTGACGGTGGAGTGGCGGAACAATACGTGGTATAAACCCGCGCTCGTCAAAGAAAGTATGTTGCTGTTGCAAGAACTGCATATGAGCCTGACCATCGCCGATGAACCGGCGACCCAGGGCAACAGCGTGCCGTTTTATCCCGCGGTGACAGACCAGCAGCAGGCCTTTTTCCGTCTCCACGGCCGTAATTTAGCCGGTTGGCAAAATCCCGGCGCCGGCTGGCGGCGTAAGCGGACGCTGTACCGCTACAACGACCAAGAACTCCACGAAATCGCTGCCGCAGTCCAAAAGGTCGCTGCCCAAGCCCAGACCACGACAATTATCTTCAACAACAATGCCGGCGGCGACGCGGCGGATAACGCGCTGATGCTGCAAAAGATTCTCGGGTTATCATTCACTGACCTGAATCCGCGCCAATTGGGATTCGATATATAACCAACGTTCTATAGTAGCGGCTTTCTATCTAAGCAGTTAGCTGCCGCCTAGGACGTGCTATACTATTCCCATGTGTCAAACCAAGTATCACTTATAAAGGCAGACCGGGCGGGGCTCATTTCCCCGTTGGCGGCAACCGTCTATGGAGGCTCTATTTTAATGTCTGAAGCAAAACCCACTTTCTATATCACGACGCCCATCTACTACCCGTCTGGGCAATTACACATTGGCAATTCCTACACCACCATCGCTGCCGATACGCTGGCGCGCTATAAACGGATGCGCGGTTACGACGTTTTCTTCCTCACCGGCACCGACGAACATGGCCTGAAGATCGAACAGAAGGCCGAAGCACTGCATATGTCGCCCCAGGAATATGTGGACGGCATGGCGGCCGATATCAAGAAGCTGTGGCGGATGCTGGACATCTCCAACGACAAGTTCATTCGGACCACAGATGATTACCACGTCAAAGCGGTCCAAAAAATCGTTGAGCAGCTGATCAAGCAAGGCGACGTCTATCTGGGCGAGTATGTCGGCTGGTATTCCGTGGACGACGAGGAATACTTCACCGAGACCCAATTGGCCGAAGTTTACCGGGACAAGGATGGCAAGGTCATCGGCGGCAAGGCCCCCTCTGGTCACGACGTCCAGCTGGTCAAGGAAGAATCTTATTTCTTCAAGATGAGCAAATATGCCGATTGGCTGCTGCAATACTACAAGGATCATCCCCACTTCATTCAACCCGAGTCCCGCAAGAATGAGATGATCAATAACTTCATCAAGCCCGGCTTGGAAGACCTAGCCATGTCCCGGACCAGCTTCAATTGGGGGGTGCCGATTCCCAGCAACCCGAAGCACGTGGTGTACGTCTGGGTTGACGCGCTGCTCAACTATATTACCGCGCTGGGTTACGGCAGCGATGATGATTCCTTATTTAAGAAATACTGGCCGGCAGATGTTCAATTCGTGGGGAAAGAAATTGTCCGCTTCCACACGATTTATTGGCCGATCATTCTCCATGCGCTGGGGTTGCCATTGCCCAAGCAGGTATACGGCCATGGCTGGCTGTTGATGAAAGACGGCAAGATGTCCAAGTCTAAGGGCAACGTCGTTTATCCGGAAATGCTGGTCAAGCGTTACGGTTTGGATGCCCTGCGCTATTACTTAATGCGCGCTTTCCCGTTCGGCAGCGACGGTGTCTTCACCCCGGAGGACTTCATCGACCGGATCAATTATGACCTGGCTAACGATTTGGGCAACCTGCTCAATCGGACGATCGCGATGATCAACAAATATCGTGATGGCCATGTGCCGACGGATCTGTCCAGTCAAACCGAGGTCGATGATGATCTGGTTGCCACAGCCAGCGATGTCTTGGTGGCTTACGACGACGACATGAACCACTTCCGCTTCCCCAATGCGTTGGATGAAGTCTGGCGCCTGATCAACCGGGCCAACAAGTACATTGACGAAACTGAACCGTGGAAGCTCGCCAAGAGCGATAAGACCGCCAAGGCCCTGGACAGTGTCCTGGCCCATTTGGCGGAATCCCTGCGGCTCGTCGCCGTGCTGGTGGCGCCAGTGATGACCCATACGCCGAAAGAAATGTTTGCCCAGCTGGGTCTGGCCGACGCCGATCCGGCCGTCGCGGACAAGCCGGAGTGGGGCGCATTTCCGGCCGGCATCACGGTGACCGATCACGCCGAACCGATTTTCCCGCGGCTGGATGCCGATGTCGAGGTCAACTACATCAAGCAGCAGATGCGCGCTGAACAGAAGGATTCTAGTGCTGTGGTTGAGGATTTGAATGAACAGAAATCCGGCAAGTTCGACGTTTTGGCCACAGATTTGCATAATATGAAGGACCAGATCGATTTCGATACGTTCGACAAGACCGAGATTCGGGTGGCCCAAATCATCAACGTGGCCAAAGTGGCCCACGCTGATAAGCTGCTGAAGTTCGAATTGGACGCTGGCGATCCTACCCATCGGCAAATCATTTCCGGCATCGCCGCGTATTATCCGGACTTCCAATCCTTAGTCGGGAAGAAAGTTCTGGCAGTCGTTAACTTGGCCCCCCGCAAGCTGCGGGGCGAGCTTAGCCAGGGCATGCTGCTGTCTGCGGAGCATGACGGTAAGATCCAGTTGTTGACGGTTCCGGACAGCTTGACTAACGGCTCGTTAGTCGGGTAATGCAGAAAGTAGGAAATCACGATCGTTTCTTTATTTGATTCCCATACCCATTTGAATGATTCCGCGTTTGCGGGGCACGAGGCCGACTATGTCGCCCGGGCTGCTGAGCGCGGAGTGACCCATATGGCGATCGTGGGCAGTGACGCCGAGCTAAACCAGGGAGCCCTGGATTTGGCTCGGCGTTTTGCCCATCTTTACGCCGTTGTGGGCTGGCATCCGGAGAGTGCCCGGCTGTATACGCCGGCCGCTGAAAAGGTGCTGCGCAGCCAGCTGGCCCAACCGAAGACCGTGGCCATCGGCGAAATCGGGCTGGACTATCACTGGGACTCCAGCCCGCACCCGGTCCAGCGCCAAGTCTTTGCCCGCCAGCTGGCGTTGGCTGCCGAATTGCACCAACCCGTGGTGATCCATACCCGGGAGGCGATGCAGGACACGTACGATATTTTACGCCGCAGTGCCGTGACAGAATTTGGCGGCATCATGCACAGCTTCAACGGCGGTCCAGAGTGGGCGGAGAAGTTTCTGGCGCTGGGCATGTACGTTTCTTTCAGCGGTGTGGTGACGTATAAAAATGCCCAGGACGTTCAAGCCAGTGCTCAGTTGGTGCCGGCGGACCGGTTGCTGGTGGAGACTGACGCACCGTATTTAGCCCCGCTGCCCCATCGCGGCGAACGCAACGAACCAGCGTTTACCGCGGATACAGCCGCCTTTTTGGCCCAGCTGCGGGATGTCCCCGCGGATACGCTGGCGGCCCAGACCTTTGCCAATACCGAACGGATTTTTCGGATCACGGAGGTACCAGCATGATCAAAGAAGTGATCATCGTGGAAGGGCGTGACGACACCAAACGGCTCCAGGAAGCCCTGGGGCCGGTGGATACCATTGAGACCCACGGCTTTGCCCTGCCGCCGGATACACTGGCGGCGATCAAAGAAGCCCAGGCCAAGCGGGGGATCATTATCTTCACGGATCCTGATCATCCCGGGGAGAAGATCCGCCGCCAGATCCTGGCTGCCGTCCCCGATGCCAAACAAGCTTTTTTGCCCCGCCAGGCCGGGATCCCGGTGAAGCAGGGGACCATCGGCGTTGAGCACGCCAGCAATGCGACAATTCGCGCTGCTTTGGCTCAGGTGTACACGCCGGTGAGCCAGCCGAATACCGCCGATCCAGTCACCGAGGAGGACCTGCTCCACCTTGGGCTGACTGGCACGCCCAATGCTGCGGCGTTGCGCAATTACGTGGCTGACACCCTGCACCTGGGCCACGTGAACGGCAAACAACTATTGAAACGGCTCCACGCTTTCGCCATTACCCCGGCCCAGTTGGGGGCGACAGTGCGCGCGTGGCCTGGAACAGACAGAAAGGATACTATCCATGACTGACGATTTGCGGATTTCTGATCCGGCCCGGACGCGGGAGATTATGGCCCAGTATCACCTGCGGCCGAAGAAGAGCCTCGGCCAGAACTTCTTGACGAACGGGCGGGTGCTGCAAGATATTGTTGATGCTGCCGAGCTGACCAAGCAGGATGCAGTGATTGAGATCGGCCCAGGGATCGGCGCGTTGACCGAATACCTCGCCCAGGCAGCGGGGCACGTCACAGCCTTCGAGCTGGACCAGCGTTTGCTGCCGGTGTTGGCAGACACCCTGCATGACTATACGAATATTGACATCGTCCACCAGGATATCCTGGCTGCTACCCCGGCTCAGTTATCGGCCCTGGCCCCCGAATTGAACATTGTCGCTAATCTGCCGTACTATGTGACGACGCCGATCTTGATGCATTTCCTAGAAAGCGGCCTGCCGATTCGGCGGATGGTGATGATGATGCAAAAGGAAGTGGCCGATCGAATCACCGCGGCACCAGGGGGCAAAGAATACGGCTCACTGAGTATTGCTGTGCAGATTCGGACTAAGGCCCGGATCGCCATGACCGTTTCCCACACGGCATTCAATCCGCCGCCCAAAGTGGATTCCGCCGTCGTAGTCTTTGACTTCCTGACCGAACCGCTCGTCCCGGCAGCGGATCAGGCGTACTTCAATCAAGTTGTGACCGCCAGCTTTGCTCAGCGGCGAAAAACGATCATGAACAATCTGCTGAATTGGTACGGCAAGACGCCGGCACATCGCGCCATATTGACTGCTGCATTTTCTCAGGCAGGCGTTGCGCCAACCGCTCGGGCTGAAACTGTTTCCATTGCGGAATTTATAGTGTTGAGTAAAAAGTTATCCGAACAAAAATGAGATACTGCTTAAAATAAATCGCGATTTCGCCTCATTATTTTTTGAATTTATTGACTTTATTTCATTGAACAGGTATAATGAAGGTCATTGAGGGGTGAGTCGATGCCAATTACAATCGCGAATATCAAACATCGTTTGGATGAGCGTTTGGGCGACAATTTAACCGTTGTGGCTCAGGCAGGACGGAAAAAGATCACGCGACGCCACGGGATTTTGAAGGAAACCTATCCAGCGGTGTTCGTCGTAGATCTAGACCCGGCGACCAATGCGTTCAAACGCGTATCTTATACCTACACGGATCTGTTGACCAAGTCCATCGAAATAAACTTCGATGATGGCACAGCCAATACGAATAAAACGACATGTTAACCAAATGATGTTTCTTGGGTGCGGCTTCAAGGCGCGCCTTTTTTTGTATCTGGGTTTGGGCTAAGAGTGGGAACAATCGATTGTCATGCAGTTTCTGCGTATCTGGTGCTGCAGCTTGCGGAGCACTTGGTACGGCAGTAGAAGGCCCATTTTCAACCTTGTTCGGTGGCATCGCCTCTTATAATTCGATATAATAGCTACAATAAAGACTGCGGTGGAGACTATGAGCGAAATAATGGAACGGGCAGCCGCCAAGATCAATCTGTCGCTGGACGCCCTCTATGTCCACGCAGACGGATTGCATGAATGGGAAATGGTGATGACCTGTGTTGACCTGCACGATACGATCCACCTCACGCCTCGGGCGGACGGTCGGATACGCGTGCGCACAGACAGCCTGTTTTTACCCGAAGACAGCCGCAACTTGGCGTATCGGGCGGCGGTGCTCTTGCAACAACGATATGCCCCGGATGCCGGGGTGACCATCGACATTGAAAAACATATTCCGGTTTCAGCTGGAATGGGCGGCGGGTCCGCGGATGCCGCCGCGGTTTTGCGTGCCTTGAATCGCCTCTGGCAGTTGGGCCTCGACCGAGCGGCGTTAGCCCGATTGGGTCTCACACTGGATTCCGATGTGCCGTTTTGCGTTTATAGCGAAACAGCCCTGGTCACTGGCCGGGGCGAGATCATCCACCCCTTGGGCCAAACCCCGGATTGCTGGGTGGTGATTGCCAAACCGCCGGTGCCAGTGTCGACGCCGCAAATATTGAATGAGGCCGCTCGGCCGGAGCGCTTGCCCCATCCGGATACCCAGCGGGTGATTGCCGGCATCCAGGCCCAGAATCTGCCGCTGATGGCCGGCGGCATGGGCAATGCACTGGAAACTATCACGGAGGATAAAATTCCGGAGATTCGCCGGATCCGCCAAAAGATGCGTCAATTCGGTGCGCTGACGGCACAAATGACCGGCACCGGTCCGACCGTTTTTGGCATCGCCGCCACCCATAGCCGGGCTCAGCGTATTTATAACGGCTTGCGGGGCTTTGTCCCGGAAGTCTATGTTGTCCGTCCTCTCAAACGCCAAACAAAGGAAGTTACAGCAGAATAATGGCAAAGAAAAAGAGTAAAGCAGAACAAGTCAAGAAAATTCAAGAACGTACCGCCGCTGAGTTCCGCTCGGATATCGGCCATCTGAATGCCTTGGCCAGTCCCGCCCGGCAGAAGCTGCTGCTCCTGCTGGGGGATAAGTCAGATCATGGGCTGACAGTGAATGAATTGGCCGACGAGATCAAAATGTCGCAGCCCGCAACCTCACACCACTTGAAGATCCTCAAGGATATCGGCATGATCGATGCGTACAAAGAGAAGAACAAGGTGTATTATTATTTGACCTTGGACGACACGATCAAACGCCTGCAAGCCATTCACGATGTGCTCCAGGACCGGGTCCAATTTATCGAGCGGCCGGGCGATAAAAACACGCAGTAACCAAAAAAAGCAGATTTCCCAGCAATCGAGAAATCTGCTTTTCTGTTGGGCAGCTGTTACATGTGCATGCCCATCTTTTTATACGAGTTCATGGCGCCGATCCACATCTCATCCATGCTGACGCCGCGTTCTTTGGCGAAGGCCGTCATCAACGTGTGGTGATCCATTAGTTTGTACTTGGGCCGCGGCTCGCTGGGGTCGATGACTTCGATCTGAGCCATCATCCCGCCGTCTTCATGTTCCAAAATATGGCAGTGATACATGTAGACACCGGCAAAGTCAAACTTCATCGCGAAGCGGACGTGCTCGCCGGGATTCACCCCGACGGTATCTTTCCATCCATATTCGTTGGGATACGGATCATGACCGTCCCGGGAAATAATCTGGAATTGCCCGCCGTGGATATGGAACGGGTGAATCATGCCGCCGTGCATATCGTTGGTGTTGGTGACGTCCCAGATTTCCGTGACACCCAGGTCTTGAGTGCTGTCGATGCGCTGCATATCGAATTTCTTGCCATCGATTTCCACCGCTTCATCCATGCCGGACATGACAACTTTGTGAATCGGCAGCCCTGGGGTTGCTTGCAGCCGGGGAATGTCCGCCAATTTCTCGGGCAGTTCACCATGACCGTTATCATTTTTGGCCTTGATGCGGAAAGTCAGCAACGGCACATCGTCGGAATAAAGGGCAACCGTATCGCCCACGGCATAGTCGCTGAAGTCTACGACGATCTCGGCCCGCTCAGCACAGGTCAGCATCAAATGGGTGAAATAGACCGGGCTGGGTAAAATACCGCCATCGGAAGCCACTTGCGCAAACTCATGGTTGTCGCCGAAGTGCAGCCGCCATTCCCGGCGGTTGGCGCCATCCAGCAGGCGCAGGCGCACCCGGGTGGTGGTCACGTCAAAGTACGGGTTGACCGTTCCGTTGATTACGGCCGTGGGCCCCTGGACGCCATCGGGATCGTAATCCGCTTGGTAATCCCATTGATTATCCTGATTGAAATGCCGATCCTGTAAGACGACGGGGATGTCATCCACGCCATAGTTGCGGGGCAAGGGCAGCTTTGCTTCTTCAGCATCTTGCACCAAGACCATCGCGGCCAAACCGTGATAGACTTGGACCGCCGTTTCGGGACACGGGTGGGCATGGAGCCACAGTGTGGCCGCCGGCTGTTTCACCGTGAACTGAATGTCCTTGGTTTCGCCCGGATAGACCGGGGCGTGGCAGCCGCCGTCAACATAGGGCCCTGGCACATTCAAGCCGTGCCAGTGGAACGTGGTCAATTCCGGCAGGTCATTCTTCAGGTGGATGGTCACATCCTGGCCTTCTTTGAAGACAATCGTCTGGCCCAGCACGTTAGCGTCATAGCCCCACGTTTTGGTCGGCTTGCCTGGCAGCATCTGCACTTCGCCAGTGCGAGCGGTTACGGTATATTCCACGTGGTTGGCGTCCTCGCTATCGGCGGGATGCAGCGCCGGAATGGCCAGCGGCTTAGCCGGTGCGTCATGATTGACGGTCAGCGGAACATAGCCCCCATCCAACGTGTTGAAAGCACTCTTGTCGAAAAAGTAATCCGTGTACGTCTTATGTGCCATTGAACTCTTCCTTTCTTAGGAACCTCAGTACATACTCTAGTATATTATAATGGTTATCGATTGTTAACGGATACGAATTCTTTCTTGACTTTCCGAACAATAACAGAGAAAATAGAGAAAATACACGGAAATTGCCCACTGAAAGGATTGCACAATGAAAGTAAAACGTAGTGAACGCTTGATCGATATTACCCAATACTTAATGGCCCGCCCCAAGACCCTGATCCCTTTGACCTTCTTCTCCGCCCGGTATGAATCGGCCAAATCTTCGATCAGTGAAGACTTGGCAATCGTAAAACGGACCTTTGCGACCCGGGGCACGGGTATTTTACAAACTGTTCCCGGCGCCGCTGGCGGTGTCCGCTACATTCCCGCAGTGAGCCGCAATTTTGCGGAAACATTCTTGCAAACGATGGCCGCTCGGCTGGCTGAGAAAGAGCGCCTGCTGCCCGGCGGGTATGTCTATCTGTCTGATCTCCTGGGCCAACCCACGGTACTCAACGATATCGGTCGGCTGATCGCCACCCAATATGTTCGGACGCCGGTGGATGTCGTGATGACCGTGGCTACCAAGGGCATTCCCATTGCCCAGGCGACCGCCAGTTATTTGAACGTGCCATTCGTCATTGTGCGGCGGGACTCCAAGGTCACCGAAGGCTCCACCGTCAGTGTGAACTACGTGTCCGGTTCCAGCAATCGAATCGAAAAGATGGAGCTGTCCAAGCGCTCCTTGCGTGAAGGCGCCAAGGTCCTGGTCGTTGACGACTTCATGAAGGGCGGCGGCACGGTCAACGGCATGCGCACCCTGATCAATGAATTCGATGCGGAACTCGTTGGCATCGCCGTTTTCGCCGAGGCCATCTTCTCCGGCAAACCCATGGTGTCTGATTATTCTTCCTTGTTACGGGTGGACGATGTGGACACCGACGCCCAAACCATCGTCGCCAATCCAGGCAATTATTTAGAAAAAACCACGTTCTTGGAAGATTTGACCCAAGCCGTGACCGAACGTTAGGAAATCGTTGCAGTTAATACAGTCCAGGTACGAAAACAAGGTTAGGATTCTGAAGAATGTAGTGCCAATGCGGAGCAAGCGGAGGCGGATGGGGCTCAGCCATGGAAACAACACGGCGGCTTTGCCGCCGATGTTGTTAGGCGATTTTGAGACCGCGTAGCGGGCTCAAAACGCCGTCATGGTTAGCTACGCCTTCGGCTTCGCACTTGCTGCGCGTCGCCAGCCCCATCCGCCGTAGCTTGCGCAGCTTTGGCACGGCGTACGAAGAACCATCTTTGTTTCTCCGTGCCAGGGCTGTTTTTGCGTCTCGTCATCCCGTTTGCATATGGCGTTAGGGCGCATTTTCCTGTATGATATGCATTGAATACGGACAATTTGTGAGAAAGCAGGGGGTTTCTGAATGGAACCAAGGTATGTCGTGATCTTAGCCGCTGGTATGGGCACCCGGATGAAGTCGGATGTGCATAAAGTACTGCATAAGATTTGCGGCCGGACGATGGTTGAACATGTATTGACCCAGGTCAGTCAAGTGCAACCGGAAAAAATCATTACCGTCGTTGGCCATGATGCCCAGGATGTTAAGAAAACACTGGGCGACCGGACTGAATATGCGGATCAGCCGGAGCAGCTGGGTACCGGCCACGCAGTGCTGCAAACGGCCCCGCTCCTGGCGGATAAAGAGGGCGTCACGCTGGTCGTCAGCGGGGACACACCGCTGTTGACCGCCGCGACACTGAACAAGTTGCTGCAATACCACACGGAGAAGGGCGCCAAGGCAACGATTCTGACTGCCGAAGCGCCGGATCCCACGGGTTACGGCCGCATTGTCCGCAACGACTTAGGAATCGTGGAACGCATTGTGGAACAAAAGGATGCCAGCCACGAAGAAGCAGCCATTCAAGAAATCAATACCGGTGTGTACTGCTTCGACAACCAGGCCCTGTTTGCGGCGTTGAAGCAAGTCACCAACGATAACGCCCAGGGTGAATATTACCTCACCGACGTGATCGCCATCATGCGGAAGGCCGGCGGCATCATTGCGGCTTACCGGATGAAGAATTTTGAAGAATCCATGGGCGTTAACGACCGGGTGGCCTTGGCCGCCGCGACTAAAGTGATGCAGCAGCGGATCAACCACGACTTCATGATGAATGGGGTGTCCATGATCGATCCGGCGACGACTTATATTGATGTCGGGGTGCAGATCGGTCAGGATACGATCATTGAACCCGGTGTGCAGATTCAAGGCCAGACCACCATTGGCCGGCATTGTGTCGTTGGCGCACACTCCCTGTTAGTGGACGCAACGATTGAAGATAACGTGCACATTACCAGTTCGACCATTGAACAGGCCACGATGCACCGGGGCAGCGACATCGGCCCTAATTCCCACTTACGGCCCAAGGCCGACATCGGCGAAGACGTCCACATCGGCAACTTCTGCGAAGTGAAGAACGCCACGCTGGGGGCGCGCACCAAGTTGGGCCATCTGTCCTACGTCGGCGATGCCACCCTGGGCAGCGATATCAACGTCGGCTGCGGGGTCGTCTTCGTTAATTACGATGGCGTGAAGAAATGGCACACCACGGTTGGCGACAAAGCCTTCATCGGCTCCAATTCGAACATTGTCGCGCCGGTGGAAATTGCGGATCATTCCTTTATCGCCGCCGGTTCCACCATTACCAAGGATATTGCCTACCACGCCATGGGGATCGCCCGGGCCCGGCAAGTCAACAAGTCCGATTTCTGGGACAAGTTACCGTTAAGCAAGAGCTCAGAGTGGAAATAAGGAAAAGCGGAGGCAAACATGGTTGAAAATCGTTTCGGCGAGAAATTAAAGATTTTTGCACTGAATTCGAACAAACCCTTAGCTGAAGGCATTGCGAAGACAGTGGGCGTTGAACTCGGCAAGTCGTCCGTCAGCCGATTCTCTGATGGTGAAATTCAAATCAACATTGATGAAAGTATTCGGGGCGCAGACGTCTTCTTGATTCAGTCCACGTCGGCACCGGTGAACGATAATTTGATGGAACTGCTGATTATGATTGACGCCCTGCGCCGGGCCAGCGCTCGGACCATCAATGCGGTCATTCCCTATTACGGCTATGCGCGGCAAGACCGCAAGTCCCGGGCTCGCGAACCGATCACGGCGAAGCTGGTGGCCAACATGCTGCAGCGTGCTGGGGCCGACCGAATCGTCGCCTTGGACCTGCATGCAGCTCAGATCCAGGGATTCTTCGATATTCCGGTCGACCACATGATGGGCGCGCCATTGCTGGCCAGTTACTTCTTACAGCACCACTTGAATGAGGGAGCCGTCACTGTTTCTCCGGATCACGGCGGCGTGACCCGGGCGCGTAAAGTGGCTGAGTTCCTGAAGACGCCGCTGGCCATTATCGATAAGCGCCGGCCGCGGGCAAATGTGGCCGAAGTGATGAATATCATTGGCCATGTCGAGGGCAAACGGGCGATCATTATCGATGATATGATCGATACTGCCGGTACGATCACCTTGGCGGCGCAAGCTTTGAAGGATGCTGGTGCTACTGAAGTCTATGCCAGCTGTACTCACCCGGTATTATCCGGCCCGGCTATTGATCGAATTCAAAACTCCAGCATCAAACAGCTGGTGGTGACGGACTCGATCCAGATGCCGCCAGAAATGAAGATCGACAAGATGGTCCAAGTG
This sequence comes from Schleiferilactobacillus harbinensis DSM 16991, assembly GCF_000425885.1. Classification (GTDB taxonomy): domain Bacteria; phylum Bacillota; class Bacilli; order Lactobacillales; family Lactobacillaceae; genus Schleiferilactobacillus; species Schleiferilactobacillus harbinensis. Next base: position 20,815 of record NZ_AUEH01000024.1, read on the forward strand.
TCAGTAGCTAAGCTGCTGGGCGAAGCCATTGTTCGAATCTACGAAAACGAGCCGGTCAGTCCGTTATTCAGTATTCAGCATCAGTTACAGAATCAAGCCTAGGCAGTAAATCTAAAGCACCCGTTCCGCCAATGAAGGCGGCAACGGGTGCTTTTTTTCCAAGAAGGGATTTCAAATTTGTGCGCAGCATTGGCCCGGCAGTCGACAGAACGCTTACTCCTGCTTTTCCTTCTCTGCCAACAAATCCCGGATCTCCCGCAGATAATCCGCCTCAGTCGGGCCGGCTGGAGCCGCTTTTTTCGGCTTGCGCAGCTTGTTCAAGGCCTTCACGATCAAGAAAATGACGAATGCCGTAATCAAGAACGTGATCACCGATTGCAAGAATGCCCCGAAGCGGAGATGGGTTTTGCCAATCGTCAGGATCAAGTTCTTCTCTAGACTCAGCCCGCCAGTGAATAACCCGACTAACGGGGAAAGTAGGGTATCGTTCAGTGAAGTGACGATGGCGTTAAAGGCACCCCCAATCAGCACGCCGACGGCTAGGTCGATGACACTCCCTCGGGAAATAAACTCTTTGAATTCTTTGATCATCGCAGATGCTCCTTTCAATAAATGGTGCTAATTCCATTATACGGAGCGCGCGCCTTCTTTAGCCACTTTTCTTGCCAAATCCGGTACAATGAAGATAACGACTTAATTATAGAAAGCGGAGTGCGGATCGTGATCATATCAGATAGTGTGAGTGCTAAAGAATGTATTGACGCCATTGCCGCGAATGTGGAGCAAACGGTTATTGGCAAGCCTGAACAAGTTATGCTCACGATTGCCGCCATGCTGGCGGGTGGGCATGTGTTGTTTGAAGACATCCCCGGGGTCGGGAAGACCACGCTAGTGCGCAGCTTGGCCAACGCACTGCAATTGCCCTTTCGGCGAATCCAGTTTACTCCAGACCTGCTTCCCAGCGACATCATCGGGGTGACCATCTATGATGAGATTCAGCATGATTTTTCATTCCGTCGGGGCCCCGTTTTCACGACGGTACTCTTAGCGGATGAAATCAACCGGGCAACGCCCCGAGCTCAGGCGGCTCTGCTGGAGGCCATGGCAGAACGAAAAGTTACGGTGGATGGCACAACTTATGGATTGAGTCCAGACTTTTTCGTCTTGGCGACGCAGAATCCGACAGATTATGAAGGAACCTATCCATTGCCGGAGGCTCAGATCGACCGCTTCTTGTTCCGATTATCTTTAGGTTATCCGAATGAGCAGGCGGAGCGGCAGCTGCTGGCTGGGGCGGATCCGGCAGCCCATATCGAAGATGTCGCACCGGTAATTGATGCTGCCGATCTGCATCATTTGAAAGAATTGGCAGCGGCAGTTCACGTCAGTGATGGGTTGATTGACTATGCCTGGCACCTAATTGATGCCACTCGTCAAGATCCCCGCATCCGTTTGGGCATTTCGCCCCGGGGCGGCATGGCCTTGATCAATGCGGCGAAGGCCTATGCGCTGTGCATGGGTCGGGAGTATTGCATCCCGGATGATATCCAGACAGTGATCGGACCGACATTTCATCATCGTTTGATTCTGAACCAGGGCAGTGTGGGGGATGACCCGATTCCGGGCATCATTGCAGATATTCTGCAAGCGACGCCTGTACCGACGGTGTGATTGCTATGGGGAGGATCAAACGGTTTGCTGGGATGCTTCTGTTTTTGCTGATTCTGGCCGGCAGTTTTGGTTTAGCGGCCATCTTTAATACGACGATGATCTGGGCGGTGTGGTACGCCTTTGTTTTCGTCTTTTTGCTGTGTCTCGGTCAGCTCATTTGGCCGCTGACCAGTGTGGTTTGGCGATTGCGGCCGGTTGAACGGCCGGCCGATACGCCTTTTTCGCTGACTGGGACGGTGGCGAATCGCCGCTGGTGGCAATGGCAGCCGCAATGGCAGGCGCAGGACCACACGGGCTGGCTGGCACCAGTCACGCTGCTGGGCAAACGGCCAGCGGCGATCAGTGTTCAGGCCTAATTTTCCCGCGGAATATATACGAGTCTGCGGGTCCCAGTACGCAGTCAGGATTTGTTCGGTTTGCTGAGCAAAGGCCGACGGGTCGTGGTCCCGGCTGACGTGACGGTATATCCGTCGGTGCCGGCAGCACTGGTCCGCCAGCTGCTGCCGATGTTGAGCGCGCTGCGTGCCCGCCAGCGGGCCGGGCTGGTGGACCCATATTCGCTGCAGGGTTACCGCCAGTATATTCCCGGTGATCCCTTGGGGGTAGTGGATTGGCGCGTGTCTGCCCGGGTCGGGCATACGATGATTCGAGAATTGACGCCGGAGCCCACCCCCTTTGTTCACGTGGTATTCAACGCCAATGCGCAGACATTCAATGAACAGGAATGGGCGTTATTCTTTGGCCTGCAGCAGGCGACACGCAATTGGACCAATGTTTGGTATTGGTGGCCGACCCAGGCCGGTACGTGGGCCCATGCCCACGAGGTATCGACCCAAATTGCCGCGGCGTATCAAGCGCCAGCGGCGGCTGCGGTCTGGACACCGGGAGAAACCCCGTTGCGGGATGCCACTATTGTGGCCATTGGCGCCCCGCTGGCTACCAGCGGGCAGGGCACGCAGATCGTACAGGCGGCGGTTGGACCCGATGGCCGTTTGACCGGCAGTATGATTCAACGAAAGGAGCAGCAGTCATCATGAGCCGTTGGACAACGCGCGCCTTAGGGGCAGTGGGTATCCTGCTTCATGCGCTCTTGCTGATACTCGCCGTGCCCACCTTTGTGAAGGTCAATCACTTGGCGGCTGAATGGCCCCTATACCTCTATATTGGCCTCGCTATTCTCTGCGTGCTGCCCTGGCGCTGGCAGCACCGCTGGTGGCCGTTATCCCTTGGCGGACTGGTTTTAACCGCCTTTATTCCGATTTACCTGCTATTTCCCGGCCGCAGTCAGTTGTCGGCGGATTGGTTTGCCATGCTGGCGACTCGGTTTCAGGACAGTCTGCAAAGCTACTTCATTCAATCCTCTGCGACCGTGCCGCCGCTGCTAAGCTTGGTGCTGATCCTGGCAGTGGTGGCGGCGTTGATGATTCTGTTTGTTCGCTATCGGCTGTGGCCGGTCACCCTGATCGTGCTGGTTCTGTACCTCACCGCGGTGAATATTTTCAATGGCGATGACTTGACGGTGACTGTGCTCCAGCAGTTTCTGGTGGCCATTGTTTTGGCTTTGGTGCAGCAATTGCAAAAGCAGCGGCTGCGCTGGCCGCTGGTGGCGGTCGCTGGATTGGTGGCCGCGGCGGCCGGCGGGCTGCTCCAGGTGGCAGCGGCACCGCATACGACGTTGAATGCTCTTACTGCTCCGCTGGTGGATAATACAGCCGTTTTGCGCAATCAGCTGAATACAGCTGGTTTCTTCCAGTCTTTGGAACGGTTCGGTGCCGGGGATGCCCGCACTGGTTTTTCTGAAGATGATACGGATCTGGGCGGGCCGCTGTTCGATGACAACTCAGTGGTTTTTACCGCTGAGGATTACGAGGATCACTATTGGCGTGTCGAAACCAAGGATGATTACACCGGTCGCGGCTGGATCAGCAGTATCGGTGATAGCGGCAGCCGATTGCAGGGCCTGCCGACCACTTTGCCGGCTGGCGGGATGACGGCCCCAGTCAGTACGACCCGCCACGTGCTGACCATGGCATTTACGGCAGCCAGTGATTATGTACCGCTGCCTTACGGGCAGCTCACTTTGGACTCTGTGGATCAGCAGCAGCGCAATGTCTTTATGGGCTGGGCGACCACCCGGAATCGATTGATCACGGGCGGGCGGCTGCGTCCCTTGGCTGGGGTGAGCCGATTGACGGGCAGCTATCAAAAATATCGTTACACGATTCAACAATTGGAGAATGCGCCGAGTCCGATGATGACTGCCGAGCCCAACCAATTTCGAACGGATCTGGAATTGCCCAAATTGGTGACTAAACGGACACGCCAATTGGCCCAGCAAATCACGCGCAACGCGGCGACATATTATGATCAGGTTACTGCGATTCGCGATTATCTGCGGGATGGGGTCCAGTTTATTTATTCGAAAGTAGACACGCCGCGGACGCCCAAAGGCCGTGATTATGTTGATTATTTTCTATTTTCCAGTAAAACGGGATATTGCGATAACTTCTCCTCGGCAATGATTGTGCTGCTGCGCAGTGTCGGAATTCCCGCCCGCTGGGCCAAAGGTTTCAACGGCGGCAACCAGGTGGGGCAAGCCAGCGGTGGCCGGTATACCTACCAGATCCTCAACTCGGCGGCGCACTCTTGGCCAGAAGTCTATTTCAGCGGTATTGGCTGGGTTCCGTTTGAACCCACCCCGGGGTTCACCAATCCTGATGAGCGTCAGCAGACGGCGCAAAACACCGACGACACCAGCAGCAGTACGAGCAGCAGCAGTGTCAGCAGTACGAGCAGCAGCAGTACCGCCGCGCGGCGCAGCAGTCAGCAAGCCGCTGCCAGCATCAGTACCGCCCAGAATCTGACCAGCACCCCGGGCGCGCTGCCCTGGCCGCTGATTGCTCTGGGTATCGGTGCGGGCAGTTTGGCTTTAGCTGGGGCTCTGGCCTTTTGGCAGCGCCGCCGGTTAAGGCTGCATTGGACCCAATGGCGGCTGCGGCATGCCGCTGAGCAGCCATTTCCCACTGTCTTTCGCCGGTTTGACCGCCAGGCTCGGCATTTCCTGTCCCGACCGGCGGGAGAGACCTTGGCCGATTATTATCAGCGCTTGGGCCAGACCCTGCACCTGCCCGCGGATCATTTCGCGCCGGTGGTTGAAAACGCCGAGTACTTGCTTTACAGTGGGACCAACGAACCGGCACCCGTGATTACGGCGGCAGAACTGACTGCTCTGCAGACGGCCGTCGCCGCGATGCTGGCCGGTTTGAAGAAAGGCAGATGAGTGTTCATGCCAGACATTCCGACATTTGGCACGTTACCGAAAGACATGCCCTATGCCACGCGGATCGGGGCCTATGTGGTGATTCCCGATACCGCCCGCCAGCGGATCTTAACGCTGGCGGCCCCCAATGGGGCGCTGATTTTACCCGGGGGCGAAATGGAGGCTGGGGAGGATCAGCAAACGACCCTTACCCGGGAATTGAAGGAAGAATTCGGGGTGACCATTGATCCGCCGCATTATTTGGGTGAAGCCGCCGATTATTACTATTCTCGGCATCGCCGAACGGCGTATTATAATCCCGGCTATTTCTTTGCGACTACCGGGTATAAAAAAATAGCCCCCCCATTGGAGGACTTCAATATTATGACCTGGCAGCCGATTGTCATTGCCCAATTTGCCCTGAAACGGGCGTCCCATCGCTGGGCGCTGGACCGCTGGCTGCACCAGCAGGGCATCGACTGATTCCGGTTAATCCGCCAGTACGTATTTTTCTAGAGCCTGGGCCACGCCGTCGTCCACATTGGAGGCGGTGATGATCTGGGCTTTTGCTTTGACTTCGTCCGTGGCATTGGCCATGGCAACGCCGGTGCCGGCGGCTTCGATCATGCTCAGGTCGTTGCCTTGATCGCCAAAGGCCATGACCTGCGCCATGGGCACGCCCAGCCGTTTGGCTAAGCCTTTCAGGGCATTGCCCTTGCTGGCGTTAGGATTGAGCACTTCCAAGAAGAAGGGTTCCGATCGGACGAAGTGGTAGCGGTCCTGATATTCCGGCGGGATACTGTGGGCGACTTTATCCACGATCTCCGGGTCATCAATAAACATCACTTTGGAGAATCGCTTACTGGGGGCGAAGTCGTCAATCGTCCGATAATGGATCGGCATTTGCACCAGATAGCTTTCCCCCACAGAATACGGGCTGATATTCTTGTTGGTGGTGTACATGAAATGATCGTCTTCAGCATGCATGTGGCTGCCCAGCTTGCGGGCCAAGTATTCGAGGTCTACGTAATCGTTGTAAGCCAGCGTATGCCGGACCAGCACGCTTTCGTCAGCCGTTTTTTGTACCAGCGAGCCGTTGAAAGTGATCACATAATCGTCATCGCCCAGCAGATCCAAGTCTTCCAGGAAATGGCGCACTCCAGTCATCGGCCGGCCGGTGCAGATCACGACGTGCACGCCGCGGGTTTTGGCTGCCTTGACCGCGGCAATGGTGCGGGGATTCAATTGGCTGTGTTCATTGAGCAGCGTGCCATCCAGGTCCACAGCTGCTATTTTATAGGTCGTCATCGGTTGATTCCTTTCTTTGGGGAAACGCCAGAGCGCCGTTATGGATATAGCTCTGGAATTCTTGATAGATTGGGGTAAACAGGCCGCCATCGCTCTTGGCCAGCATTTCTTTCGGGAAATAGAACCGCTCATCGCCGGTGGAACGGCCGGCAATAGCCGCCACCAGCATACTCAGGGTGGATAATTCCCGCAGGCTGCCGTCTTCAGCCATGATTTCGATCTGCGTCTTTGGTTCCTTAGATGACGGATCGTAGGCATCGTAGGGCAGATCATAGCTGTCATTCAAGGCGGCGTAGTAATCCTTGTCGAAACCGGCGGCACTGATCAAGTCCCGCATCTTGGGGATCAGTGCCCGGGTTTCTTGAGAGTAGGTGACCGACTTGAACGGTTTGCGGTCCAAAAAGCGGTGGGCCAAGTCGCGCAAGGTGTCGTCCGGGTCTTCCCGCCAATAGATGAAGTAGGTGTTTAAGACTCCGTCGTCCAGATTGAGATAATCATGGAGGGTAAAGTCATTTTCAAAGAACGGCACTAGCAGAGTGGGAGTCAATTCCCCCAGCTGGTGGTGTTCGTATAAGTATTTCGCCCGTTGTAGCAAATGCTGCAAGACGACTTCCATGCCCCGGGAAACGGGGTGGAAATAGACTTGCTGATACATTTGGAAGCGGCAGATAATATAGTCTTCCACCGCGTGCATCCCATCGCTTTCGAAGGCGATGCCCTCGGAATAGGGGCGCATCACCCGCAGAATGCGGGTCACGTCAAAAAGGCCATACTTGGTCCCGGTGTTGTAAGCATCCCGCAGGAGGTAATCCATCCGGTCAGCATCGATCTGACTGGAAATCATCTGCACAACCTGGGGATTGGGATAGGTATGGTCAATGACACTGGCGACTTTCTCCGGGAAATCTGGGGCAATCGCCCGCAGCACCTGGTTCACTTCGGTTTCCGGCGAGGTTAGGATCTCTGTGGTGATGTGTTCGTGGTTGGTGCCGAAGATATGCTCGAAGGTATGGGAATAAGCGCCGTGGCCAATGTCGTGGAGCAGCGCCGCGCATAGCGCGACTAATCGATTGGCATCATCATCCCACAGACCGTCACCAGGTGCCTTGGTGGGATAATTATGACGGAAGTTATTGCAAATCTGGCGGGTTAGTTCGTACACCCCCAGGGAATGGGTGAAGCGGGTATGCTCCGCCCCGTGGAACGTGAACGAGCTCGTGCCCAGCTGCTTGATTCGGCGGAGCCGTTGGAATTCAGTGGTATTGATCAGGTCTAAAATGACCTTGTGCTCGACGTGAATATAGTTATGCACGGGGTCGCGGAAAACTTTTTCCCGCGGCAGTAAAGGTGAAGAATACATAAGCGTCCTTCCTTATAATGTTCCAAGTGTTGAATACGCTCATCATTATACCACGCGGGTCGGGCCAAATAGGCGGGACGGTTTGTTCCAGCGGCCAAGTGCTGTAAAATAGAAATAGGTATGTGTATGGAAAGGAAGTGCCGTCGTGGTTCTAGATTCAGCAATCCCGATCAATATCCATTTAGAGACGAATATTACCCAGAAGGGCGAAGAAGAGCATCACGTGTACGACGAGGAGGGCACGCTGGCCCAGGTGGGCAGCAATATCTACATCCGCTATGCAGAAAGCGGCCCGAATGACGATAACCAGCCGGTTACGTTGAAATTGATGAGCAATGGCGATGTGCAGGTGACCCGGGGCAAATCCAGTGGGGACACGTTTTCCAAGTTGTTTTTCAGCGACGGCAAACGGGTCATTGCCAGTTATCGGACCCCCTATGGGATGCTGTCCATTGAAACCCTGACCCAGACGCTGCAAGTGCGGCTGCGGGAAGATCCGTTGGCTGGGCAGATCGATATTGCCTATCAGCTATTGGCCGGCGGGGAGTATATTGGGGATTACCAGTTGCAATTGATTTTCCATGCCTAGGAGCGTATGATGTACTCTAAGACTGTGAAAGGACGTGTATCCGCTTGAATCTTGACGTTTTTAAGGGCGAAAATAAAGACGAACTGTCGATGATCGAAGTTGCCCATGCCATTCTCAAACAGCGTGGTGAAACCATACCGTTTGCTGATTTGGTCAACGAGATCCAGAACTATCTCGGGAAGAGTGACGAGGAAATCCGGGATCGTTTATCACAATTTTATACGGATCTGAATGTCGATGGCAGCTTTATCTCCCTCGGGGACAATGTCTGGGGCTTGCGCTCTTGGTATCCCTTTGATTCGGTGGATGAAGCGGTCAACCATGGCGACGAAGACGATGAAGATCGTCCGCGCCGCAAGAAGCGCAAGAAGGTCAATGCCTTCCTGGCAGATGTTGACAGCGATGATGATGTCATCGACTATAACGATGATGATCCAGAAGACGACGATTTCGACGATGACGATGATGAAGACGACGCAGACGATGATACCGATGCGGCGCCGGATAAGTTCGTTAAGGATGTGCCGGCCGATGATGATGCCGACGACGATGACGATACTGACGATAGCTTGACAGACGGTATCGAAGGCCAACTGCAGGAGTTTTCGGACGACGATGACGACACGGATGATAGTGCCGACAACGGCCCGGATTTCTCCGCCGATGACGATTCGGCCAGTGATGACAGCGATGACGATGACGACGATGATGACTCATCGAAGGCCAAGTAGTTGACGGACCACTGATTTTTTAGTAGGATACTTTTTGGGCACTCTATATCTAGAGTAACGGTTGCAGGCTCCCTGTTCGTTTTTGAATAGGGAGCTTGCTTTGTTTTTTAATTGTTCCCGGCAAATTAATAATGAAGGAGTTAACACATGACCAAGTATGTATTCATTACTGGTGGGGTTGTATCCTCACTGGGCAAGGGTATCGTTGCTGCGTCACTGGGTCGTTTATTGAAGAATCGCGAGTTGAAGGTGACCTTACAGAAGTTTGATCCCTATATCAACGTGGATCCTGGGACCATGAATCCTTACCAGCATGGTGAGGTATTCGTGACCGAGGACGGCGCGGAAACCGATCTGGATCTTGGTCACTACGAGCGCTTCATTGATAGCAATCTGAACCAGTATTCAAACGTCACAACCGGGAAAATTTATTCTGAAGTATTGGCCAAAGAACGCCAAGGCGAGTATTTAGGCGCCACGGTGCAGGTCATTCCGCACATCACCGACATGATCAAGGACAAGATCATGCGGGCCGCCACCACGACGGATTCTGATGTCGTGATTACGGAAATCGGCGGTACGGTGGGGGATATTGAATCCCTGCCGTTCCTTGAAGCATTGCGCCAGATGAAGTCGGAAGTCGGCGCCGAAAACGTCACCTATATCCACGTGACCCTGGTACCGTACTTGCGGGCCGCTGGTGAAATGAAGACTAAGCCTACCCAGCACAGCGTTAAGGAACTGCGCGGTCTTGGCATTCAACCCAACGTTTTGGTACTGCGGACTGAAAAGCCGATCACCCAGGAAATGCGGGATAAGATTGCGACGCTTTGTGATGTTGATCCGGACGCGATCATCGAGTCCCGGGACGTCAGCGTACTTTACAGCTTGCCGCTGATGCTCCAAGCCCAGGGCATGGACCAGATCGTCTGCGACCAATTGCATATTGATGCGCCGAAGGCCGATATGACGAAGTGGAAGGCTTTGGAACAACGGGTCAAGCATCTGCACCACAAGACCAAGATCACCTTGGTCGGCAAGTACGTGGAGCTCCAAGATGCGTATATTTCGGTTACCGAAGCCTTGAAGCACGCTGGCTTTGCCTATGATTCAGAAATTGAATTGACGAAGGTCCAATCGGAGAATGTCACTGAAGACAACGTGGCCGAATTGATGGCTGGCGCCCAGGGAATTATCGTTCCCGGCGGCTTCGGCAATCGCGGGGTTGAAGGCAAGATTTTGGCGATTCAATATGCTCGGGAACACAATGTACCGTTCCTTGGGGTCTGCCTGGGCATGCAAATGGCCACTGTAGAATTTGCCCGTCACGTCGCCGGTCTGCCGGAAGCCAACTCCACCGAAGTAGATCCAGAAACGCCGGATAACGTCATTGACTTGATGCCGGACCAAAAAGACGTCACCAAGTTGGGTGGGACGCTGCGCTTGGGTTCCTACCCAGCCAAGCTGAAGCCCGGGACGCTGGTATCTGAGGCCTATGGCAATCAATCCGTGATCATGGAACGTCATCGCCATCGCTACGAATTCAACAACAAGTATCGGGATCTCTTCGCTAAGAAGGGCATGATCTATGCCGGCGTGTCCCCGGACAATCGCCTGGTTGAGATCATTGAATTGCCGAAACTCAAGTTCTTCGTTGGGGTCCAATACCATCCCGAATTTCTCTCCCGGCCCAATCGTCCGGAACCGATCTACAAGGCCTTCATTGGCGCGGCTTCGGACCTGCCGGAAGTTGATAACCAAGACGTCCGGGAAGAAAGCAGCGAAACAAAATAAGGCAGTATTGCTGAAAACAAATCAAGTCAGCCCTTTCAAGGGCTGGCTTTTTTGCTCCCGATTCTTTATCATAGTGAAGTATGCCTGTTTTGTACGACGCAGGCCCTTCTAGTGAACGCACTTTTAACGATAAAGGATTTTAAACGCGATGAAAAAAATGATTATCCATGGTGGTAAGGCTCTCGCCGGATCGGTAACGATCGGCGGCGCCAAGAACAGCACGGTAGCCTTGATTCCAGCAGCTATCCTGTCCGAAACACCGGTGGTACTGGATGGTGTACCCCATATTCAGGATGTGACCAACCTCATGGCCATTCTGGGTGAAATGAACGTTGATTGCAGTATGACCGAAGATACACTCACGATTGATCCGACAAAAATTGAATTTAAACCCCTGCCCAACGGCAAGATCAAGAGCCTCCGCGCTAGTTATTACTTCATGGGGGCGTTATTAGGGCGCTTTGGCAAGGCCGTGGTCGGCCTGCCTGGCGGGGATGATATCGGTCCCCGGCCCATTGACCAGCACGTCAAGGGATTTGAAGCCCTTGGCGCAGTAGTCACCAATGATAACGGCGTGGTGGTGATCGAATCGCCCACTGAGGGACTCCATGGCGCTCGCATCCATTTCGATATGGTATCTGTAGGCGCGACTATCAATGTTATTCTGGCCTCCGTGCGGGCTCATGGCCGCACAGTCATTGAGAATGCCGCCAAGGAACCTGAGATCATCGACTTGGCAACGTATTTGAATAACATGGGCGCTGTGATTCGGGGGGCCGGGACTGACGTCATTCGAATCGAGGGCGTGCCCCATTTACGCGCTAAGAATGCGCATACAATCATTCCTGACCGGATCGAGGCCGGGACGTATCTGGCCATCGCCGCCACAGTGGGCGAGGGCGTGATCATCAAAAATATTATCAGTGAACACTTGGATGCTTATTTGGCGAAACTGGAAGAAATGGGCGTCAAGATGAAAATTGACGAGGACAGTATCTTTGTCTATCCGTCAGGCGACTTAAACACCGTCCAGATCCGTACCGGGACATACCCAGGGTTCGCCACGGATCTGCAGCAGCCAATCACGCCGCTGCTCATGAAGGCTCACGGCGAAAGCCTGATTACCGACACGATTTATCCCAAACGCGTTCGCCATATTCCGGAATTGCGCCGGATGGGGGCGGACATCAAGACTGAGAACGACGTGATCATTATTCACCACGTCGACCATTTGCATGGGGCCGTTGTTTCCGCGGATGAGATCCGCGCCGGTGCTTGTTTGATGCTGGCCGGACTGATGGCCGATGGCACGACGACGATTATTAATGTGGAAAATATTTTGCGCGGTTATGACCGCGTGGTGGACAAGTTGCGGGCGATTGGCGCTGATGTGACCATGGCCGATTACGAAACCGCCGATGAACACTGATTGACGCTGGCCCGGCCCGCGTGGTACCATACACTATTGTGTATAAGTAAAGCAATCTCTATTTCAGCAAATGATTTAGGGCAAAGGAGTGTACAACTAATGAAGCAAGGAATTCATCCCGATTACCACGAAGTTGTGTTCATGGACTCATCCACGGGCTTCAAGTTCGTTTCTGGTTCGACGGCTACTTCCAAGGAAACGATTGATTATGAGGGTAAGACATATCCGTTGATCCGGGTCGAAGTTACTTCTGATTCCCACCCGTTCTATACTGGGAAGCAAAAGTTCACCCAAGCCGACGGCCAAATCGATCGGTTCAACAAGAAGTATGGTTTCACCGACACCAACAAGAAGCCGGAAGAAGAAACCGAAGACGCCAAGTAATTTTTATTTGGCTGGTAAGGCTCTCTATCAGGGGGCCTTTTTTTGATGCAGACGGTTAGGTAGGGCGTTGTACGCCGTGCCAATGCTGCGCAATCTACGGCTGAGGGGGCTGGCGACGCGCAGCAAGTGCGAAGCTGAAGGCGTAGCTAGCCATGACGGCGCTTTGAGCCCGCTGAGGGACGCGGTCTCAAAGTCGCCTAACAGCTGCAATCTTGCGCAAAACCGGCGCAAGATTGCAGCTGTTTCCATGGCTGAGCCCCCTCAGCCTCCGCTTGCTCCGCATTGGCACGGCAATCAAGGCCCAGACTCGCCCCCCTAACCGCCTAGCCTTTGTTCGCTTGCACTCCTCGCACCATTAAAGTAGAGTATTCTACGGGTCTAGACACATTTGCGGACAATTGAGGTAAAGGAGTATTGATCGGTTCATGGTGAATACAGTGCTGTACGTCCATCTTGAGACAGTCTCAAACCTAACCGTCTCGTATGGTATGAACGCCGACGATTTTCTCGCAGGCATGCCCGACATTCCCCACCATTTACTGCTGCTGACGCCCGTCAACAGCCAAGAAATGGTGGATCCCCATACTGGGTTCAATGTCATCTCCGGCGAAGAAGACGTCGCCGCTTATTTGAAGGACAGCAAAATCAGTCCCAAAAAGTGGATCGATTACCAGCACACCCTTTATCTTGATCAGATCACCCCGCAAGAGGTGGCCGAAATGCTCTATTTAGGGCATGCGTACAACCACATCACACCACCTTTCTACTACAAGTTGGGCAACCAATACGTCTATTTGGATCGCCCGGACGGGACCCAAAAGATCTACTATCGGAACTTGGATCAATTCTTTGTCAGTCTGGATCATGCCATCGCTCGGCACGTGCGGGAGCGCGAAGTCGAGCAGCGATTTTGGCGCAAGCTGCGCAACGACACGATTGCCCCGCTGCCGGATCATCTGTGGGTCACGTTGCGGCCGTTATTGATCGACGGCGTGCTCTTCAGTTTCGATGATATTCGTGTGCATCAGAAGGATTACGAAATTCCGCTCTATCAATTGAAACGCAAACTCCTGTTAACGGATCAAACGTGGCTGCGGGGCGAGGATGATCTCGTCGGATCCTTGAAATATGCCCGAAAACAGCAGAAATGGCGCTTTGTGGCGCCCAGCACAGAAAGGAACGGGGAAGATGTCAATGCATAACACAGTTTTCTTGCTTTACGGCGGAGTCAGTTCAGAGCATGACGTATCGGTCCTGAGCGCCCGGTCGGTCGTTGAAAATATTTATTACGAATACCATGACCTGGTGCCTGTCTATATCACGAAGCAAGGCCGCTTTTTAAGCGGTGCGTCGCTGACGGCACCGCTGCCGGACAGCACCTCCCTATACTTAGAAGAAGGCAGTACGCCCCAATGGCGGCAGGCCAAGACTTCTGTGGGTGTCCCTTTGGATTGGCGCCGGCTGCAGGCCGACAACGTGATCGTTTTCCCCATGCTGCACGGGACTAATGGTGAAGATGGAACGATTCAAGGCTGGCTGGAAACAGTCGGCGTCCCTTACGTGGGCAATGGCGTACGCGCCAGTGCCAGTGCGATGGACAAAATTATTTCTAAACAGATCTTTGCGGATGCTGATTTGCCCCAAGTACCTTACGAATGGATCGACGACACGGCTTGGAAAATGCAGGCGGCGCGGACGGACTTTCTTAACCGCGTTAAGGGCGGGCTGCTGTATCCCCTCTACGTGAAGCCGGCGAACGCCGGGTCCAGTATTGGGATTACCCGAGTGACGGAGGACGCCAAGCTGGCTGATGCCATTGACTTTGCGTTTCACTATGATGACCGGATCCTTGTTGAACAAGGTGTACCTAACGCCCGGGAGATCGAATTAGCTTTGCTCGGCAACCGGGATGACCTGAATATGTCTGTACCGGGTGAGATCGGTAAGACGCGGTCTTTCTACGATTTCAATGCCAAGTTCGTTGAAGGCCAGACCAAATTGATCATCCCCGCCAAGCTGCCGGAGGAGACCACGTCCCAGTTGGAGAAAATCGCCCAGACGGCCTTTATGGAACTTTCTGCCGCCGGTCTGTGCCGAATCGATTTCTTTGTCAGCGACGGCGGTGATGTCTTTATCAATGAAGTCCAGACGATGCCGGGCTTTACCCAATATTCCATGTATCCCTATTTATGGCAGTATACCGGCATCAACTACGGCGATTTGCTGGAAGAATTGATGACGTTAGGCCAGAAACAGTTTGACCACCGGCGGAATATTGAGAAAAACTATTAGAGAGCAGAAGACAACCCATGCATTTTAAAGTATCCGAAATTGTGAATGCCCTGCACGCCCCAGCAGTGGCCAAGAAGTTTGCTGATCGCGAGGTCACCGGGGTCACCTTTGATTCCCGCCAGATCGATCCGGGCATGCTGTTTGTGCCGCTGATGGGCGAACGGGACGGCCACGAATTTGTGCCCGCTGCGATTGCCGCCGGCGCTGCCGCCACCTTTTGGCAGGCGGACCATACCGAGAACGTGCCGGCTGATTTTCCCGTGATTCAAGTGGCCGATCCGCTGACTGCCATGTGGGAATTAGCCGCCCATTATCTGCATAAGATCAATCCCAAGGTCGTGGCCGTGACCGGATCCAACGGCAAGACGACGACTAAGGACATGATCGCGACGATTCTGGCTACCCAGTATAACGTGGCTAAGACGTATGCCAACTACAATAATAAAATTGGTTTGCCCTACACGATTCTCAATGCCCCGACCAACACGGAAGTTTTGGTACTGGAAATGGGCATGGACCGGCCTGGGCAAATTGCCCATATGACCAAGCTGGCTCAACCAGACGTCGCTGTCATCACGATGATTGGCGAAGCCCATATTGAGTTCTTTGGGACGCGGGATAAAATTGCCGATGCTAAGATGGAAATTGTCCAGGGGCTGTCCGCCGATGGGACGTTCATTTTCAACGGTGATGAACCGCTGCTGCAAGAGCGGGCTAAAGCAGTGCCGCAGAACAAAAAGACGTTCGGCGACACAACCGCTAACGATATTTATCCAATCAGCGTGCAAGCCGATGCCCAACAGACACAATTTGTGACCAATAAATGGGCTGACGTGACGTTCACCATTCCGATGATGGGCGAGTACAACATCTTCAACGCCTTGGCGGCGATTCAAGTTGCCCGTCAGTTCCATGTTTTGCCGGAGAAGATTGCTCAGGCCTTGCGCAAGTTTGTGCCAACTGCCAACCGGGCGCAATGGATCAGGGGCGACGATGGCGAACAAATTTTGTCGGATGTCTATAATTCTAACCCGACGGCGGTGAAAGATGTTCTGCGCAGTTTTGTCCAGGTGCCCACGGATGGCCAGCGGATCATCGTGCTGGGGGATATGCTCGAATTAGGCGACCATTCTGCCGCGCTGCATGCCGGTTTGGCTACCGCAATCGATCCGGCGGAGATCCAGCAGGTCTTTCTGTATGGCGAAGACATCAAGGCTTTGGCCGAAGCCCTGCAGCCAAAGTATTCGGCCGGCACGCTGCATTATTATCCCGTGGGGGAGCAGGATGCGCTGCTGCACGACCTGCAGGCGGTGATCCACAATCCGGACTTGGTCCTGATCAAGGGCAGTCATGGGATGCATCTGGAAAATGTGCTGGCGAAATTGTGAGCCTTTCTGAAACGGACAGCACAACACTAACTGCTTTTCAGAAAGCTTGCACTCCATTACCGAACGTGCTAACATATTAAGAATGCAACTTCGTTGATGTCCCGAACTTTGGGACTTTCTGGGGGAACCAGTTCCGCGCACGCATTCGTGTGGCCCATATTTCGGAACGGGGTCCCTGTTTTTCACACAAGGAGGAACTATTTTTTGAATTTTAATGAACTAGGCTTAGACCCCACACTGCTCAAGGCTATCTCGCGCGCCGGCTTCGAAGAAGCCACCCCCATCCAGGCAGGGACGATCCCTCTGGTGTTGGCGGGTAAGGACGTCATTGGACAAGCCCAGACCGGTACGGGGAAGACAGCCGCTTTTGGTTTGCCGTTATTACAAAAGATCGATATGAACAACCGGGGCGTCCAGGCCATCGTTATTTCTCCCACGCGGGAACTGGCCGTGCAGACGCAAGAAGAATTGTACCGCTTAGGTAAAGACAAGCACGCCAAGGTGCAGGTCGTTTACGGCGGTGCCGATATTCGCCGGCAGATCCGCAACTTGAAGGAAGGTCCCCAAATCGTTGTCGGGACGCCCGGCCGGCTCCTGGACCACTTGAACCGCCACACCTTGAAGCTGGAAGGCGTGCACACCGTCGTTCTGGATGAAGCGGATGAAATGCTCGACATGGGCTTCATTGAAGACATCGAGAAGATTCTGACGTACGTCCCGAATGCCCACCAGACGCTGCTCTTCTCGGCCACCATGCCGGGACCGATCATGCGCATCGCTGACAAGTTCATGCACGATCCGGAAGTCGTTAAGATCAAGTCCCAGGAATTAACCGCCGATCTGATCGATCAATATTATGTGCGGGCCCGGGAATATGAGAAATTCGATGTCATGACCAGCCTGATCGACGTGCAAGATCCTTCATTGGCCCTGATCTTTGGCCGGACCAAGCGGCGAGTCGATGAACTGACCCGTGGCCTGCAAGCCCGCGGTTACAACGCCGAAGGCATCCATGGCGACTTGTCCCAGCAGAAGCGAATGGACGTCTTGAAGCAATTCAAGCATGGCCAATTGGACATTCTGGTGGCTACTGACGTCGCCGCCCGGGGCTTGGATATCTCCGGTGTGTCCCACGTCTTCAACTACGATATTCCCCAAGATCCAGACAGCTATGTCCACCGGATCGGCCGGACGGGCCGCGCTGGGAAGCACGGGGTATCGATTACCTTTGTGACGCCCAACGAAATGGGCTATCTGCGGACGATCGAGGAATTGACCAAGAAGCGGATGGAACCCCTCAAGCCGCCGACGGAAGCTGAAGCCTTAGCTGGTCAGCTGGCCAGTGCTAAGGAAGACATCGTGCAAACGATTGCTGATGACGACTTGGAGAAGTACGACGATGTGGCGGAAGAATTGCTGGAGCAATATACCCCGCTGCAACTCGTATCGGCTTACTTGAAGAGTGTCAGCAAGGATGCATCGGATGTCAAAGTCACGATTACACCGGAACGGCCGCTGCCGTTCCGCAAGGCATCGCATCACCGCTCTGACAAGCAGGGCAGCCAGCGCCATTACGGTAAGAACCGGAATAACAACCGGCGTAATGACCGGGACAACAAGCGCGGCTATTCCCGCGGCGGCAGCCGGTCCAGCGATACGAAGCATAATTTTAAAGCCCGTTCAAAGACGAACGCTTAATTATTAAATGACACGGTCGGCCAGAAATGGTTGGCCGTTTTTTGCGAGAGGGCGCTAGCTTCTGGTCGCCGGAGCCCGTTTTAAAGGATGTGCCCATTCCCGGTTCGTGATAAAATTGACCCAGTTCAAAGTTGGAGGTGCACGACATGATTGCAGGTATCGGTGTGGATATCACCGACATTGATCGGGTGCAAAAAGCAGCCGGTCGGCGGGATGGCTTCGCGGAACGGATCTTGACCGCTGCTGAATATGCGGTCTACCAGACCCTGTCCGAGAAACGTCAGGGTGAATATCTGACCGGCCGCTTTTCCGCCAAAGAATCCTACAGTAAAGCCTATGGCACTGGTTTCGGCCCCATTGGCTTCCAAGACATTGAGATCTTGGATAACGATAAGGGCCGCCCGGTAGTCACCAAGCACCCCTTCGCCGGTATCGCCCACGTATCCATTTCCCATACGGATACGATGGCGATGACGGAAGTGATCTTAGAAAGAAGTGACACTTAATGGTAGTGGGTAAGTTGCGGCCGGCCACAGTAACAGTGGACCTGGCAGCGATTCGGCATAATGTTAAGGAAGAAATCAAGCGGTTGGACGGGCGCAGTGAATTGTTTGCGGTGGTCAAGGCCGATGGCTATGGTCACGGCGCTGTGCCGGTGGCTCGGGCCTGTCGGGCGGCTGGCGCCACGGGCTTCTGTGTGGCCTTGCTGGACGAAGCCCTTGAATTGCGGGCGGCCCATTTTACTGAACCAATTCTGGTGCTGGGCATCACTCCGGCCAATGAGGCGGCCATCGCGGCGGCCAACGACGTATCATTAACGTTCGGCACCCTTGAGTGGCTCCAGGCGGCGGCTGAGAACTTAGCCGCCCACGCCAATACACCATTGAAGGTGCATATTGCCTTGGATACCGGCATGGGTCGGATCGGTTTTCGAGAAGAAGCTGATCTGAGGGCGGCTTGCGATTATTTGACGGCCCACCAAGACACCTTCATCACCGAAGGAATTTTCACCCATTTCGCCACGGCGGATGAAAAGGATACGACGTATTTCAAACAGCAGGCCAAGCGGTTTAACGAACTGGTCGCTGTTTTGCCCAGTCGGCCCAAGTATGTCCATGTGTCAAATTCCGCCACCAGTTTGTGGCATGCGGCCTGTAATGGCAACATGGTCCGCTTCGGCGTCGCCATCTATGGCCTGAACCCCTCTGGCCGAGGTATTCCGGAGCTGCCGTATCCGCTGCAGCCGGCCTTGAGCTTGACCAGCGAATTGACCTTTGTCAAAATGCTGCACAAGGGTGACGCGGTCAGTTACGGAGCGACGTATCATGCGGCCGGTGACGAATGGATCGGCACTGTGCCGCTGGGTTACGCCGATGGCTGGCTGCGCCGGCTGCAAGGGTTCCACGTGCTGGTCAATGGCCAGCCCTGTGAGATTGTCGGCCGAATATGTATGGACCAGTTCATGATTCGCCTGCCGGAACAGCTGTCAGTGGGGACGACCGTTACGCTGGTGGGGGAAGATCATGGCGCCACAGTGAGCATGCAGGACGTGGCCGATTACTCGCATACGATCCACTATGAATTATGCTGCATCTTGACACAACGCTTACCGCGCCGGTATATTAACGAGTAAGCCTGTTTTTTAGGTATTGGTTTGGGAACGTACAGGCCGACTAGCGGGTCATTGCTGGTTGGTTTTAGTGGGGGTATACACACAATGGGAAACAAAAAAATCCAGATCCATTTGGATGCATTGCTCAATGAACAGTTGCGTACCTACAGTCATACGAATATGGTGGATGAAGAGACCGTCATTAACGCTGCACTCCGCCAGTACTTAGAAGCCGCCCAGCCCCGATCCAGCGAGCTGGCCGCCGGGTACAAAGAGATGGGTCCGATCAATCGGGCAATTTCCGCCGACTATGCAGCGACGGAAGAAAAGGATGAGCGGCGCATTATTTAGTCCGTAGTGTGCTGCCGGATTAAGGGGGGCCATAAGTTGGCGCAGGAAGTGAATCGCGGGGACGTTTATTACGCGGATCTTTCCCCAGTCGTGGGATCCGAGCAGGGCGGTTCGCGACCAGTATTAATCGTACAGAATGACGTGGGCAATCATTTCAGTCCCACTGTTATTGTCGCGGCCATTACCGCCAAAATTCAAAAGCCGAAGATGCCGACCCATGTGGCACTCACACCAGCGGAGGACGGCATCGACCGGCCCTCCGTGGTGCTGCTGGAGCAGATTCGGACGATCGACAAACAGCGTTTGAAGTACAAGGTGACCCATTTGCGGCGGACCAAGATGGTCGCTGTGAACCGGGCTTTAGCCGTGAGTGTGGGCATTCAGCCCATTCGGCACGATCGGTAGTATTTTGGCACAACGGAATTACCAGCACAATTCAGTATACCGGCAGCCCCTTTTATGAGGGGCTGCCTTTTTTGCAAAAGGCACCGGGACCTAGTTCGTTGTAAGAGGTCGTTAAACGGTAAGCGGTCGTTGACATAGGTATCGTGACCCGGTGCAGGCCTCCTTGTAAACTTGGTTTATCAAGTAAACAAGGAGGCCTTTCATGGTTCAAATCAAAGATATCGTGCCGATCCAGGTGACCGACCGGTCGCCGAAGCCGCTGGTCAAACCGCAGGTTGCGGCACGAGTGAAGCTCAAGGACGCCGAGGTCGTGTTTTACACCGGTGTTGACCGGGCAATTCTGCACGTGGTGCTCCAGGAGTTGACAGGCAATGTTCCCCAATATCCAAGAGCTTAACATCTATATCATTTGCGGAAAAACGGACCTGCGCAAAGGAATC
>NZ_AUEH01000025.1 GCF_000425885.1 Schleiferilactobacillus harbinensis DSM 16991
GGCCAAACCGTCGATTCCTTTGCGCAGGTCCGTTTTTCCGCAAATGATATAGATGTTAAGCTCTTGGATATTGGGGAACATTGCCTGTCAACTCCTGGAGCACCACGTGCAGAATTGCCCGGTCAACACCGGTGTAAAACACGACCTCGGCGTCCTTGAGCTTCACTCGTGCCGCAACCTGCGGTTTGACCAGCGGCTTCGGCGACCGGTCGGTCACCTGGATCGGCACGATATCTTTGATTTGAACCATGAAAGGCCTCCTTGTTTACTTGATAAACCAAGTTTACAAGGAGGCCTGCACCGGGTCACGATACCTATGTCAACGACCGCTTACACAAAAACGGCCTGACTCCGATCGAATACCGGACTCAGGCCGCAGCGTAATTATTTTTCAAACTGTCTAACTTTTTTGTTGCACTTCAAAATCGGATGGCTCCTTTAATTTGACCTGAATTACCGGCGGTACGGCACTTCCACTTGGCTGGCATTGAGATCCAGTTCATAGGTGGCGGCGGTGCTGGGCCGTACGGTCATGCCCATGTCGGTGGCATAGACCATGATGCCCAGCTGGTGGCCGGCGAGGATATAGTGTTCAGTCGGTTGCAGCGCAAAGTGCAGGGTGACGAACTGGCCCGGGGTGAGGGCATCGTTTTGCCACGGGGTGTGGCGGTTTTGCAGGTTCATGTGGCCCTTCGCAATTTGGTGGAATTCACTGGGGGTCTTCTCCAACTGGAATTCCTTCACATCGTCCACCGCCCAGCCATAACCGAGTTGCTGGCCCTTGGCTTGGAGAACAGACGGATCAGCCTTCAGCCGTTTCTCCTGGCCGTAATCGATGGCCATGCAGCTGATTTGGCCGGCAGCTTGGTTCACGGCTACTTGCAGGGTGACCGTGATCGTTCCGTCAATGTAGGCGTCTTTGGTGAATTCCGGGGTGAGGAACAGCTTGCGGGTGTGTTCGTAGACACTGGTCTGGCGGCTCATCAGCAATGATTCCCAATGGTGAGCATTCTGGTCACTGGCCAGGAACAGCGGGGTGCCGTCATCCTGGAAGGAGACGATTTCCTCATTCTTCGGCGGCTGCTCTTGCAAGCCATCACCAGACATAAAGTATTGCGTGCGCGGCGTCGTGGGCTCACTCCAATCAGTGTAATGGTGCCACGTTTCCGGGACGGCGTTGTCTTGGACAGTGACGTTAGGCAAGACGGCCGGAGCATCGTTGGCAACATCCAGCAGCTCGTAGCAGAACCATAGATTCATCATATCGGTGAAATCGATGGACTGGATGTTATTCATGTAGATATGCTTACCCTGGTGCAGGAAGATTTTCTTGTTGATCGGCAAGTCCCGCAACTTATTCCACAGCTGTTCGACGTTGCGCGGTTTGACGTTCCAGTCATTCAATCCGTGGACGCTGACAAAGTCGATCTTGATCTGGTCCGCATGCTTTCGGTAATTACGGGCATCCCAGAACGTATTGTAATTGCCAGTTTCCCGGTCCTGACCGGCCTTCAAATCGGCCATCATTTTGTCATACACCGGCTTGATGCGCTGGAAGTCGGCGGCGTCTTTGCGCCGGGAGAAGGTATCCAGGGCCAGCACGTCGGTGTCTTCGCCTTGGCAGTCCACCGGAGCAATGACCAAGCCGTTTTCTCGATAGTAATCATACCAGCTGGAAATGGCGGCTTCAGACACAACCGTCTTCAAGCCGGCCACACCGGTGGTTGCCGCGGCCACGGCCAAAGTGCCGAGGTAAGACTTCCCGGTCATGGCCACGTTGCCGGTACACCACCACGCCTTGATGGTCACGCCGTCGGTGCGGTTGGTAAAGGCGATGCGATCGCCGTGCAGCCATTGAATGATCGCAATAGTCGATTCGGTTTCTTCCGGACCGCCGGTGGTGCGGATGCCATCAGAACCGCGGGTGCCGATTCCGCCGGCATACACCGTGGCAAAGCCCCGGGCGAGAAAATAGTCGTTCAATGAGTAGATACCGGGATCCACCGGCTTTTCGGTGGTGCTTTTGGTTTCACCCGTGACGGTGTGGCCATCTGGGATCAGCGGCTGCGCATGATGGTAAGCAATGTCGCCATATTGGGTCTCATTGGGTACCTTCGGCGTTAAGTCCTTATTCACATCGTAGCTCACCGGGGCCATGTCGTTGGTGCCGCGGAAATAAGGATTGGCCGTGTATAGGACGGGGACTGCCAAGCCTTGATCAGTTTCAGCCGGGCGGAAAATCGTGGTTTGCAGCAGATCACGCTGGCCGTCTTGATCGGTGTCCAAATCACTTTCGACATAAACGACTTCGCGAATGATTTTGGTGGTGTCAAAAACGGCCTGACTCTTCCCGTTGAAGAACACGAAATGCGGCTGTTCGCTGGCGGTAAAGAACCCGTTGAAATAGCCGCGGCTCGTCAGTAAGTCTAGGAAGTTTTGGCCATTTTTGCCCCGGGTTGCCAGCAATAAGTAAAAGGCCGCCACCAGGTCCTGACCCTGCAGAGGGTCAGCAGTCACCGTAGGCAGTTGCCACTTGGCCATGGCCTGCAAAGCGTCCAGATCCGGAAAATCGTCAGCGACAATGAAGTCCAGCAGCTGCAACGCGGCGGTGTAGAATTCTGCCCGGGTGATACTGTCTGGCTTTTTGGCCAACAATTGGGCCAGACTGGTGTCCTGGTTGACCAAGATGCGCTCTTCCCGATCAGTGATTTCACTGGCCGTGGCGACTTCTGGGAAGCAGCGGGCAAATAAGATACTTAACAGGTCAGCCGGGGGTGTGTTCTCCCAGTCTCCGGGGAGAAAATGGATCTGTTTCAGTTCGGCCACCTGAGTGGCAAAATCCGGGTCAAGCCGGCCAAATTGGTTAAACTTCATACAATTGCGCTCCTTTGTTGTCGGTGCACGGTTACCGCCTGCGGATCCGCGTTGACAAGTATTCTCTGTTTTCGCTACAATAGGCGAGTTGTTGCGATAGTGGCTCAGTTGGATAGAGCAACGGTCTTCTAAACCGTAGGTCGTGGGTTCGAACCCCACCTATCGCATTGGTGCAGCCTGGCCGCCTCGGTCAGGCTTTTTCTGTGCTCGCCAGTCGTCACCCAGTGATTTCATACGTCTTCGTCCCCAACGGTCGACCGGTATCCCGGTCGATGAATTGCAAGCGGATCGGATCTTTATTCACGAAAGTATACACCATCGCACCGCTCATCTTCTTAGTGGGCGCGAGCGGCGTCTGGCTAGCCTTGACTTGCTTGCCCAGGTCGCCCTGCGCGTCCTTGTCCGTCAACGTTGCTTCGGTCAGTGGGGTAATGTCGCTCTTTTTAGCGTTTGCCTGACCCTGGCGAAGAATCGCATATTGGCGCCAGATGGCCGCCGGGGTGATCAAAGTCGAGCCGTCATTAGCCAACTCATATTGAATGAATAATGCCGGATGGTTGGTCTTGTCTGTGACAATCTTCGCCCCAGTCAGCCGCAAGGTCAGCGTGGGGGTTGTGTAGATATCATTGGTGAAACGGCTGGTAAGCGGCGGGGTGGCTGATGCCACGGAGTCAGCAGATGTGACGGACCGTTTTTTCGCGGCCCGGCGGCTGGAGCGGCGCGCAGCAATGTTGTGGTCCGGCGCCTTCTTGGCGCTGGGCGCCGGTTCAGCAGGCTGACTGAACAGCCAAACGACACCGCCGCCAAGCACCAGCAAAAGCAGGGCAGTGATCACTAACGCCCACCAATAGCGCAGCCGCCGCGTCGGCCGTTGTCTCTTCTCACGCATCACGTGCATCCCCCCCTCGCATCTCCATAATTGTATGATACGGACCGCCACAAACCAAGGGGCAAGCCCTGTTTTTCTTGAAATCTGCTATACTGAAGGTCCTTGGCAGGGGCTGGTTGGTCAATTCACCAACCATTTCAGGGCGTCGGTACGCGATATTGCGGCCGGCGCCTTTTCCAATTTCAAAAAATACGGTAAAATGATAAATGGTGATAAAAATGCAGAAGAAAACAATCAAAAAATTATTGAAGAAGCAAGACACAAAGAACGAGTACTTTTATATTCAGTTCTCTGATGGGCGTACCTTGGAAGTGCCGGTGCGCGTGACCAGCGGCGATATGACCGCCCACGATGATCTGGTGCGCCGGATCGCCCACAAGGAAGGCACCATGACGGCCGACAACGGCCAAGTTTTCGATTTTAAAAAGATCATTCACTATGACATCGAAAACACTCGCCGGACCGGCTTCGGCCCGCAACCGCAATAAGCAGTCCAAATGGCGGCCCACCGCCATTTTTTTGGAATCAGCAAGCAACCGCTATCACTTTTATTTGAAAGGAGCCGCGCATCATGGGATTATTTTTTAATCGGCATAAAAAAGAAGAGACACCTGCTGGCGAGAAGAAGCCTAAGGGATTAAGGGAAGACCACGGGTTGTATTACGCTCAGGGCGGTACCAAGCCCATCTGTACTTACTGTTACCGGACGAAGCATGAGACCTATGAGCTGGATGAGCCGGACTTCATTGGTTTGTACACCTGCCCAAATTGCGGCCGGCAATTCCAGCGCCGCCCGGACGAACCCTTTGCTAAAGAGGCTAAGGCAGAAGAAAAAGATTGACAGGTCCTCTGGGGTTTGCTATGCTACTCCTGTTGTATTTGTGGACACTTCCACAGCTGCAACCGCTCAGGAAGAGGTCTGAAGTGCCTCACGGCCACCCCGACTGGCGAGTCTAAGAATATAGGAGGTGTAACAAAACATGTACGCAATTATTGAAACTGGCGGCAAGCAGTACAAGGTCGAAAAAGACGGTGCTGTCTATGTCGAAAAGCTGGACGTCGAAGCTGGCGCCGAAGTCACGTTTGACCACGTGATCATGGTTGGTGGCGACACCACCAAGATCGGTGCGCCGTACGTTGATGGTGCTTCTGTCACTGGTAAAGTGGAGAAGCAGGGTAAGGAAAAGAAGGTTGTTACCTACAAGTACAAGCCCAAGAAGCACAGCCATCAAAAGAAGGGCCATCGTCAACCGTATACGAAGGTCGTTATCGACGCAATCAATGCCTAATTTGAATTGAATTCATTAGCGAGGTGCAGTGATGATTAAAGCTGATTTCTATCGCGATACTGACGGCAACATTACCCGCTTCACCATTACCGGCCATGCCGGTTCTGGACCTTATGGCTATGATATCGTGTGCGCAGCGGTTTCTGCTGTGGCCATCGGTACCGTGAACGGCATCGAGGGACTCGCCGGCATCATGCCGGCAGTTGAAACTGATGATGATCAGGGCGGGTTGCTGACCGCCGCTTTACCCTCGGTAATGATTCAAGAAAAACTGACAATTGCTCAGATCTTACTTGAAAATCTTCTGTTGGAACTGCAAAGTATTCGTGCAGAATACGGCCAATTCTTGCAGGTAAAAACGAATCAAGACGCGCAATCCTCGACGGTTGCGTAACATCTACTTTTCGGAGGTGAATCCCATGCTGAAAATGAATCTGCAACTCTTCGCCCACCATAAGGGGGGCGGCTCCACGGCCAATGGTCGTGATTCTGCTGGTCGTCGTCTTGGCGCGAAGCGGGCAGACGGTCAATTCGTGACTGCCGGCTCCATTCTTTATCGCCAACGCGGTACCCACATTCATCCCGGCACCAACGTCAAAATCGGCGGCGATGACACACTCTTCGCTGTTGCTGACGGCGTGGTTAAGTTTGAACGGTTGGGCAAAGACCGTAAGAAGGTTTCTGTTTATCCGGTTGCTGCTGCAGCTGAATAACCGTACGAACACGCTTTAGCCGCTTCGGGGACCAACCGGAGCGGTTTTTTTATTGAGAGAGCGGAGGCCGACGGTCAGAAGCGTAGGCATAAGGACCAAGGGCCAGAAAACCCGCACTTAGGTTTACTGGCCCTTGGTCCTTATGCCCTAGCTTCTGTCGGCCGGAGCTCGTTTAAGGGGCAGCATAGCGCTTCGCCAGCCCTCTCAGCCGGAGCTTGCGCAGCTTTGGCACGGCCGAAGGACACAAACGTTTCAAGTCCGAGCGGTGGCGCCTTGACCCCACTTTTGATAAGATAGTAGTGACATTTAACGCGTACCATTATTGGAGGAATAAAATGATTTCCGTTAACGAATTTAAGAACGGCCTGACGATCCTTGTCGATGGCGAATTATGGCGAGTCGTGGAGTTCCAGCATGTGAAGCCCGGCAAAGGCAGTGCCTTTGTCCGCTCCAAGCTGAAGAACTTGCGTACTGGCGCCGTCCAAGAAAAAACTTTCCGAGCCACTGAAAAAGTTGAACCGGCCCAAATCAGTACCAAGGCGATGCAGTATCTGTATCAAGACGGTGATAATTACGTCTTTATGGATACCAGCACCTATGAACAGCTTGAACTGCCTGGCAGCGAGATCAAGGATGAATTGAACTACCTGAAGGAAAACATGACGGTCAACATCATCATGTACGGCAGCGAGACGCTGGGTGTTGATTTGCCTAACACGGTTGATCTGAAGGTCACTGCCACCGAACCCAGTGTCCGGGGCAATACGGCCAATGGCGGGTCCAAACCGGCGACAATGGAAACTGGGTTAGTCGTTCAAGTACCGTTCTTCATCAGCGAAGGTGACGTGTTGACGATCAACACCACTGATGGCACTTATATTTCTCGGGCCAACGGTTAATTAACTAATTGGCTTATGTGATTGGAGGTTTGCATGATGGCAGAAGATAAACGCATCGTTTTGGCGGCAGAACCGGATCATTCCGGTGATATCGAGATCACTCCGGAAGTGTTGGCCGTGGTCTTAGGCATCGCCGCGCAACAAGTGGATGGCGTATATGCCATGCGCGGTTCCCTGGCGAACAACATTTCGTCGCTGTTGGGCAAGGACAGCCATGGTCAAGGGGTGAAATTGACTACTCTGGATGATGGCCGGCTCAGTGCGGATATTTATGTCTACCTGCGCTACGGCGTCTCGGTACCAAAAGTCGCCTTGGCCTTGCAGAAGAGCCTGCGGGAACAATTGCTGTTCATGACGGATCTGCAATTGGCGGAAGTCAACGTCCATGTGGACGGTCTGGTTCCCGAGAAACAAGCCAAGCAGGATCCGGCCGATTTGTTCAGCGATGACAATGAAGACTCTGCTGATCCGGCTGCGGCCAAAGAGGCGGGGGTCAAGCATGATTGATCGGCACCAAACGCGCCGGCTGGCTTTCCAGACGTTGTTTAATGTGATGTTTGGGGAAGACCAGACCGACCCGGCGACGGTCTATCCGACGGTGTTTGAGTTGAATCACATCACTGCAGACGACGTACCGCCGTATTTGAACACCCTGGTTCAGGGCGTACTGGCTCAGCAGGACGAGTTGGATGCGACTATCCAGCCGCTGTTGCGGACTAACTGGAAGCTGTCCCGGCTGGAACGAGCGACGCTGGTTTTGTTGCGGCTGGGTACTTACGAGCTGCAATTTGAGCCCGATTTGCCAACCAGTGTCATTTTGAATGAAATGATTGAATTGGCCAAAGAATTCGGCGGCAATGATGCCCCCCAATTCGTCAATGGTCTCCTGGCCACAGTCGCCAAGCATCGCGATTCTGCTGCCCAGGCATAGGTTAAGCGGCACTGTACGCAGCGCATCCGCACCCAAGGCTCAGCCTTGACCGCGGGTTCGAGGCCGTATGGTGCTTTTTTAGAAAGTGGGGCGTGCGCATGAGCACAGTTGTAGACGGCCGAGCATTGGCCGCAAAATTATTGAATGAATTACAGGATCAGATCGGCAATCTCACCGCTCAGGGCGTCGTGCCCACACTGCGGATCGTCCAAGTCGGTGATGATCCGGCCAGCACGATTTACATCCGGAACAAGAAGCGCAAAGGGGCCAGCTTGGGTATTGATGTGCAGGTCGTCAAACTGCCCGAAACCGTGACCCAAACGGCGCTGTTGCACCAGATTGAAACATTGAATGTCAATCCTGAAGTGGATGCGATTCTGGTGCAAATGCCCTTGCCGGTCCAGATCGACGCTGCGGCAGTGGTTGCGGCCATTGATCCGGCTAAGGATGCGGATGGTTTTACACCGGCCAACTTTGGCCGGTTATGGTCCGGCGATGAAGGCCCCGTTCCGGCCACTCCGGCGGGGGTCATGGCCATCTTACAGCAGTATCACGTGCCGCTGCGCGGGCAGCATGCCGTGGTCATCGGTCGTTCCCGGATTGTCGGCCGGCCCATGGCGGCGATGCTGCTGCAAGCGGATGCCACGGTTACTGTAGCGCATTCCCATACCCGCAATCTAGCAGAGCTGACCCGGACTGCTGATATTATTGTGGTCGCGGTGGGCATTCCCCATTTTCTCACAGCGGACATGGTCAAGCCTGGCGCGGCAATCATTGACGTCGGTATCAACCGTACGGCTGAGGGCAAGGTGACGGGGGACGTGGATTTTGCCGCCGTCGAACCGCTAGCCGGGGTCATTACGCCGGTTCCCCGGGGAGTCGGGCCGATGACAGTGGCCGAATTAATGATCCAAACCGTTGCGTTGACGAAAGCCCGGGTGGCCCATGACTGAAACGGGGCGGCCCGAGTACTTAACGGTCAGCGCACTGACGGAATATATTAAACGCAAATTTGATGCGGATCCGTATCTTGGCCGGATTTATGTGACCGGTGAAGTCTCCAACTATCGTCCGCGCAGCGGCAATCAATATTTCAGCTTGAAAGATGATAAAGCCAAGATCAACGGAATGATGTTTGCCCGAGATTTCGCCAAGGTCGCTTTCCCGGTGGCTGAAGGGATGCAGGTGGCCGCCATTGGCCGGGTGTCCCTCTATCCGCCCAGCGGCGAGTATCAATTGTATGTGGATGAATTGCAGCCCGCTGGTGTCGGTGATTTATATGTCCGCTTTGAAGCTTTGAAGAAAAAGCTGCAGACAGAAGGGCTATTTGCCCGGCCCAAACGCCCGCTGCCTAGTTTTCCTCGGCGGATCGGCGTGATTACGAGTCCGTCCGGCGCGGTGATTCGAGATATTCTGACTACTGCGGCGCGACGCGACACGCTGGCCCAAATCGTGCTGTTTCCGGCGGTTGTCCAGGGGGATGCTGCTGCCAGCAGTTTGGTCCAGCAACTCCGCCAAGCTTATATTCATCCCAATTTGGATGTTTTGATTATTGGCCGGGGCGGCGGATCAATCGAAGATCTGTGGCCTTTTAATGAAGAGAGTGTCGCCCGCACGATGGCCGAAAGCCCGTTGCCGCTGATTTCTTCCGTCGGTCATGAAACGGACACCACGATTGCCGATATGGTAGCCGATGTTCGGGCAGCGACGCCCACCGCGGCGGCCGAATTGGCCACGCCCAACGTGGCCGATTTGGTGTTGCGGATCCGTCAAGCGGCCAACACCCTGCAGGCCACCATGCAGCGTCGCCTGACCGACACCCGCGGCCGTGTCCAGCAATTGGTGACTGCACCGGTTTTGCGGCAGCCCGAGCGGCTGTATGCCTTACAAACGCAACATTTGGATAATCTGCAGCAGCGGCTGATCGGTACGACTCAGAATCGGCTCCGGCAGGCCGAAGGCACACTGGCGGCAGCTAATCAGCGGTTATGGCGGCAAACGCCTCAGAATCGCGTCGCCTTGGCGCATCAGCAAGCAGCCAGCGACACCCAGCGGCTGCTGGCTGCGCAAAAAGCCTTGCTCCAACAGCACCGGCAAACACTGCGCAACGGCGAGCATGCACTAGATCTGCTCAGTCCGTTGCGGGTGCTGGACCGCGGCTATACGTATGTCACTGCCGCCGACGGCACCGTCATTCAGCAAGTGAGCGGCGTGCGGCCGCCCCAGGACGTCGTGCTGCACTTTGCGGACGGCACGGCGACCGCCCAAATCACAGCAACGAAGAAAGGACAGCCCAATGGCAACGAAAACAAGTAAAAAAGAGCCCAGCTTTGAAGAAAACATGGCCGCTTTGCAGGCCATCGTGAACCGCTTAGAGAGCGGCGATGTACCGCTGGAAGAAGCGCTGACTCAATTTGAACAGGGCATCAAGCTTAGCCGGTCGCTCGAAAAAACACTGACCCAAGCGGAACAAGCGATGGCGAAAATCGTGACTGCTAATGGTCAAGAAAAGCCTTTGACGCAGGAAGGGCAGGATGCTGATGGCAGCGACGCCAAAAACAGTGCTGAACAATAGTTGGGCAGCCGCCACGCAAACCTTCACGGCTGTTTTGAATCCTTTTTTGACGGCCCAAGTTGATGCGGACGTCGCCCAGCAGCCCCTCCATGATGCCATGGCCTACACCTTGGCCAGCGGCGGTAAGCGCCTGCGGCCGGTATTGGCCTTCGTCATCAGTCAATTGGGGAGCGCTGCTTTGTCGGCCCAGGACTTTTTGTTCCCGGCCGGAGCGATCGAACTGATTCAAACGTATTCGCTGATTCACGATGATCTCCCGGCAATGGATAACGACGATCTGCGCCGGGGCAAACCAAGCAATCATATTCAATTCGGCGAAGCCCAGGCGATTTTAGCCGGGGATGGTCTGCTGACGCTGGCCTTTTCCTGGTTAGCGCGGGCGCCGTTTAACACCGCGGTTCGGATTGCTATGGTCCAAGTGCTGGCCGATGCCGCCGGCCCAGCCGGCATGGTCGCTGGTCAGTCCCAAGACATGGCCGATACGGGGGAGGACATCACCGATACGGCCCTGCACCAGCTGGTGGCGAACAAAACCGCCCAGCTCATCACCGGGGCCGCCGAAATTGGCGCGCTCGCCGGGCAGCTGACGGTGTCCCAGCGCGCCGCAGTCCGTGACTTTGCCTGGGCGCTGGGGCAAGCCTTCCAGATTCGCGATGATATTTTGGACGTGATCGAAACAACGGCCGAGTTAGGCAAGACGGCGGGGAAAGATGCAGCGGAGCATAAAAATACCTACGTGAGTTTTTATGGCCTGGCCGGTGCGCGCCAGCAGCTGCAGGCAGCCTTAATGGCAGCCCGGGCCGCCTGGACCCCAGCCGTCTTAGCATCATTGGGTTTTGCTGCAATACCAGCTGTATTGGCAGATTTGATCCAGCAATTAGAGGAGTGAGTCGATGAGTACCAAAGAACGGGTGGATGTCCTGGCAGTCAGTCAAGGCCTTTTTGCCTCGCGAGAACAGGCCAAGCGGGCAATCATGGCGGGGGAAATCTATACCCAAGACATGGAGCGCCTGGATAAAGCCGGCGTGAAGATTCCAGCTGATACCGAACTGGTCCACAAAGGGCACAAATTGCCCTACGTGAGCCGCGGCGGTTTGAAATTAGCTAAGGCCAAAGACGTCTTCCACCTGGACTTCCAGGACGCCACGGTCCTGGATATTGGCGCATCCACTGGCGGGTTTACCGATGTCGCGCTGCAAAACGGCGCGAAGCTGGTGTACGCCCTGGATGTCGGCTACAACCAGCTGGCCTACAAACTGCGGGAAGATCCCCGGGTAGACGTCATGGAACGGGTCAATTTCCGCTACAGTGTTCCCGGCGATTTCACCCATGGTCAGCCGGACATTGCGGTGACCGACGTGTCGTTTATCTCGCTGCGTCTGATCCTGCCGCCGCTGCAGCCGATCCTGAAGCCCCACGGTCAGGCAGTGGTTTTGGTCAAACCGCAGTTTGAAGCTGGGCGGGAACATGTCGGTAAGGGCGGTATCGTTCGCGATCCAGCGGTTCATCGGCAGGTTTTGCAGACGATTACCCAGTCGGCGGCGGCCGATGGCTATCGGCTCACAGGGTTAGACTTTTCGCCCATCACCGGGGGCAGTGGGAATATTGAATTTCTGCTGGCCTTACAAAATGAAGGCACTCCTCAGCCGCTTTTGCCCCAAGAGACGATCGATGAGGTCGTAGCGCGGGCGTGGGCCACGCTGAAACATTCAGGAGGTGGGCACCATGGCCACGACTGAGCGGCGGGCAGTGATTCGCCGGCTGGTCAGCAGTCGGCCGGTAGGTACCCAGGAAGAGCTGCTGGCGCTGCTGCAAAAGCGGCATCTCGCCACGACTCAGGCCACGCTGTCCCGGGATCTCACCGCGATCGGCGCATTCAAGGAACGGGACGAAGGAGGGCGGCTGCGCTACGTTCTCCCCGACCCGCTGCCAGCGGTGGCCGAGCAGCGGCTTCAGCGGGCTTTGCGGGCTAGTCAGAGTCAATTTGACCGGCAAGATCGGCTATTGGCTATTCACACTCAGCCCGGGGCGGCGCAAGTCGTCGCCGCGACGCTGCGTCTGCTGCCCCTGCGGGAAGTGTTCATTGTCTTGGGCGATGACGCCGGCGTTTTGCTGGTCTGCCGCAGCGAGCGCGGCGCCCAGAGCACGCTGCAATGGCTGCGCGCTCTGCGGGATGATCGGGTGTTTTCTTCTTAACCGGTAATTTGGTATAATGCATATAACGAACATACGTTTATTGCATCGTATTGAAGAAAGGTGACAGCTCATGTTACAGGAACTCGCGATTCATGATTTTGCGATCATCGAGCAGCTTTCTGTTGATTTCAGCACCGGTATGACGGTGCTCACCGGGGAAACCGGCGCGGGCAAATCGATCATCATTGACGCCGTGGGCATCCTGGTCGGCGGCCGGGGGTCCGCGGATTTCATTCGCACCGGCACCAAGAAAGCGACAGTGGAAGGCATGTTCAGCATTCCCGCCGGGGCCTTGACCCAAAATTTACTGCAGCATTACGGTGTGGGCAGCGACGACGATCAGGACACGGTGGTCCTGCAGCGGGAGCTGTTCACCAGCGGCCGCAATGTCTGCCGGATCAACGGCCACCTGGTCAACACCAGTACACTGAAGGCCGTGGGTGAGACCTTGGTGGATATTCACGGGCAAAATGAGCATCAGGAATTGATGCACCCCGAGAAGCATCTGAGTTTGCTGGATCAGTATGCTGCCGATCAGATCAAACCATTATTAGCCGCTTATCAACAGCGCTACGCTGACTGGAAAGACTTGGCTGGCCGGGTCAAAGAACGGGTGGCCAATGAACGGGAATGGGCCCAGCGCTTGGATATGCTGCAATATCAAGCCAAGGAGATCAATGATGCCCATTTGCAGCCCACTGAAGAAGACGATTTGACCAGTGAGCGGGATCGCTTGAACCATTTCCAACAGATTCAAGATGCCCTGCAGACCGGTTACGGCGTTTTGAATGGTGGTGACGACGAGGCCGGGGTGATCGATCGGCTGGCCGAAGCCATGGCCGCTTTGCAGAATATTGCCCACTTGGACGCGGATTACGAAAACATGGCAGAGTGTATCGGCAACGCGTATTACGCGCTGCAGGATGTGGGCAGTGACTTGAGCCACCAAATGGACGGCTTGGAGTATGATCCCGCGCGTCTGGAGCAGGTCGAGGATCGACTGGCCACCATTACCCAGCTGGAACATAAATACGGTGCCACTGTGCCGGATGTCATTGCTTTTGGTCAAAAGGTCAACGACGAACTAGACGAAATGAATGACACCCAAGGCTCCAGCGATGAGCTGAAAGTGAAGCTGGCTAAAGCGCAAACTGAGGCCCTGGCGGCAGCCAAAAAGCTGTCAGCTACTCGGGTTGCCGCGGCTAAGCAGTTAAGCAAGGATATTCACCAGCAATTGGCTGATCTGTACATGGCCAAGGCCGTCTTTGACGTCCATTTCACGGTCCATGAAGACCAGCTTGGCCCCACTGGGATCGATTCCGTTGAGTTTTACATTCAGACTAACCCTGGGGAAAAACTGCGCCCCTTAGCGCGTACCGCTTCCGGCGGCGAGTTATCGCGGATCATGCTCGCCCTGAAGACGATCTTCTCCCAGGCGGACGGTGTCACCAGCATCATCTTCGACGAAGTCGATACCGGCGTGTCTGGCCGGGTGGCCCAGGCGATTGCTGAAAAAATCAGCCGTATCAGCCGCCATTCCCAAGTCCTCTGCATCACCCACCTGCCCCAAGTCGCCGCCATGGCTGACCATCAAGTCCATATCGCCAAGACTGTCAAGAGCGGCCGGACCATGACCCGCCTGACCCCGCTCACCGGCACCGGCCGTGTTGAAGAACTCGCCCGCATGCTCGCCGGCACGACGATCACTAAGTTGACGAAGGAGCACGCCCAGGAGTTACTGCGGCTGGCGATTCAAGATAAGAATGCGCAGGCTAAGGAACAGACGGCATAAATATTGCTGTCATGTGGCAGAACATAAAAAAGAGGACTTGGAAAACCAAATTTCCAAGTCCTCGGACACCTAGTGCCATTGCGAAGCTTTGGCACGGCAGTAAAAAACATTTTAACTTTTTCACGAGTAGTTTGCGTAATATAAGTTTAGTCCGCCTCAGCAACACTTGCTGCACCCGCAACCCGTTGCAGACTATAAACTTCACTCGGCGCAAACATCCGATACAACCGATGATCGTCACTCACAAACAGCCATTTCTCCCCCAACGGCCGCACGTAGCCGCGCGCCTGCAGCAGTGTCGGCGGCGCGTCGAACGTGATCGTCACGTGGTAATGCCGCTCATGGCTCTGCGTCAAAAATAGGGTGGTTTGAGCCGCCGGCATCTGTGCCGGCAAACCGGCGGGCAAGTCGAACCACCGCTGCACGGAGCTAGCGACTTGGGATTTCAGGGTCGTCATCATTGATTGTTTTCTTTCCATTATGTACTGCGCCTCCCGAACGAACGTTTGTCATTTCATCTCTAAGTATACGAACGACCGTTCTAAAATGCAACCATATTTTCGCTTGCTTGGGTGATTGTAATATTTGAAAGGAGTTTTTTCATGGCCCGAAAAAACACAGACCCCATTCAATTCAAAGTCGAAGAAACCATCGGTGTGCTCAGCACTAGCGCCAATGGGTGGCAAAAAGAACTGAACCTAGTTTCCTGGAATGATGCGCCGCCTAAGTTTGACATCCGCAGCTGGTCACCGGATCATACCAAGATGGGTAAGGGGATCACGTTGACCAATGAGGAAATGGCCGCCTTGAAGGAAACGATTCAGCAAGCCGGTTTGTAAGCAACTTGAAAAAAGCCCCTTTTTAGTCCAAAATAGTCATTAAAAATCAAGAGGAGATTATAACTGGATGTCAGACCGTGGGATGTTAATCGTTTTGTCCGGTCCGTCCGGCGTCGGTAAGGGTACCGTACGCCAGGCGATGCTGGCCGATTCGTTCAAGGACTTCAAGTATTCCGTGTCCATGACCACCCGCCAACCCCGGCCGGGGGAAGTGGATGGCGTGGATTACTACTTCCGCACCAAAGAACAATTTCAGGAGCATATTGCCGATGGGGAAATGCTCGAATGGGCTCGGTATGTTAATAATTACTATGGCACACCGTTAGGCCCGGTGAACGCCACCCTGGATGCTGGCCAAGATGTCCTATTGGAGATTGAAGTGAACGGGGCCATGCAGGTCCGGGAAAAATGTCCCGATGGCGTCTTTATTTTTCTCACCCCGCCGGATCTTCAAGAACTTAAACAGCGCATCGAGAAGCGCGGTACCGATGATGCCGCCACGATTTTGAAGCGGATGGAGAAGGCCCGCAACGAGATCAAGATGATGGAAAACTATGATTATGCTGTCGTCAATGATAAAGTGAACTTAGCCGTGAAGCGGATCGAGTCGATCATTACCAGTGAGCACAACCGCGTGCCCCGGGTGATTGATCGGTACCGTAAGATGATTGGAGTGAACAATTAATGATTAGTTATCCGTCGATTGATGACTTGCTGAAGCGCTATGATTCCCGATACTCCTTGGCAGTCCTGGCTGCCAAGCGCGCCCATGAATTAGAGAAGGGCGAGCCGAAGATGCTGGCCAGTTACGAATCTCCGAAGTCAGTGGGCCAAGCCTTGGAAGAAATTGCCAAGGGTAAGGTGATTATTGACCCGGATTCTGTTTTACTGGAACAAGAAGCCGAGAGGAAACTGAAGAAGCAAGAAGAAGACTAATTTTCAGAAACGGAGGGGACCTTGTCGATAATGCGCAAGGCCCCTTTTTTTCTGATTAGGAGAAAGGAAGCTGGATATGGCGGCCAATCATATTGCGTTGTACGTCACCGGCGGCATTGCCGCTTATAAAGCAGCCTCATTAGTGCGTTTATTTGTGAAAGCCGGCCACACCGTGCGGGTCGTGATGACCCAGCACGCGACAGAATTTATCACCCCCCTGACCATGGCCACGCTCAGTCAGCAGTCGGTGGCACTGGATAATTTTGCCCCACCGAAGCCTGGTGAAGTCAGCCACATTGCGCTGGCCGATTGGACCGATGTGGCGGTGGCGTACCCGGCTACGGCGAATTTCATCGCTAAAATTGCCCAAGGTTTCGCCGATGACATGGCCAGCACCACCTGGCTGGCGACGACCGCGCCGAAAATCATCTTTCCGGCAATGAACAGCCATATGCTGCATCAGCCGGCCACCCAGCGCAATTTGGATCAATTAAGCACCGATGGGGTGGCCGTCGCCCCCACTGGCAGCGGTTTTCTCGCTGAAGGGTACGCGGGTGACGGCCGGCTGCTGGAACCCAGCGAGGCTCAGGGCTTCACGGATTACGTGGTCAGTCGGCGTCAGGGGCTGCTCCAGGACCAGCACGTACTGATCACCGCGGGCGGGACGAAAGAGGCCATCGATCCGGTGCGCAATCTGACCAACCGCTCCAGCGGCAAGATGGGTTATGCTCTGGCGCAAGCCACGCTAGCCGCCGGCGCCAACGTGACGCTGATCAGCACCACTGGCCAGCAGCCGCCCTTCGGCATCACGTATATTCCTGTCCAAGATGCCCGCCAAATGCAGGCCGCACTGACAGAACGATACGCCGCCAGCGACGTTGTGATCATGGCTGCCGCTGTAGCCGATTGGCGGCCAACCAGCGTCGCCCAAGAGAAGGTCAAGAAACAGCCGGGACAAACGACTTGGCACTTGGATCTGGTGCGCAATCCGGACATTATTGCCGGTTTAGGCGCGCAGAAATCACATCAGTTCCTCGTCGGTTTCGCGGCGGAGACCCAGGACTTGATCGCCAATGCGGAGAAAAAAATGGCCGCCAAGCACGTCGATATGCTGGTGGCCAATGATGTCAGCAAAGCCGGCGTGGGCTTCGGGGCCGACGACAATGCCGTTGTCCTTTTACGCCCGGGTACGCCGCCGCAGTACATTGCCAAGGCGCCCAAGCGCGAGATCGCGACACAAATCGTGACCGCCATCGGCCGCTTTCTCCAAGCCAATTATTAAGCAATTAATTATCAATGAAAGGTGGGGAAACAGATGACCCAAGTGGCCCAAGTCGTGGTGGATGTTGCCACCCGGCAGACTGATCAGCCCTATGATTATGCCATTCCAGATGATCTCGTCAGTGTTGTAACGCCTGGCATGCGGGTCGTCGTTCCCTTTGGCCGGCGGCGCTTGCAAGGGTTTGTCGTCGGCATACAAGATCATGCGGCGTTCGATGGCAAACTCAAACCGATCCAGCAAGTGATGGACCTGGAACCAGCATTGGATCATGAGCTGCTGGCCCTGTCCAAATGGGTAGCCAACACTACCTTTGCCTTCTGGATCACGACAATGCAAACCATGCTGCCCGCAGCGATGCGGGCTAAGTATGCTCGGCTGTTAGTGCGCACGGACCAATTTCCCGCTGACGATGCTTGGGGCCGGCAACTGTTTGGCCGTTCCCAGACCATCCCGTATCCCGAAGACCTCACCGCCGCGCAAACCAAGCAGTTGCGCCAGTGGGCGGATCAGGATGCGGTCCGCGTGGAATACAAGGTCAAAAATCAGGCTCGCGCCAAGACCCGCAAGGGCGTACACGCGCCCACGGCGGCGGTATTAGCTCAGGTGACGGTGCCCAACCGGGCCAAAGCCCAGCAGAAACTGCTCACAGGTCTCCAGCAGGCACCATTTGCCGGGACCCTGACCTATGCTCAGGCGGCACAGCATTACGATGTGTCGGAAGCGACCATTCACACCGCTGAAGAGGCCGGCTGGCTGCAGCCGGCCACCTTGACGATTCGGCGCAATCCCTTAGATGCACAAACCGAGCGGGATGCGCCGAAATCCTTGACTCCGGATCAGACCGCCGCCACGGATCAATTTGTGACCGCGGTGACCAACAAACAGGCGCATACTTTCTTACTGGAAGGAGTCACCGGATCCGGGAAAACCGAGGTTTATTTGCAAACGATCCAGGCCGCTTTGGATCAGGGTCGCACAGCCCTGATGCTGGTACCGGAAATTGCCCTGACGCCCCAGATGGTCCATCGGGTCTATGCGCGTTTCGGTACGGCAGTCGCTGTTCTGCACAGTGGTTTGTCAGACGGCGAGAAATATGATGAATGGCGGCGAATCCAGCACCAGCAGGCTAAAATCGTTGTCGGCGCACGCTCGGCGGTGTTTGCGCCGTTAACTAATATTGGCGTGATCATCATTGATGAAGAGCATGAATCGTCTTATAAACAGGACGATTCACCCCGGTATCACGCCCGCAACGTCGCTTTGCACCGAGCGAAGACGTTTCATTGTCCAGTGATCCTGGGCAGTGCCACTCCGTCGTTGGAATCCCGGGCACGGGCCGAGAAGGGCGTGTATACCCTCGTGCGCCTGCCGGAACGGATCAATGAGCGGCCCTTGCCGCCCGTGCACATCATCGATATGCGTCAGGCCGGCGGCGCGCGGGTCACGCCGGATTTTTCACCGGAATTATTATCCGCTCTGGAGAATACGCTGGCGAAGCATGAGCAGAGTGTCTTGATGCTCAATCGCCGCGGTTATTCAGCCCAGGCGATGTGCCGCAACTGCGGCTGGATCGCCAAATGCCCCAACTGCGACATCTCGCTGACCGTCCATTTGGCGGCGCACAAACTGGTCTGCCATTATTGCGGCCACGAAGCACCGATTCCCACCCGCTGCCCGGTCTGCCACAGCGACAAGATTCGCTTCTTTGGCACCGGAACGGAAAAAATCGAAGACCAGCTGCAAAAACTTCTGCCCACCGCTCGAATTCTGCGGATGGACGCGGATTCCACCCGGAAGAAGGGGGGGCATGCCCGGATTCTGAAGGCCTTTGGCAGTGGTCAAGCCGATATTCTGCTCGGTACCCAAATGATAGCCAAGGGGTTGGACTTCCCCACTGTGACGCTCGTCGGGGTGATCAACGCGGATACTGCCTTGGGCATGCCGGACTTTCGCGCCAGTGAGCGCACTTTCCAGCTGCTCACCCAAGTGGCCGGCCGGGCCGGCCGGGGGGACAAACCGGGTGCCGTGATCATTCAGACGTACAACCCGGATCATTATGCGATTCAATTGGCCTCCCACCAAGATTATGAAAGCTTCTTCCGGCGGGAAATGGTCGTCCGCCATCAGGGCAAATATCCGCCGTATTACTATACGGTGCTCTTGACCATTTCAGCGCCCAGCGAATCGGTGACCGCTCAAGAAGCCTACCGGATCGCTGGCGACTTGAAGCCGCTGCTGTCAAAAACGGCCATCGTACTGGGGCCGACACCGCGGAGTATTACGCGGGTGAACAACCGGTATTATTACCAGATCTTAGTGAAGTTCAAAAAGGAACCGGCACTGGGGCGGGGATTGCATAACCTGCTGACCAACTCCCAGAGCCTGGCAAAGAATCACGTTCAAGTGGCCATCGACTTTGAACCGCAGCAAATTATGTAAGCCAGTTAAGCAAAGAAACGAGGAAACGAATCAATGACATCAATCGTATTCATGGGTACGCCAGATTTTTCAGTGCCAGTTCTGCAAGGGTTAGTGGACGCGGGCTATACCGTCAGCGCCGTCGTGACCCAACCGGATAAAGCGGTCGGCCGTAAACACCGGCTGCAAGCTTCCCCAGTGAAGCAATTAGCCACCCGGCTCGGCCTGCCGGTTCTGCAGCCGACGAAACTCAGCGGCAGTTCAGAAATGGCCAAGCTGATCGAGCTGCAGCCGGATCTGCTGGTCACCGCCGCCTTTGGTCAATTTCTGCCCACTAAGCTGCTGAATGCCGCCAAAATTGCGGCCGTTAACGTCCACGGCAGCTTACTGCCCAAGTACCGCGGCGGCGCGCCGATCCAGCGGGCCGTCATGCACGGCGAACGGGAGACTGGGATCACGGTCATGTATATGGCTAAAAAAATGGATGCCGGCGACATGATCGCCCAAAGCGCGATTCCTATTGAAGCCGATGATGATGCTGGGACCCTGTTCCAAAAGCTGGCCATTGTTGGTCGGGACTTGCTGCTGGCGCAATTGCCGGCAATTATTCACGGGACCGCTAAGCGGATCCCGCAGGACGAGAGTCAAGTGACGTTTGCTTACAATATCAAACCCGAAGAAGAGCAGTTGGACTTTAATCAGTCAGCCATTGCCTTGGAACGTCAGATTCGTGCGTTGAAACCGGACCCTGGGGCTTATTTGCGCCATGCTGGGGAACGGATCAAGATTTGGCGGGCACTGGTCCGGGAAGATACGGGCAATCATACGCCGGGCACGATCATCGCCCGAGGCAAGCATGAACTGGCCATCGCCACCGGCACCGGTGCGCTGGCGCTCACCGAATTACAGCCAGCTGGCAAGGCGGCAATGCCGATCACGAGTTACTTAAACGGTGCCGGTCAGCATCTGCAAGTCGGCGATCAATTTGTGGAAGTCAGCGAGGCCGCCCATGAGCAGAATTAATCCCGCTCGCAATCTCGCGGTGAATGTCTTGACGGCCGTGATGACTCAGGGTGCTTATGCCAATATTGAGTTGGACGCTGCCCTGCGGCAAACCCCGCTGACCAGTGTCGATACGGGCCTCGCCACCACCATGGTCTATGGTGTGCTGCAGCATTGGCTCACGCTGGACTGGCAGTTGGCCCCATTCATTAAGGGAAAGAAATTAGAGCCTTGGGTCCATACCCTGCTGATCACGGCGCTGTATCAAATGGCTTACTTAGACCGCGTGCCGGATCGGGCAGTATTTTTCGATAGTACTGAGATTGCTAAGAAGCGGGGAAATCCCGGTTTGGCTAAACTGGTCACCGGTGTGCTGCGCCATGTCCAACGCGCTGGGTGGCGGGATCCGCAAACCATCAGCGATCCGGTCGAGCGGTTAAGCATCCAAGAAAGTCTGCCGATCTGGCTGGTCCAGCAGCTCACGGCGATTTATGGTCCTGAGAAAACAACGGCCATTGCCCGAAGCGTCAATACGCTGCCCCGGCCGACGTTACGGGTCAATACCCCGGCTTACACTGTCACGCAAGTCCGAGCCCAACTGGCCAAAGACCACATTAAAACGATGCCCAGCCAGATCAGTGCGGTCGGCTTAATTGCCGAGGGCGGTCATCTGGCGGCGACACCCGCCTTTAAGGCCGGCGCTTTCACCATCCAGGATGAAAGTTCTATGTTGGTGGCCCCCACACTCACTCCCCAGCCCAGCGACCGCATTCTTGACGCCTGTGCTGCCCCTGGCGGCAAGACGACCCATCTTGCCAGTTACGGCGCTCAGGTCACGGCCCTGGACATCCATGCGAACAAAGTGCGGCTGATCGAGCAAAATGCCCAGCGTCTGCACCTGACGGATCACATTCACGCCGAAGCTTTGGACGCCCGGGACGTGGCTGCCCATTTTGGTCCGGCCCAGTTTGATAAAATCTTGGTGGACGCTCCTTGTTCCGGCCTCGGATTACTGCGCAGAAAGCCGGAAATCCGGTATACTAAGAGGGCAGACGATATTGCCCACTTGCCCGCGATCCAGCTGGCCATTCTGGCGGCCGTGGCCCCGACGCTGAAAACCGGCGGCGCACTGGTCTACAGTACCTGCACAATTTTACCGGCGGAGAACCAAGAGGTCGTGGATGCCTTTCTCAAAACGCATCCCGACTTCATCCAGGTGCAAACGCCGCTGCCGGCGGGGCTCAAAGCTACGGCAACGATGCCGGCACTGCAATTGACGCCGGATGATTGCGGCAGTGACGGGTTTTATATCGCTAAATTAGTGAAAAAAGGGTAACACACAGAGAGGTGCAACATGGAATACGCCTATCAATCCGATGTCGGCAGGCGCCGGGAGGACAACCAAGACTTTGCCGGCGTTTTCAAGAACGAAGCCGGGGCGCTCTTTGCGGTCGTCGCGGACGGCATGGGCGGCCATCAAGGCGGCGACGTGGCCAGTGAAATGGCTGTGTCCCACCTGGGTCACGACTTTTCCCAAACCGACATGCACTCCGTGGAGGATGCCGTCAAATGGCTGATCTACGATTTGCAGCGGGAAAACGATAAAATTTTGGCGGTGTCCGATCACTACGCAGATTTGCGCGGGATGGGCACCACCTTTGTGGCGGTCATTGTGGTCGGCCACCAATACATCGTCGCTAATATCGGCGACTCCCGCTGCTATCGCTACAGCCACGGTAAGCTGGAACAGCTGACGGAAGATCATTCGCTGGTGAATGAACTGCTCAAACACGGTGAGATTTCACCAGAGGAAGCCAAGCACCATCCCCAGAAGAATGTGATCACCCGCACCCTGGGGGTTTCCAGCGATGCCGATGCCGATGTGACCATTTTTGACTTCGGGCCGGACGATTATTTGCTGCTGTGCAGCGACGGGCTGACTAACATGGTCTCCACCGATGAGATCAAGGAAGCCTTAGCCGGTCCCGGGACGCTTGATGACAAATGTGCCCAGCTGATTGGCTGGGCCAATGACGCTGGCGGTCTGGATAATATTACCGTGCTGATTTTGCATCGCCAGGGGGGTGTCCGCCATGATGGAAAATAATTACCTGCTGGCTGATCGGTATCGCATCAAGCAACTGTTGGGCGAAGGCGGCATGGCTAACGTCTATTTAGCTCACGATGAAATTCTGGACCGGGATGTGGCAGTCAAAGTGCTGCGCCTGGATCTGCGCAACGACCAAGAGACCCAGCGCCGCTTCCAGCGAGAGGCTAAGGCGACGAGTGAACTCAACCATCCGAACATCGTCTCGATTTTGGACGTCGGTGAAGAAGAGGGCATGCAGTACATCGTTATGGAGTACGTGAAGGGCGAAGACTTGAAGAAATATATCGTCAAGCACTTCCCCATCCCGTACCAGCGCGTGGTGGACATGATGGAACAAATCCTGTCCGCCGTTGCCCATGCCCACGCCCACGG
Organism: Schleiferilactobacillus harbinensis DSM 16991; assembly: GCF_000425885.1. GTDB lineage: Bacteria > Bacillota > Bacilli > Lactobacillales > Lactobacillaceae > Schleiferilactobacillus > Schleiferilactobacillus harbinensis. The sequence goes on from NZ_AUEH01000025.1 coordinate 23,118, forward strand.
CATCATTCACCGGGACCTGAAGCCGCAGAATATTCTGGTGGACGAGCAGGGTAACGTGAAAATCACCGATTTCGGCATTGCCGTCATTTTGTCGGATAATTCCATTACTCAGACTAATTCACTGCTCGGTTCGGTGCATTATCTGTCGCCGGAACAAGCCCGGGGCCACATGGCGACTAAGCAGTCGGACATTTATTCCTTAGGGATTATTTTGTATGAAATGCTCACCGGCTCGGTCCCGTTTGAGGGCGAGTCTGCCGTATCCATTGCAATCAAACATTTCCAAAATGAAATGCCCGCTGTTCGCGATTTTGATCCGCGCGTGCCCCAGGCACTGGAGAATGTCATTTTAAAAGCGACTGCCAAGGATCCTTCGCAGCGTTACGCCACAGTGGTGGACATGGCGACCGATTTGAAGACGTCGTTGTCCCCTAAGCGGGCGGGCGAACCGAAGTGGGCGCCGGACAACAGCAAGGATTTAGAAGAAACAAAAGTTTTGCCTGCCATTGCCGCGGCAGCAGAACTCGCCAAACCGACCCAGGCCGAAGCCGCCACGGACACCCCAGAGCCAGCAGAGAAAGCCGCCGACACCGAACCGCAGCCGGCGAAGAAGACCAAGAAAAAGAAGCCCTGGTGGCTGTGGGCCGGTCTGGCGGCCGGGGCCATCGTCATTATCGTCGTGGCGGCTCTTTTCCTGACCGCAAAGAAGGACGTGAAGGTGCCGGACCTGGCCGGTTTGACCCAGCAGCAAGCTGAGACGACCCTGCAAAATGCTGACCTGGATATTGGAACGATCGAGAAAGAGTATTCCAATACCGTTGATAAAGGCGATGTGATCCGCTCCATTCCCGCCCGCAATCAGGTGATCAAACAGGGCAATACGGTCAATCTGATCGTTTCCCGGGGTAAGAAGGGCTATAAGCTGGGGAATTATGTCGGTGACAGCTATGACACAGTCGCCGCTGCGCTGCGCAAAGAGAAGATCGATGTGAAGCGGGAATATGCCAACTCCGCCGATGTGGCGCCAGGTGAGATTATGCGCCAGTCGCCCAAGGCGGGCAAAACAGTGATTCCTGGCAGCGACACAGTCACCCTGACCGTTTCCCGGGGTAAGAAACAGATCGTTTTGCGGGATCTGTCCAACTACACCAAGAAGAGTGTTCAGGATTATGCGGATGAAAACGGTCTGAACGTCACGTTCCGTCAGGCCTATTCAAACACCGTCAGCGCCGGGCTGGTTATGAGTCAGGATCCAGCCGCGGGGACAGATGTCACGGCGGATACCAACGTTGTCGTAACCCTATCCCAAGGCACCCAGCCAACGAAGACGACGAATTTCACGAAGACGGTGCAGATTCCTTATCTGGCGCCAGCGGCCAGCAGCAGTTCAGCGGACAGTTCGGATGAAAGCAGCACAACCAGCAGCTCATCCAGCAGTACCAGTGAACCGGTGCCCAACGACATCGTGATCTATATTCAAGATAAGTCCCATAGTTTGAGCACAGTCTACCGGGAGTTCAAAATCACCAAAGACACCCCGGTGGAGCTGCCGTTCACGGTGGATTCGGGCCAAACCGCCCATTATCGGATCACCCGGGATGGCACGACGATTGCAGATGAGCAGGCGAGTCCGAATGGCAACTAATGATAAAGAACTGACCGGCCGCATCAGCCAATCTCTCAGCGGCTACTACGATATCGTTGCCCTGGACGGCAAGACCTATCGCACCCGGGCGCGGGGGAATCTGCGCCATACCAAGCAAAAGCCGGTGGTGGGGGATAAAGTCGCCTTCACTGTCGGCGACGATGCCGACCACCTGGGCTACTTGCTGCGGATCCTCCCTCGGCAAAACGTCTTGCAGCGGCCGCCAGTGGCCAATGTGGATCTCGCGGTGGTCGTCACCGCCGTCAAGGAACCGGACCTTCAGCTGAATTTGCTGGATCGCCAGCTCCTGAGTTTAGCCCAGCAGGACATCCAACCCATCATTTATTTAGCGAAAACCGACCTGCTGACTGGTGACGAATGGGCTGCCCTGCAACCGATCATCGCGGGGTATGAGGCGATCGGCTACCCGGTGATCGCTCCCGAGCAGTCCTTCGCGCCCACCGCCTTAGCGGCCCTGCAGGGTCACTTCGCAGATAAGCTGGTCGTCGTTACCGGGCAAACTGGGGCGGGGAAGTCCACCCTCCTGAACCACTTGGCACCGACCTTGGCTTTGGCCACCAATGAAATTTCCAGCGCCCTGAATCGGGGCAAACACACCACTCGCCGGGTCAATCTTTATCCCTTGGCTGGCGGTCTGGTGGCCGATACCCCTGGGTTCTCTGCAGTGGATCTGGATACGATCGATAAGTATCAGCTGCCCCAACTCTTTCCGGAGTTTGCGGCGCTAGCCGATCAGTGCCGGTTCCGCGGCTGTCTGCATCTCCAAGAACCCGGTTGTGCGGTGAAGGCCGCTGTGGCGGCCGGGACGATCATGGCCAGTCGTTATGCCGATTATGAACAATTTCAAGCCGAAGCGGCCGCGCGCAAGCCGCGCTATTGATATTAAAGAAAGCTGGTAAACAAGTATGACGTTACGCATTGCTCCGTCGGTCCTCAGTGCTGATTTTGCCAATTTAGCGACGGATGTCGCGAAGATCGAAGATGTCGGCGATTTAATCCACATCGATGTCATGGACGGCCATTTTGTGCCGAACCTAGCCTTTGGCCCGCAAGTTGTGGCTGCTCTGCGGCCGCTGACGAAGCTGCCCTTGGAAGTACATTTGATGGTTGACAAGCCGGAAAACTTCGTTGATGAATTCATTAAAGCCGGGGCCGACACGATCCTGGTCCACGCGGAAAGCACCCCCCACCTGTATCGGGTGATCCAACTGATCAAAGAGGCGGGGGTCAAAGCCGGCGTCGTCGTCAATCCGGGGACGCCCATCGAGTCCGTTTCGCCGATTCTCCATCTCGTCGACGAGGTACTGGTCATGACGGTGAACCCTGGCTTCGGCGGGCAGAAATTTTTGCCGGATATGCTGCGCAAAGTGACCCATGTGGCCCAATTGCGGGATACCACGGCGAACGCGGACTACACCATCGAAGTGGACGGCGGGGTCAATGCGGACACAATCGGCGACTGTGCCAATGCCGGTGCGGATACTTTCGTGGCTGGTTCCTTTGTATTTGATAATGCCGACCCGGCAGGCCAGGTGCGCCGGCTGCGGGGGCTGATTGAATGAAACACGTTGGGTTAATGTTAGGCGGGCCAGAAGATCTATGGCCGGACCAATTAGTCAGCGATATTGATGCGCCCATCACCGATTGGGTGGGCGTTGACCGGGGCAGTCTGCGCTTGCTGCAGCAGGACGTCGTGCCCGTGATGGCCATTGGCGATTATGACTCCATGGTCCCCGCGGAACGCCACCGAGTGGAGCACGCCGTCAAAGACATGCGCTATTCAGTGCCGGAGAAAGACGACACCGACTCCGAACTGGCGTTGCAGGCGGCCTTCGAAGACCTGCGGGCCGATGAAGTGTCGATTTTTGGGGCCACTGGCGGGCGGCTGGACCATTTGCTGGTCAATCTGTGGCTGATGGCGGAACCGCGGTTTAAGGAATATGCCCCGCATGTCGCTATTGTGGACCGGCAAAACCTGATCCGCTTCTTCCTGCCGCCTGCCCAGCTGGTTTTCCCTCGAACAGAATACAAGTATGTCGGGTTCGTCAACCTCACACCGGTCACGGATTTCACGATCCGCAACGCCAAGTATCCGTTAGCCCCGTTTGCCAGCGACTACCCGGTCTCCTGGGCGAGCAATGAATTTCTCGGCGACCAGCCGATTCAAATCACCTTCAGCAAGGGGATTATCGCCGCAATTTACAGTAAAGACTAAAAAAATCCCAGCCGATCAGCAACTGCTGAAAAGCTGGGATTTTAATCGATTGTGGTGTTCGCGAACACAATAATCTAACAGAACTAAACGCGAGTAACCTTACCGGACTTCAATGCCCGTGCAGATACCCAGACACGCTTCGGCTTGCCGTCAACTAGAATACGGACCTTATGCAGGTTCGGCTTCCAGGAACGACGAGCGGAGTTCAGCGCGTGGGACCGCTTGTTACCAAATTCTGTCTTGCGGCCTGTAATAAAATCCTTTGCCAAAACGATTCCCTCCTTTAACGCCCAATGGGCCAAAATTACTTATCTAAGTTACCATACGCCCCCCACCAATGCAAGTGCCTTTCAAGTATTTTCCCTTGACAGGTGTAAGATAATAACAGAAAGAGGGTATTAACTTGGCCGCATTATTCATTTGGGCAACCCTCATCACCAGTGCCCTCATCGCCGGTCGTCCCAACCACTATCGCACTTTGGCCAGCACCTTCTTCATCCTTGCCTTGCTGGCGTATTTGCATATCATGAACCACCTGTCGCTGCTTGATTGGCTCCTGTGGCTTTTCACTATTCTGCCATCGTGTTACTGATGATTCAACATTGGTTCACAGATAAACGGAATAATAGGGATAACAGGTAAGGACGATTTTTCTCAAGTTATAGGGAGCCATGTCGTGCCGCCATCGGAGCAGGCACCTTTCTGCCGGCCTCGACAACCACCAAAACCCCCATCTGTGGTATGATTGTTAAAGAAATATTGAGTAAAGGAGGCCCCCACATGGCCGTCAAAATTGAGACCAAATACGGCACCATCGCCATCGCTAACACCGTCATCGCCACCGTCGTCGGCGGCGGCGCCACCGATGTCTACGGCATCGTCGGCATGGCATCCAAACAAATCTTCCGGGACAACTTTAATGAGATCCTGAACCGAGACAACTATTCCCGCGGCGTGGTCGTCCGCCAAGACGATGACGGTGTCACCGTCGACGTCTTCATCATCGTCGGGTATGGCTTAAAAATTTCCGAAGTTTGCCGCAACGTCCAAGATAAAGTAAAATACAATCTCGAATCGATGTTGGGGATCACTGCCCAAGCAGTGAATGTAATCGTCCAGGGCGTCCGCGTCCTGGGGGACGACGCTTAAATAAAACCCGTGTCTTCGAGGAGGAATACGCAGTGGCAGTAACAGAAATCACCGTGGACAAGCTGACCGATATGGTACGGGTCGCCGCCCACCGGCTGAGTAAAAACGTAGAATTTGTCAATTCATTGAATGTTTTCCCCGTACCTGACGGGGATACCGGCACCAACATGAGCCTAACGCTGGCCAGCGGTGTGAAAAACGTCAACAATGCCAACGCCGCAACCGTCGGCGACATGACGAAGGCCTTGGCCAAGGGCACCCTCATGGGCGCTCGGGGCAATTCCGGGGTCATTTCGTCCCAGCTCTTCCGCGGCTTTGCGAAAGCAACGGAAGGCAAAAAAGTGCTGACCGCCCAAGATCTGGCCGACGCATTGACCGGCGGGGTACAGACGGCTTACAAGGCGGTCATGAAGCCTGTGGAAGGGACCATTCTCACCGTCGCCCGCGAAGCCGCCAAGGCAGGTAATAAGGCGGCTCAAAACAATGACGACGCCACCGTTGTCATGCAGGCGGTCGTCACCGGCGCCAAGCGCGCCCTGGCCGCGACTCCGAGTCTGCTGCCGATTTTGAAAGAAGTCGGCGTCGTCGATTCCGGCGGCCAGGGACTCGTCTTCATTTACGAAGGCTTCCTGGAAGCTTTGGACGGTCACGTGTCCAGTGATGAATACGTGCCGGACGATGAAGAAATGGACGAAATGGTCAACGCAGTCCACCATCAGGCGATTCAGGGCCAATTAGCCACGTCTGACATCAAGTATGGCTACTGTACTGAAATGATGGTGGAACTCAATCAGCACCCGGAAAAGGGCCATGAGTTCGATTACGATACATTCCGCAACTACTTGAACGACTTGGGCGATTCATTGCTGGTCGTGGCCGATGACGAAGTGGTCAAAGTCCACGTCCACACCGAACACCCGGGCAAAGTTTATCGCTACGGCGCCCAGTTCGGCACCTTGGATAAGATCAAGATCGACAACATGCGGGCCCAGCACGACGATATCGTGGAACGCCAGGCGAAAGAAGCCGAAAAGCCCCAGGCTGCTGCGAAGTTCGGCGTCGTCGCCGTCGCTTCCGGGCACGGCGTCGCTGAATTGTATCGCTCTCTGGGCGTTACGGAGATCCTCGAAGGCGGGCAGACCATGAATCCGTCCACCGAAGACATTCTCGCCGCCATCAAGCGGGCCAACGCCAAGAACGTGATCGTTCTGCCGAACAACGGCAACATCTTCTTAGCGGCTAAGCAAGCTGCGGAAAACGCCAAGAATCACGTTCAGGTCGTCCCGACCAAGAGCATTCAGCAGGGGATGACGGCGATGCTGTCGTTCAATCCGGATGAAACATTGACCACCAATGTATCAGAAATGACGGATTCCTTGGATACCGTTGCCAGCGGTGAACTGACCATCGCGACTCGGGACACGTCGATCAACGGCATGACCATCAAGAAAGATGATTTCATCGGTATCGTCGATGGGGACATTGTGGTCAATGGCACAGATCGCGTTGAGGTGATGACTGAGATGATCACCAAGATGCTCAGTGAGGACAGTGAGATCATCACGATCCTCTACGGCACCGACGGCACGAAGGAAGAAGCCCAGCAAGTCGCTGACGCTGTCACCGCCGAGAATGACGATCTGGAAGTCGAGATCCACGAAGGCGACCAGCCAGTTTATGCGTATTTGGTTTCCGTTGAATAACTGTTTTTCCTTGGCCTGACGAGAACCGACTCTTGGTTTTCGCCGGGCTTTTTTTGCAAGGATAGAAAGGAGGCCGCGCGTGGCCAGTTTGGCAGATCCAGTGACCGCCCTCAGCGGAGTGGGCGAGAAGCGAGCCAGTGCCCTGCACCAGCTCGGTATCGACACGGTGGGCGACTTACTGTTCTATTTTCCGTTCCGTTATGAAGATATCCGCACCCGTTCCTGGCAAGAATTGGGCGACGGGGAGAAAGTCACCCTGAAAGGCACCGTCATTGCGCCGCCGGTCGTCTCCCGCTTCGGACGCAACCGTAACCGGCTCAATATTCGCCTGCTGGTGGAAGATTTGCCGATTGTGGTGACATTTTTTAACCAGCCCTGGCTGAAGGACAAAATCGTTGAAAACAGCGAAGCGGCCGTTTTCGGTATCTGGAATGCAAAACGGCACAGCCTGACCGGGCAGCGCTTGATTGCCCAGGCCGAAGCCGGTGATGCCGGGATGAGCCCCATCTACTCGGTGAATAAGCATATTCGCCAGCGGACGCTGGTGGATCTGATCCACCAAGCGTATGAGAAATATCAGCCGCTGCTCACTGATGTGGTGCCTGAACCGCTGCGCCAGCACTATAAGCTGGAACCAACGGCCCAGATCGTTCACGATATGCATTTTCCCAAGAACAGTGAGGATGCCCGCTCTGCTCGACGCTCGGCGGCCTTTCGGGAGCTTTTTCTCTTTGAATGCCGCATGCAATCGCTGCGGGCGGAAAATAACAAACATGACGCGGGGCTAGTGCTGAATTACGATCTCACTGCCATGCGCGAGTTTATCCAGACCCTGCCCTTTGAATTGACCAATGCCCAGAAACGGGTGGTCAACGAGATCGTCGCCGACATGAAGCGGCCGCGGCACATGAACCGGCTGCTCCAGGGGGACGTGGGCAGCGGGAAAACGATCGTGGCGGTGCTGGCTATTTTCGCCGCTGTCACTGCCGGCTATCAGGCCGCCCTGATGGTGCCAACCGAAATTCTGGCAGAGCAACATTACCAAAAAATTGCCCGGCTCCTCGCCCCCATGCACGTCTCGGTGGGCCTGCTCACCGGTTCTTTGGCCGGTACTGCTCGGGCTAAAACCCTGCACGATATCGCCACCGGCCGCCTGAATGTGATCATCGGGACCCATGCGTTGATTCAAGATGCGGTAAAATTTGCTAAACTAGGGTTGGCCGTGATTGATGAGCAGCACCGATTCGGGGTAAATCAGCGCCGGGAATTGCAGCGCAAGGGGCTGTCCCCGGATGTCTTGATGATGACGGCGACCCCGATCCCCCGGACCCTGGCGATCACGACTTACGGTGAGATGGACGTTTCCACCATTGACGAACTGCCGGCCGGCCGGCATCCGATTGAAACGGCTTGGCTGAAAAGCAACCAAACCGGACCAGTCTATGCCCGCTTGCGGGCGGAGCTGGCCGCCGGCGCTCAGGCCTACGTTGTCACGCCGCTCATTGCAGAATCTGAAGCGATCGATCTGCGCAACGCTGAAGATCTCTATGAGCGAATGACCAAGGCGCTGCCCCAGTACCATGTAGCGCTGCTCCATGGTCAGCTGAAGAACCAGGATAAAAATGCGATCATGACGGCCTTCAGCCACAATGAGATCCAGGTCCTGGTGGCCACCACTGTGGTCGAAGTCGGCATGGACGTGCCCAACGCCAACCTGATGATCATCTTCGACGCAGATCGTTTCGGGCTCTCCCAACTGCACCAGCTGCGCGGCCGGGTGGGGCGCGGCGGGCGGCAGGCGTTTTGTTACCTGATCGCCGATCCAAAGAACCAGGTGGCTATTTCCCGGATGGAAGCAATGGTCAAAACGACCAACGGCTTTGTTCTGGCGGAGAAGGACTTGCAGTTGCGCGGTCCCGGGGACGTCTTCGGAGATGAGCAGTCCGGCTTGCCCCATTTCAACATCGCCGACCCGGTCGGGGATTCAGCGATGCTGGAAGTGGCCCATGCCACCGCGGGCCAGATCTTCAAAGAAGACCCAGCCTTGCACGCCCCGGACCATCAGGGAATCGCCGCCTATCTGGCGGAACTGAAGCGCCGGAATCAATATTTCGATTAATTATTGGAGGAAATCACTGAATGAAAACAATCGCTGTGGATGCCATGGGCGGGGATAATGCCCCGCAGGCGATCGTCGCTGGTATCGAACAGGCGCGGGATGACTTCGCGGACCTGCAATTCCAGTTATACGGCAATGAGGCTCAACTCAAGGAATTGGTAAAAAATACGGAGCGGATCACCATCGTGCCGACGACGGAAGTCGTCACCGGCGAGGATGAACCGACCCGGGCGATTCGCCGGAAAAAGGATTCGAGCCTGGTCCGTGCGGCCCTCGCCGTTAAGAACGGCGACGCCGATGCCTTTTATTCCGCGGGTAATACCGGGGCCGTTTTGACCGCCGGTGTATTGCTGGTCGGCCGAATCAAGGGCATTGAACGGCCGGGACTGATCACCATTTTCCCGACGGTGAATAAGGATCAGCATTTCTTAATGCTCGATGTCGGGGCCAATGCGGAAAGCAAACCCAGCTATCTGCACCAATTCGCACTGATGGGCCAGTTTTATGCCCATGACGTGCTGGGGCTGGAACAGCCCCGGGTCGGGCTGCTGAACAATGGCACCGAGGCCGACAAGGGCGACAGCCTGCACAAGACGGTCCACGAGCTGCTGGCCAACGATCCGGATATCAACTTCGTCGGCAACGTTGAGGCGTCTAATTTGTTCAACGCCCCGGCCGACGTCGTCGTCACCGACGGCTTCACCGGCAATGCGACGCTGAAAGCGATGGAAGGGACCGCTGGCACTGTGATGCACCTATTGAAGCAGAATCTGCTGAACAACGGCTTGCTGCCGAAACTCGGTGCCGCGATGGCTAAGCCGGCCTTCAAGGCCTTGGCCGAGATGTTTGACGCCGACCGGGCCGGCGGAGCCGTACTGATTGGCGTCAAAGCCCCCGTCGTTAAGAGTCATGGCAACTCCGACGACCACACCGTGTATTTCGTACAAAAGCAGTTGCGGGCGATGCTGAACGCTGGCACGGTGCAAAATGTGATCCAATATTTCTCGACCCATCCCGCAGAACCCGCGGCCTCAGAAGCCGTCAAGGAGGAAACCAAGTAATGTCAGAACAAGAGATTTTTGATAAGATTCAAGCTTTAATTGCCGATCGCTTTGAAATTGACCCGGCTAAGATTACGAACGCCACCAACTTCAAACAAGATTTATCAGCCGATTCCTTAGACTTGGTGGAATTCGTCCTGACTTTGGAGGATACCTTTGGCGGTGAGATCTCTGACGAAGACGCGGACAAGCTGAATACTGTGGGCGATGTAGTGCAGTATATCGCTGCACAACAGAAGTAAGCGGTCATCATTGTTCATTTATGGCGAATCAGTGTCCAAAAAATGATTTTTCAAAGCACAGTGTCTTGCAATAGAGTCGGTCTACCGATATAATTGAAGCATTGTAAACCATTCTCATGGCTTTCTCATCATCGCTGATGACCGCTATGCGAGCGTTACTGTTAGGAGGAATGGATTTGGATACATCCGACGAATTATTACTTGATATCCAACATCTGCATACAGCTTTTCGGGTTCACGATCATTTCTATGATGCCGTTGATGACATTTCATTGACTTTGCATAAGAACGAGATTCTGGCATTAGTTGGTGAATCCGGTTCAGGGAAGAGCACCTTAGCGACCAGTATTATTGGCCTGCACAATCCGCGAAACACTAAAGTGACCGGCGATATTATGTACAATGAACTGAATCTGGTTGGCTTGAACGAGGCACTATTCAACCGGATTCGGGGTAATGATATTGGCATGATCTTTCAGGACCCGTTATCAGCGTTAAATCCATTGATGCGGATTGGTGAACAGATTGCGGAGTCATTGGTGTACCATACAAAACTCAATGAAAAAGAACGGGAAGCTCGCGTGCTTCAGCTGTTGGAACAAGTCGGCATTCCCGATCCGCCGTTAACTGCCCACCAATATCCTCACGAGTTATCCGGCGGGATGCGTCAGCGGGTCATGATTGCCATTGCCATAGCCTGCAAGCCGCCAATTATTATTGCGGATGAGCCGACAACGGCCCTGGATGTCACGATTCAAGCCCAGATTTTGGATCTATTGGAAGACATCCAAAAGGAAATTGGTTCTGGCATTCTTCTCATTACCCATGATTTAGGCGTCGTAGCGGAAACGGCGGATACTGTTGCCGTCATGTATTCTGGTCAAATTGTTGAGCAGGGTAGTGTGTATCAGGTCTTTGAACACCCGTTACATCCGTATACCCGGTCGCTGTTACGGTCCATGCCCCAAGCAGATTCAGACGACGAGGAATTGCACGTGATTCAAGGTACCGTTCCATCTCTCGTGAACATGCAACGGACAGGCGACCGCTTTGCGCCGCGGATCCCCTGGATGCCGGCATCTTCCCATGAGGAACACCCCGTTTTGCACGAAGTTGAACCCGGTCATCTTGTACGCTGTACCTGCTACAAAACATTCTATTTCCCAGATGAAAAAGAAGCTGCTGCAGCCGGTGCACCTCAAAATGCTAATGAAGGAGAGTAGCGTGTATGTCATTAATTGAGATCAAAGACCTCAACATCCATTATCCGATCCGCTCCGGCTTCTTCAACCGAATCACGGATTATGTTTATGCCGTTGATGGAATCAACTTCGATATCGAAGAAGGCGAGACATATGGCCTGATTGGTGAATCCGGATCCGGCAAGTCGACGACTGGTAAGGCCATTGTTGGGCTAGAAAAAGTTACTTCGGGTCAAATCTTGTATAACGGTCAAGACGTGACTAACCGGCATGAGCGTAAGAAAATCAAGTATAACAAAGATGTCCAGATGATTTTTCAAGATTCAATGTCAAGTCTTAATCCGCGGAAACGGATCGAGGATATCATTGCCGAACCAATTCGCAACTTTGAAAGTATGACCGATACCGAAGAACGAGATCGGGTCAAGGAATTGCTGGATATCGTCGGCATGCCGTCCGATTCAATCTACAAGTATCCCCATGAATTCTCAGGTGGTCAGCGGCAACGGATCGGGGTCGCTCGGGCAGTGGCAACACATCCGAAGCTGATCGTAGCGGACGAGCCTGTTTCAGCCTTGGATTTATCCGTTCAAGCTCAAGTGTTGAACTTTATGAAGCAAATTCAGAAGGAATTCAACATTTCTTACCTATTCATTTCTCATGATCTGGGCGTGGTTAAACACATGTGTCGGAACTTAGCCATTATGCACCGCGGTCGGTTGGTAGAAGTTGGTACGCGGGAGGACATTTATAATAATCCGCAGCATATCTATACCAAGCGTTTACTGGCGGCAATTCCTAAAGTCAATCCATCCGGCCGAGAAGCCGATAAGGCGCATCGGCGTGAAGTGGAGAGGGAATTCCAAGACCACCAAGATAAATGGTACGACAAAGATGGCAAGGTCTTTCCACTGCAGCAGATTACCGCGACCCATTCCGTGGCTTTACCCCCGGATGAGGTAACGCAGATCAAGTCGGAGGTGGGTTAGCACATGTGGAAGACAATCTTGCGGCGGGTTATTTTGATGATCCCGCAAATCATTATCTTAAGTTTGTTCATTTTCTTGTTAGCTAAAATGATGCCTGGGGATCCGTTTACTGGTCTGATCACGCCGAATACGTCGCCAAGCCAAATTGCCAAGTTGCGGCAAGAGGCCGGACTGAATAATCCATGGTACGTACAGTATGTTTCTTGGGTTGGCAGAGCGTTTCATGGCGATTTTGGGATGTCTTATGCGATGCAGCGGCCAGTAACGGAGATTATTGGTGAACGGGCAGTCAACACTCTTTATCTGGCAATCCTCTCCGTGATTATTACTTACGTCATCGCTATTCCGTTTGGCGTTTGGGCCGGCCGTTATGAGGGAACATGGATCGATACGTCCATTCAATTTTACAATTTCATTTCAATGTCCACGCCCTCTTTCGTCGTTTATTTACTGGCTATTGCTGCCTTTGGGTTTGGACTTAAATGGTTCCCCACAAGTGGATCCGTGTCAGTTAGTGCAAGCGGCTTTTTCGGCATAATTGCCAGTCGAATATACCACATCATTCTTCCGTCAATATTAATCGGAATATTGACTAATGCTAGTACTGTGCAATATTTGCGGTCAGGAATTGTAGACAATAAACTCGAAGATTACGTCAAAACAGCGCGTTCAAAAGGTGTACCGGAACGGGTAGTTTTCAATAGACATATTCTGCGTAACTCGCTGTTACCAATTGCGGCTTTCTTCGGTAACGTAATTACCGGTCTGCTGGGCGGGGCCATCTTTGCTGAGACTATTTTCTCCTATCCAGGGATGGGCAAGCTATTCATTGATTCAGTGAATGGTCGTGACTATTCAGTAATGACTGCGCTCGTTCTGCTCTATGGTATCTTGACGTTGTTGGGCAACTTGCTCTCAGATATTATCATGAGTATTGTTGATCCCCGAATTCGTATTGACTAGGAGGAATAGAAATGGCGGATACGAAAAAAAAGCAACAGACCGACGCCAAGGGGAATCCTATTGTTTCAGCACCCCCTAGTGGTTTACGGGTTATCTTGCGTGAATTTACCCATGACAAAGCCGCGATGGCTGCCTTTATCATCATGATGGTGATCATCCTTGGCGCAGTAATTGGCAGTTTCTTTGTACCCTCATCCCGGTATACAGATGTGAACATTTTGCAGCAATGGGCTAAGCCGGGAACAAATGGTTATCTTCTTGGCGGTGATGATGGTGGTCGTGACGTATTGTCATCACTGATCGTGGGGATGCGTAATTCAATTGCCATTGGCTGGTGTGTTGCGATTTTGATTGAAATTATTGGCATCACCGTTGGTTTACTGTCAGGTTATTTTGGCGGTTGGGTCGACAATATACTGATGCGAATTACCGACTTCTTCATGATTTTGCCCGCATTGATGATCCAGATCGTGGTCATTACTATTGTGTCGCGGTTCAATATTTGGGTGTTGATCATCATGATTACTGCTCTCGGTTGGATGTCCACTGCCCGACTTTACCGTGCTGCTGTGTTGAGTCAGGCTAAGCGTGATTATGTGCTGGCGTCAAAAACATCAGGGTCCAATAGTTTCAGAATCATGTTTCTGGAAGTTCTACCCAACATCAGTTCACTCTTGCTTGTCGATACAACTCTGAGTTTTGCTACCAGTGTCGGCATCGAGACAGGGTTAACCTACCTTGGCTTTGGCCTGCCAGACACAACACCAAGTATCGGCCGACTGATTTCTTATGCTTCTGATCCTGTGTCCATGCAACAGTACCCATGGAGCTGGCTCCCGGCGACACTGATGCTGATTGTATTGTCACTTTCAGTAAACTATGTCGGTAAAGCATTGCAAAGAGCCGCGGATTCTCGGCAGCGTTTAGGTTAGTCTTTCCACAGCGCCATTGATTGCTTCAAAAATTAATTATTGGGTGTTGTAAATGAGAGATTGCCATGCTATTATGAAACCAACGTTGATATTCCGCTGAGGTTACGGATGTTAAACGGGATTCTGTTAAATGCCATTTCTTTTATGGAATGGCCGAGGAGGAAATATAGATGAAGAAAGCAACAATCGCTGGGCTGGTGACGTTGGCTTCTGTTCTCGCTGTTACGTTAACAGCTTGTGGCAACAGTAGTTCAAGCTCCAGCTCAAGCAGCAGCAGTTCAACGTCAACTAAGAAGTTGTCATTCCCCGATACAGTGAAGAATGATAAGACGGCAATTAGTGGCGGCTCCTTGACTATGGGACTAATCACAGATACGCCATTTAAGGGTATTTTTAACGAGGAACTGTCCGACGATAACAATGATTCGACTGTTATGCAATTTGGTTCTGAAAGCTTGTTCAAGACAGACAGCGACTACAAGTTTGTTGATGGCGGTGCTGCAAATCTGAAGCTGGACCAAAAGGCAAAGACAGCCACCATCACGATCAATCCCAACGTCAAGTGGTCTGATGGTCAGCCTTTGACTGCTGACGACATCGTTTATGCCTACAAGATTATTGCGAACCCAGCGACTAAGTCATCCCGTTATACTGACAGTTTGGCTAACATTGTTGGGATGGCCGAATACAATGCTGGTAAGGCTAACGAAATCTCCGGTATTCAAACTCCGGATGGTGGTACTGGTAAAACTGTAATTCTCCACTTCAAGCAGATGAAGCCGGGCATGATTAAGTCTGGGAACGGTTATATTTGGGAAAGTGCAGCGCCGTATCACTATCTTAAGGATGTACCATTCAAGAGCTTAGTCTCTTCGGACAAGATTCGTAAGACACCACTGTTCTTTGGCCCCTATCAGTTGAGCAAATTGGTTGCAGGTCAGTCTGCAGTTTGGGTACCGAACAAGTACTATTATGGTGCTAAGCCTAAGCTTTCTAAGATTACTATTTCAACTGTTACGCCAAGCACAGCCGCACAGGCAATCAAGTCGAAATCCTATGATATTTTAGGCGTTCAGAACGCTCAATATGCAAGTGTTAAGAACACCAAGGGCGTTCAATTCATTGGTCAGATTCCTTTATCATACAGCTACCTTGGATTCAAGGTTGGTAAGTTTGAAAAGGGTAAGAACGTTGAGGATCCTAATGCAAAAATGAACAATGTTAAACTTCGTCAAGCCATTGCCTATGCAATGAATATTGACCAAGTACAACAGAAGTTCACTGGCGGTTTGACTTTCCGCATCCCAACATTGATTCCGGCACAATTTGGCGACTACTTTGATAAATCTGCTAAGGGCTTCCCGTATAACATTGCTAAGGCCAACAAGTTGTTAGATGAAGCTGGTTATAAGAAGGGGAAAGATGGTTACCGGACTGATCCTAAGGGTAAGAAGTTAACAATTCACTTGGCTATGATGTCTGGTAACGTTAACGCTGCAGCTATTTCTAAGAACTATATCCAACAGTGGAAATCCATTGGTTTACGGGTAGAGTTAACTTCCGGCAAGTTGCTTGAATTCAACTCCTTCTATGACAAGGTTCAAAATGACTCTAAGGACATTGACATGTTCATGGGTGCTTGGAGCTTAAGTTCTGAGCCTTCTCCTAACGATTTGTATTCAGCCGGTGCACCGTTCAACTTCACTCGGATGAATACCACCGAACAAAGCAAGCTGCTGGCCGATATCGATTCTGCGGCTTCGTTCAACGAACAACATCGTATTGCTGCCTTCAAGAAATGGCAAGAATACATGAACAAGGAAGCTTACGTAGTACCGATGACGAACAGTTGGAGCGTTACTGCGGTTAATGACCGTGTTAAGGGTTACACTCTCAAAGTCGGTGGTCCTAACGTTTGGGCTGACGTTGCTGTAACTTCTAAGTAATCTGTCTTTTAATCACTGATTAGCACGTGTCTCATATGAGGCATGTGCTTTTTTGTTGCCACAATCTGAGCAAAGTGCGTAAGCGGTCGTTAAACGGTAAGCGGTCGTTAAACGGGTATATGGTTCGCGCCGTAGCCTCCTTGTATGCTTGAGTCATCAAGTACACAAGGAGGCTTTTTATGGTTCAAATTAAAGATATTGTGCCGGTTCAAATGACAGATCGGACACCCAGCACTGGTGGGAAGCCCCAGATAGCTGCTCGAATGTAAGCGGTCGTTGAAATAGGTGTGAAGACAAAAATGGTGCAATCCTCTATCATGAAGATTGCACCATTGCTTTACCCGCTGTTATTCGTGACAGAACGCCTGCACCTTCGGCGCCCACGGCAAATAGTCCTGCAAGGCGACCATGTCGCCGGGAGCCGGCAAATTAGGCACTGTGTCGAATAGATAGTTGAAATATTTACTCGGATCGAGGTGATTAGCCCGTGCTGTCGTGAGCAGACTAAGAATGACCCCCGCAGCCGTCGCGCCGCGTTTGCTCTGCGAAAACAGCCAATTTTTACGACCGATGACCAGTTCTTTGACGGCGCGTTCGGCCCGGTTGTT
>NZ_AUEH01000026.1 GCF_000425885.1 Schleiferilactobacillus harbinensis DSM 16991
ATTTGACACTTTTCTGTTATCTCACAACTGTGAGTGTTGTCTTACAAGGGATGGGCCTGCGTTACTGTTGACGGTTAGAATGTTGTCGATTGGGGACAGCTTTGATAAAATTGGTTATCAAGAACATACGTTTCCCACTGCTATTGACGACACAGAACAGCTGATTAGGAGGACAGAGCCCATGACCCGCAGTTATAAGACTAAACTCCACGTGGCCAATGATGCCCAGAATGATTTTTTGGTCCTATGCATGGCTGTTAAACGTAAACTGTACAATCTTTATCGCAGCGTGCAGTTTGGCTTGCTGGAAACGCGCAAGCGGCTTTATCCAGACTACGACGCTTTCAAAGAACTGCCTAAAGAAACACGGAACCAGTTTTATATCTCTGCGGCGGAGTTTGAGAAGGTGTTCAACCACGTTATCCGGGTCAGCGGTTCCTATCCGGCCTGGTGGGATCAAGCCCCGCAAAAGACTCGAAAGCAAGCCTTTCGCGATGCTGAACGGGCTTTCCAGAACTATTTCAAAGGTCTAACAAAAGAACCGCGCTTCAAGGGCTATCACGCCCGCCAAGTTACTTACTTCAGCGGTTCGATCCGCGTTCAGCGCGACCGCATTAGATTACCACTGATTGGTTGGCTGCGGCTTTCTGAATTTGGTTATTTGCCCACTGATGACCGGCTTCAGAAAACTGGATATCACATCACTGGCTGTTGGGTCAGCCGTTGGGCGAATGATTATTGGGTGGTGGCTACCGATGAGCCGGCACCAACACGGCCGGTCTCTTACGCGGATACCAAGTTAGGCCTGGGCATTGATCTGGGCATCAAAGATATGGCTATTTTGAATACCGGCAAAAAGTTTATCAATATTGCCAAAACGCCCTATTACTACCACGTGGAAAAGATGAAGAAACGCTGGCAGGCCCGGTTGGCACGGCGCAAAATTGCGGCCGAAAAGAGTTTTGCCAAGAATCACCCGCATCAAAAGGCTGGCTATCTGACCAGTCGAGGCATCGAAGAGGCTCGATACTATCTGGCCCGCTGGTCAGCTAAACTGGCAAAGATCAACAAAGAAACGGTACGCCAAGCCATTGCTCAAATTGTTCAGCTTAAACCGCCGCATATCACCGTGGAAAAACTCAACATCAAAGGGATGAAGGCCAATCCCAAGCTGGCGCCCAGTTTGCAAAAGCTGGGACTTGCTTACTTCAAGACCTGGCTCACGTGGCAGTGTCAAAAGCACGGTATTGAATTGCGTGAAGTCGGTACCTGGTATCCCAGCACCAAGTTATGCAGCACCTGCGGCACTTATAATCGAGCTCAATTCCACGGTACGATGGCAGATCTGGCCGTCCGCCAATTCATTTGTCCGCACTGCGGATTATCCATCGACCGCGACGTTAACGCTGCGATCAACTTGCAACAAGCAACAGACTATACGGTCCTTACGGCAACTGAATAAGATCGAGGCGCGAGCCTCCATACCCGACGTTCACGGGAACTTCAAGGCCGGGAATCAGTGTTAGACTCGACTGCCAGGCTACGTTAGTTGGCTGAGAGCATCTCGGACAGACCATCGTCTGGAGAACCGGCAATTATCTTATTTAGTACCATTTGGTACCGAAAAAAGGAACGGAGTGGCTAATCATGATTGTATGGCGTTATGGAAAGAAATGGCAGTTGTTACTTTACTTGGTGATCAGTCTGGCAGCCAGTGCGGCAAATGTGGGGATGGCCTGGATCTTATCCCGGTTCATTGCCGCAGCGACCGCCCGAAATTTGAATATGTTTCTGGCCAGCGCTGTCTTTGCCTTGGGTATCTTCATTGGTCTGGGCGTGGCACAATGGCTGTTAATGGTGATGAACGCGACGATCATTCGCACGGTGAATCTGCGGATCAAAACGATCATGATCCGCTACATGGTGGATGATGAACCGTTGACCACCGATAGCGGCAAGGATATTTCGTTCATGACGAATGATCTGAAGCTGCTGGAGACGAACGGCACCACCAACGAGCTGCTCATCCTAACTGACGCGTTGATCTTCGTCGGGGCGCTCGTTGGGGCCTTCGCCTTTGATTGGCTGACGGCGCTGGCCTTCTTCGTCGGTAATCTGCTACCGGCCGGGATTTCTGCCCTGACCCAGGGCATGATCGGCCACGCTTCCGAGCAATGGTCCGCGGCCAATGCCTCGTGGACCGGGCAGTTGAAGGACTTTCTCGCTGGTCTGGACACGGCCCGGGCCTATCAGGCCAACGGCGCGGTGAAGAAACGCACCGGTATTCTAGCGGCGGCGCTGGAAGGCCGATTGTTCCACATGAACTTTCTGATCGGCACGGTGCAAGCGGTGGCGATGGTCTTTGCCCTGGTACTGGGCGTGCTATTCCCCTTCGGCGTTGGGGTCTGGCACATCATCATCGGTGGGTCGACGCTGGCCAGCTTCATTGGGGTCGTGCAATTGTCCAATGATATGCGCAATCCGCTGCTGGAGGCGCTAGACGCCTATAATAAGCGGGGCGCGACAAAGCCTGTGCTGAAGCGGATCAACGAGGCAAATACTGCCCTGACAGCGACCACCGACGACGGCGAGAACTTAGCGCCAACTGCCACTGGTGATTTGGTCATGCAGGATGCCACTGTGAAAATTGGCGACAAGCCGATTCTGCAGAATGTGAATCTGACGATTACGCCGGGGGAGAAAGTCTTGCTCATGGCGCCGTCTGGTTTCGGTAAATCGACGCTGTTGCGGGTCCTGCAGGGCGAGATCCCGTTGGCCAGCGGGCACTACACCGTGGCGGGTATCCCGGCGGCGAAAATCAATCGAGTCGCCCTGCGCAAACACTTTGGTCTGGTCAAACAGACACCGTTTCTCTTCAATGACACGTTACGCTACAACATCACGTTAGGCGCGGAGTTCTCCGATGCGGCCGTGATGACCGCCGTCGCTGACGCCGGTCTGGGTGATCTGGTCGCGGATAAGGGACTGGACTACCAAGTCGTCGAAAACGGCCAAAACCTCTCCGGCGGCCAGATCCAGCGGATTGAAATCGCCCGGGCGCTGCTGCGTCAACGGCCGGTCCTGCTGGCTGATGAAGCCACGTCGGCCCTAGACGATCAATTAGCTGATAAAGTGCGCCGGGAATTTCTCAGCGGACCGGAAACATTAATTGAGGTCGGGCATCAGGTGCCGGCGGCGGTCCAGGCCCAGTACGACCGGGTTATTCACCTGGACCAGATCAGTACCGCGCAATCTGCCTAAATAATCGTGGCACTCATTCCACCACTTGCTGGAAGAACGAAAAGTCATGTTCCGGTCCGTGGGTAGCGACGACTGCTAATTCAGATTGCACAAATTGGGCCATTTTCGTCATTCGGAGCGTCGTGGCCAGCTTAACTGTGCTATCACCCAGCGCCGCCGCTTCCACCTGATGGTCGGTTCGATAAAGCCACCACGCCCGAATAAACCGATACCAGATCTCCTGTTCCGCATCAGGATCCGCGGTGAGCAGTGCTGCGTATTGAGGCAGCTCCTCAGCAACGACGGCATACGCCTGCCGGTTCATTTCTAGAAACAGCTGGTTGAAAATCAGATGGAACCGCAGTTTAGGCGCTGCGGGGAAGCTGCTGTATTTCTGACTGCGCTTGAGCGCCACTTGAAACAGCCGCCGCTCATCATCCGGTCGCATCGCTGCCGCGAAAATGACAAAAACGTAGAGTTCAAATTCGCCCCAATCATTCACATTGTACAAATAATGCATAGCCTCGCGAGAATACTCGCCTGTGCTATGTTTTTTGATAAAAAGCGGTTCATCATGCAAAACACTCACGACTTCCTGCTTCATTACTTGCTGCACCCGCCAGTACAACGTATTGATCAATGTTGGCGCGTTCTGATACCGGGCAAAGCCGGCTTGTTCCCGAGCCGTAACATCGGCCAGAGTCTGCTGTTCCTCTGCTTTCGACGTGAGGTGCAAGCCTTGACCAAACAACCGGCGAAACATCGTGTTGCGGTTATAGTAACCGTCTTGGCCCCACGTCTTGGTTGCTGTCGGGCCCAAATGAACGTAGAAGAATTCTTCCGGTGTCGTGAAGATCCGATCCAGTACATGGAGAAAGCGATCCGTACTGATATCCGTCACGCCGCGCTCAAATTTTGAAAGAAACGAGGCCGTCATCTGCTCATCGGCCACCTCAGCCAGAGTCAATCCCTTGTTCTGGCGTATCTGCCGGACGGTAGCACCCAATTCAGCCATTTTATCCCCACCTTCTTAGCCTGGACGGTCATATATGACATTTGCCGCTCGCGCCCATTCTATTCTTCCTACACTGGGGCCACAAGCTAAGAAAGGCATGATGACAATGATTGTTTGGCGTTATGGTAAGAAATGGCAGGTTGGTCTCTATCTACTGATCAGCATATTTTCTAGCATCAGTAATGTGGGAAACGCCTGGATTACGACCCGCTTTTTTACGGCCGCCACTACGCGGAATACCTCGTTATTTATGAGCAGCGTTGAATTGGGGCTAGGCATATTCGTCTCCTGGGGGATTGCTCAGTGGCTTCTGAAAACCATGCGGGCGGTTATCGTCCGCACCGTCAATCTGCGAGTCAAAACCTTACTGATTCAATACTTGGTAGACGACGCGCCGCTCACGACAAATAGCGGCCAGAGTATTTCGTTGATGACGAATGACTTGAAGTTGTTAGAGACTAACGGCACACTCAACGAACTATTTATTCTGCGGGATATGCTGACGTTTGTTGGCGCACTAGTCGGGACCTTCTATCTGGACTGGTTTATTTCTCTCGCTTTTTTCATGGAAGAAATGTCTTCAAACGGTGTTTCTGGGCACAACAAAAAGAGGGCTCCTCAGCCGTGGAAAAAATATAGGTCTTACCGACTAGCCAGAAACAATTACCGGTTGAATCTGACGGTTTTGGTCTTTGTACTCTTCGTATGTGGATCCTTCTCGAATCATGACGTACACAATGCGGATCATCTTATGAGCAAGGGCCACTATGGCTTTCATCTTTCCCATGCGAGAAGAGAGCCGATAGAAGAAGTCCTTCAGGCCGCCTTCTTTTCGGGCCTTGGCACCCAAAGCAGCCGTAATCATGGCTGTTTTCAGATATTTATTACCATGCGTGATCCGCGCATTGCGGGTGTAACCGCCTGACTGGTAATTTCCGGGAGCTAAGCCTACCCAAGAGGCCAAAGCGTGGCCGTTTTCAAAAGCAGTAACGTCGGCACCTACTTCCGCTATGATCGTGGTCGCGATTCTCTCGCTTATACCCGGGATGGTTTGCAGGCGAAGATACAGGTCCCAAAGGGGCTTTCGCTGTTCTTCAATTAACTCATCCAGCTTGGCAAGAGCTTGGTCCAGATAAGCAAGGTGATTCATATTGATACCGATCAGTTTGCGGTCGTTGGCGGTTAACTCACCGTCCATGGCACGAAGTATTTGTTCTGGACAATGTTTCATCCCACCGTGCATATTGGCGGCCACGCTGTCCAAGTCGATCTTCTCACCGTTGATCAACATGTTGACCAGCTTCAGACCGGAACCGTGAAAAATATCGGAAACGAACGAAGTCAACTTAATGTTCGAACGTTGCAGAATATTGTGGACACGGTTCCGATAGGCTGTGACATCGTGGCCCATCGCTTTTCGAGTACGCGTGGTTTCTCGTAATTCCGTGATTTCAGCTGTAGGCACATAACTGGGACTGACCAGGCCACACCGGCCGAGTTCGGCAATCCACTCAGCGTCTAGCCGATCCGTTTTTCGGCCGGGCATGGTTTTGATCATCCGGGGGTCGCACAAGATCATCTTGAAACCGAAGGTCTCAAGAATCTTCCAAACTGGCCGCCAATATTGGCCAGTACTTTCCATAATTACCACATCGGCCTCTTGATGTTCAAGCCAACGCCCACATGCTTTTAAAGCATCAGTAGTCGTCTCAAACGTATTCAGTTTTCGCTTGGGTTTCTTGTCAGCTGCACCGATCAAGGTGCTGACTGTGATTGATTTCTGGTGGACGTCGATACCGGCAACGCGCTCGATAATCACTTCCATCAGAGACACCTCCTAAAGTTGATGGTGGAGACGGCTTCACTACCTGGCCCAAGAGGAGTGTAATTTTTCATACGTGCTCGAAGCGACAATTGGTTGATACTCACGAGCCAGAGACTGCCAGTTTTTTATACGGGGTCAATCCCAATAAAGCCTACGGCAAACAGTGAAAATGCCTCCAATCCCAGTGTATCGGGAATGAAGGCATAAGTCACGAGAATTGGCCGACCGGTGCACACCAGCGCAACGCCGCTGGCACGGGCGATGGCCCGTGGGTTGGTCTACTTCCTGGTCATGGTTACGAGGGTGCAACCCTCTGATAGTTTTTTATCGGTAATCTGCTCCCCATGGGTATTTCTTATTTGACACAAAAAACCATCAGTCGCGCGTCCCAACACTGGTCACAGGCGAATGCAGCCTGGACCGGGCAACTGAAGGATTTCTTAGCCGGGTTGGATACTGCGCGGGCCTATCAGGCCAATGGCGCAGTTAAAAAGCGTACCAGGACATTAGCCACGACGCTGGAGAACCGACTTTTTCACATGAATTTTTTAATCGGTACGGTGTCCGCCAGCGGTCTCACTGCGCTCATGGTCCTGGGGGTTTTGCTACCCTACCTTATGGTCTTGGGATGTGGCGCGTCATCCAAGGAACTTTGACCCTGGCAAGTTTCATGGGCATCGTGCAATTATCAAATGACCTGCGCAATCCCTTGCTGGATGCACTTGATGCCTATAACCAGCGGAATGCCGCTAAGCCAGTGTTGAATCGAATCCGCACGGCAGAAAAGGCCATGGCGGCGGCCACGGATGCTGGCCAGGCACTGCCCCAGACTGCCGCTAACAGTTTGATGATTGAGCATGCCACCGTGAAGATTGCGAACAGGACCATTTTGCACGACATCACGCTGCACATCACCCCCGGAGAGAAGGTATTGCTGATGGCTCCCTCTGGTTTTGGTAAATCCACACTGCTCCGGGTTCTCCAGGGCGAAATCCCTTTGGCCAGCGGCACCTACACAGTGGGCGGCATTTCAGCCAGCCAGATCAATCGTGTCGCTTTGCGCCAACACTTCGGGCTCGTGAAGCAGACACCTTTTCTATTCAACGATACTCTGCGATACAACATTACTTTGGGTGCATCATTTTCTGACAAAGCCGTGATGACTGCAGTTCAAACTGCCGGTTTGGCCGCACTGGTCGCGGATAAGGGCCTGGATTACCAAGTCGTCGAAAATGGTCAAAATCTCTCTGGCGGCCAGATCCAGCGAATCGAAATTGCCCGGGCGCTGCTGCACCAACGACCGGTCCTTTTGGCCGATGAAGCCACGTCGGCCTTGGACGATCAGCTGGCCGACAAGGTGCGTCGGGAATTTCTCAGCGGGCCGGAGACCTTAATTGAAGTTGGTCACCAGGTGCCGGCGGCAGTGCAGGCCCAGTATGACCGGGTTATTCACCTGGATCAGCTGAGTGCACAGTCGGCTTAACAGTCAACGCGTCTAAGAAAATCTGGCCGTATTTCTCCAGCTTCATTTCGCCCACACCCTTGATGGCCAACATCTCTTCTAGGGTCTGCGGTTTCTCGTTGCTCATTGCCTTCAACGTTTGGTCCGGGAAGATCATGTACGGCGGCAGCTTGGTGTCTTCTGCCAGTTGCCGGCGGACTTGGCGCAGCGTCTCAAAGGTAGCGTCATCAGCCGGCAAGCTCTTTCGGGCTTTGATGGCCGTCTTACGGAACACCTTCTCCTGCCCGCGCAGCACAGCAGCCCCAGTTTGGGTCAGTGCCAGTGTTGGATACTGGCCGCCCTTAGTGACCAGCCAACCCCCAGCCGTTAAGAAGTCGATGAAAGTACTGATCTCCTTTTGCCGCTGATGCTGCATGAGCCCATAAGTCGACAGCTCATCCAAGCGCCACTGGCGGATACGCTGGTTGTTAGCCCCCGCCAAGATCTGAGCAATCACGACTTTGCCGAACCGTTCATGCACCCGGACCACACAGGACAGCACTTTCTGGGCATCCGTGGTCACATCCACCGCTTCCCGAGTATCCAAACAATTGCTGCACCGGCCGCAAGGTTCAGTATCTTCTTGACCGAAATAACGCAGAATAAACTGTTGCAGGCACTGATCGGTATTCGCGTACTGAATCATCGTCTGCAATTTTTGATACTGCAGGTGCTTATGGGCCTCGTCGGCATCAGATTGTTCAATGAAGAAATGCTGCAGTTGCACGTCCGCCGGTTTGAACAGCAAAATAGCGTCACTCTCTAGCCCATCCCGCCCGGCCCGGCCAGCTTCCTGATAGTAGGATTCCAGGTCTTTGGGCATTTGCGCATGGATGACGAAACGCACGTTGCTCTTATCAATACCCATGCCAAACGCGTTGGTCGCGATCATAATCGGTTTGCGGTCGAATAAGAAGTCTTCTTGGCTGGCTGCCCGGTCCATATCAGCCATGCCGGCATGGTACCGGGCCACCGGCAATTTCTTCCGGGCGAGCAGCGTGTAGAGCCGATCAACTTCTTTCCGTGTACTCACATAAATAATCCCGGATTGATTCGGGTTTTTCTTTAAATAGTCCACCAGATACTTGTCTTCATCCTGATCCCGCACCACCTGAAAGCTCAAGTTATCCCGGGCAAACCCAGTATTGATCAAGCCAGCCGCTGGAATCCCCAGCCGCTGGCGAATATCCTGGGCCACCCGCGGTGTGGCGGTGGCCGTCAGCGCGATTACCGCCGGATGGCTGGTAAGCCGTTCCGGCACCGCGGCCAGCGCCAAATAACTGGGCCGGAAATCGTGGCCCCACTGGGAAATACAGTGGGCCTCATCAATCGCCAGCAGGCTGATCTGAATGCCGTTCAACGCAGCCACGAACTCATCGGACTCAAAGCGTTCCGGGGCCACGTAGAGCAGCTTCACTTCACCCATGGCCGCTTGGCGCAGGCGCTCGTCAATTTCTCGAAAATCGATGGCACTATTAATAAAGGTCGCCGGGATGCCGTTATCGTTCAGCGCGTCCACCTGGTCCTTCATTAAGGCGATCAAAGGCGACACCACCACCGTCAACCCCGGCAGCAGCAGCGCTGGAATCTGGTAACACAGCGACTTGCCGCCGCCGGTGGGCATGATCACCAGCGTGTTAGCCCCCGCCAGCACCCGATCAATGGCCTGTTCCTGACCCGTCCGGAAGTGATCGTACCCGAATTTCTCTTGCAGTAGTTGTTCTGCCTCTGTGTTTGCCAAAGTGATCCTCCTGTTCTTTTCCCCCATTGTACGTGCCCTGACTGGTTATGTATAGATTACGCAAAGTGCGTTGCTATTTGCGGCAGTTTCCGGTATCCTGAATGTAATTAATTCACGGAAGAAGGTTAGACATCATGCGCGGTTACGAAAAGACGAACAGTATTGAAACAGATATTGTGCGCTTTGGCGTTTCTTTTCGTCAATCCCTTGGTTTTATTCGGGTTGCTGACGGGACCAGTCTGTCCAAAAACAGCCGAATGACACGAAACCAATGACCGCCGAGACGCCTAACCATTAGAGAGTAGGGCCATGGTGCGTGATTGCCATGGCCTTTTGCGTTCTCCGGAAACTTAAAGGAGAAAAAACATGTTATTACTGCAAGCCAGCCAAATCACTAAACAATTTGATCACGAACCGATTTTCACCGATATTTCCCTCCAGCTTGCCGCCGGCGACCGGGTCGCCCTGGTCGGCGCCAACGGCACCGGCAAGTCCACCCTGATGAATATCCTGCTGGGCAGCGAGCAGCCCGATGCCAGCGTCGTCAGCCGCGCCAAAGACGCCACCATTGCCCACCTGAACCAGCAGCTGATCGATACCACCGCCACCGTCACCGCCTTTCTTGGTGCCAGCCAACCGGCGTTGACCAAACTGCAGGACGCGCTGCGCTATTGTGAAGACCAGATGAGCCAGCCGGAGGCCGACCTAGAGAAAATCCTCGCCCGCTATGCCGACCTGCAACAAAACTTTGAGGAACGGGGCGGCTATGCCTTTGCGGACCGGATCAACACCGTGATGAAGGGGCTGGACATTTGGCCTTACCGGGACACACCGGTCAATGCCCTGTCCGGCGGTGAACGGATGCGGGTCGCACTGGCCCAATTGCTGCTGTCCGATGCCGATTTTCTGCTACTGGACGAACCCACGAACCACTTGGATACCGCCGGCATCGAGTGGCTGGAGCAGTTTTTGCTCAAAGGCAAGACCGGTTATTTAGTCATTTCCCACGATCGCTTCTTCCTCGATCGGGTCACCACCCAAACCTGGGAAATCGAAGACGGCGAGCTGGTCACGTATCCGGGCAATTACTCGCGGTATGTGACGCTGAAGGCCGAACGCCTGGCCAGCATTCAAAAAGACCACGACCTGCAGGCCAAAGCAATTCGGAAACTGCAACTGCAGATTCGCCAGTATCGGCAATGGGGCAACGAGAGCCAAAACGAGAAGTTCTACCGGAAGGCCAAGGAGCTGGAAAAGCGCTTGGCGAAGATTCAAGTCATTCAAGTACCCCAGCCGCCGAAACACCGGCTGCAGGACGTCCGCACCGCCGGCCGGTCCGGTAACGACGTCATCACCGCCAAAGATTTGGGCGCCGCGTTTGGCGACCGGGTGCTTTTTGACCATGCCGCCTTCCAGATCCACCGCGGCGACCGGGTAGCGGTCACTGGCGCCAACGGGACGGGCAAAAGCACGCTGGTCAAACTCATTCTGGGCGAGCTGCCACCTACCAGCGGTACGGTGAACCTGGGGGCCAGTGTGCAGGCTGGCTATCTGCCCCAGAATCCGCAATTCGACCAGCCCCAGGACCGGCTGCTGGCCCATGTACAAGCCTTTATGCCCAACGAACAGGCGGCCCGGCAAGCCATGGCCCGCTTCGGTTTTTTCGCTGAAGACGCCGCCCGCCGGCTCCAAGACCTCTCTGGCGGCGAACGAATTCGGCTGGTCCTGTTACAGCTGCTGCAACGGAAAATCAACTTGCTGATCCTGGACGAACCGACCAACCACCTGGACATTGCCGCCCGGGAGGAAATCGAGACGCTGTTGGCGGACTATTCGGGGACGCTGCTGATCGTTTCCCACGATCGGTATTTGCTGCGGAAGCTGTGTGATCAGGAGCTGCATATTGCGGAGCAGCGGATCGTGCAGCGGGATTGGGATACGGCAAACTAGCAACCCGTTTGATTTGCGAAATAAAAACTTGCTTGGTATAATTTAGATAGAAAAAGGGCTAGTGCGACAACACCAGCCCCGTGCAAACCGCTTAAAGAGCGGTGGTCATGTTAAAGTCAGTTTCCTGTCCCTAACTTGCCAAAGCTATAGGGGGCAGGTTTTTTTAGTCCTTATCGTTGTGCTTCATAATTTGGACTAATAAAAGCCCAAACGTCAGCATCAGCATTAGCGCTTCGTAATCCGTCACAGCCGCGAAAACCTTTCGTTAGTTTGCCCATCCCTGGACATCCCTCCTTCTGGGAAAAACCGCGACCACTGCCCTTTAAACTCCTGCCAAAACAGTATACCATATTCCATTACATTTTCTGATATAAAAACGCCCTGTCCAAAAGTGGGAAATCCACTTACAGACAGGGCGTTTGTGTCATTCATAAACCGTTAAAGTTCAGTATATACCAATTATAAAAATGACTAAT
Source organism: Schleiferilactobacillus harbinensis DSM 16991 (assembly GCF_000425885.1). Lineage (GTDB taxonomy): Bacteria > Bacillota > Bacilli > Lactobacillales > Lactobacillaceae > Schleiferilactobacillus > Schleiferilactobacillus harbinensis. The sequence continues at coordinate 11,749 of NZ_AUEH01000026.1, forward strand.
CTTGCGGATAAATCGCCGCCACCTGTTCCTGTGCCACCTTATGCGCCAAGAAATCATCATAATGCATATCCGCCCGATCCACGACGCCCAGCGGACCCACTTCAATAATATGGTTGGCAATCGTCTGGATAAACTGGTGGTCATGGCTGGTGAAAATCACAGCCCCGGTAAAGTCGATCAGCGCGTCGTTGAGCGCGGTGATACTTTCCAGATCCAAGTGGTTCGTCGGATCGTCCAGCAGCAGCACATTGGCCTTGCTGAGCATGAGTTTGGCTAAGTAACTGCGGACTTTCTCACCACCAGACAGCACCGGCGTGGCTTTGAGCACCTCGTCGCCGGAGAACAGCATCCGGCCAAGGAAACCGCGGAGGAAGGTGTTGTCGTCTTCTTCCTTGCTCTTCACGAACTGGCGCAGCCAGGACAAGATATCCAGGGAGTCATCGCTGAATTCCGGGGTCAAGTCCTTCGGCATGTAAGCCCGATTTGTGGTTACACCCCAGGTGATCGTGCCGGTGTCCGGCTGGTCATCACCGGCCAGCAGGCGCATCAGCTGCGTCGCCGTCACGTCGTTGCGGCTAATGATCGCCGTCTTATCGCCGGGGCGCAGCGTGAAGCTGACGTTATCCAGCACCTTAACGCCATCCACCGTCTTCGATACGTGGTCCACCCGGACTAAATCATTGCCCAGGGGCCGCTCCGGTTCGAATTTAATGAACGGATACTTGCGGCTGCTGGGTTTGATATCGTCCAGCGTGATCTTATCCAGCTGCTTCTTCCGGGCTGTCGCCTGCTTGGATTTCGAGGCATTCGCGGAGAAACGCGCCACGAACTCTTGCAACTGCTTGATCTGTTCTTCCTTCTTCGCATTCTGGTTCGAGCGCAGCTGCTGGGCCAGCTTGCTGGATTCCAACCAGAAATCGTAGTTGCCGACGAACATTTCGATTTTGCCGAAATCCACATCGCACATCATCGTGCAGACCTTATTCAAGAAATACCGGTCATGGCTGACGACCAGGACAGTCTTGTCGTAGTCCGCCAGCCAGTTTTCCAGCCAATCGATGGTTTCGGGATCCAGCCCGTTAGTCGGTTCATCCAGCAGCAGCACGTCCGGCGAACCAAACAGTGCCTGAGCCAGCAATACCTTGACCTTTTGTCCCTCCGGCAATTCGCGCATCAGCTTCGTGTGCTCGCTGTCGCCGATGCCCAGCGCCTGCAGCAGTTGGGCCGCGTCGGATTCAGCGTTCCAGCCGTCCATTTCCGCAAACTCAGCTTCCAAATTAGCTGCTTTGAGCCCATCTTCTTCAGAGAAGTCCGCCTTGGCGTACAAGGCATCCTTCTCCTGCATCACCGCATACAGCCGTTCATAGCCTTGAATCACCGTGTTCAGCACGGTCTGGTCATCGAAGGCAAAGTGGTCCTGCCGCAGATTGCTCATCCGCTCGTGGGGATCCAGCTGCACCGTCCCCGTCGTCGGGGTCAGCTCGCCGGACAGAATTTTCAAGAACGTGGACTTGCCGGCGCCATTGGCCCCAATAATGCCGTAGCAGTTACCCGGTGTGAATTTTAAATTAACGTCTTCATAGAGTTTACGATCGGAGAAAGTCATGGAGACATTCGTTACAGTTAACAAGGCGTACCTCACTTTTCTTATCGTTGTAGTGGGAATCAATACAATAGATGGCAACCTCGCCCACTGCGCTGCGCAGTGAGACAAGGTTGCCACGGGTAGAAAGTTTCCTTCAGATTCTCTAAGGGTATCAGATGTTGAGAAAATAAACAATGGGGACACGTGCGGTTATTCACGATGGTCGAAATACTGGTGGCGGTCATAGTGATTGCGGCCGCGGTCGCGATGGACCGCGGCAATGAGGCCGAAGTCGCGGGTGTCGGGCAAGTTCAGCTGCTTGCACCAGGCTAAAAACGTCGTGAGCTGCGGTTCGACTGCTGGATAGTCTGTATACAATCCAATCAGATACTGACAAAAGGCAGCCGTCAATTTGATGGTCGTGGCGGCTATTTGCGCACTCAGCGTCTGCAATTCGGCCGCCAGGGTGGCCGCAGCGGGCAACCGCCCCGCAATCAGCTGGGTTTGAATCTCGTTCAAATAGGCCCCGCCCAAATCGTTGGCCACCTGGTCATCAAATGCCAGGTAGTCCCGCAGCGTTGCCACCGCTTGGCGGAAAAAGGCCTGGTGCTGCGGATTACTCAGCGGAATAAGCAGATTGGTTTCAATAATCAAGCGCGCTTGACTCAAAGTCCACTGCGGCGTCTGGGCCAGCAGTGCCTGGACTTCCGCGATGGGCGCATTGCTCATGTGCAATATATTTTGATTTGCGGTATAGACGCCCGTATATGCTCGCAACGCCAACGCCCGCATTTCCGGCAGTCGGTGATAGCGATTCGCCGTATAGAAATCCCGCAATGCCTGGAGGTCGCCAGCTTGGTAGTCTTGGTCAATTTGTCTAGAAAGCTGTTGAATCGCCGGCGGCCGCATCCCGCGATGCTGGAAAAGGAACTCATTAGGACTGATCGTCAGCCGCCGCAGAATTTCAAACAATTTGTCAGCACCGATGTTGGTTTGGCCCTTTTCAAATTTGGCATAAAACGACCGGGACACGATGCCGCTGTAAACTGCCTTTTGCGGTAATCCTTGGCCTAGCCGGAGTCGGCGAACAGTCTGCCCGTATGCTGTCATTTCCCCGCACCCTTCGTGATGTCTACTATATGAGCCATATTGTTTCATTTCCGTGGTTGACCGTCAAGTGTGGTTGACCGTCAAGTATGGTAGAGACAAGTTAAAAAGGAGTTGGGCAAAATGGATTACGAGAAGATTTTCGCTGAGATTGAAGATATCATGCACGTAGATTACGCTGGTGCATCAGACAAGCAGGACTGGCCGGTGAAGCGGCCAACCACAGCGGTGTTGCAGCACATCCCGGATGAGGAATCATTCGTGTACCTGGTGCAGCACTACTTGCAGCAATACCGGGACAATCACGTTTTCTTCAGCAACGATCGCGTCCCCCAGGTTACCGTGGGCTTCACTACCCGCCGGTATGGGGCGGCCCTCTACGTATTGACCGCTGACCAGGAGAAACGGCTCAGCGTCGGCACGGCAATCACGGCGATTGATGGCCTGCCGATTCCAGCAGTGGCTGCTGCGCACCAATTGGAACTGGACCCGGTACCTGAACGGCAGCGGTTCAAGACCATTTTACTGATGGCCAAGACGATCACCCTGGCCGATGGTCAAGCATTGCCGCTGCACCACTTCCCGCAAACTGCAGCGCCTGCTGTATTTGCCTATCGCCAATTGCAAGCCGACATGGGTTACGTCAAGATGACCAATTTTACTGATTACACAGCCATTCATGAGTTCTATCAGCATCACTTGACTCAAATTACTGCACTGCCCAAGCTGATTATTGATGTGCGCGTGAACAATGGCGGCGATGATCAGAATTTCTATCCATTATTGGCAGCGATGTTCACTGGCACCGTCCCGCATTCAGCGATTTCTCCAGATACCGGCATGCAGATCAACGCGACTCCGCGTAATTATCATAACTGGCAGCGGGCGGTCGCAACCATACTGCCCAACGTTGATCCAGCGCTGCAGCCGACTCTAGAAGATTTCATCCAAATGCTGAAAGATCACCAGCACGACGGCTTGATTCCATTCGAACTGCCTGACACTGATACACCTGATGCACCCATCCAAGGTGATGTTCAGCCGCATCAAGTCGTGGTGCTGAGCGATTATGATTGCGGCAGTGCTGGGGATTCCTTCGTCATGGCCGCCAAGAAATCACCCCAAACCACGGTTATCGGCCGAGCAACTTACGGCGTATGGGATTATGCCAACGTAACTACTCAGGATTGGGACCATTTTCATCTAATGTATCCTGTTAGCCGCGCTGACTGGATCGACCGAGGCGAAGGGATTGACCACGTTGGTGTGCAGCCGGATATTCATTTGCCATGGACGCCAGCAATGATTAAGGAGGACAAGGATTTGGCGTTTGCTGAACGATTCTTAAACAAGCGACGCTAAATTAAAGCATTGGTATATGTATAGTAAAAAGACAAGACAAAATAAAATCAGTCCATCGTTAGGTGTGCTTTCCCACTTTTTCGATGAACTGGTTTTTTATTTAAAGATAATAAGGGAATATGGTATACTACTTTAGCAGAAGTTTTAAGGGCGGCGGCTGCGTTTTTTCCCGAAGGAAGTGAATGCCATGGGAACATGGAATAAACTAACGAAAGGTTTTCCGTAGCTTGAGTACGTACGAAGTCCTCATGCTGATTTTCACGTTTGGCCTGTTGGTCTGCGCGATTATCAAGGCTGTGGACAAATAAAAAGACCCGCCCCTTAGCTTTGACCAGTTGAGGGCGAGTTCTACTGTCTAAAACTGTCACCGCTCTTAAAGCGGTTTGCATCGGTCGGTGTTAGCGCACCGGCCTTTTATGTCTCCATTATACCAAGAACACTTTTTTGCCGCAAATCAGGGGGTTACTAAATTGGGTGCCCTTCACGTTCCTATCGACGAATCAAGTTCTTTACCCGTCCCTGAATTTCATCACGAACAGCCCGAAAAACCTGCAGCTTGTCCGCCTCGGTGCCCTGCACCTTTGCCGGATCCGGCAAAGGCCAATGCTGCCTTTCAACGGCCGGCGGCGTCACCGGACAGCGGTCCCGGGCATCGCCGCACAGGGTCACGACCAGATCAGAATGTTGCAAATAATCCGGGTCGATGACTTTCGACTGATTATGGGAAATATCGATCCCTTTCTCAGCCATCACTTGGACTGCCAACGGGTTCAGCCCGTGGGCTTCGATCCCGGCGCTGGCGACCCGCCAAGCGGGGCCTAACATTGCCTTGGCAAACCCCTCCGCCATTTGGCTGCGGCAGGAATTGCCGGTACAGAGAAAATAGACCTGCGGCATAACCATCACACCTCATTTTTTGCTGGTTTCAAGCGCGCTCATTATACCATTGGCGGCCGCCAATAGGGTGGTTGCTGCCCGAGTCGAGACAAAACTGCCGGAAAAACAACCAGAAACAGAATTGCCACCGCGACATTAATTAATGCACCTGCAGAAACGACGAGGCCAAATGCGAAGCACCCTTTTACCAGCGGCGGAGCAGCGACGGGCCGCATGGCTTTTCTTAAACCAAAGGCCAGGAAGAGGCTTGAAATCCCTAGCAGGACCAAACACATGGCGACGAAATATTGCCCCAGGGCATAATCCACCCCAAAGTATGGCTGTGTCAGTTTATACCAGCAGTAAAGGGAATAACCAAAAGCATAAATAGTTGCAGCATAAACCACTGCCGCCACCAGCGCCAAGACGATCACTCCGGCGTTAGACCTTTCCTTCATATTATTATCCCGCCCTTCAACGGCTGCCTATACCATTTCACATGATTACGATAACACGGCAATACATTCAACAACAAGACGGAATTACCCTGACGCGGTGCTCCGCTGAGCGGAAGAACCTTGACGGATGGTGCTAATGCGAGGAAAATGCGCTTTGCGGAGTTAAAAACACGGTCTGGCCGGTAGTCCAGACGCAGCCTTCGGGCTGTCAGTATCCTTCCTTCCTGGATGTCCATACTTCGTGAATCGAAATTAGGAGGGGTTAATTTGACAACAACCAGTCAGTTAACAGTGTTTTTCGATCAGGCATTTTATCGTGGTGTTTTTGAACGCACCATCAATGGCCATTATCAAGCCGCAAAAGTGACTTTTGGTACGCAGCCGCCGACGTACAACCAAATTCAATCCATGATTGCCGGCCGGTGGTCAACACTGACTTGGGCTAGTGGTGACCAGACAACTGCGTTAGCCAGCTCGGCGCAATCGGCGCAGCAGCGCAAGCGTCAAGCCCGCCAGGCGATACGCGGCCGGGGCAGCAGCCCGCAGGCCAAACAGGTTTTGAAGCTGGCGCATAAACAGAATTTGGTGCTTAAGAAGAAGCGCCGCAAGGAAACAAAACAGGCCCATGCGCTCAAGGTACGGTTAAAGAAACAAGAAAAACGCCTTGCAAAACATCGCGGCCACTAAGGCATCGATAATGCAAAATCCCACCCAGCACTTAACGCTGGATGGGATTTTTTGTTTTCTCGTATCGTCACGCTAACTGGATCGCAGTCTACTCCGCTTCCTGGCGCTCGCGCCGAGTCTTGTTGTACGCCATCAAGAAATAAAATGGGACCGCAATGGCCAGGGCGCCAAAGCCCCAAGCAAACTGGATCAGCGTCACTTGGGTCAAAAGCCAAATACTGACCACAATGGCCAAGACGGGAATCACCGGACCAAACGGCAGGTGGAAGTTCGACGGGACACCTTTCTTCGTCTTCATGAAGACCAGAACCGCCAAACAGGTGGGAATATACTGGGCAAACCGGGAAATAGCGCTGATTTGTGCTAAGTAGTTAAAGGTCCCGGACAGCGCCACGATCAAGCCGAGGGTGGAGGAGACGATGATCGATACCCACGGACCGTCTTTTTTGTTCACCTTGGCGAGTGCCGGGGGCATCATGCCGTTTTCCGCCAGCGCTACCCCGGACCGGGGCGTGATGTAACTGGAGGCGACCAGCAATCCGCCGGTGGACAGCAGTGTGCCGGCCTCGACCAGCGCACTGCCGAAACTGCCGGCTATCCGACCAAAGGCAGCTTGAATCGGGGTGGTGGAATTCGCTAAGTCGGCACCCAGAATACCGGTGCAGACGACTTGAATCAATAAGTAGAAGGCCAACACGATGAGCATCACGATCACCAGAGCGCGAGGCAGGTTATGTTCCGGATCGCGCATATCACCAGCGGCGACCACGACGCCCTCAAAACCGGTGAAGGCATAGAACATGGTGACGGCGGCGGGGCCAAAACTGCCGCTAGTGTAGTGCCCGCCCGGGAATAATGGCGTAAAATTGCCGCCTTTGATGAACCAAATACCAATGGCAATGAACAGCACCAGCGGAATCAGCTTGGACACCGTGATGACGTTGTTCACGACCTTCGATACCCGGACGCCGGCAATGTTCATGATCGCCAGCAGGATAATCAAAGTGGCGGCGATCACGTCTTTCCCAATCGTCGTGGCGGCATACGGGAAGATCGAACCCAGCGCAGTCGTAAAAGCGACGGCCATGGTAGCTTCCGCGATGATCCGGATCGCCCAGGTGACAAAGCCGACTTCGAAACCGACAAAGCCGCCAAAGGCATCCTTGGCGTACAAATATGGGCCGCCGTTGGCTTCAAAATACGTCGCCGACTTGGCAAAACACAACGCGATGGCGAAGACCAGCAGCGCGTCGAAAATCAGGACAAAAATACTGGCCGTCCCCATTAATTTAGCGGCGGCATTGGGCAGCAGGAAAATACCTGAACCAATAATGCCATTAATGCCTAGAAGAATAATACTTGAGAAACCGAGTTCGTTTTTCTGATTTGTGGCTGCTTTCATTTAAATCACGCTTTCTTGCCGGCCCGGGCGACCAGATCCTGGAATAAAGCCAGGGCCGCTGGATCCCGCTGCCACATGTTTTCCGGGTGCCATTGGACGGCCAGGATATCGTCGCCTTCTTGCAGCTCGATGGCTTCAATGACGCCGTCCGGCGCTGTGGCGGTCGCTTTAAACGGCGTGGCCACGGCTCGAACAGCCTGATGATGGCGGGAGTTCACTTTGCTCTTGGCACCGATAATGGCGTTGATCTGCGACCCGGGGGTAGTGGTCACATGGTGGGTCGGAAATTGGCCCGGTGCTTTCTGACTGTGCTGAATCTGGCAATCGGGATCCTGGGTACCCAAATCTTGATACAAGGTGCCGCCAAACGCGACATCGATGATCTGGATGCCCCGGCAGATACCGAGTTGGGCCTTATGCTTCAATGCGGCTGCCTTGATCAGGGCGATTTCGTATGCGTCCCGCTCGTAGTTGGTCCGGCCGATTTGGGGAATGGGCTCTTCACCGAATAACGTGGGGTCAATGTCCGGCCCACCAGGAATGACCAGGCCGTCAAACGTATCGACCACGGCCTGGGCGGCCTCCGCCGCCTCGGCAGGATCCTCCGGGAATGGCAAGACAATGGGAATCCCCCCGGCCGCCAAAATACCCTCTACCAGCTGGCGCGGTGCAAACGGTGCGATGTTTTCGTTGATCACCGGCGACGGCTTGACTAAGGAATCTGCTGTAATCGCAATAATTGGTTTCACGATTTTCACTCCATTCGTTACTATTTTTAATAATGTGCTCATTTTAGACCACCAAACGATGAGCGTCAAGCCTTTTATTCAGAGCTATATTCGGTTATATGAATGAGAAAAAATCTTGGCAACGGTCGGTGGATTCGGTATAGTCGAGTCAGACATACTATATGGAGGAAAACTATCATGTGGATCGACTTTTTGCTTATCACCCTGCGCTTCTGTGCGCTGGGCGTGCTGGCGACGCTGGTCGGGTTAGGCTGGCTGGCCGCGGAGAAGCGCTGGCGCCGGGTCGGGCACGATGCGTGGGTCAGTCTTATCCTGCTGATCCTGGCTTACGCCACCCTGTACTTTCTGCTGCCGGAACCGAGCCTGGCTACAACGATCATGGCCAACTTAGGCAGCTTCGTCATTGCCTGTGTCGTGCAGTCGCTCTTCCTGGGCGCCATCAGCACCAAGGAATTTGCCACTCTGGTGACCGGGGATAAAAAGGCCCGGGCCGCTCGCCGGGTGGTCGGCGATTCTAAACCGAGCAAATTATTCAATCGCGGTATCGGTCTGGGCATCGGCCTGGCCGTTTTGGCTGTGCTGATTTTTTCCCTGATGAACGTCTTGGACGCCAAGCGGGTGGCCCTGAATGCCCCGGTAACGACGTATGCCTCCACGGCCAAGGCCCCGCTGCCGGAAGTAACCGATACGAAACGGCAGGCGCCGGTGGTCAATACACCGGCCACGGTCTTGACCCAGGTCAATAACTCCCTGAGTAATATCCCCAACGCCAACGTCTACTCCGTGGACCATGTCCGGGCCCAGGTCTATCGGAATAAGCTGGTCTACGTGGCGCCGCTGGACTTTGATGGCAGTTTCTGGCGCTATCTGCGGTATAAGCAGGTGGACGGCTACTTTATCACCGACGCCACGAATAAGTCCGCCGATCCGAAGTTTGTGAAAAAGCCAATGCGCTACACCCCGGCAGCCTACTTTGGCCGGGATGCCCAGCGGCTGATGTACGCGGCCACCGCTAATTCCGGTTACGTGCTGATGAACAACGCGCCCCAACTGGAAGTGGACGACAGCGGCAACCCTTACTACGTCAGCACCCTGGTCCAACGTTACGGGGTCACGAATCGTCAGGACTACCGGCATAAAGGCGTAGTCACGCTGAACGCCGTGACCGGCGCCCTGCATTTCTACAAAAACTTGAAGGATAAGCCGAAATGGCTGGACGTTGCGGTGGATCCCACCACCGCCAGCGGTCAGATCGGGGCCTGGGGCCGGGAACGCAACGGCTGGTGGAACGCCAACGGCTTCGGCGGTGCGCGCCAAGGTGTCATGGTGGCCGTGACCGGCGCCGGCACCGAGGGCGATGACGAAGACGTCACGCCGATGCTGTACAACGGTCAGATCTATTATCAGCAGTCCCTGACCAGCGCCAAGTCCGCCCAGACCTCCGTCATGGGCTACGCCTTCACCGACGCGGCCACCGGCAAGAGTTACTACTATAAGGAAAATGCTGATGCGATGACCCCGGACCGGGCCCAGCAGCTGGCGAAGGACATGATGAAACAGACTGGTTGGAAGCCGAAGATGCCGATGCTTTACCGGATCGCCGGCAAGCCCACGTGGGTCGTGTCCATGCTCGATACCAGCAATGCCTTCCGCAGTTACGTCTACTTGCTGGCCTCCGGTAACGGCACCCAGAACACGGTGGCCACCGGTACCGACGCCGACACGACGCTGACCAAGTACCTGGACCTGTTCGGCGACAGTTCGGCCGCCACCGCCAGCGGCGGTAAGAAAGAGAAGGTCCAGGGCACCGTCTTCCGCACCAGCATTGACGGCGATACCCTGTACCTGATGCTGAATGATAAAAAAGTCGTCTACAGTGTGCCGCTTAAAAACGATCCCTTCGCCCGCTTTATTCAACCGGGCGACACCGTCAGTTTCACCGCCCGGGTCAGCGACACGACCGGGTTAGCAACGACCAAGGTAGCAGACGACAAGCTGCCGCAGTAAGAAAGCCGGTGAACGCATGGATTTCGATTTTTCAGAGTTAGAGAAAATGAATACCGCCGCTGATTTCAACGGCGCTCTGGCAGTAACCACGCCGGACCGCGTGCTGTATACGGCCAGCCGGGGCATCGCTGATTACGCGACGGGTATCCCCTTCACGTTACAGACCACCAGCGGCATCGGCTCGGTGAGCAAGCAGTTTCTCGCCACGGTCGTCCTGATGCTGGCCGCCGAAAAACGGCTGCACTTGACAGACAAGCTGGCCGAGTACCTGCCGGAATACCGCTTTGCCGATCAGATCACGCTGCGCCAGCTGCTGAACATGGCCGCCGGCGTGCCGGATTATGTTGACGTCGTGGTGGACCAAGTCGTTGCGGGCCGGCCCATCGCCACCCCCGACGACGATCCCCAGGTGAACCGGGCGGTGGGCGAAAACATCCCGCTGACCCAGGCGTTGGCCCTGATCAATCCGCTGCCGCTGACCTACACGCCGGGCAGTGAGAGCCGTTATTCCAATTCCAACTACTTGCTGCTGGGGACGGTGGTGGAACGGATCCTGGGTGCACCGTTAAGCGTGATTTTTGCCCAACGCCTCTTTGCCCCCCTAGGCATGACGCAGACTAAATTAGGCACCCAATACGCCCAGGCCGACAGTTATCTGCGCACGGCCGACAACCGCTTGATTACCATTGGCCGCGGTCACCATACGGCCGGCGACGGTGGGATCATCACGTCGATCACCGACCTCACTCGCTGGGCCCAAGCTATTTTGCAGCACCGCTTCCTCGGCCCTGCCGTGTGGCAGGAAGCGATGACGTTGTATAAGGATTTCTACGGCTTTGCCTGGCTGCGGCGCGCCGGATGGTCCTGGCACGGCGGCCGAGTGCTGGGCTTTCAGGCAGACATTTACGTCGCGCCAGCGCAGCAGTTGGCGACCACGTGGGTGTATAACGTAACACCGGTGGATGATCCGCGGTTGGCGACGTGGTATCAGCAGCGGGACGCGTGGCACGCACGGTTACTGTAATCAACATATTATCTACGCCAGATCAGTGTATTTGGCGCAGATAAAAATGAGGCTGATCCCGTGATGGGGAATAGCCTCATTTCTATTTTCCGGGTTAGGCAAACAAGCAGCTTACTTCGCTGGTGCAAACGTGCCATAAGTGACCGGAACGAATTGGCCGCCTAAATCAAAGTAATATTGACCGCCAATCTGCATCGTGCCGTACGCTAACCAGCGTGAACCAGCCGGCAGGGAACCAGCGTACTTCAGTGTCCCATTACTCAAGGTGTATTTCGCAATGCTCCAACTCGGATGCGCAGCGTACCTCACTGTGAAGACGCCGCGGCCCAGTTTGCTGGGATCGGTTGTCGTACTGGTGCTGCCGGGCTTTGCCCCAGTCACATCCTCAACCTGCAAAATCTGATCGCTGCTGACAAAGTAACCAGTCACTCGGGTTGTGCCATTGGTGGTGACGGTGCCATAGCGCCAGCCCGTACCATAGGCCAGATGGCCATTCACCTTGCCGGTCTTCCAAGAATATGTATCCGCACCCGCTTTATTCGCCACATAAACCACGCCGTTTTGCTTCTGAACGGTAGACACACTATTGGGATCGGTCGTCACATCGGCTGCGGCGACGTATTGATTGCCGCCGACGTTGTAAGACAAATCACCGCTAGCCGTGGTTATCTTAGTAAAAGCCCGCCAGCCACTGCCAAAGGACAGTGTGCGACCGGTCTTCTTGGTTAACTGGGCATCCGAATAAACCGGGGCGCTGGCCTGTTTGACGTACACTGTCGTCGGATTCGGCAGGGCCTCACTCTGCGTCTTTGGGGCCGTCGTCACGGCACTGGCCGCCGCCTGGCTGGTAGCAGCCAGCGGTGCCGCCGCTAAGGCAACCGAACTCAGCAAAGTGGCGGCAAGAAGAACATGTTTACTCAATTTCACTTGGTAAAACTCCCTTCCTGGTACGCCCTTATTTTAGACCTTCAACGGTCAGAATAAATCACCTTACAGAAATGTAAGATTGTACGCAATCAACGCCACTGAGCAGCTTATCTACGCCAAATTGGCCGAAATGGCGTAGATAAAAACTCGCTGGCGAGATATCAAACACTGAATACCCCAAAAATGCGTGCTTCCCAATTGCGGGGGCACGCATTTTCTAATCCAAAATTACAGACGCACGATCTGGCGACTGATCTGCCCGGTATGATCCTGACGAATCACGGTCAAATTACCAAACACTGGAATATCATCCACGAAGTACAATAGATCACCGACCGTGGTGTTTTCTTTCTGCCATACCACGTAGAGCTTGTCGCCCCGCGGGGTGGTCAGCCGTACGCCGTAACAATATCGCGGATCAACCACTTGGGCGGACGTATTGCCAGCCTGACGCGACGTCAGCAGCGAGACGTCCTGCCAGATACCCGTCGGCGCGATGACCAGGTCGTTGAAGCCCTGGTCTGTGAAATCCTGGGTCAGCGTCAGCCGCTGCAACTTGCTCAACTGGTTATACTTGGGCGAATACAGTTCATCGCTGACGGTACCGCCGGCGGCATGACTGATGATGGTGGTTGACCCAGCCTGCCAATGTCCAGCCCCCTGAGCCGTCACAGTCAACTCTGGCGCAAAGTTCAGCGGAATCGTCATCTGGTTTTCCCCCGCCGCCACCGCACTATCCAGGGCGATCCAGGTATGTTCTTCCGTCAGCCAGATAAACTGGCGGGTGATGGTCCCCGGAGTCCCGCCAGCAGGCGCGACGCGGTAAATACTGGTCACGACGCTCAAACCCGGCCCATGGAAAACCATGCCGGCCTGAGGTTCAGCTAAAGATTGGAACGACCAGCTGTCTGTCGGCGGATCGTAGTTTTCGCCATTAAGCAGGACCGTGTTGTGCGCGGCGGCATCCTTCAGCGCCCGCCGCTCCGGACTGTCCACGTAAGTGTAGCGGCCGGGATCAACCACGACGGACTGCCCGCCCAACACCAGATCGAAGTGGCCGAGGTTGGCGTGACCGTGACCGCTGCCGATATTGCCGTTGATCACATGCCAGTAATCCGCGTCGCTTTCCCACGAGGAGCGGCCGAAGTAATTCCCGCTGGCTGGACTGTCCACGACCTTGTGGATCGGGTAATAGTTGAAATCAGTGAGATGGAAATGACTCAGGTGGCCAATGCTGACTAAGAGATAGTCCAGCATCGGCGCCATATGGGGCGTGAGCGGCGTGGTGCGATGCAGACACATGTTGGCTGTCTGGATCAGTCTGTCGATCTGGACCGCATCACTATCCCCAACCTGCCGCAACTGGTGATTCGGCAGTACATACTGGGCGGCAAAGTCGTCCATCGCCAGCAGCTTGCGGGTCACCAGCTCCGGTACTGGTCGGCGATAGCGGTCAAAGGCAATCTGCACCGCCAACAGATCCCGCCAAACCTCCAAGAAGTACAACGCCGATTGCTCCCAATGAACGCCGTCATCGGTGATCTGCAAATCGCACATGGTCTCTAATTCCTGCATCGCCCACTGCATATCCTCGGCGGTCAAGGACCCCGGATGCAGCACGCCGTAGACCAGGGGGCCGGTAACGATCAGCACGCCCCAGTTGGATAGCAGATAGTGGTCGGTGAAATGCGCACGCAGATAGGCCATCTGCTGAGTCACGACATCTTGAATCTTGGCTTGGTCGGCCGCCGTGAGCATTTCTGCCTGCATTAACGCCTCCACCACCGGCGCCCAATTCATCAGCCGGATGCCGGTATCAATTGTCCGCCACGTCTTCGGCAGCGTCAGATTGGCGTCGATCCAGGCGATGATCAGGGTCTTGGCATCTGCCAGATACTTTGGATCATCCTGCGCCTGGCTGGCCAGCAAGAGATCCAGCAAATATTCCTGCCGTTTCAACATATACAGCCACTCCGGATCGCCGTTGGGCGTCTGCTGCCACGTGATGGGGTCCATGTGGTAAACCACATTGGTCGGCTCCATATCGTAGGGATGATCATAAATGAACTCCCGCTGCATCACGCGGTCGGCGTTCTCGATGGCGGCCGCCGGGTCTAATCGCCGCTGGGCGATCAAGTGCTGGACCTGCTGCGGCCAACTTTCTTCAATTGCCATGACTTGTTTGCTGCTTTCTAAAATGTCCTCAAATGCATACACATCTGGTCTATAGTGTTGCTTCAAATTTAGACCATCAAGAGGACAGTGTTTAATCGATTTCGTCAAAACGCCGATATTCCCCCAGCTGAACAAGCCAGCTGGGACAGTGACCGACTGGAGAATCATCTCTGAATGGTTGCCCATTCTGGCGGTGGCCCCGCCGCAAATGCGATTAAATTCTGGACCGCATTTTCATCCCGGTTGATGACCAGCCCGCATTCATAACAGCGGTACACGTCATGCTGATGATAAATGCTGTCGCCTTGGAGCGTCATCTTGCCGCCGTAACTGTTTTCGGTTTTGATGTAACCGCAGTTGGAACAGCGCTGGGTCGACGGATAGAAACGGTCCGCGATCACTAGGCGGCGATGGTGCCAAAGCGACTTGTATTCAACCGCTGTGCGGAACCGGCGGAAGAGACTGCGCTGCAGGCTTTTGACCTTTTTCTTATCCATCATCATGGATCGGACGTTGAGATCCTCCAAGCAAGGAGCGGCGTAATCCCGGATGATTTGGTGGCTGAACTGATGAATCAAGTCATCCTGCAAAGCGTAGACCTGCTCATAAGTCCGATTCAGTTTAGCCTTCAACCGTTGATAGTTCTTGGACCGGAAATGGTGGGGATTGTCCCGTCGTTTCCGATTCAAGCGCTTTTGGTAAACCTTAATGCGCTGATGCAGAGCCGCCATCCTGGGAGTGAAGGTGTTTACTTCGCCACCGTTCCAGCTGAAGTGGCCCACGTTGACGTCGACGCCAACGATATCCCAGCTGTTGGTAAAGACCGGCCGGGGCAGATCCTCAACTAAGACGGTGATACTGGCATAGAATTTGTTACCGCGCTTGGTTATCGTCACGGTTTTGATCTCGCCAGTAAAACGCAGGGTCTCAGCCATCTTGATCTTGGTGAAGCGGTGAGTGCTTTCGCGAGGCTGATCCAGGGTCAGAAACTTCCCGTTCACTACCCCCCGGTCGGTCGTAAAACTCTGCTTGAGATCTCGCTTACTGTGAAACTTAGGCTTGCGGGCATCCGGCATGTTCGGATTAAAGAAGTTCTGCCAGGCCTGATGCAACCGATGGACTGCGGTTTGGAGCACGCGCGCTGACATCTGGTACTGCCAGTCGGCTTTGCTCTTCACCAGTTCGTTGCGCACTTTACGCCCACTGGGTCGCAGTTTCTTGTTCTTCATGAGCAGCGATTCTTCGTACATTCCGTTCCAAGTCTCTAGCCCTTTGTTCCAGCAGAAACGGTTGTAGTCCATCAGTTCAGTGATAACCGTGACCATTTCGGCGTTGGGGTAAATTCGGATTTTGTGGGTTTTGATTGGCATTCGATTCACCTCCTCATGTATCAAGGATACTAAATCGAATATACGTTTGTCTTTTTTTGCGCTCACCAATTTGTATCAAGAATCAGTCAGAAAAGAGGCGGAATATGATACAAAACGGTCTAGGCTCCTGATGGTCTTTGATTATCGTTGGTTACATTTGATGGCCTAATCAGCAATCATTCCCATCCTCCTTCCAAAAATGGTGGCGGCCGCTCCATAAGAAAGCGCCGCCACCATCAGTCTACCAGATTAGGAACGGATCGTTCTGCAATTTCAGCAATGCTTCAATGTAGAAGAAATCCGCGTAGATCATATTCACGTCCCGCTCCTCTGCACTGTGGTACATGGCCGTGGCGCCCTGGACGATGCCATCGGCAGCCGGATCAAAATCCGTGTGGTTGTCCGTGACGTGCTTCAGCAGGCGCACGCCGCCGTCCCGATACAGCGCTTGGTCCCCGGCATCACTGACTTGACCCAACAGCAGCAAACCATTGGCCGCGATCACGGCGGCACTGGTATCAGTGTACACCGGCGTGGCCGGCGCGCGGAAATCAACGACCACTTCGTCCCCCACCGCCGCGGTATTGGCCAAGAAGTAGTTGGCCACCCGCTTGCTGGCGGCCAAATAACGCGGATCGCCGGTATGCAAGTAACTCAGCGCAAAGCCGTAAATAGCCCAAGCCTGCCCCCGGGTCCAGGAAGACTCCGGGGCATACCCCTGCCCTTGGGGACGATCCGCCACTGCGCCGGTATCTGGATCGAAGGCCACGATGTGATACACCGAGCCATCCGGGCGCAGGTGGTTGGCCAACACCGTGTCCGCGTGGGCCACCGCCATTTGGGTGAAGCGAAGATCGCCCGTCACTTGGCTGGCCCAATACAAGATGTTGATGTTCATCAGGCTGTCGATGATCACCCACCCGGGCCGATTTTCGTTCCACGATACCAGGTAGCGGCCAGTGGGATTGTAACGGCCCTCCAGAATATTGGCCGCAATCAGTCCCCGGACTTTACCCGCCTCGTTTTCCGTTAAGCGATAGTCCGCCACACCGGCATGGAGCCACATGAAGCCGACGTCGTGGTGCAGGCCGACAAACCCATGGAGCGGTTCATCTAATCGGTCCGCCTGAACGCGGGCCGCGGCCTTGAACTGCGGGTCCTTGGTGCGGGCGTATAGTTCCCACAATAGGCCGGCATAGAAGCCATTGGTCCACCAATAGGTATCTTCGCCTTTGTCGGTGTAACGGCCGTTTTCCGGAATATAAGGGATTTTTGAACCGATTCGGGGAACCATTTGCTGATATTTGGTTAGGCTTTTGTCCCAGGCGGCTGTGGCCCAACCGGGAGTAGTGTCGATATAGCGTGTCTTGTCTTCAAGCATTGTTATCCTCCTCATGTCGCTGTGCGCTGGTTTGTGGCAGTGACAATTGCAGCATTACTCGTCCTGTTTTCCCAAACTGGTATGTGATTCGCAGGCGAAAAACATGATACGACTGGCCCAAATGATCCTGTGTAGTCAATTTCTCAACTACAGACTGACCGCCGGCACTGACTTGAAGCTGCCAATCAGCAGCCAATTGCCAGCAATTATCCTGGCCGGGAATACGCAGCGGCATTGTTGGCAGAATCAAAACTTCACTGAAACTGTTCTCGGCAGTAGTAAATTCAGTCGTATCTGTAATTAGGATCATATTTGTTCGGGTCAGAAAAGTCCGTGTCAAACTTACCACTCGAGCAGCTGATGGGTATGCCGCTGCATAATCAATAATTGTCTCATCTGCAGCAGGCGTTTGTAATGTACCTCGCGCACCCACCCCTGCAATTTGTTCATGGCCATTGATCAGTGGAACACTATGCCCCAAACTGCGCGGTTCGAGCAGTTGATACCGTTTATGATCATCAAAATAGTCGCGGGTGTATTCGCCTGACCCCAACTCGGTAACTACCGGCATTGTGGATGTGAGTAGTTCCCAGCTGCCAATATCATTGTGGTTGTGGGAAACACCGTTGTTTCCTGCTTTACTCGCTAACGCCCAATCTTTTCTTCGGCTCAACCGCCAAGACACTGTCGCCAGTGTCGTTTCAGCGGCCAAGGGGGTCGTTGGCAAAGTTTCATCGGTCCAGGCCAAGTTGTGCAGCAATACCGCAAACCGTCCGTTTTTGTCTAACGCACTATAATGAATTGGCGCAGGCAATGGTGCCCCTAAATGCCGCGTACAGTAACTGAGCAAGCCGCTGGGCAAGTCAGGGGTACGCGTCGGTGTGTCTCCAAATTTCACATAGTATCTAGGAAATAAACTGGCTGCGTACGGAAAACGCGCAATTAATTTGACCTTGGGAGCACTCAAATAATGATTATCACCAGTCTGTCGAGCTAGCTGCGCAGCGAAGTAAATATAATAGCCAAAACCGTACGCCCAGTAATCAATTCCTTCTTCACTGGCGCCATCTGGTCCGAAACCAGCCAAGAAATTTTGCATGCCCACTGACACTTTCGCCAGTATTTTTGCCAGTTCCGGCGATTGACCAGAATAATAACTTAAAGCTGCCATTCCGATGGACCCCGAACAGACTGCCGCCCAATTATTGTGCCGATACAGCCACTGCCAATCCTGTGTTAAAAAAGGAGTGAAAATCCGGCGCTGCAATTCATAGCGCACCCAGGCCGTCAGCTCCGGCGGCAAGTGATCCTGTGCCGCCGCAAGCAAATATGCCACCGTCTGACCGGTTTCGGCTGCAAAGAGATCTAAGAACGAAGCAAACGCACCCGGTGCCTTGAGACCATCCCCGTCAGCTTTAAAGAAGTGAGCCGGCAAGGCCCAGGTCGGTTCCTGGCAGACTGACCAAAGAATATCAGCTAATGCCGCACTATTATCCTCCGTTGGATCGAGCAGCCACGCCGTGCCAAATACGCTGAGCCGGCGGCGACGGGCAAAATACGCTTGCTCATAGGCCGCCCGGTCCCCTGTACGCTTAAACGCTAGAAAGTCCGCCAACGTTAATTCCGGTAATGGCCGCTTTCGTTCCTCAATTGCTTGTTGATGTATTGCACCTGTCAATGGATTATGCAGACCTTTGATAGTTAACACGGACCGCGTCACTCCCTTCCAAGCCCTTTCTGGCTAAATCACTCTGAGAAAAAGTCTCCCTTTCCCACCACCACAGCGAGAGCCGAGTCAAAACCTTTTGTCAATTCTCGCTAATCTCTTTGTACCGGATCGACTCCCTGACGTTCATTGTCGGTGAAATTAACGTTGCTGGTATATTATCGGACCCATGGCGCACGGCAGCCTTGAATTGGTGGACCGCCTCCTGAGCCCACTGATGGCCATCAAAGCCTACGGAGGTTAACCCGGGGGAGGCACTGAATGCCAGAATACTGTTATCGAATCCACTGATGGAAAGATCACGCCCGACTACCAGTCCCTTTTCAAAGGCGCCCTTGTAGATGGCCATGGCCATCACATCGTTGAAACACAGAAAAGAATCAAACCGAGCCAACAGATCGGCACTCATATCATAAGCATTCGCGTACGAAAAATCCGCACTGAACACCACCGAATCTACGTCGGTTCCCGGGTGATCCCGACTGTATAGTTTTTTAACCGTGTTGAGCCGTTCATAATTATTGATAGAAGTCTCTCTACCACTGAGAATGCAAAGGCGCTGATGAACACTTTTTGCCAATTCACCATATGCCAGAGTAATTGCTTGTTGGTTATCCATCATTACTTGTGCTTTGGCAGGCGAATGGGTACCCACCAAATACACGGTGGGTGCATGCAGGGCATCAATGATTGCCTGTTCTTGGTCGGTGATATCAAAATCAAGCACAACGATTCCCCGAAATAGATCAGACCCAATCAACTCAGGCAGCAATCGATTGACAGCCACCAAAAGATAGCCGGCTTTTTGAAACTCGTCCTGCATCTCGTCCCAGAGCTCGTTACTGAAGACACCAGAAAACGAACGGACTAAACCGCACACGATCGGCGTCGTCTTGCGGGCTAAAATTTGTGCCGACATATGGGGCACATACTGAAACTCTTCTGCGATTTGCAGTATCTTCTGTCGCATCGCTGCACTGACTCCAGTGTTTCCGTTTAATGCGTAAGACACTGTTGCGAGTGATACACCTGCCTCTTTGGCAATATCTTTCATTGTGATATGTTTCATCGTCGTCTCCAACTTGATCAGATTTTTGAATTGGTCAGTTAACCCGTGAACCTACCAGTAATTCATATTTTCCTGAGTAAGTCCGATCCAGGTTAAGCATTCCAATTATTATGTCCAAGCAGACGGCCTTAGGCAAGCAAACACCATTCGCTAAATTGCTAGCACCGTTTGGTATTCCTTCAGCAGTCGCGCATCAGGTGACTGCTCGGTACCGATAAAATATGGCTCAATCCGCAACATGGTCGGGGTGAGCGTCGCCAGAATACATATGCCAGCCATTGGCAATCCTACATCAGGAGTGGTGTATGACGGTACATCAACCAGCAAGCCAAAGGGGGCCTGCAATACTTTTGCGACGCCTAAACCGTTGTGGATGTGCCCAGACAGGAAAACAATCTCCGAGTAACGGCCCAGTATTTCTTTGACCTGGCTGTCTTGTTCGCCAAAACCGCCGTATTCTTCAGAACGTGAATGGGTCCCCGTCAGCGCCTGATGGGAAATAACAACAATTGGTCGGGTACTCTCTTGGCGGATGGCTGCTAGTGACTGATCCAACCAAGTCAGCTGTTCCGATGATAGCCAGCACTGATCTTTTAACGGTCGTTCAGTACACAGACGGAGGATACGAAAACCATCCACTGCAATTTGACCATAAAGTTGTGCACCACCATTAACTTCGGTTTGAAAATCTTGAAAAATGCGGGTTGTTTCCCGCCATGGTGCAAACCGCACATCAGCCAAACGATCAGTTTCAGGTCGCCAATCGATCTTCCAATCATCCAACCACCCTTGGGCATCTGGCCGTTCTGCCTGACCATTCTTGCGTCCGCGGACATCGTGATTACCCAGCGTACATTGATAGGCAGGAAAACCAGCGGCGGCATAAATCTGTAATTGCTCAGCAAAGACGTCCGCTTCAGACATCGTCGTATAATCACCGCCATGAATCAGTAATGCCGCTGGTGCAATCTTGCGCATGTTTTGAACAGCTATGGCGATATCAGCATTACTAACTCCCGCGGTCGGCCGAGCAGCCGCATGCGTATCGGTAATCATGAAAAACTGCAATTCTGGACTCATAGCTGAAGCTCCTTTGCCTGATGCTGGTGGCGATTTCCTTCAAAAGGCTGGAAACTCCGGCGGAAAATACCGGCCAGGATCACTGCCAAACCGGAAAATCCAATCGTAATTAAGCCAAAGCCAACCAATAATGCGCCAAAGAAACTGAATGTAATCAGGCACACGAGGGCCACGAAACCAACCACCAGAATGAGACTGTTTTGCCACTTGATTAGGGTCACCAACAGACAAGCCCGGAGCGTCGGCCAAAAACCGTCATCGCAATAAGCGGCATAAGCAAAGCTGTAGAGACTTGCCGGAATGAAAATGAATAACGCTGTCAAAATTCCCACTACGCTAATCAAATAGCCAAGTAATGGCAGGAGCGGCAGTAAACGGTACGCGCCAAGGAGCAATGTTCCAGCGATCAGATTGACCCCGAATAACGCTGTGCCGCGCCCGAAATTGCTGAGCCAAGCCCTTAGATAGGTGGTCACGACAAACTCGTTCGTTCCTTGGTGCAGCTTGATCGACACCGTCGCCAAAGCTACACGGCTCGCGCCAATGGTGACCACTGGCAGGGATGTCAAAATGAAGAGCACATTCAAGATAAACAAATCCACCAAGCGGCCCATGAACTGATATACTTTATTATTTTGATCCGTAAAAATACGCATCAGCCTGGCCCCCCTATTCTTTGACGGAACCGATCATGACGCCTTTGACAAAATACTTTTGTAAAAATGGATAGATCATCAAAATGGGGACGGTAGAAATGACAATGGCCGCATACTTGATCGTTTCCGCAAAAGTATTGATGTCGTTCGTATTGGCCGCAGCGGAATTGAGCGTCTGATCATTAGCCAACAGCACCGCCCGCAGAATATTTTGAATCGGCAGCAAATTGTTGTTCTCAATAAGGATCGACGCGCTGAACCAGTTGTTCCACGTACCAACGCCGTAATACAATAGCAAAACCGCCAACGTCGGTTTGATCAACGGAATTACGATTTTTGTCAGGACTGTAAAGTCATTTGCTCCGTCGATGTACGCTGATTCAAATAAGCTGTTGGGAATACCATCAATAGCCGATTTACAAATGATCGCATTGTACAAACTCAACGCGCCGGGAATGATCAGAGCCCACAGGTTGTCATACAGGCCCAAACTCTTCTGGTTCAAAAAGCTGGGAATTAGCCCACCGCTGAAAAACATCGTAAACATGAACATGCCGACGATATATTTTTTAAACATGACCCGGCGGGCTGCCATAAAATACCCGCATAGAATCGTCATGACCATTTGCAGCGGCAGCGAGCCAAGTAAAATCAGGAAAATATTTCTAAAGCCCGACGAGATCAATGGATGCTGCAGCGCCATTTTATACGCGCCAAAATTGAAATTCTTAGGCCATAACAGTTTGCCGACATTAGCCTGAATTGCCCCACTGCTGGAAAACGACGCGCAAATGACATACCAGATGGGATACAGGCAGGCAATAATGAGCAGCACCATAAAGCCTGTATTGAATACCCCAAAGATTCGATCACCGGTTGTTTCCTGCAATAGTTCCTTGGACCGCACCAACATAGCTCATACCTCCTTCTCTAGAACAGGCCGTGGCCGGTTGCTTTCCGGGCGATCCGATTGGTGATCAGCAGCAAAGTGACATTGACCAAAGTATTTAATAAACCAATGGCTGCTGAATAGCTGTAATCGGCGTTCAGAATACCCATCCGATACACGTACGTCGAGATGACATCGGCCACAGAATACGTTGATGGAGAATAGAGTAGCAGGATCTTCTCAAAACCAACACTCAGCAAGCTGCCCATTCTCAGAATCAGCAATATGATAATAGTGGGTTGCAGGCCCGGTAATGTCACGTGCCACATCTGCTGTAACCGACTCGCCCCATCGATCCGGGCGGACTCATACAATTCAGAGTTGATGCCAGACAGAGCCGCTAAATAGATAATCGAATCCCAACCAACCCCTTGCCAAATTCCCGAAAGCACATAATCGGTATAAAGGCACCCGGTGATGCCAGTAGATTGGTTCGTTGAACTCCGAAGAAAGCTAGAAAGTCAGGAATCAGTCCGTCTGATTGCGTAAAGAACTTGATCAGACTGCACATCACTACCAGCGAGATGAAGTAAGGCATGTACGAAATTGTCTGGACAGTTCGTTTGAAGACTTTGTTCTTGATCTCGTTGATCAGCAGGGCCAGAATAATTGGCGCCGGAAAGCCAAAAATCAAGCTCCAAATACTAATATTAAACGTATTGACGACAATTCGGGTCGCATTCGGGTCGTTGAAAAATCGAACAAAGTTGTCAAAGCCGATCCATGTGCTGCCGCTGATACCCAGACGCGGTGTATAGTCCTGGAATACCATCAGCAAGCCGTACATGGGTTTATAAGAGAAAATCAGAAAGTAGATAATAACTGGGAGCGCCATTAAATACTTGATCTTATTATCGTGCCAGTCATCTTTGACCCGCGCCGAGAAGGGCGGCTTCTGCACTACCGGTGACAAAGAACTTGGCTTCTGATTGGTCGGTACTTGTGCTTCCATTTTTGTTCCCCCTTAATCGAAAGAAAAGGAGCAGTAGCGAACTGCTCCTTCCCCCGAACAAGCAGCTGATTGCTGATGTCACTGCCGTTTCAGGTAACGGTCATAAGCATCCTGCTGAATCTTGAGATACCGATCCACACCTTGTTTTTTCAACCCAGTCATGAATGAATCAAACTGACTCATAGGCAGCTCACCCGTAATAAACTTGATGGCCCGCTCTTTGACATAGGTCCCCATGGTGTTCATGATTTGGGCAATTTCTTTGGATTCCTGCCGGGTATAACTTACGGCAGAAGGATACATTGCCTGCCGTACCTGTTTATTCCCGTTGTACCAAGTCTTGCCGGCGTTAAACGATGACGCATCGGTACGTTGACGAATCATATCCAGCAGCTGGACGCCCAGCCCGTTCCCCGTGTTGCGGGTATACAATTGGGTTTGGGTCAGCAAGTCATATTTACCTTTCGTCATCTTATCCGTGAAGGTCGGCTTGCCATCTTTCATTTCCCAAGACACGCCTTTTTCACCATAATTCCAGTATAATTGGCCCTCCTTAGTATAAGGATAATCGATCCACTTATAAGCGGCGTCCAATTTATCTTTTGAAATGGACGTTGTAATCCCAACACCCTGCGTATTGTACATATCAATCATGTAAATTGCGGTCGGTTTCTCGCCATTGGCTTGATTCGGATATGGCGCGCCAACCCATTTCGCACTGGACTTGTTACTTGCTGCAGCGGTATTGAGTTTTGAAACAACACTTTGCAGATTGAAAATAACCCCAACTTTATCGGTCGTCGCTTTAGTTTGCAAAGAATTACCGTCAGCAGTCACAAAGTCCTTATCGATCAAGCCTTCAGCATACATCTTGTGCAGCCAAGCAATGTAATTCTTCCACTCCGGCTGAGTCTGGGCAAATTTCACCTTTTTTCCATCGATATAGGAATTGGGATCCAGCCCGGCATGGGCTCCAAATGCACCGGCAAAGCCTGGGTTGAAGGTCCAGTCAGGGACAAAACCCAAAGTGGCATTGTATTTGTCATGGAATACTTTGAACACATTTTCCCATTCTGCAATATTCGTTGGCATTTTCAGGTTATTGGCGTCCAGCCAATCCTGGCGAATTTCCGGACCGATGAAGGTTGTTTGCTGCGGCGTCTCTCGGAAGAAACCGGCCATATAAATTTTGCCGCTATCCGTCTTCATTGCTCGCATATACTCAGGATGCGCCTTCAAAAACGCCCAATAGTGGGGCGCCTTCTTCGGCAGATCCTTGCTCAAATCCATGAGCACGCCATCACTGATCATTTGGTCTGCGCTGCCTAAGAATCCGTGCCAAATCATATCCGGCAATTTTTTCTGTGTAATTAACAGATTGAATGCCTGGCTGAAATCTGCGCCACTGGCAGGGAACTGCCAATTTACTTTGATTTTAGTTTGTTTTGCTAACTGGGTGTGAAAGGGTGATTCTTTCCACGATTTAACCACAGTAGCGGGAATCTCCTGATCTGACCACAGAGTCAACGTTTTGCTGCTTGATGATGTGTCGGATTGCGATCCGCAAGCCGCCAGGCCAATCATTGCCCCAACCGCTGCCATGAGCAGTCCAATCTTGCTCGATGCCTTCATGATTTTTACCTCCATTGAGAGTGCCGCCTGCACTCTGTTGCCTTCTTCCTTGTTTCGCAGATAACGCAATGGTGTGACGAAAATAAATGCGGAAATCACTGGCCTCAAAGAATCCTCCCAATTCAATCAGGCCATTATTTCTTGATCCATTGCATGCCCGCACAACGAAGAACCGCTCGCGCAAATATAGCGTCAGCCGCTTTTCAATACGGCGATACGCAACATTCCTCAGTTCCAAAAGCTTTCCCAAGGCTGAAAGATAAGCGCGCTCGCATAGCCCCCCTCACCAATAATAACCGCTGCCTTGCCGGGTCGCCGCACCCTGAGGAAGCAATTGTTGCTGGCCAAACTACTTAAGCGCTTAAGCATCTTAAGCGTATAGATGTAAGCGATTTTCGTCAACACCAGAACGAAGTTGTTTAATAGAAACTGTCAGTGAACTATTCATCATAGTATCAATGGTTGCAGCCCTATATAACATTATTCGGACAAATTAGTGTCGCTATTTATCTTGTTCCGGATAAATTTACACGGTGTTTTCAGAGCAATCGTCATTCAAGACATGAAAAGAGCGCTCTTCCTAATTTTCAAGAAACAGCGCCCTACACTGGTTATTGCGGATAAATAAGGTCGTCAGGCCGCACCGCTTGATACAACTGATACGCCCCATCCAGATTGCGCACATGCATAAACCCATTCTGCCGTAGGATCCGTTCTGCAATATACGCCCGCTGACCGCTGCGGCAGCTCACAATGTAAGCCTGACTCGGATCGAGCTCGCCAAGCCGAGCCCGCAGATCATTCAAGGGAATGTTCAAGGCCTTGGGAAAATGACCTTCGGCGACTTCATCGGGATCACGCACATCCAGCAGTATCGCTCCCCGAGCCAATGCATCCGCCAGTTGATACCACTGAATGTGCTCACTCAGTCCGGCCATGAGGTTTTCTGCCGCATAACCAAGCATGTTCACTGGATCTTTGGCCGAACCGAATGGCGGCGCGTAGGTTAATTCCAATTCCGGCAGATCGCTGACGGTGAGGCGGCCCTTGATAGCCGTAGCCAGGACGTCGATCCGTTTATCCGCACCGTCAGGACCGACCGCTTGGGCACCGTATAGCTCACCGGTTTTCGGATTGAACACTAACTTGAGGTTCAAGTCGGTGGCGTTTGGAAAATACCCCGCATGGTTTTTTCCGAGGACGTGCACCACTTGCATGGGCAGCTGGGCCTGTTGAGCGGCACGTTCGCTGAGGCCGGTCATTGCCGCGGTCGTATTGAAGACCCGGACGATGGCAGTACCGATGCTGCCGCGATTTCTTTGGGGCAATCCGGCGATCACGTCGGCCACTTGCCGGCCTTCCCGATTCGCGGGCGACGCCAACGAGATCAGCGCTGGCTGGCCAGTGATTTGCTGAGTGACGAGAATTGCGTCGCCGAGGGCATAGATATTGGGTTGGCTGGTTTGATACTGGTCGTCCACGATGATTCCGCCCTTGAAGCCCGTTTTAATGCCGGCTTGCTGGGCCACCTCAGTATTCGGTCGAACGCCGACGGAAAGAATTGTCAGATCAGTGGTCAGCGTTCGGCCATCAGCCAGTTGGGCCTGCTGGCCACCGGCCGTAAACACCGTGACAGCCTGCCCGGTAATCACTTGGACACCATGATTCGTCAGCTCCCGCTGCACGAAGGCGGCCATTTCTTCATCCAACGGCGGTAAAAGATGGGGCGCCTGCTCAACGATCGTCACTGCCAAGCCGCGGTTGCGCAGATTCTCGGCCACTTCTAATCCGATGAAGCCGCCGCCGACCACGAGGGCGCGGCGCGGCTGATTGGTGCGCAGGTGAGTCATGATGTCGTCCAAATCGGGGATATTGCGCAGCACAAAGGCGTTCTTGGCTTCTTTCAATCCTGGAATTGGCGGCACGACGGGACTGGCGCCGGGGGCTAAAATCAGTTTATCGTAGCTCTCCGAAAAAGGCTGGCCAGCGGTGATGCCGGTCACGATTTGGCGTTGCGGATCAATGGCGGTAACCGTATGATTCGACCGCACGATGAGGTTGAACCGATCCCGCAATGCTTGGGGTGATTCAACGATGAGATCATCCCGATCGGTTATTTCCCCGGAAATATAATAAGGCAGCCCGCAATTGGCAAAGGACACATAAGGGCCCTTCTCCAACACCACGATTTCTGCGGTTTCGTCCGACCGGCGCAAGCGAGTAGCTGCGGACATACCGCCAGCGACGCCGCCAATAATGACTACTTTCATCTCAACAAGCCTCCATTCTGATTACTTGTACAATACCATGCCGCGGCGAGAAGCTGTATCATTAGCTGCGCCAAGTTTCTTTTAATGCCCCGATTGACTGGCGGTCAACCCTGATCGGGACGTCGATTTTCTTATAACTTGCGATTGTAGTACACCGTTGTGCCGATCCAGACGTAGAAATACAGGTTCGTCAGGGCCGTTGCGAGAGCAAAAATTGTTAAGATGACGGCCGTTCGGATAAAAATGTAGCTGATCCCGCCCAGCACGCTCACGGTAATCAGCACGCCCAACATGATGCGCATCGTTTGCGCGCGGCTGCGTTCGTTAATCACCCGATTGCGCTCATCCTGGGCTTCAATGGCGTCCTGCTTTTTTGAATCCGGCGAAAACCCATTATTGATCGGTTCCACATTATTCAATTAATGGGCCGGACGATGGATACCATTCGCACTCAATGTTTAAAGCAACTCGACAAGCATTCGCGGGAATATAAAGTACTGAAATCACTATGGCGCCTATTCCACAAGGCCAACCCTGACGCACAAAAGAGCCGCTACCTCTTCGGCCTGAATGAGTACTCGACCGAACAGAACG
Source organism: Schleiferilactobacillus harbinensis DSM 16991 (assembly GCF_000425885.1). Lineage (GTDB taxonomy): Bacteria > Bacillota > Bacilli > Lactobacillales > Lactobacillaceae > Schleiferilactobacillus > Schleiferilactobacillus harbinensis. The sequence goes on from NZ_AUEH01000026.1 coordinate 39,787, forward strand.
CTATTGATATTGGAACCGATACGTTTCCGGCCTTCAAAACAGCTTATGAAACCTACATCGATCTCCACGATGCTTTGATGGGGCGTCACGCTGATGAACTCAAGAATATCATCACTAACTAT
>NZ_AUEH01000027.1 GCF_000425885.1 Schleiferilactobacillus harbinensis DSM 16991
GACGTCCCACCCGCTAGGTATTCCTGAACAATCTGAAACTTGAGCTCGCTGGAATACGTCGTGCGCTTACGCTGTTGGCGTCGCGGTGCTCGTTCCTTAGGGACGAGTCCGGCTGCTCCCCATTGTTTATACTTCTGTACCCATTGACTCAATGCTTCCTTGCGCGGCCCTCCGGATCGCTGAACATCCATGAGTGACTGGCCAGACAGTACTCGATTAACGAACTCAATCTTGTCTTCCAAAGAGTAACGGATTCCCTTCCGCCGCATAAAAAAACTCCCTTCTGGGAGAACAGACCTTTGATTATTTGGTCTGTCCACCCTGAAGGGAGTGTACCCAACCAGCTTACTGCACGTGTTTTTTTGCGTATACTCCCCTATTCCTGGCGGTGTTCAGCGAGCTGATCGGTCTGGGACGCGGCCAGCAAACGCCGAATATCCTTCAGGGTAGCCAGAATACGGTAGACCCAGACCAGCAGCAGCACGACGGCCAGAATGACCAACGCACCCACGACCAGCCCACCGAATAAGGCAACGAAATACAGCATATCGGCATAATACATCACGGCTATCTCCTCCGTTCTGATGGCTTCAGTATACCAATTAATAGGGATGCTTGAAAGCGGTTGCCGGCCCAGCATCAAAAAAAGACTGGACGTGATCCAGTCTGACAGTACTTCAAAGCATTTTTTTCGTCACGACATGCAGCTGATCATCCAGCGTATAGACGATTGGCACGCCATTACCCACTTCAACCTTGTCGACGTCAGCGTCACTAATATGATCCAAATACTTGATCAGTGCCCGCAGCGTGCTGCCATGGGCGACGATGAGCTGGTTTTCTCCCCGGCGCAAGTGCGGTACGACTTGGTCTTCATAGTAAGGCGCCACTCGCTGCCAGGCCATCGCCAATGACTCGCCGCGAGTCAAGATACTCGCTGGCAGCTGGGCATAACGGCGGTCGCTCTCGGTCTTGGCCAATAACGGCGGAATATCCGTGTATCCCCGCCGCCATTTGGCCACCTGGGCCTTGCCGAACAGCTCCCGGGAGTAATCCTTGTTCATCCCTCGGAGAGCCCCATAATGGCGCTCATTGAGCCGCCAGGACTTGTGCAGGGGCAGCCAGAGCTGGTCGATCTTTTCCATAACAATATCAGCCGTCACAATGGCCCGTTGCAGGATGGAAGTGTGCACGTCCGTGTACGGAATATGCAGTGCCGCCAATTGGTTCCCTGCTTCGGCGGCTTGACGCCGCCCCTTAGCAGTCAAAGGGACATCGGTCCACCCCGTATACGTATTCTGTTGATTGGCCACACTTTGACCGTGGCGCAGCAGGACTAACTTGACCATTGTTTTCTTCCTCTCCATTTCGGAATCAGTGCATCAGCTGAACAATTACCATTAAGACCGGAATGACGATCATACTGAGCAGCGTGCTCATCGTCACCATCAGTGCAGCATAATCAGAATCTGCGCCATAGAGCTTCGCGACCACCGGGGCATTAGTCATCACCGGCATCGCCGATTGCAAAACGAACACCTGCTTCAGCAGCAGCGGTGCATTCACTGGCCACAAGAGCGCAAACATCAGCGACGGCGCAAAGATGAAGCGGCCGGCCAAGATGCCCACCATATCCCACGTAAAGCGGAATTGGGACAAGTGGAAGTGGCCCAACGCCATGCCAATAAAGAACATGGACAATGGAATCGTCAACCCGCCAACATAATTCAAGTCGCTCATCAGCCATTGGGGTAAATGCCACTCCAGCAGCACCAGAATGACCCCGATAATGAACCCTAAGAGTGGCGGGGAGAAAAGCTTCTTCAGCGCGCCCCATAAGGAGAAGTGGGCATCACCGCCCCGGCCGTCCCGTTTGATCAAGTACACGCCCAGTGTCCAGAAGAGAAACGTGTTGGCCATGTAGTACACCAGCACCTCTGGCAGCGAGCGGCTGCCGAATAACGCCATATTGATCGGCAACCCAATGAATACCGTGTTGGAGTTGAAAAACATTGACCGCCACAGCCCATGGTGCTGGGGTTGCACGCGAAAGACGTGGGCCAGCGGAAAGCTTAAGCCAAACAAAATAAACATGGAAACGAGTGGGAAACGCAAATCCGGGAGCAGATTCAGCAATTCCTGCTTATGAAATTGACCGGAAATCGTCACGATCATATACGCCGGCAGCGCCACCTGCGTGACCAGCCGAGCAGTTACTTTGGCATAATCATCATTAAACCAGCCCTTGCGAGTCAAGGCCCAAGCCAGAACGATCATGGCCAAAATAACGATCACACCGGATAAACTATGCAAAAAAACTGTCATGTGTTTTTCACCCCATGACAATTAGTGTAGCGCGTTTTCGGAAAATAGAAAAGCCTTGACCCGCGGCGCTGCCGCTAGGTCAAGGCCTCATTTCTGATCAGCGGATCAGAAATGTTTTCAACTTACTTGCTGTTCTTCTTTGCTGCGGCATCGGACTCTTTTGCCGCTGGCTTCTTGGCGGCTTTAGCCGCCACTTTGGTGACCCGAATGTGCTTGAAGTTGATAATCGTCTTATCCTTCAAATCACTAACGATATTTTGATCCGTTTCCTGATAAGAGTCGATGCTCACCAATGCTGAGTTGGTGTACACCTTCATGACGGTCCCTTTGAAACTCATTGGTACGTCAGCACTCTTTCGAACAGTCACTTTATCGCCTACGGCTACTTCATCGACTGTGGCCATCTCGCTAAACAACCCCCTTTTCGCTGCATTTATATTCTAACACCGCGCAACGGATTGGCGGTAGCGGGAAACTTGCTTAGTACTCCGCGACGCGACTTTTCGTCACTGGTGAGCAATTAATTTTGATCGGCCGATCCAGGTCGATTGAATTCGAATAAGCTCGCAGAATGTACATCTGCATATCCATCTTGGCTTCCTTCTTGGACATGTTGTGACAAATCCGCTCTTCGCAGACAGAACGCCCCTCACCATCACGGAACAAACCCGTTACCTGGTAATCTTGGACGCGACCAGCAAACAACATCACGATGATCCCCCTTAATGGGTGCAGGGCACCCGAGTAAAATTGTAAGAAACATCGCTCTGGCGAGCCAGAGCACTTAGCCGATCTCTCGACCTATGTACGAATAGCCGCAGTCACCCAATGCTTAGGTACCTGCTTTATGATTTCATTAACAATGACAACAAGACAATGTTATATCATGTTTTCCAGGGTAGTTCAATACCCTGTCGCCAGATATTGTTTAGGCGCGCCCGCATCATATTCTAACCGCTTGCGGGCCTTCTTGGCAATCACTGTTTTGCCCACCAATTCCTGAACGTTCCAGCGGTCCCGGGGATCAAAGGCAATAGTCGCCACCAGATAGCTGTTTTCGTACCGTTTCAGCACCTTCGCAGTGAAAGGCCATTCCATGTTGCCGGTCGCCAGGCAGTGGATATTATCGCCGATTTTGATCTTTTTCATTGGAGTTCCTCCTATGGTTTGTTTTGATAACCATATCTTGCCATAGTGGGAAATCAATCGTCAACGTGATATCTTATTGTTTCTATAACATAATTACAAAAGAAACCGCAGAATATTGAAATATCAGTCAATCAAAGCCATGATCACACACTGGTTTTCATTTTCAAAGAATCCAAATAACGGCCATTTTCTGTCACATCGTGCAGCCTGCCAGATAATTTGCAGAAAACACTCTGGTCCGTTGGCCAACAAAAAAGACCACCCAACGCGGGTGGCCTGATCTCAATGTGCCCTGAGGACATACAACCTACCATTTAAAGCCCGCTATCACTGCATCCAATATTGCAATGCGCACAATCTGCGCACAGAAACTAAAAAATGGCCCCCGAAGGAAAATTCCTCCGAGGGCCACTTTATTACACTTCCATATTCACTTTGTCAGCTGCAATCCAACCGCCAATATTTACGAACTTGCCGTCTTTAGACACATCAACCACTTTCCAACGACTTCCTTTTGGCAAGTGCTGGATACCTGCTTGGTTAGGCTTAGGCTGGGGCTTGCGTGTATGCGTCATCAGCGACTACTCGGACAACGGTGCCTGACCACTGCCTCGGGTGTACTGTGCTGGGATGTACTCACTCGTGCCGACTTTGTAGCAGACCTGGCCGCGAATCTTGACCACTGTAGCCGAAAGCCAGCGGCTGCCACTCTTGAACTTGGTATTGGATCCAGCGATCTGCTTGCCGCTGGAGTTGACGGCAGCCACACCGTAACCCGGAACATAATTGATCGTGATCAGACCGGCCTGGTCCGTGTACTGCTGTGGCAGCCACCAACCCCGACCGATGTTGTAGCACGCCTGATTGCCGATAATGCTGATGCCATTGGACCGCCAGGCCGTCCCGTGCTTGAGTACCAGATTACTGCCAGGTACCTGCTTACCGTTGTCGCCAAGAGCAGCCACACCGTAGTCTGGAACATATTTGACCGTCACAACATTGGGATTGTCTGCTGCAGGGGAGCTGTTGGACACGCCGCCCGCCAGATCAGTCGCCAGCTGGGCCTTGCTAATTCCCCAAGATGCCAGGTAGGCATACGGGTCCACGTGATCACCGCCATAATTGGCCGTCACCCATGCGTGTGTCTTGACCCCTCGATTGCCTGCACTGCCCTCATCGATAGTGAGCGGGATACCGTAGGTTTGTGCCGACTGGCGGGCCAGAGCAATATACGCCTGGTAATCTGACCGGAACGTCTCACGGTCCGCTGTGCGAGCCAGTTCGATTTGCACAGGGGCATAAGGGTTGGCTGACAAGGCCGCCCAGGAGACGTAGCCAGGTTCGCCGATCTGATAGATTTGCCCGCCTCCACCAACAAAGTACGTCGAGTATGCGCTGCTCCAGTTGCTGCGCATCCACTTAACCTCGTTGAGGATTGCGTTCTGGTCGTATACGTCCTTGGGGTTGCCGGATTCATGCATGATCACATACCACGGTAGTGCCACCCGTGCATCCCCCTGGTTGGCGCCCAGGGAATACCCTTTATTGATTGACAGTGCCATCCTTGGTGTCCTCCTTCGGCCCAGTCTTGAGCTGAGCACCCGCGTCCCGTTGGTCTTCATGCTTCTCCTCCGGCACTGTGGTCATGGGAGCAGCCGGCAGCGTCTGGGCCTCGTTGAGACTCGCAGGGCTGGCCACACTCTCGGTCGTCCCGAAGGCCGTGGGCGATAGTCCTTTAACACCGTCGAACAGCCCAGAGGTGGCAGCACCCAGCAGAAATCCTTGGACTGCTGCCGGTGCCCAGTTGCTATCCTTGGTCACTGCCACAGATACAATTCCGGATACGACGCCCAAGCCCATCGCTACCCACGGCAACCACTTGTTGTCCAGCTTGGTTTGCTTCAATGCATTTACCAAGACCAAAATAATGGCGGCACTGATTGCCAGCTCCGCCGCCGTTCCAAGATTCAATTCTTTAATAAGGTCCATCTTTGTGCTCCTCCTTGTTCTTCTTCCGCAAATAGTATCTTTTCTTGAGATTATTCCGCCAATAGTTTGTTTCTTTATTGGCTTCTTCCCGTTTTTCCCTCTCCGAAGGCTTCTGTGTCCCCTTATACGTCCAGTAGCCGACCAGAATCGGCGATAGTGCGGTCAGAAATGGCGTCAAATCATTTATTAATTTGCGTATCTGGTCCAGCCATTGCATGACCACTATCACTCCTCTTTGCGAGGATCACCACGTACGCAGTAATCACTCCGTTTGAAATCCACGGCATGGGTGCACCGGTTACGAACCAGTGGCAGAACTGGTACATAGTTAAAGCCGACATCAGCATCGCTGCTGCCACCAATTGGATGTGATCCCACGTCGGTGTTCGATAGTCATCCAACGTCCACAACGCCATGCTGGCACCGGCCACGACAAACAACATATCTACTGCGTCTTCGTTGGCGAAATCTCGCAGACCAGGCGGCCAGGTAAAATAGTTGTCGTTGAGTGACAACCACACACCAATGCCGATCATGCCCAGGCCAATCCAGAAGTGCATGGGGTTGGCTTTAATGCGTTTAAGCAAACTCCTCACCTCCCTCTATAGACTAACCGTCATTATTTATTCGCTGGTAATTCGCTGCCCGTTGCTTGCTTGTACTGGTCAGCGGTGAGCCAGCCAATTCTAACAAACTGTTCCATCTTTTCCTTGCTATAGTAGCCTTGCTGATAATACCCAATGATAAATTTACTCATTATTATCCCTCCTATTTAGTTGCGCCAGTGGCTTTGTCATCAGCCATCTGGGCAATCAGTGTTGCAACCGCAGCGTTAGCTGTGTCAGCCGATTTCTTAGTAGCTTGCAAATTCTCAGTCGTCGTGGCCAAAGCAGCGATAAGCGCAGCGTTCTGGGATTTTATCCCATTAATCTCGGCGGCTACAGGATCATCCATACTATCCACCCATTTGCTCAGCTGCCAATCCCATTTGGCTACTTTACCCTGCAGTTCATCTGGGATCGGCGTGTCAATATACGGGTAGTCCGGGGAATAATCACCGGGCGCAATCAGGGCCGTAAAATATTGTCCGTCTGCTTGAGGCACGGAGTATGTCCGATATATGGTCTTCATCTTTTCTGGAGAGGTGGCTGTGCTCGCTTCCGTGCCAGCCTGTGCCGATACGCTCGTAGTTGTGCTTGTTTCTGTCGAATCTGCCAAAATAAATCAATCCTTTCTACTATTGGTTTGCCATTTGAAGTTTGGTGACATAGCTATCATCCCTGGTTGACTGCCATTTTGTTACCTCCTTGTTATTATTCACCCCTCGACAATCTTAAGAAGGGTGTACGCACTTCCTGACCCGTTACCAAGCACGGTGGAACTAATCACGCTGGGCCATACATTTGAGCTGAGACTGCCTGCAGACCAGCTAATCGTTTTTGCATTCATGGAGTCAAAATAGATAGCCACGCCTTCATTACCCAGTAACATTTCCTGGGATATCTGTACTCCGCCATCCGGCGTCAATAATTGGGGATCAGTACCCATGATCCTTGGTGTGCCATATAACACAATGCCGTTTGGCAATTCGCCAAACGTTTCTGACAGCTTAATGTCAGTTTTTCTATTGAGTTGCTCAGAACCAGTCCAAAGTACCTCTGGCTCGGCCCGCCAAATTAGGTTGCCCTGATTGTCGTACAATTTCGCCAGTCTTTGGCCGTCGGGTATCATAATTTGAGCTAAGCTTTTTAATTCAGTCATTTCTTAACCCCCAATATCAAATACTGGGACCGCTGAGCCGGTGTCAGGGCATCGTACTGGGATTGCGTACCCGACCAAACAATTTTTTGTCCAAAATCAGACACTGCTGTGGTAATCAGTGTGTTAATCTGATCTTTGGTCAAATATTTAGCATCGGCGTCAGCAGTCTTGAGATATGGCGTTAAATCTGTTGTCGTTGCCAGCTGCTGCCAAGCATTCCAGCCGTCATTTGCCAGCATCCGGTAATACGCAATGCCGTACCGGTCATCAATCGCAATCTGCTCCACTCGTTTGCTTGTGCTGGACGTGTTGGCGATGACGATCACCAGCCACCAGCGGTCGGTGATTGGCGCATGAGTGATGCCGTTCATCAGCCAATACCGGCCAGAGGTTTGAAGCGTGTCGAGGTCGCCAGACCAGAGCTGGGCATCGTTGGCGGCCTTGAGATATGGCGTTAAATCTGGTGTCGTCCCATCCTTGCCATCGGCGCCTTTAAGTGTCGCTAAAAAGTCGTCCTGTGTACCCGTGTGGCCGGCGTCCAACCATACTTGGTAAGCAGATTCTCCGGCAGGACCAGCGGGACCGGTATCTCCAGTATCGCCTTTTGCACCAGGTGCGCCAGTGGCGCCCTTGAGCGATGTCAAATAATCTTCTTCCGTGCCTGTGTGGCCGGCGTCAAGCCAGACTTGATAGGCTGATCGGCCATCATCTCCCTTTGGCCCCTGCAGCTCACCACCATCATTCCAGGCGTCGTTTTTCCAGATGTACAGGTGTCCTTGCACTAGATAGGTGTCTCCGGCTGTGTTACCAGTGGCCGGCAGCTTATCGACAGAATCAGCTGTGCCCTTGAGCTGTATTCCTGTGCCATCTTTGCCATCTTTGCCAGCAGGACCAGCAGGGCCTATTGGACCAGTAGCACCAGTAGGACCAACCGGACCAACCGGACCTGTAGCGCCTGTAGTACCTATTGGACCAACCGGGCCACGATACTTTGGATCATTAGGAATATCATTAACCAATGCTTGCACTGCTTGTGCTGTTTGAGTTGCATTACTAGCAGCTGTGTTGGCACCAGAAACTGCATTATCTAGTGTTTGCTGAGCACTATTGACGATTCCTTGCAGCTTGTCTTGCAGTCCGTTCAGTCCGCTCACATAATCATTATTGTCAATCGTGGCACCAATGTCGTTGACCGTGATAATACGGAAACTCTGGGTACTGTCTACCAGCGTTCCATCGCTGGCCAACACCTCAAACCAGCCATACCCGTTTGCAGCATACGCTTGACTATGGAGCTTGTATGAGATGCCGCCTGTCTTCTCGTCGGAAACCTCCACTGCCGAGTCAACAACTGACTTCCCGCCGTCCTTGCGATCCTTGAATTGAACCGCCAAGCCAGTCAAATCATAAGGCTGGCTATTTACATCTTTCAGCTGAGCAACTAACGTCAGTCCCCGTTCACTCTGGCGTAGGTAAATCCGCTGGCTGTTCGGGTTCTGCTTGTTCATCGTGAGTGTCAGTTTGGGTAACGTCACTTGTCTGATCCTCCTTCTTTTCCAGCTGCTTCTTCAGCATTTTATTAGCCTCGCTCAACTCCTGATTGAACTGTGTGAGCCGGCCAATCTTAATTGCCATCGCGGCGATGGTATTACCAAGTTCCTGGGCCGTGAAGCTGTTGCTGTTATCTTCCATTTACTTATCCTCCAATTTTATAGTCGCGAGACCATCCTGGCCCGCCGTGATACCACAGTGACCCCGTGGAAGCATCTACTCTGAGATATGATCCATAGCCAAGATACAGATTTCTTCCACCTCTGAGTGTGATATTGCCGCCCATGAACAGATCACCGCCAATATCAACTTTGCTTTCGAAATTACACGGCGTGTATGCGTGAATCCCTCCGTTAGTGGATAGTCCCCAGTCGCCGGAAATGGTCGTATTCATGCCGGTATATGGATTAATGGCAGTGATTGTATTAACCGCCTTGATAGTGCCGCCGTCGATCATGGCACTCTTAATGGTTGGCGTGTCGATCGTGACGTTTGCCACCAACTGATTAGCAATGATTTTTCCATCAGAGCTGACAATACTGGTTGCATTTCCATTAGTGTCGTAATAGATCAGCCCACCGGCACCAATTTCACCGACCTTAGTCCCATTTCCGTTGTAGAACTGAACCTGGTTATTAGTGTACTTTACGATTGAGCTTAACCGATTGGCATCCTGAACCTGCTGGCTGATGACCGCCTTGTAGGAATTAATGTCATTGGTCCACTCCTGTGTAAATGCGTTCTGCCACTGGGTTTGCTGTTCAGAACTTCGCCTGCCAAACGCATCGAATTGGTCTTGCATGTTCTTCGTAGTGGAATCAATGTCCTGCTTCCAGGTTAGGTCCAGATCGTTTACCTTGTCAGCCGTTTTCTGGGCGGTGCTGGCCGCCTTGTCCTCTGCTTTTTTCGCCCATTCCGCCAAGTCATCCGTAGCGGTCAGTGGCCGATTGCCAATGGTCACCTGCGTGTTAGCTTGGAGCAGCGTGTCATAAATAACATCAGTTACTTCTGCCTTGATGCTCAATCCAATTTCCGGCAGAAATACCGTAACTGTGTCATACAGCCGAACCTGAGACAGATTCTTGTACCGTTCCTGCAAGTCAATAAACCCGATTGTCAGACTTACTTTAGGCTGGCCGATGTTGTTATCACTGATATACGCCTGCGTAATGGATCGTAAATCTTCCACGGTTGTAATGTCGTACTGGCTCGCGTCAAAATTGACGATCCGCTGATGCTCGTACTGCCGACCATCTGGCATCGGTACGGCAATATACTTTTCCGGTAACGTCACCGTTACCTCTGCCGCAGCAGCATTCATATCGTCCGCAGACCCGCTTGGGCTGACATCTGTATCGTTGTTAAACGTCAGATAATCCGCCTGAATCCACTCGTTCGTGCCGATGTTATACCAGGTTTCGCCACTCGCCGATCCTTGACCGTAAATCGTGACATGCTGGCCGCTGGTGTATTGCTTAACCTGGGCATTCCAACTGCCTGGTGAGTTATAGCTCCACACCTTGCCCGGTGTTGTGTCTTTACTACTGGTATCATTACCACCAGTTACCGGTTTTGGTTCAACGTCTTTGGCAGCGTCGAATGACATATACTGCCCGTCAATCCATTGGTTGCCGCCCAAGTCGTACCACTTGGATGATCCGCCGCCGGATGCTTGACCGTATACTTGCCAGCGAGTGCCGGAAGCAATCATCCGCACGATTGAACCGTTGAAATTTGGCCGATTCCAGAGAGCAATTTTACCCTTGCTCACCTTGGCAGTCCCAATACCTCGCACTTTCTCGTAAGCATAATCTTTCTGCTTATCCAGCGAAACATACTGTGAATTGACCCATTGATTGCCGCCCAGTTTATACCAGGTGCGTCCTTTGTTGTCGGTGGCCTTGGCATACACGTTGTATGCACTCCCGTTTGCCATAAACTTACCGGTAGTATGATTACCGGCCCACGGGCTGTCCCAAATTGCAACTTTACCAGGGCCAATGTAATTAACTGTAATTACACCCGTGTATGTTGTAACCACACCCGATTTGTCACCGATGCCATAGGCAATAGTGCCTTTTCCGGTAGCTTTATTCCCAACCGTGGATGGAAACTGACTGGACTGGCCTTTTTCAAAACTGAGATACCCGCCATCAACCCACTGGGCACCACCAAGGTTGTACCAAGTGTGATCGTTGATTGTGCCAGTATCACAATACTTGAAAATCTTAAACCGCGTCCCATTAGTCAACAGTTTACCGGTCGCAGTCTGTTCCTTAAATGGAGTGTCATAGACCGGCAAGCCACCAGTCCCGGCGTATTGAATCAACGCTGCCCCGCTGATGTCCTTGTAGTTATCGGTATTCCCCATGCCAGTCTTGCCCAGCGTGTATTTACTAATTGGCCGAACCGCCGTGTAGACGTTCTCGATTGAGTCCGAGTTCTGCAAACTCTTCAAGTGCTGCCCATACTTAATGACAATTCCAGTGTCCCGGCCAACATTTCGATCCAGCCGCCAATTGTAATTGTCGAACCACCATTCAGCCCGATACAACGATGTGAAACTTGGATTCTTGTCATCTCGCCCGAACAACAGGTTCTGAGCATTATCAACTTTGGTTGCGTCCCAGCTCACCACAGCTACATCAGTAATTGAGCTGGTAAAATCAATCGTTACTGGCTCAGCTAGATTATCTAAAAATGCCGAAAACAGTTGATCCGGGCTGGCGTTTGCCAGTGACAGATCATTAACCAGCACATTGCCGAACAGGTCCCCGCCGACATGCGCTGCTTCAACAGTGATCTGTCGGTCCTTGTCTGCCCAGTCCGCTACGACTGAGAAGATTCGAAACATCTGCCGCTTCCAGCCATCACCGGCATCAACCAGTAGAATCCGGTCCTTTTGCAACAGGTCCATCGCCCGTTGGGAATACGTGGCGATCATTGTCAGCTGTGCCGCGTTGTCATATTTCGACTGCACCACACAGCTCAGAACGCCAGGAACGTGTCCCTGGCCCATGCTGGTTATGTCATCCGTACTATGCTCATACACCAGCGGATTTGCTAAAGCAGTGTCCGCCATCTTGGCATCACCTCCAAATTCAATGCACTAATATCAGTCAATTTATTATCACCGGGTGAAAGCACCGGAAAATCGTAGTTCGTGAACTGCACCATTCCCGGCTGATAATTTCCCTGCCCGTCGTAAACGGCTTCCGTGTCTGAATCAACATACAGGTCACCATTCACACCGATAAAATTGAACATCGTGCCGTTCAACACGAAGCTGCCATTTCCGGCGCCCGATACGTGCCAGAGTGGATATGCCTTCCACGGTCGGTCGTTAATCAGATTGTCTCCGCTGGTGACTGACTGATATTCGTCACCGCCCATCTCGTAAGCAAACGGCTGACAGGAAAATGTTACCGAAAACGAGATTGACGTGCGGTCCGAAATCTTGAACGACGAAACCGTCGTTGGCGCTGCCATATAATAGAAGTTTGGCGATCCATCATACAACAATTTCTGGTACTGATTCGGGTCAGTGGAGAACAGCCAGTGGCTCACCGCCCGAGACAACGCCGCCACTTCCATAAATGGTGTGGATGTGAGTCGTGTGAACTCAAACACCTGCGACACATTGTCGTACCGATTGCTCGGCACAATTTCAGCTACAGACCTGCCAGGAATCTGCGTAATGCTAGATGCGTAGTTAGCCCCTAGCCAGTCATTGGTGCCATACAGAATGTTCAATCCCAGCGACTTGGACGACGTGCCCATGTAAGTCACACCTGCTGCATCATCGTAAAGTCCCAACTAAATCAACCCTCCTGTCCGTTTGCTGTTTGCACTGATGTAATGTGAATACGGGCCCAATGCTGAAGCCAGTGCCCGCAAAACTTGGTTTGTGTTGATTGGCGCCGGTGCGTCCGACCCGGACGACATTGGTGTGAGTAATGTGATGATGTATTGCAGCATCGAATTAGCCTTCACCATTTCGTCAATCAACTTGCCGTTATTATTGTCCGTATTCCCTGCCACGATGCTTTGAGCAATAGACAATCCGTTTGTTCCCGAGTCCGCAATACGATCCGTTAGGTCTCGTACAATTCGAACCGGTGTGGCGTTCGCTGGGATGTTTAAGCCGTTAGCAAACTGCGGCAAGCCTTGAAACATCTTCGCTGTTGTAGGTGCCGGAACAATTTTGGTTGCTTTTGGCAAGTTCCTCAACAGAACGTTCCGCCCGCGTGGAATAAACGCTCGTCCATTCGGTAAGTGAATCAGTTCTCGGAAGGTTGAACCCTTCTGATCATTGACAATCGCATCGCCACCGACAAAGTTATCGTCACCGCCGGCCCGTTTGTGCCTGGTCTCAGTGATCGTTGTTTTGTGAGTCGTAATGTAAATGTCTGAATCCTTCCGAACGGGAATCTGTCTGATAGTGTCTCGAATTCCGGCCGCTTTTTCTCGGGACCCGTGGCCGTTCAGATTAACATCTGGATTCCTGTTTGGAATCCCCTTGATAGCCCTGTGAATACCCTCTGCTTTAGATTTGGAATCATGCCCATTGACGTTAATATCCGGTTTCCGGTTTGGAACTTTCTTGATTGCACTGGCAACACTGCTAATAGTTTCAATCGAATTCTTTGGATCAACCTTGAGGGTAACCTTACCGCCTGCATTTGCTTTAGTCTGCTTAATCTTCGAATCTGCGTTGGCGGTGTTGGCATCCACAGGTACTGTTGCTGATTTGCTCCCGAAGTAATTAGGACTGAGTAAATTCTTGAACTTCGTGTCCAGCGGCTTCGTGTCGGCATCAATTGGTTTCTTTGCCGGTGTTTTGCCAAACGAATTAGCTGCTGCATTTGCGTTGGACATGCCTTGGTTGAATCCAGTATTGTCGGCGCCGATTATTTTCAGTAACTCTTTTGCAGCAAAACTATTGCCTGATTCAGCAGCTCTCTGTAATTCCGCCATAAACTGGGAGTCATTCATTAAGACTTTCTTTTCTGTGTCCGGAAGCCGTTGCCAACCCCCATATTTCAGAATCAAGTCTGCCAAACCAGCAGTACCTTTTGTTTGAACAATTGCCAACTGTTCCTTAGGCGTCAGACCTTGCCAAATCTTCATTTTATCCAGGGCATCAATGAACGAACTAACACCCTTGGTGGTCACCATAGCTTCGATGTCTTTAAGATTCAGGCTGTTCCAAATTCCCGCTTGGAATACCGCATCAGACAGTTCTTTGCCGCCCTTTGCAGAAATAATGGCTTCCTTCTGCTTGAAAGTCAGTGTGTTCCACTTGCCATTAGTTTCCAAGACCTGAACCATCGTAGCATCCGCGTTGTTGCGGATCATGGCATATTTATCTGACCAGGATAAGTGTTCCCATCGTCCATTTTCGATTGCCGCAATGCCGATTTCAGCCCGTACGTTGCTGGAGATTTTTGCATTCTTGGCCGCAAACCTTAGCTTTTTCCACCCAGCATCAGTTTTCGCGGTGTCATTGAGCACTTTCTGCAAATTGGTTTTAACTTCACCAGTCTTCGGGTCCAGTACAATCGAATTCCAAGTTTCACCGGCTTTCTTTGCAGTAGATGACATCTTGGACGCTGTGTCGGCAATATTGTTTAGTGATGTGCTGCCAGTCTTGGCCGTATTGCGCAGTGCATCTTTGACTTGCCCCATTGAAACGCCCATTGCTTTGAATGATCGTTCAATCTGGCCGCTATTGTCGCCGGTGGCTTTCATCAGTTTGTACAGGTTGGCGACCATTTGGTCAGTCATCTGAGAGTGATTGTCATCCAACAGTCGCATTGCTGAGGCGTACTTGTCTGCTGAAATTTTGCCGTTGTTGTACAAATCCTCAATGATCGACTTCTGTTGAGCGTATTTCTGATTCTCTTTTTCCAACCCTTGTGAGAGGGAGTTGAAAGAATCAAATAACTGATCCTTGTTCAACCCCTTGATGTCGCCATTTAACGTCCGTAAGATGGTTTTCTTTTTAGCAGCAGAAACATTTAGCGTTGCCACTTCCAGATCGTTCATCCGTTTTTGGCCGTTCAAGATGTACTGTGATTCGTCAGCCGTTAAGTCGCGGTTTTCCTTACTTGCCTTAACTCGAATTGAATTAACATTCTTTGCAACTTGGCTGGCTTCCGCAACAGCTTGATTATTTGCCTTTTTTTGTTCGTTAATACCACCTTGAAGATACTGGCGAACAGAAGAGGGCAGCTCATTCAGAGATTTCTGCAACTGTGAATTTGTATCTTTAGAGGACTGGTGAATGGTCCGATACATACTGGCAAATGCGTCGGATGCCTCTTTTGCACTTGCCTTTGCCGAAGTGGAGAAACCTGCTAATGCCTGAGAAGCCTCTGTGTTGAAATTCTGGAACTTTCGCAAGGACGAATCAGCCGTCCGGCCGACACTTGTCCCCCAACTATCAGTCTCAACAGAGCTTTGATAAGCCTGTTTCCCCCACAACTCCCATGCGGTAATACCCGCTCCGATAGCAAGTGTAGCAATACCTATGCCAGCGCCAAGTGGAGTCAATGCTGTTCCTAAAACACCAGCCTCACCAGCGCTCACCGTTAGTGCCTTACCGAACAGCGTGAAACTTCCGCCAGCCTTTGTAGCAACATTAGCTGCTTCTCCGAGCTTGTCACCGGCTGCACTGGCTGCCGATCCGGAAACAGTGAACTTGCCAACCGTCTTCCCGACTGTATCGCCAAGCGGCTTAAAAGCGCGCTCTGTGGATGTAGCTTTGCTGCCCAACCCACCCAGTGCTTCGGTTACATCGCTGAGTTGGCGGTGTGTTGCCACAAACTTGGCGATTGAACTTGCCATCTTCACGAAACCAGTATTGGCACCACCGAATACTTTAGACATACCGCCTAAAACGGAATTTAGTGGCCCAAAAGCTGCTACTGCCAATGCAGTTTTGAGAATTACTTGCTGCGTCCCACTATCCAGTTCACTGAACTTATTGATTAAGTCCGTCAAGTTTTCAGTGATCGGCATCAACGTTGGCAACAACTTTTGACCAAACGAAATTGCCAGCGCTTGGAGAGATGACTGGAATCGTTTAATTTTGTTGGCTTGCGTATCGTTCAACTGATCCGCGACCCGCTTGGTTGCACCGCCAGATTCGTTAGTAGCTTTCGTTAGTTCGCGCAGCTTCGTAGAACCATACTCTACTAATGCGTTCGCCGCTGATTGCTGCTGTTTCCCGAACGCTAATGCTAATGCGCGCCCACGCTCTGCCTTACTAGCATGTGCCGTACCCTTCTGGATGTCATCAATCAGCTGTGGAAGATTGTGTGAGTCTTCTTGTAACCGCTTGGCGCCAATTCCCATACTGCGGAATGCTTCATCCTGAGATTTGGTAGGCTTAATCAGACTGGTTAAAATACCCCGCAGTCCGGTACCAGCCTTCTGGCCTTCAATACCTTGCTGACTCAGCGCACCAATTGCCGCCGCTGTCTCCTGAACCGACAGGCCCAGAGAGTGAGCGACTGGTCCAACGAAGGACATCGCTTCTGACAAGTCACCGAATCCGGCCGCTGTGGCATTTGCTGCATAGGTCAGTGAGTCAGCGACCAGCTGCGTATTCTTCATGGCACCGGCTGTAGTCTTGCTTGTCAGCCCAAACTGTTCGACGATGGACGCCGTGGCCTGCATGACTGTACCCATACCCTCGCCGGATGCCTTAGTTGCGTTCAGAATAGATGGCATTGCGCCGATCACTTGGCTGGCATTATACCCACGCTTGACCAACTCGCTCATCGCGTCGTTGATTTCTGTAGTAGATAGGCCATATTGTTTCGACCACTTCAAACTTGAATCGCCTAACTGGTTTAATTGAGTCTTAAACCGTCCGGTAACCTTTTCACCGTTAGTTAAAAGTGGTCCTAAAGCGGCGATTTGACTATTAAAGTCAATTGCAGACTTGGCCGCATAGCCCAGACCAGCTGCAATCGGAATTGTGAGGCCAGTAGTGGCTGCTTTTCCAATGCTGCTGAGCTTTGCGCCCACAGCCGTAGCTGCTGTGCCGACTTTATTCATAACACCAGTGATACCTTGTGTTTTTGTCTGTACAACAGCCAATTCACCAGCCGTTTTGCGCAGCTGACCTTGCAAAGAGTTCAGCTTAGCCGTGGCGTTCTGCAATTGGGTAGCATACTTCCCTGTAGCCCCTGTTGCTTCACCGAGTTTTGTGCGCGAGTTTTCAAATTGCTCTCGTTGCTTCTTAACTACTCCAGCCTGAGCTTCAATTGCCCGAGAAAGCCCAGTCATCTTTGTTTGCAATACCTGCGTCTGGTTTCCCCACGCGCTCATGAAACTCATGTTAGACTTCATTTCGGCCATAGCGTACTTGGCTTTTCGCTGGGCGCCTTGGAGTCCTTTACCGAACTCGCTATCATCCAGGCCCAGCTCAATTATCATGCGGCCTAAAGGTTCATCTGCCATAATCGCCCTCCTTCCTATAAAGACTTAACGAAGTCAGCCAACGGAATCGGTTCTGTCTTGCCGTTAGGTTTCTTCGCTGTACTGGCATCCAGCACGCCGATCAATGTGTCGTAGTCCGTTTGGAGCACATCATTAATGGAGTACCCCGGCAACCCGGTGACTACTGTATTTACCAGCTTGTAGATGCTTTTCTTGTATTCGCCGTAGGTTATTCCTCCGCCTTCGGCGTTTCGGAGTTTGGGTCTGTGAGACCCATAACTTCGTTAATTAAGCTGTCAACTACTGTCAATCCTTCGCGTGCATCAACGCCCTGCAGAATGGCTTTGGCTGTGACTTCTTTTGCGTCGAATAAACTGGCCACATATTCTAACTTGGCTGTGATCCATTCCACTTCGGTGTTGTAGTCACTGGCCCGGTCGTTCAAATCAGCCGCATCAAGTGTTTTCTGTAACGGTACGAAGTTCTGCGTGTACGTCTGTGTCTCACCATTCTTGTCCCGCAAAGTAATCTTCAAAGGTTTCACTATTTGTCCTCCATTCAGCCGCCCGGTTGCCCGCACTGTTTATTTCGTTGGCGACTATTCATCTTTGTTAAGCTACCGCTTTCGGCGCATTGGTTACGCCAGACGGGGCCATTATTTTGACGGTGTTGGTGTCACTGCTGGTGCCGGTGCTGGTGTCGTTGCTTCCTTTAACACTTGACCGCGAATCTTCTTAATGGTATCAGCATCAGAACCAATGTACTTAGCTACATACTCGCCGTTCTGATCCCCATCATCTGTGGAAGCAGCCGCAGAAAATGTAAAGCTGTCGGCGTCCGGCTTGAATGTTTCGCTCGGGTCCAGAGTTTTAGCTTCTTCTTTGTCCTTAGCGAACTTACCCCGGAAGAAACCAAGTTGGACCACATCGCCTTGCAAGTCTTTAGCTTCCAGTAATACACCGCAATACGGTGCACTGGTGTCGCTGCCGACATATACAATTTCCTTGCCGTCCTCACCAACCGTCTTTTGGCCCAAAATACGAGCCTCATCAAGATGCGGAATATCCAACAGTCCAAAGGCAACTGATACGTTGCCTACACCCTGCTGAGAAATGTAATATTCAATATCTGAACCGGCTACCTTGGTTGCATCCTTAGACAGGCCGCTTACTTCCGCAGATACCGTTGCCCCAGCGTTGGCTTTACCTTCAATTACTACCGGCTTGCCGTCCGGCAAACCATCAGCCGTAAAAGGCTGAATCGTCGCGCGCTTAAATCCTACTAAAGTCATTAAATTGACTCCTCTCTAATAATCCGTGTCGTAAATTTTAGTGTTACCCCGGTACCTTCGGGCATCGACGGACCAGCCGTTGCCCAGCTGTTCATCCAGCCCACCAGTCATCTGGGCAAACAAATAGCCCGCCATCACTTGCTGCACGTAATGTTGGGCTTCCTTCAGTTCTTTTCTGTTTGGACCCTCTACATTGACCTGGTAAGTAAATTGCCAAGCCAATACGTCGTCGCTGCCACCTGTGCTCCCCTCTGGTGGGCCAAGTGGTGTAATGACGATCCGTAAAGACTGATGATTTGCAGACTGTGGAAAATCATATTTATAAATACGATCCCCGGCCAGCTCAGCCAGCCGCGGGTGAGCCCGAATAGCTCCATACATAATATCGAGCATGTCTTTCATAGGAGTTTCTTCAGCTCCTCTCGCTGAATGTTCATTGCTGGTTGTTTGATGGCGTCATAAGTGGCCTGAATTTTACCCATGCCCTTCGGCGAATAGGTTTTATGCCAGCGCGTATAGCCGAACTCATTCAAGTGGACTAATCGCCAGCGTTCCATCGCGCCACCCTTCCAGCCGATGTTCACCGACCGGACGCTGCCACGCATGCGTGCTTTACCAGCAGCCACTTCAATCTTCGTTTCACCAGTTGCTCCGGTTCGGCTGTTGACGTAACTGTAGGTTCCGACTGACTTTTTTAGCTCTTCTTCAACGTATTCGGCAGCCTTATTGAGTGCTGCGTTTTCGTATCGAGACAAGCGCCCCGGTGAGAACTTAGCTCTCATCTTTGCCAACGTTTCGTCCATCCCGGTAATCCGGGTATCATGCAGCACCATCGGAATCACCACCCTGGGGGTTGCTCAGGACTAATACCAGGAAACTGTCGTCTGAAAAGTCCAAACGCACATCGGTAATGTCCCAAATCTTGTCCTTGTACCGATAATCGTCAATATAAACAGCGTGCTTATCCACTGTCGGCAGAAACTCACCGCGTGTGTCCCGAATCCGAATCGTCACGCCTTCAGTACGGTCATGAGTAGAGAGAATGAGCGTGTCCTTCTGGCTTGGTGCGTAGACTTGAGCATAAGTGGAGAACACCATTTTCGTTGGCATGTCGCCCGGTTCACCATCTGCATTTGGCGTCAGTTCCATAAAGTCCACCGGGATTCGTAAATCACCCGATCCGGTTTTCTTCTTTTTGAACGTCGGCGCACCAGAATAGTAATTAACGTATGCTGCCTGCTTGCCTTTACTCATTGTCTTGGTCCGGCACCCCCTCGTAGTTCTCAATTGCCAGATTCATCAGCATAGATTGGAAGTTGGCATCAAACCATTCCAATTGATCGTTATACGCGTACCGTGCCCGCTGATAGACTAGCTCAACCACCCGCTTATCGGTCAAAGCCTTGTCGTTAGTGATCGCCATGACCGCCGCTGCCGACGTTTCCAGCAATCCCCGCAGATACGGGTCCTCTCGGCTGTGGGTGATGTGCATGTGTGCCTTGAATTCGGCCACCATTTCGTCTGTAATTAGCGATTCAGCCATTTACATCACCTCCGCTACTCGGCTGAAATACTGGCCCCGCCATTATCGGAAGCCGATTTTACCGCCGACGGGGATACTATTTTGACGCCGGCTTGGTGGTCGGTGCAGCGGGTGTCGTACCCGGTGCAGTCAGGTTCAAGTCATATACCGCAGAAGAATTGTTGTCCCGGGCCTTGCCGTAGAAGAATTGCTTAGCAGTCCACAGAGTGGCATCCTGCATCGCCAGAGTTTGGTCAAACTGGGCAATCTTCATGTCCCCGCCTTGGAACGCATCGTAACGGCCCTTGACAAACACCGTCACCTTGTTATCCGGTTGATATACTGATTCCACAATGGTGATGCCAAACGGATAGCTTGTAACGAACTGCCCGTTCTGATTCTGGATGGCAAACTGAGCTTCAACCATTAAGTGATCGCCGGGTGACATGACAAAAATGGTGTTGCCAGAAGCAACTACCGGCTTGCCATTAACATCCACAGACAGTGCCTTGATTGCCTTAGCAATCTCCATGGCTGCCGTCTTAGAATCGCCAAATGTCAACGTACCAGCGGATGCCTTTTCAGCATACGTTACTACGCCGTCTACATCGGCAGTACCCTTTGTCAAATCCCGATTAAGACCGACAGGCTTGTGCGCGCCATCGCCCAACAGAAATGCTTGTTCCGCCGCAACCGCAAAGGCTTCCCGCAACTGAGTGATGACGTAAGTCTTAAGATAGCTAGGACCATAATCCAGCAAGTCATTAGGCAGCACAACAAAGCCGGTCAGCTTGTTCTGCATGGCCTCTTCCTTGCCGAACTTGGCATCCAGTTGGCCCTTGATTTCGCCCATGAAGTCGCCCCAAACGGCAACTCCGGACTGGCTGGACTTCAAGAACTTCAGGCGCACACCGTTGTTCTGAAGGCCGATAACACCCAACAGTGGATGAGCCTGAGTCATGCCGTCAAAAATGCGATCCACAATTGACTTCGGCACCAATACATCAACGGATTCCTTGCTCTTGGTGTCGGTATCCGTCTTAATATCGTTGTAGAACTTAATCTCTTGTTGAGTCAGCGTCTGGTCGTCAGCCTTGGCCTTCAGGAAGTCCTCAGTCTTTAAGTCGACCTGTTTCTTGATGAAGTCCATAGAATCGCCAGACAGTGCATTCATCATTTCGCCGAACGCAGCAGATTGTGCGTCGGCATCTCCGCCCTTCTTAGCGAGCTCGGCATAAGCCTTTTGCTTTGCTTCAAAGTTGACGAACTTCACATTATCGTCACCGAATTTAATCGTCATTTAATTGCCCTCCTTGAGCATTGAAAAAGAAGTCGTGCCACTCGGCAGACTCTTTAGATTTCTTGATTTGTTCTTTCAGTTCTTCGATTTGAGCTAACAGTTCAGTGCTCGACTGTGCACTGGATTGTTCATCCTCACTAACAGTAATTACCGCCGGCTTGCTGGTGCCATTATCGCCATCAGTTTGAGTGATCCGCAGCTCATCGCCAGCCTTCAGCCCTTTAATCGTAAAGCTGACCTTGCCGGCATCGTCGGCCTTACTTTCGGCCACCTGCTTACCGTCCTTGTTGTCGGCCTTGATGTAGGCGTTCGGCTTAGCCGTTCCTGTAACCGTCGTCGTCCCCCCACTAATTTTAGCGGCGAGAGATGGCGGTGTGGGTTTGCTCGGCTGAGCGTTCAGCATTGCTTCACGACCAGCCTGTAAAGCAGCCAGACTCAACATGCCATCCGTGTCTGCTGACGCAGTGAGTAATACCTTTGCAGCATCCTGGTCTTCATCGAACATGATTGAATCTGCAAAGTGCTTCTCAACTGCTTGCTTAGCATTCAGCCAAGTTTCGTCATTCATCATTTTCAACACTTCCGACTGATCTAATCCGGTCTTCGCGGAATAGGCACTTGCAAGCGACTGGTTCATGCTTTTCAGCAATTTTGCCACGTGCTCGTGGTCCCGATCATCACCAAACTTGTCCGCCGATACGTTGTGGATCATCATTTGTGCTACTGGTGACATCACTACCTCATCGCCAGCCATCGCAATGATGGAAGCCGCAGAAGCCGCTTGGCCAACAACGTTCACCTTGACGTGACCCGGATAGTTGCGCAGTGCTGTGTAAATCTCAGACCCTGCATCCACGATCCCGCCACCAGAGTTAATGTTTACCTCAATATCGCTGTTGTCTTCCGGCAACTCACTCATAAATTTACTAGGATATGTCGCTGATTTTTTGAAGAAGTCGTATACCGGCCCCATGTCATCATTCACGATTGTTCCCTTGACGTTCATCGTTTTCGTTGTCATCACCTCCCTTCATGTTGTTATCAACGCCCTTGGCGTTTGGTGCTGCACTCTGATAATTTTTCGTCACGTAATACTCCTGCATTTCTGGTAATCCCGTTGGATCATAACCAAGCAGCCCACGGGCTTCGTCACCGTTCAGCACTGTGGCAGCCCGCAACTTATCAATCGCTGTAGCCACATCCACGATGTTCTGCTTATCCAGACCAATGATTTCGACGTGTTTCCCATTCTGGAATTCGTCCGGCGAGAAAAACTTGGCATTCATCTCATCTCTGATCCGGTACATCAGCGGTCGCAAGCAGAAGTCAATGTATGACTGCTTATTCTGGCTAATCTCAGCATTGTTTCCGTGCAGCAACGCTGGCGGAATGCTGAGAATCAACGCTACGTCATCGATAAATTGAGTTTTTATATCGCTCACTTCATCAAGTGGTGATGTACCCCGAGTTTCACCGCCGGGGTTCTTCTCGTCGTACTCTAACCCATTTGTTTCTGGCACAATTGCCACAGACTTGTCCTGGAATGCCCGGTAGACACTATCCAGATAATTTTGGACTTTCTTCTGTTTTTCCTCGTCACTTAGTCCTGCCATTGCACCAACGTGGACGACTGCCCGGACTTGTCGGTTACGCATTGCCACTTCAATCATGCGGCCCATGAGTTTGCCATAGTCGCCGAATAGCGATGCTACATAGTCCTCTAACCGCGAGTTAGCAAACTTGATGTACAGTACATCGTTCATGCTGAACGTCCGATCATACGTGTACGTGCCAATCGTCACCCCGGAAAACGTGTCCGGATATAGTGCGTATTGGTTGTGGACAAAACTGTCAGCAATTAGTAAGTCTCCGGTGTCGCTCTGGATGACCAGCACTTCATTATTGTAAATGAGTTTGTAGATGAAATCATACCAGAACTGGGAGCTTGATTGGTTGGCATTTGGCCGCACATTAAGTCGGTAGTACAACTCACTATTGCGATCAGACTTCTTTCCGTCCATCACCTTGAATTCTGACTGAGTAAATGACCGGGCAATGAAATTCACATTGGTATCTATCGCCATACGTTTCAGATAAGCCCGCTGCAGGTCTGGCTCCCACATATCGGCGTCAAACATAAACGACGTGTCCTGACGCTGGGTTACTAGGTCCCAAATGTTCTTAAAAACACTCAATCACTTCACCTCCTTTCTGCTAAAAGTTCAGCCCGGCCAACATGTCCAACGAGCCAGACACGTCCTGATCGGAAATCTTGTCAATGGAATATAGCGTGTACTCAAATGCCTTGAAGCCATCTGTCTTTCGCCTGATTTCTTCCTTCTTTAGGTACTGCTTATTCCCTCGGCCATCAATTTTGACCAGCACGTTGTTTGTATTCCACCTCAGCAGTGGGTTATCGCCCCAAATGAAACGCCGATTCGGAAACCCGTTGTCAATGACTGTTGCTAATAGCCCGTCAATTGCCGTCGGGTTGCGGATAATACTTACCTCAAAGCTGGCCTCCTCAAACATCGCCCGCATGATCGATGCCCGGTAGTTATCCATAACTACTTCCACGATGTTGAAGCGCTGCCGCATCTCACCCATCCAGTTCAATGCATCCTTTGGGTCTAAAATAGGCGCTCTGACGATTGTCAATAGCCCTTTTTCCTCCCAGTCAGCTATTGGGATGTGTAACCTCTGGTTTGGCTTGGCTTCACCATAATCCTTGCGAGAATACTGGTACTGGCGATCAACAAACACCTTGGTTGCCCATTGGTGTTCCATCGTGACCAGCTTATCACCATATTTTACCGTCACCGCTGCTGCCATGAAGTCCCTCGTCGTCGCGAAGTCCACCGAACCGATTGCCTGCCGCCCTTCAATGTTATCCGGGATTGGCTGGTTAGTCGCCGCGATTTCTTCCCATGGCGCCACAGAAGATTCCTGACTCTGTGATGGATAATCCATCCGCTTAGTCATAAATTCTTCCTTACCAGATGGGTTTTCACTCAATTCGTTAAATTGACGCTCAATTTCCTTGTACAATCCCTTGGCATATGGCGTGAGCGGCTTAGACAGCATCGGGTTGGCTTTTTCCCACATTTTTGGATCATCAGCTTCATCTTCTTCGTCGATTTTACAAATCCACGGGAAAATTAAGTCCGGTTGGGCCTTGCCTTCCAGTACGCGTGCTGCTCGTGCTTTCAGTTTGTCGATAAACCCGTCCCGAACATATCCATCGGTCCCAATGTAGAAAACTCGCGGTGGCAATTTCTTGCCCAGCCCTGAAATGTGGACGTTGACGTTGCTGGCATCATGGTATTCGTGGATTTCATCGAATATCACAAACCCATCACGCAGACCGTCCTTGGTGTTGCCGTTACTGGTCCGATATTTCAGTACCGAGTTCGTTGCTCTAGACCGGACCAGCGTACTTGTGGCATAAAACGCCCGTTCCAGTGGATCGGGGTGAGAGTGGACAACGTTGGAGACTTCCACAACCGATGTCTTGGCCTGATCTTCCGAGTTGGCGACAATTGATCCGTCATATGCCTGTACCCCATTCAATTCCGAGATTAGAAATGCTGAGATTGCCGATATAAGACCGTTCTTCCCAGCACCTCGACCCATCATCCACAGGAAGTCTCGGTAGAATGCCGTATCATCTGCTTTGCGGTACAGAAAAACGAACGACGCAAGAAACTTCTGAAATGGTTGGAGCGGGAAAAACCATTTTTCAGTAAACCCGACGAAGTTATCTATTTTACGTTCGTCAAAGTACAACTCGTCATTGTCAAGAATGTTCTTTCTAACATACTCGGCAAGCTGAATGCGTTCTTTATTCCAAACTACCTTGCCGTCATCATACAATTTCAGATAATCTGTCACATAACTCACGTCAAATCACCTGCATTATAGCCAGCCTTGCCTTTGTCCACGCCGGGTGAGGGAGGAGAAGTCAATCCCATGTCCCGTCCTAAAGCGATTAGCGCCCCATTAATCCGATTAATATCGGTTAATGCCGGGTTGGTCTTGGTGTATTCCTGTTTTCCGTTCTTGATGACGATCATTGGCTGCTTCATTGCCACTTCTTGCAGTTTCTTATACAGCTCAGCCAAAGATAAGTATCGGTCTACCTTCTCCATAGCAATTGCAGACTCTGGATTCACTTGCTTCATCAGTTCTTCCTTCATATTTGGTATATCCATTATTTCCTCACCCCCTCTCATGCGTATTTTTTTCTTCTTTTTTGCGGAAGTTGACCCCCACCCACCGGTTCCCCAAAACGCCGGTAAATCAACGTTTCTACCGGGGGGGCTTATCCAAAAAAATAACACTTCCAAAATTTTGGAAGTGTTTTTTTTCGCTGTTTTTCGCGTTATTTTAGTGTCGTTCGTTGGCGCCGTTCGCGCGCCGTTGTTGATCAGCGGTGAGCCTCTGCCGGCTGCAGCGTCGTTGGCCGTCGTTGTGCCGCGCCGCCGTTGGTATTGATGTGTATCGGTGAACGTCACTACCTATTAAATGGATGGCATTGTTGTTTAGTGATCCAGCACCCGCCGCAATAGTTCGCGGTCAGTGTGATCCAATGGCCGGCGGTTGTATAGTAACGGCCGCCCGCTATTAATCAGTGGCGCCAAATCAAGCGGTTCACTGTCGCCCGCTGTCGTTTTTCCCGCGCCCTTGCTACCAGCCAGCAGCTGGCTGCTGCTGACGCCTAGCACGTGCGCCACCTTATCCAATGTGACAGCGCGCGGTTGCGCTGTTTCCCAACGATATATAGCGCCCGAACTTAAGCCCGCCCGTTCCGCCACACTTGCAAGCGTCAAGCCGCGTAATTCCGCAAAGTGCTTAATGTTATCTAATGTAGTAACCATGCAAGTTTCCAACTTTCTTTTGTTATTTATCGTATTTTCGCAAGTTTTTTGTTGTGTTCCTCGTACAATCATGATATATTATTAATCGTAAGGGACGGCGGTACGAGAAACCCCGCTGAACTTGCTATCATTATACACCAAGTTCGTACTCTTGTAAGTACGTACCACGATGAAACGTACAAGGAGGAAACAAAAATGCAAACACCAATGTTAGTAAAAATCACGCCGGAAATGGTGCACGAACGGTACACCGGAACAAAAGAAAGCCAGGAAATGGCACGTCTTGTCACCGAACGGGACTACTACGATGTACTGGAACCAGATGGTTTTATTTCCCTGCGCGAAGTATTTAACGACGCGTACGAAATCACTCACTCTCTGAAAGCGTGGAACCCCAACGCCGTAGAATTTTAGCACCAACCCGGGCGGAACTAGCCGCCGCGGCCTTGCAAGTGGGCCGCCGGGCATTGATCCAAAAAACAAAAACAGGAGGAAACAAACATGACAAAATTTAAGACTTACAACTTGGAACTCGGTGGCAAGGAATACGGGTGTTTAGAATTCGACCCCGATCAAGATGCTTGGATCTTATGGCCTGTATCCATCGATGACGGTGTAACTTACACCAACAACTTAGAAGAAACCGTCGCCATCATCGCCGGCGAGCTAGGCGCCGGCTGGGTTGCCTTGCGCGGCACTGAAATCGAATTGATCACCGACGCCGCCGACGTACCCGCGTGGATCCCTGGCAAGGTACTACCCGGCAAGGTGACTTATATAGACGGCGTCGAAACTATCGAAGCTGTCCGATAGGAGTAAAAAAAATAACCACCTCCCGCCCGGTAAAAAGCCGGCCGCACGTTTGCAAGGACGTGCCGGGCATTGATCCAAAAATGAAATGAAAGCTGGTATTTTACCATGAAAAAACTGAAAATTTCGATCGCTATCGCGGCCGTTGTAGCCGTTGTGTTTTTCCTCCACACTACTTTAGGCGCCGCCCTAAACACCGCCGGACACGTTCTGTACTGGCAAGTTGGCGGCGTCGCTAAACCGTTCGGCCGGGTTATAATCGGGGCCGGTCAATCATTGTTCTGGCTGCGAAACATGTTTTTCTAACTGCTTGGACCACTAGCCCGCCACGCGCGGGCTGTTTTTTTACCCTTAAGAAACTGAGGCGATCCAGTGTGAGCGTCCTGAGCGATCCAGTGTGAGCAGCCTGAGGTGATCACCGCGAGCATCCTGAGGTGATCACCGTGAGCGTCCTGAGGTGATCGGTGTGAGCCGTCCGAGTGGATCGGTGTGAACGCTTCTTTTAGGCCATTAAAAAAAACGGCTACTAACTTTTTATAAGTTGTCCAATTATATTGCGTCCGCCCGCTTGCGTAATGAAAATTGCGTCTAGATTTTCAGGCCCGTGCACCGGCAAAAAATAACAGCACCGGCAAAAAAAATCGCCGGCAGATTTTTTTCGGTGAAAAATTTTCAAACGCTGAAATTTGCTTCTAGATTTTCAGCCGTGTGTGACGTTCACAAAATTTTACCAGCAGAAAAAATCAGTTGCCCGGCAGCGCTTTGACCACGTAAAAACGGCTTAGCTTATCCATGTCGCGATCAGCAAAGTAGCCATCCGTTGCTTGCAAATTAAGTCGCTGAGAAAGTGCCTGTGCGCTGTACGCATCAGTGAAAACGCGGTGTGGCGTTACAATGCCGCTGTGCGTTGTCATCATCACCACGTAGTAAATTTTTGACCGCTTGGCAATTTTGAATCCTGCTTTCCGAAGCTGCTTTTCTGTCTTAACTACCATCGTTCGTCTGCCTCCCATTTGTTTTTGAATTGCTTGCGTGTCGGCTGTGTTCGGTAATTCATGCGGTGATGCCGCTTGTTGTGGCAGTCTTTGCAAAGCGTCCGTAAATTATCCGGGTCCATTGCAAGCTCTGGAAACTGTTCAAGCGGCTTGATATGATCCACTTCCAAAATTGCATCTGTGGTCACTCGACCAGCAGCCTTGCACCATTGGCACTCATAGTTATCACGTTGCAATACCGATTGACGCAGCTTACGCCATGCTGATGAGTTGTAAAACTCTGCCCTCTTAGAGTGTGTTGATACATCAGGCAACAATCTGAATCACCTCGGAAAAGCATGCTTGGTTTTTGTCCGGCCAAACAAGCATGCTTCTTTTATGACCACCAGCAGAAACAAGCATGCTTCTTTTGTAGCGGATGAAACAAGCATGCTTGTTATACGGGGGGCTTTAGTTTCTGCTCTGCCGGGGGTCTTATGCATATCTAAATTGGAAACCACGATGTGTTTTTTGTCCTCCGTGAATACAGGCTGACACGCTTTGCTGCTTCAAACCCAATGATCTTATGGCTGCGCTTGAACTTCCAAACAGACCAACGTTCTTGCTGTATCTGCTCCAATAAACCCACCTCCGCGTATTAAAAAAGCCGCCTACCACTAGCGGCTTCATAAAGGAGAAAATGGAGAAAAGCGAATGGTTGGAGTCGAACCTACATCCACAGGTTGGAAAACCTGTTGCTCTACCACTGAACTACATTCGCAAATTGACGGGCGAGACGTCAGCCCCATCATGTAACCACATCCCGGGAAGTGGCAGCTTGTTCCTCTTGCGCTAAGAGGCCCTCGGTGACGATCCTAATACGTCACTCCATCACTCATATATGTAGACGGGCCAAAGCCCGCCAGATAATCGGTGCACCGCTCTTTTAAAATGATTCCAGGGGTGAATCAATATTCATAGTTTGTCGGTATCGCAATTATCTTTTTGTGGGGTGAATTACCCCTTATGGTCAAAGACCATACTATCATAATAATTTTTTTCACCTGGGACTAACAGCGTTTCTAGTACCATCTTTGCGTGAGACCATTCCGCGCTCCTCAGCTAGTAGCCAAAGCATGGCATATCGCTTCCGGTAAATCTGAGAATGGGCATAACCAATCAAGTCGCCCACTGTATCCCAGTCGTAGTAATTGGATGAGCAGTATCGCAAATCGAAAATTTGGCGTTGCTCTTCGTCAAATCTGTCAATTGCCCGGTTGCAGTCGTCCCGCAAACTAATCAAGTATTGCAGCCGTTTGTTGGATTCCCGCCGTTGCAAAATTGCTTCTTGGGGCCGTGATATTGCAGATGAACGCCCGCCGCCAATGTTCTGATCTGATTGTGTCCACGGATGATCAATCTCATAAGTTTTTTCGGCAATCTGGTGATTTACAGTCTGGAAATCCTCAAACAGTTCATCTAAAGCGGCGAGTTTCTTCTTCGACAGTTCTTCCAATGTACCACTACTCCTTATCAATTGGCTTCCCATTAACCCTAATTGACTTGGGAACTAGGCCAGCTCGTTTCAATCCTTCAATCGACGCTCCGATTCTCTCGTGAAAATTGTCGTTATCAATCATCGCCGCTGCCTGTGTGTATGAAATAAACACGTACACACCAATCGCAAAAATCACGAACGCAATTCTGATCAACAGCTGTGATGCAATAAGCGCCCCGATAAAACCCAACACAGACGGTGCCCCGTTTAGCAGCAGTTTCTTAAAGTATTTCAGTTTACGCTCACGCATTGATATTTTCTCCTTTAGTGGTTTTCAATTCTGAAATGATCAACGCATAGCACTTCACCACCACTAATGGTAGCAAGCCCAGACGGCCCCATGATAGTCATATTGTTACCCACCACCATGTTCTCCATTTTGTCATTTCCTAGTTTTCTTTCCTCTGTACTGATCATAACACGCCGCTTTGAAAAGCAATAAGACCGGCCAAACATATTAATCTGAATCCACGACTCGGCGTAATGCTTGCCGTTATCCCAATACTTCGTAATGTAGTGATGCACTGTCATTACCTCCTGTGTAAGATTAAAGGCCTCAGTCATTTGCCGTTGCGGCCTTTTTCTTTCTCTTTCTTCAGCCATTTCTCTAGTTCGGCGTCCGCCTTAACATATTCTGGCGGCTCATAGCCGTACTTGGAATGGATCATCTTTGGCATGTGATTACCTCTTGGCGTTTATTTTTCCTCCAATCGACGGCCACACATCGGGCAGTATCGGCAGTTTTTTTGCTTGTCGGCTAAACGGGTCGATTTTGACCCCTTTTCAGCGGCGAGTGCAGCTGCAAATCGTTCCGGCGCATCACATATATCGCCTGCCATCCCCGGAGGGCCAATAAGACTATTGCTGTCACTGTTATAAGCAAGCCCCAAGTAATGTTTCCACACGTCATCAAACACGTCCTGTACCGTTTCAGTCATGCTGCGCCTCCAGTAAATCCGGGTTTTCATAAATATTCCCGACGACCTCGCAATTTTCTGTTAATCGTTGCCATATTCCATTGCCACCATTGTCAAGCACATATCCAGCGGCATATGCTTGGTAGCTAACTGGTGCCATTACTGGTTTACCGTCTTGATTTCTAAGGCCAATATCTAAGACATCGCATTCGTATATTTCTCGCCCGTTCTTGTCTTTGAAATTGGTGTACTGCATCAAATGCCACTGTGGATCAGCAATTAAATCGCCTAGATACATAGCACCAACTTGGATGTTGTTAAACATATTATGCCCATTCCATGCTCGAAACTTAATCTCACGTTTCATTTCTCCGCCCCATCTCCGTTGTATACGATGATTGCACTAGGAAACGGTGCAGGGCCACCAGCCATTCCATTTTGCTCAAATTTAAGACGGCCACGAATAAACTTGATGCTTGCCTTTCCAAAAATGTAATCGTGCCAATAGCTGGTGTCCGTTCTTGCTGGTATCAACAGCACAATAGGAACGTTCACCCGTAACGAAGTTTCATAGGCTTTCTTTACCCAATCTCCGATATGGCGTCCATATGGCGGGTTCAGATACATTGCCCCACCGAAATCATCAGACCAGTCTTGCAATAACGAATCATCAGCAACGCTGAAATACCGATCACATTTCGCGTTATCCTTGCTGGCTGCCAGGTCAATAGCAAAATGATACTTTGCATTCAAACTCTCGAAAAACGCTTGTGGTGTTTCCCAATCGTCCTTATTACTCGTTAGCGCTGCACCACCTGGCTTTAAAAAGTCACTCATTTCTTCTCCTCCATTTTCACGATTTCACCGGTTTCATCAACGCGCCAGACACCTAGCAACCAGGCACGGGCAAAAGTCTCAGAATGGTAGAATATCCAATCGGCTTCCTCATCATCGACTGCGTGAAAATCTGTGGCGTCAATAATCGCTGGTCTTAATGTTGATCCCTGTTTCTGCCGTTCGATGTACTCTCCGATTTCCTTGGGGATCACCGGCATATTATCTGGCAATGCGGCGTCATAACGAGAGCGCCATTCTTCATCCTGTTTAAGTAGTACATGAATATTAGCCGTCCTCAACAATGTTTCGTCCTGTAACGCCACGCGGCGTACTTCATCGAACACGTCCTGCTTCGTCTCATTGCTCATCGTCAGTCACCTCTTCTTTCTCGCAGTCTTGCAAGCCAAATTTCTCAATATCATCATTAGTGAGCTCAATTCCATCTGGGTATCCACCAAATCCTTTAGATAATCCTTTTACAAATATGGTATCAAGTTTTCCATCAGGAGTTTTTAGATACCACGTATAATCTGCATACGGCACCTTGACGTTGTATTTCTTATCCTTTTCCACGGTGTAGCCGTTGACATAAGCGTTCATCAGCAACTCTTCTTCGTGCTTGCTGCCACTAGCATCATTATCAATCAATAATGCTGGCCACTTAGAACCATGTGCACTTTTAACGGTTTCGGCTTGTTCCTTTGTTAGGACTGCCTTTTTTGGTTCCTCAACGAGCGTGACAACGTGGCCGCCATGATCTTTAGCCTCATTTTCGGCATTCTCTTTGCTCACCGTAAACCAGTATTCGCCTTTGTCGTTCTTAACCGCATACAGTTTTTCTTCGCTCATTTTTCGTCCTCCGTTCTGTTCCACTTGCCATATTTATCTTGGTACCAGCGTCCACGATTGATCGCCCAATCCCCTGTAAATACTGTGTTCTGCTTGTCCAGTCCCAGCCTAAAAGCCGAAAGCTTGAAAAGCTTAATTACCTCAGCCAGAGTTTCCAGGTACCGTACTTCATCGGTTTCAAAATTGTACAGACGAAAGTGTGCAATCGGTGGTCGGCTGATATGCGCGTCATGCATCAACTTGTTTATCCAGGACTGTGAGATACCCGAAATATCAGCAATTTCGTATGATGAAAAGCCATGAAGAATTTGGCTTCTAACATAATCAATTTTTTCCGAATGATCAGATTTCTTTGCTTTGCTTGCAGACGTTTTTTTATTCTTACGCGGCTCTTTTTTATTAATTGCTACATTGATTCCCCCCCACCGTGGATCGTCTCGTGGTGCGCGTTCCTTTTCCAGCTTAATGATTTTCTCCATCAGTTCTGGATGTTCTGATAGTCTAGCCATATCAATTACCCCCTGTGCTGCCAAAACCGCCACTGCGAGCGCCTGTGGCCATATCGTCGTCGGTCAACAGGTAACTGCGGAAAATGCCCTGCATGATGCGGTAGCCGGCATTGATGATGACTGGCGCCTGACTGATGTTCCAGAATTGACCCATGATTTCGTTTGGATAGTAGTCACTGTCGATTATTCCGATGCTGTTCGGCATTACCAATTGTCGCTTGCGTGGCAATGATGATCGAGAAACCAGCTCCAAATATTCATAGTGGCCAAGTTTCACCTTGATACCCGTCGGGATCAGTGCAATCTTGCCGGGCTTAATGACCACCGTTTTTGCTGCTGCAATGTCGTATCCGGCAGAATACGCAGTTGCCCGTTTGGGCATTGGGCCAGTATACCCGTCGATTCGTTCAAAATGTCGTTCCATCAAATAGATGCCTCCAAGTCTTCGTTAGTTGCGTTGACAATTCCTTCGTCCGTTATCGCAACAGTCCAATCCCAACGGCCTGATCCTTTTTCGATAACCTGGCCTCGCTTCCCCTTGAATCTTGGCATCGGTCCTACGTAGCGGACGTTCTCTCCGATGTGGTATGTCATCTTCAGTCTCCTTCAATAATTTTTAGTGCGTCTTCCACAGAGCGGGCGACACCGTACAGTACCGGTTTGCTCTCGATAAACGCCTTAAATCGTTCTTGATCAGGCCGCAGCCTGCCATTCTTTGTTTTCACTTCAATCAGGATCAGTTTGCCATCGCTATGGCGAAATCCGGTTAGGTCCGGCCATCCTTTCGGTGGACCGGCAGAAAAAGTTCTTCCGTCTGCTGTTCTGACGTTGCCCACATTGGTGCGGATGATCGTACATCTGTGTTTGCTGACTGCCAGCATAATGTCGGTCTGAATTTCGTGTTCCGGTTGTGTCGTTGGTTTCACCTCCACAGTGCTACGGGAGGATTAAACGGGAGACCATAATATTGTCTTCGTCCTTACTCCCACAACAGTTTGAAATCGTCACGGGAGGAACGGGAGGATATTCCGAAAAAAAGTCTTTCAGGCATATACTTTATTCGTTGTCATCTTATATACTTTTTCTCTTTTATCCTCCCGTAAAGAAAAATAAAGGTTAAAAGCATACAGCCGTAAGGGTTTGACGGTTTTTTTATCCTCCCGTAGGTCCTCCCGTAAACACTAATTTCGCATCCAGTTAAATCGCTCGTCCAATTTCAGACGGATACCCAAGTAGAAAATCCCACTGTTTTTCTTTGTTGAGAATTTCTGCTTCATCTGAGCACCGAACTTTTGCTTTGCCATTTTGTACTCGCCAGTTTCGTCTGCCCAAGCCTGATAACGTTTGAACAATTCACCGGCTGGTGCCTGATAATCAGGTCCCTTGTCGCAACAGTCGCTGATGAACAATTCCAGCACATCCATCTCATCCCGGTATTCCTTGCTCGCACGCTTAACACTCTCTGGCGGTTCCAATCCCTCTCGCTGCCACTTCAAAGCGCCATCCACCGCCCAGTTCAAGATGCCGACCGATTCACGTTCCAGCTTGTATTGGAGCCGCTTATCAACCTTCTCTTTCGGCACCTGGACCGTGAACGGGATCAGCATGAGCCGCCGCCAGATACCATCATCGGTTCCCCGGATGATCGGTTTGTGGTTAGTTGCCAGCCAAAGTTTGAATTCTGGATGGAATTCAAACTCTGATCCGTATAAGAATCGGGCCGTAACCGTATCGCCACCAGTTAATTCCTTAACCAGTCCTTCATCCAGCCGGACGCCTTCGTTCGGTTCACTGGCTGTGACTAGCCGTGCGCCCTTCAATCGGGCGATGTCTGAGTTGGCGGCACTGCTGGTCTGCTGAACCATGATGGACTTAGCCTGCATGGATCGGGCATAGCTTCCGGCCACATGTTTCAACACGTCCATAAACACTGACTTGCCATTGCGACCCGAGCCGTATAGGATGAACATAACCTGTTCCTCTGTGGACCCAGTGAGCGAGTATCCGATGGCCTTTTGCAGGTATTCGATAAGCTCCTGATCACCGTTGAAGGTCTGGTCCAGAAACGCCAGCCACTCCGGGCAATCCATCGTGTCGGAATACTCCACATCGCCTTGCTTGGAAAACATCTTCTTAATGTCGTGGTCGTGGAGGCTGCCGTTGGTCAAATCAATGTATCCATTGGCCGTGTTGAACAGCATTTTGTCGCGGTCAAATTCTTCCGGCAACACCGGTAAACGGTGCTGAATTTCGTTCATCATGGCTTTCTTGGACGCATTCATCCGAGACTTCTTCATAAATGCTGCCCATTTCTGCTGAATCTCTTCCGGCTTAATGTCTGCTGGTGGCGTGATTTTCTCGTTCTTTAAGTCAGCAACTACTGCATCTACCATCGAGGGCAACAGTCCACGCTGGTCCAGCTCCCAGAAAGAACCGTTGTAAATGTACCAAGCCTTGTCGATATAGCTGTACCGTGCCAGACTACCGAACCGGTCGTTGAACCGATCTGCGTTCCCGGTGTCATCCCAGGTGTGTGGAGGAAAAGTCTTTGGCTTCTTCGCGTTAGTTTCATGCATGAAACCAAAATTGTACTTCAGCCGCTCGTTTGCTGGGTTGTAGACGTCTTGGACTTCATTGATGGCCTTGTTCAGTGTGGCGACGCCATAGGTGGTCTTGCCGTGTTTCTCATCCCACTTATCGCGCATCAGCGAAGACTGCCGAAAAATGGCATCCATCTTTTTGAAGTCTCGGCCGGTCCAAAACGCCAGGTCGTTGGCAAATGCCAAGTCTGCCTCTGAGTGAGAAGTATAAAACTTTTCCCAACCGCCATCTAATAGCAGCTTGCTCCGTGGTCCAGTCTTGCTTGCCAGCATTTTAGCGACAATTTCATCCTGGCTTAGATCATTTGATAACTGGAGTCTCTGTGGATGCAACTGGATTACCTGCTTCGGCTCCAGATATTTCCGATAGAGTTTCGTCAGACCTTCTTCAGCATTGTGGTTGATGTTATCGAATATCCCAATCCGGTTGCCCGTCATCGCGAAAAACCGGCCTGACTGGTACATTTCGATGTTTCCCTTACGCCGTCGTGAGCCAGGCAGATCACCCTTAATCAGGATGTGGATGCCTTCGCCGGACACAGACTTCTCCGTATACGACTGTAAGCTTGAGACAAACTCATACGCCAAGTTGTCGTCTGTGTTTCCTGCCTCCCAACGGTCCAAGTCATCTCCGATGTGATCCACATCCACGCCAACGTATCCGTTGGCAAAGAAGAAGCCGAGACCGTCTAGCGAATACCGTTCCAACCCTTCCATTGCCTTATCGAACGTTGTCCAGTCCTCTGGCGCCGTAGAGCTGGCTTTAGAGCCAGTTAATGCTGAATAGGGTATCTTTGTATACTTATTCTTCTCAGGCTTCCAGATCAGCTTATACAGCCCCCATTGGGCTAGGGGCTTAAGCTCCTCGGGAATTTTTTCATACATATTCATTCCTCCGTCTAAAACGGCAGATCGTCGTCATTAATGTTAGTCGGTCCCGGATTGACAGCAGGCGCACTCTGTTTAGTGGCCGGTTTATCCTTATCTTCCTTGAATGTGTGTGCCAGTTTCGGATAGTCCGTCGGCTTGACGCTCCACGGCGCAGCTGTGTTCTTATCTGTATTGTCGTATTCGTCATGCTGAACCTTGACGTAGACTTTGACTGGCTTGTGGTACAGCACATTGCAGAAGTCCTGAATCGTATCGATGGGTGTGCCTTCTGGTACGCCGACTGCTTCCAGAATATATTGCAGTTGGTTCATGTCGTACAGGCCAGTAGCCTTCCGCTTCCAGTTCGGCATCCACACGTGCCGATTGTGGTATTTGCCGTTGGTTTCCGGCAGCGCTGCATCCAGGTCATTGCGAACCGTGAATTGAATGTCCAGGTATTCTGACCCGTTCTTGGTCGCGTCTTCATGTGCAGCTGCGATCACCATTTCATATTCGCCTTGCGGAATCGGACCATAGTTGCCGCTTGTGTTGTTAGAGTAGTCAGTTGTTAAAAATGCCATTAGTTAATTCCTCCTAAATATTTATCTCGAAATTGAATTGCATCGTGAAAATCGTGAAAATATCGAGTGATTCTATTACCACCAGTTATTTTTTCAAACAACCATGGTGTCCCTTTTCTTTTCGGCCGATATTGGATATACTTTTCGCCGGTCGTATTGGTTGCTCTTGGCACGTCTACGGGTTTAGGACGTTCTCCATTCGTAAGCCAATTATGAAGCGCATTGTTATATGCTTTTGCACCCTCACTTGAGCTTTCAAACACACCCAGATGATAGTAACGGCCTTCGATAGTTATTCCCGCTGACCACCTTCCATTACTCATAGAAACACCAACCGTTTTGTTGTTGGTCCTTCCTTCGCGAATTGTTTTTCCTGTCCAACGCCCCATTCTGAATCGCTGAATTGGAACTTCAAAGATTTCATCCGTATGAACATTTTGCACTAGCACAATTTGCTGCTTCTGTTCTGTTTTCCCAGTATCACCAAGTACAATGAAGTCGCCCTTCTTGTATCCTGCATAATTTTTCCGGCGGTTGCTGCTGCTTGGTGTACCGAATTCTTCCTCCCACTTTTTACGTTGGGCTTGTGCCAATTTCTCAGAATTCGGATCGCTGTCAGGAAAATATGCGATTTGTTTTGGAATTCCATTTCTTAAATTCTGATATTGCGCCGTCCACCATTTGTCTCTATGACTTACGCCACGCATCATGCTCTCTTCCTTTCTGTAACCCATCCCCGCGCTATTATCTGGTGGTATGCCCAACCTGGTTTGTATCCGCGCGCGGCTGCAATCTTATACATTTCCTTGGGTGTCTTTGCATCCTTCGGTTCTTTCCTGGCCCATTGGATGTTTTCGTAGTCCGTCACGATAAACCGGCTCTCATCCAGCTTGTTCAGCTTGGCTGTTTCATCAACCTCCAGGTCCTCGGCTTCTGCCGTTTCCCAGACATAACCGCACAACTTGCAGACAACGGTAGCGGCTGGCACAATGGCAAAACACTTCGGGCAAGTCTTGATTGCCGGTCCTGGCGTGCCGCCGCGTTTTTTCTTGTTCCGATCATCAAGTGTCCACTGGTCAGCGCGTGGCATTCTCGGTGGTCCAAATCGTATTACGTTTCCCACATGGTCAATGATGATTGCATGTTTGTCGGGCTCGTATCTCATCCCACGCATGGCTTGTTGGATATAGAGCACCAGCGATTCCGTCGGTCGCAGCATGATAATTACACCAACATCTGGGACGTTGAATCCTTCTGAAATCAGATCAACGTTGCAGAGAATCCGTATTTTGCCAGCCTTGAAGTCCCGCATGATGCTGTCTCGCTCTCTCTGGGGCGTTTTAGCATCGGCGTGAGCCGCTGAGATACCTGCGGCTTTGAACATCTCTGCCACCTGCATACTGGCTTCCACAGAGTGAGCGTAGACAATGGCTTGCCGTCCTTCCGCGAGGCGTTTGTAATGGGCCAACACGTCTCCGAATATTTTGGGTTCCTTGATGGCGTCACTCATTGATGCCTGTGTGAAATCACCCGTGGAAGAACGTTTCAATTTGTCGGTCTCAATCAGCGTCGGAGCATAGTACGTGTAGTCGGCCAGATAATGGTTCTCAATCAGCCACTGAACTTCTGGGCCGACAACCATGTCGTCATAGACGGATTCAAACCCCCGTCCGCTCATTCTCCACGGTGTGGCAGTAAAGCCCAACCTTGGCACGTCGGAATAGTAGTTAAATATCCGTTGATAGGTCTTAGCTAGTGCATGGTGTGATTCGTCACAGATGATCAGGCTTGGTTTTGGCAGTCGATCCATACGATGGACAATCTTGCCCACCGTCATGATCGTGCAATGCTGTAGGTTAATGTCATCTGCGATGAACGTCTGCATGATTTGCTCCACTAACTCCCGCCGGTGAACCATAAACATCACGTGTCCGCCCTTCTCAGTCGCCATGCGAGCAATCTCAGCAATGACCACTGACTTACCAGAACCGGCTGGACTAACTATTAGTACCGCTTTGTGGCCTGTCGCCAGACTTTGCCGGGTCTTGTTCACCAGTTCCGTTTGGTACGGGTGGAGTTGGTACGTCATGCTTTTCACTTCCAAACTTGAACAGGTCTTCAATGGACACCAACGTGCGATTATCCAAGCGGTTCTTGGCATAGATACCGTCTGAGCCTTGTAAGATCACTCCACGGCCGCCAGTCTTAGGATTAACAACCATCCGACCAACCACGTCTGCCAAGCCCAGCAGACCATCTCGGACGGAATCCCGGATAGCAGGTGCATATTGGTTAAACGTCTGACCTTCATCGGTAGTAATTTGCTGTTGAGTCTCCCAGGCTGTTGTTAAGATATTAACGTTGTTTAGCATGTAGATACTGGTCATGATTCGGGCAAAGTAGTTTGTCCATTGGCCGTAGTCCTGGATTTCGTTGGAGATGCCGTTCTTTGAGTTACGACCCTTTTCCACGAACCAATCGCGTTCAAAACTGGTCACGTTATCCACGACCAAGTTGTCATACCCTGCAGTCAGCTCCTTAGCCTGCTTGAGGAAATCTATCCAAAATTCTTCGGGATGAACGCGGTCAAACTTAACAACATCAATGTTTGGCTGGCCTGCCAGGACTCGGCTTGAATCGTCAAGGTCCAGCACCAATGTCCGGCCGCGCATGAACTTCACCGATGAAGTCTTGCCAACTCCTGGCTTGCTGTACAGAATCACTCGCCAATCCTTGGCTCGCTTCAAATCAGCAGCCTTTACAATGTCAATTGCCATTTATATCCTCCTTATCGGATCAGTTTCCATCAGCGGCATTACTTCACCGTCCAGGACATATCGTTCGCAGTCATGTAGGATGTGAGAGCGGCCATTTCATACGGCGTGACATCAGATACTTCAATCACATAGCTGTACTTATCGGGCACGGCGTCCATGACCTCACCGGTTTCCGTGTCCACCACTTGCTCACCGACCTTTTTTTGGTGCAGGGCGTCAATGGCTGC
>NZ_AUEH01000028.1 GCF_000425885.1 Schleiferilactobacillus harbinensis DSM 16991
CCAAGATGTCTTAAACCACCGGTTAAGGAAGTGCCTTGGATACCGCAGCGCAATCGCGGCGCTCCAGGCCTCCCCCCTGGGCCTGGAGGAATCCCTGCCCACTACCTAAACCAATTCACATGGATGAGTCTTCACTGTTGCACTTAATTTGACAATTCGGGGGATAAATACTTCCCACTTATTACGGCCAGTCTAATTGCTTTTGCGGGATTGGCATGATACATGCTTGTCCATTTGCCAATTCAAGACCCATCCCCATCGCAAAGAAATAACAAAAAAGAACATCCAAAAAGTGGATGTCTTACTATTGTAATAGTCTGCATCGATCCGTTGATTTGATTAAACGGGTAAGTTGCTGCGCTCAGGTATATGTACCCGCATCGTGGCCGCGTCAATGATTCGTTGATCATGTGAAGCTACAATGACTGTTTTCCCCGCAGCGGCCAATGTCTCAAAGAGATTGATAATTCCTTCCTTGTTTTCATCGTCTAAGGCAGTGGTGGGTTCATCGGCCAGGATGACATTTCCGGGGTGTAACAGAGCCCGTGCAACTGCCAACCGCTGCTTTTCGCCACCAGATAGGAATTGCACGCTGCGCTCCAAATCAACATCCAGATTGACGGCCGCTAGTGCTTTTTCCATCTGGTCTTTGGCGGTCTTTTTTTTGACAAAAGCAGCATCGGCCAACAAAGCTAATTTCAAGTTGGCATAAACTGACCGGTCTTCCAGCAGTCCAAAGTTTTGAAACACAAAGGCCACGACGTCCTTTCTGATATGACGGGCATTACTCTGTTTGGGCCGGTTAAAAATTGCACTGTCGTATGCCAAGTAGCCGGCATCCCAATTAGTCAAGAGGCCCAGCATCCTGAGCAGTGTCGACTTTCCAGCCCCGCTAATACCCGTGATCACTGCGATCTGTCCCTGGTCAACAGAAAAAGTGATATTGTGGAACAACTGTTTCTCCCCAATTGATTTGCTTAGATTCACTGCCTTGATTTTCATTCCGTCACTCCTCAAAAAGTGCGCCACTGTATTTTCTGCGTCCGTACAGATTAATACCCAACTGTAAGAAGCCATCAACGGTAATCATTGCCAGTAAAACCAGCAGGGACGAATAGCGGAATACCCCAACTTGCAAAACAAACAGGGCACTGATTTCAATCCCAAACAAACCGATCGCTAGCCGATGGGCTCGCCAGAAACTGCTGCCCATGGTATACATCAAGGCATAGCGCCTACCATTCAAGAAAATGTCCACCACGGCATAAAGCACACATAGGGTTAACGACAGGACCATGATGGCGATGATCTGCCCGTGATAGGCCCACTGCTCTTCAAAAATCTGCCGTAGTTCAACCTTGGCCAACTGGTTCTCCGGAATCAGGGTCTGGATATTGTCCTCGATGCCATGGCGCCGCAACGTCGGCAACAAGGAAGCATAAACTTTTGCGCTTGTTGCTTTCGTGATTGGCAGTTTAAACGAGACGGACAAGTCAAAGGTAGAGAGAAACGGGCGCTTACCCGGCTGACTGTTGGCTTGCGACTTGATCAGAATACCCTTCGGCAAAGGGATTCGGCTATTGTCGGGACCAAATGTCTGCAGGGTCTGCTTGGGCTGCAAGAGAATGACCGAAAACTTTTCTTCCTTATAAAATTGTTTCAGCTCAGTCACTGTATGCCGTAGTTTCTTTTGACCGGTATATGGCACAAGGGCAATGTTCTGTTTCGGATTACCGACAAACACTGTTTTCCCGCTGGTATCCCGCACCGGATTAAACCGCAGATAATTCTGATTGACGATAACAAACTCAGCATGCTCAACGTAGTCATCTTGCATATAGGCATAGAACAAAACCCCGCCCATCGCTTCAAATTGGCGATACAACACCCGATCATACAGCACATCCAAGTCGGTGGTGTTTTGCTTAAGGTTGATGTTAATTTGGTCCCGGCCAACATACAATGGATAGACGACGGCAAACGGTGAATCGGCCGCTCTGTTTGATGTCGTGTGGTTTTTAACCCACTGATCTGTTGTCGCCGAGGCCAAAGGGGAGACGACCGAAACCGCGAACACCATGACCAATATTTTGACCGTTAACAGCGTAGCCAGAATAACTTGCCGCCGATGCTGGTTTAGTTGTCGCTCCGTAAAGGACCAGTTCATCACGCCGTAAGTCACACCAATCGCCAGCAGCCCCAGGATAAGCGTCAACAGAAATGCCAATCCAATCACCCCAATGGTTCTTTGCCAAGCCAAGCATCCCGCCGTTGCCAGCGCCGTACTGATCACGATGGGGCGGCCTAATTCA
This sequence comes from Schleiferilactobacillus harbinensis DSM 16991, assembly GCF_000425885.1. Taxonomy (GTDB): domain Bacteria; phylum Bacillota; class Bacilli; order Lactobacillales; family Lactobacillaceae; genus Schleiferilactobacillus; species Schleiferilactobacillus harbinensis. The sequence continues at coordinate 2,313 of NZ_AUEH01000028.1, forward strand.
GCGAACACAATTCTGGGCGCAGTGAAACCCCAGCTGATGAAAGTAGTCACCGTTCTGGTTAGATAGACTCCCCACAGCACCTAGCCAACAACTTGCACGACCAGCAGGAAGCCGACCAAAAAATACACATTCATTAAATTGGTCGCCCCAGTACTCACCAACATATTGGCGCCGGCTTGCTGATCGATAAGCTGCATTTTAACGCCATGAATTCGTTGGAATCTTTGTCTGAACGTCTGCATAAAGGTTCGATAAGCCGCTTTATTTCTCGAATCAACAAATACATAGCCCGTGCCCTTGGGCTGACGGTATTTAAAATTATCCACAGTAAAATAGTACGCCTCCCCATTTGGCGAAAGCCGACGCTGGCTCTTCACCTCTGGATCATTGGAGTACACCACACCCTTGTCCAGCTGCCGAGTGGAAAGCTCGCCAATCACTTGAAAAGGATCGTCGCTGCTTTGATATGGATAATAGAAAATATGCGACCGGTCCTTGGCGAATGCGCCGTCCGGTTTTAGCTTAGGCGATAGATTGATATTGACTACCATGAAGCTAGCCTTGCTAGCCTTGCTAGCGGCAACTAACTCTTCTTTTAGTTCATCAATAGCTGCTGCTCGATTATTTTTCTTTGGACTTTCAACTAAGATTTGAGAAAAACCAATCGGTAGTACCAGCCTTGCGTTAACTTGTTTGTCCTCGGCTTTGATTTTAAGAATCATCACACCAATTATCAGTAGGGCAATATGGGACAGGATTATTGTTAGTACAGCTGCTTTTTTGATCACGGCACGTTACCTCCCCATATTGTTGCTGACTTTGATCAACCATATCGTAAGCGCTTATCTTCTGTCAATCTCTAATTTTAGTAAAACCACAAGTCTTATTTTCGATTATGTCTTCAATGGTAATGGTACGGCAATTGCTCATATACCAATTCTAAGCATAAAACGACAAACTAAAAGCCAAGCGGCGCGTCGAGAGATTTCTCAATGCCCAACTTGGCCTGTTTTCATCCTCTGATTCAAAATAATGAGCTGCTACAGGCTACAGCACCGCCCCATTGCTCTGAATAACCTCTTTCAACCACGCATAACTCTTCTTTGGCACCCGCTTCAGATCCTTCAGATCGTGGTTCCCGCGGTTCACATAAACCACGCCATAGCGCTTATCCATATTGCCCTGAGAACTGGGAATATCGATCAAGCCCCAACCCAAGTAGCCCAGGACGTCCACGCCTTCAGCCACCGCATCCTTCAAGGCTTGAATGTGTTCGCGCATATACAGGATCCGCGCATCATCCTGGATCATGTGCTTACCGTCCCAATGCTCCCGCAAGCCGATCCCGTTCTCAATCGGGAAGACCGGCACCCGGCCGCGGTTATAGAGATCGTGCAGGACCGTATTGAAACCCTGGGGATCCACCTGCCATTGCCATTCATTCGTTGGCAGATACGGACTGTGCCCCACCCCAACTTGCGGATAGTAATTCGGCACGGTCCCCAGCGGAATCTTAGTACTGTCCATCACGGCACTGGAATAATAACTGAAGCTCAGGAAATCGCTGCGGGTCTGGCTGATAATATCCAGTTCTGCCGGCTTCAAGATATCTGCCAAATGGTTGCGCTGCATGAAGCTCACAACTTCCGGGGAATATTGGCCGGTGGTAAAAATATCCACCAGATTATCCATCACATATTCCTTGAACCGGCGCACTGCCGCCACGTCTTGGGGATTGGCCGTTGCCGGATAAACCTGCTGGTACGCGACCATGCCGCCAATTTGCAGCTCCGGATAATCGGCGTGCACCGTGTTCGCCACCAGCGCATGGGCCAGCGCCACATTGTGCTGGATCTGGTAGAGATCATGGAGCGAGCGGGGCCCTTCAAGGTAGCCGGCGATCACGAAGGCATCGGTCAGACTATAGAGATTCTGTTCATTAAAGGTGATCCAGTACCGTACCCGATCGCCGAACCGCTTCAGCATTTCTTGGGCGTAAACATAGAACGCGTCCACCACGTGCCGATCCAGGAAGCCATTGTACTTCTGGGCTAAAGCCAAGGGCATGTCGAAATGATACAGACAAATCATCGGCTGAATGCCGGCCGCCAGCAGATCATTGATCAGCCGATCGTAAAAGGCGATCCCCGCTTCGTTGAATGCCCCCTCGCCCGTCGGTTGAACCCGGCTCCAAGAAATTTGGAAACGATAGAAATTCATCCCCAAATCTTTCATCAGCGCAATATCTTCGGGATAACGGTGATACTCGTCAATCGCCACGGACCAGTCGCTGGCACTCTCCGTGGCCGGCCGCACATCATACACCGACGGGCCCTTGCCCCCTTCGTTCGTCGCCCCTTCGGTCTGCATACTGGATGTGGAATTACCCCAGAAAAAATCGTCACGCAATGTCGTCATGATGTCACATTCTCCTTCACATACTGATTTATCTTCAGTATAAGGGATTCCTGTGGCGGACGAAAGGGCTTTCCGGCCTTGCAATTATTGGTCCAGCCCGGTAGACTGAAGCATACTTAGGTACGTTGACGTGGGACAGCCGTCCCAAGGAGGAAATTATGCAGAATTCGATTTACGGTCTCACCCAAGCCCAATTACAGGACTGGATGGCGGCCAATGACCAGAAAAAATATCGTGCCGCCCAAGTTTGGGAATGGCTCTATCAGCACCGGGTGACTTCGTTTGCGGAAATGAAGAACCTGCCGGATGCTCTGATTGCGCAATTGAACGACAGCTTTACGTTCAGCCCGCTCACCGTGGTGCAGAAACTGACGGCCACGGATAAAACGACGAAATGGTTGTTCCGGATGGCCGATGGGCTGCTCATCGAAACTGTCCTGATGTACATGGATTACGGTCTTTCGGTCTGTGTCACCACCCAATCCGGCTGCAACATCGGCTGTACCTTCTGCGCTAGCGGTCTGATCCGGAAGCAGCGGGACCTGACGGCGGGCGAAATCGTCGCCCAGATCATGCAGGTCCAGCATTACCTGGACGCCGCTGGCGAGGGCGAGCGGGTCAGCCATGTCGTCGTGATGGGTATTGGCGAACCGTTTGATAACTTCACCAACGTGATCAACTTCATTCATATTATTAATGATCAACACGGTTTGGATATCGGTGCCCGCCACATCACCGTATCCACTTCTGGGCTGGCTAATAAGATTCGGGAATTCGCCGACCTGCACCTGCAAGTCAATCTGGCTATCTCGCTCCACGCTCCGAATAACGACCTGCGCAGCAGCATCATGCGCATCAATCGGGCGTGGCCGCTGGAGAAATTATTTGCGGCCATTGATTACTACACAACGACCACTAATCGGCGGATCACCTTTGAATACATCATGCTCAATGATGTGAACGACCATCCAAAAGAAGCCCATGAACTGGTGGAACTGCTGACGCCATTCAAGAAATTGGCTTTTGTGAACCTGATCCCCTACAACACCGTTGTGGAACATCCCCAATACAGCCGCAGCACCCCAGAGAATATTGCCAAGTTCCACGACATTGTTTACCGCGGCGGCATCAACTGCGTCGTCCGCAAAGAACACGGCGGCGATATCGACGCCGCTTGCGGCCAGTTGCGGAGCAATATGCTGCATAAGAAGAACTCGATTGGTGTGCGCTTGCCGGAGAACGCTCAGGCGGCTCAATAGGCCAAGCAGCACAAACAAAAAGGACGATTGCCCGCCAGCACCATGGCCGAGCAATCGTCCTTTTTAACGCATCAATTAGTCTATTTCCACGCCCACGGGTCTTCCCGCCAGGTCAACAGCGATTCCCGTTCCTCAGCGGTCAAAATATGAGCCTTCTCGGCTTGATGGATCAGCGTCGTATAGTTAGTCAAGGTGTGCAGCGGCAACCCCGCCTTGGCAAAGTTTTCCGTCGCCGCGGGCAATTCATACGTGAAGATGGCGGCGACACCGAGTACCTTAATGCCTGCTTTTTCCACGGCCTCCGCCGCTTTAAGCACACTGCCGCCAGTGGAGATCAGATCGTCGATCAGAACTACTTGGGCATCTTGGGCCACGTGCCCCTCCACCTGCTTGCCCGCGCCATGATCCTTAGGCTTAGACCGCACATACAGCAGCGGCAGGCCCAACCGGTCGGCGGTACTGGTGGCATGGGGAATCCCCGCGGTGACGACGCCGCCGATGTCGGTAACGGTCGGATATTCCGTCATGATCAGCCGGGCCAACCCCGCGCTGAACCGGCCGCGAATCTCCGGGTAGCCGATAGTCAACCGATTGTCGGTATAAATGGGGGCCTTGATCCCGCTGGCCCACGTGAAAGGCTTGTGCGGGGCGAGGGTGACGGCTTGGATATCCAGTAAGTCTTTGGCGATCTGTTCATTAGTTTGCATTAGCGGACGGTACTCCCTTCGAATTGTTGGCGGATGGTGTGATAAGCGGCCAGCGGATCGCTGGCTTGGGTGATGGACCGGCCGACGACGATACCGTCGCTGCCCAGTTCCGCGGCCCGCTGCGGCGTGACGACCCGGGACTGGTCATCCCGGGCATCGGCAGCCAGTCGAATACCGGGATTCACGGTGAGGAAGCCGCTGGGGGTGGCGTCATGAATCTTGCCGACCTCCAGTGCCGAACTGATGACACCGTCCGCCCCAGACGTGGCGGCCAGCTGCGCCAAGTGCACCACGGAATCCAGCAGGGAGAACTCGTCGTTTTGCATCGTGCAGTGCATCGCCCGTTCGTCCATGGAGGTGAGTTGGGTAATAGCCAGCAGTTTCGGTGCTTTCGTCCCGGCTTCAGCAGACCCCTCCAGCAGACCCTCTTTCGCCGCGCGGATCATGTCCGCGCCGCCCAGACCGGTGACGGTGGTCAATTCCGCGCCCAGCCGGCCGATTTGCTGCATGGCTTGGTGGACGGTATGGGGAATATCGTACAGCTTCAGATCCAAGAAGACGTGATAGCCCTTGTCCCGGAGTTGGGTAATCAACTGCGGCCCCTCCCGGTAAAACAGCTCCATGCCAACCTTGACCCAAAGACCGGATTCGCCTTTAAACTGATCCAAGAGTGCCTGCGCCGCGCTGCCATCCACGAAATCCAACGCGATAATTACTGGTCTATCCATCATCCGCCATCCTTTGCCAATTGTTGCCCCTTCACCGGTCTTGCCTACAAAAAAAGCTTTGGCCTATTCCGCGCGCCAAAGCTCCCCAGACTTAATAGCTGTCTGTTCCGTTCACTTCGGAGCCTCGCAGGACTCGGTTAAAGTGGCTTGTTTGATTTGTTCAATACCATACGACATTTTGGGGCGTTGGTCAAGGGTGGTTATTTCACACTGACTGACTAAGCATATCGTTTTCTATACTCTTTAAGAGTATGATATAATGATTTCGGGAGATGAATCGGGTGAATAACATAGCGTCAATTCGGAACAAACTGCATATTAGTCAATCCCGGTTAGCTGAATTGTTGGGCGTTTCTGTAAAGACAGTTCAGGCGTGGGAGGGTGCCCGATATGCACCAAATGGTGGAAACGCCAAGCTGTTACAACTTTTAGGAGCAAGTCAGGAGATGAAGCCGATGCTTGAAAAGTATAAGAACGATAGTACAATTGCCCCACTTGAACGAGATCCTGAAAAGTTAACGATTATGGGCGTCAAAATGCCCAGTAAGGAAGTATATGACGAATTAGTCTTTGCCATCACCAACCAAATGTACGAAGGTTATGTGCCTACGGTTACAGATGTGCAGAACCTCCGAGACCACTACGGTGAACTGCCATCCGCTAGCGAAATTCTTAAGTGGTCAGGTCAATGACCAAGTGGCACGTTACGGAACAAGCTGGGCATTGCTGACGCCTCTGAACTGCAGCGTGCAGAATACCAAGTTTCCATGTACCGGCAAGTGTATTTGGCGGCACACCATTACCATTTGCCGAACGGAAAACGCCTCACAGGACGAACGTTTGCCGATGTGCTTGCCATTCATCACTTTTTGTTCTCAGATATTTACGAATGGGCCGGACAGTTGCGTGAAGTCAACATGAATAAAGGCGGAGACGACTTTTTCCCATTTCAGCGGTTTCCAATGGGGATTGCTGATCTTAACGTGAAGTTGGCAGATTATCGCACGGTATCAGAAGATGCTCAAGAAGTTGGTGAGGCATTGGGAGATATTATTTCTGAGCAGAACTTTCTGCATCCATTTCGTGAAGGTAACGGGCGCACTCAACGCACTTTTGCTAAGTTATTAGCCTACCAAAAGGGCTTCACCATTGATTTGTCGCCTGACAGCGATGCTTACAAGCGGTACATGGAAGCTAGTATCGCAGATGATCCGGCGTTGATGAAACAGGTCTACGTTAATTGCATTCGGCCAATTGGCAATAGCTAACCACAAAGAGAGGCACCCATTTTTTTCGAGGGGTGCCTCTCTTTATACACGCTAAGAAATAATTCAAACCGCCGCCGCGCGGATTTTCTGCACGCCGCTGGCATCCAGCTTTTGCAAAACACCATCGCGCATTTCATAAACAGTATCGACCGTATCCAGCAACCGGGTGTCGTGGGTGATCATCACCACGCCCCGGTTCATTTTGTGGGCAATAGTGGCCAGCAGTTCGGTGACCTGTAAAGCCCGGCTGGTATCCAGACTGGCGGTGGGTTCGTCGGCCAGGATGATCGGCGGGTCGTTATACAGCGCTCGGGCGATAGCCACCCGCTGCCGTTCGCCGCCGGAGAGTTCCGCCGGGTAGCTGCGGGCCAAGTCGGTAATGCCCAGCATAGTGAACAGCGAATCCATCGACATGTCGTGCTGCTTGTGGTGGTTGAAGCGGTCCACCAGGGCTAATTGATCCTTCACGGTGAGGAAGGGAATCAGGTTGCTGCCCTGGAGCATGAAGCCGAAGGTGTTGAAGCGCAGGTCGGTGCGCTGGTGTTCGCTGTAATTGGTGGTATCCTCCCCGTTGATTAGGACCTGGCCGCTGGTGGGCTGCTGCAGGCTGCCCATGATCGTCAGCAGCGTAGTTTTACCCGAGCCGGACGGACCGATGACTGTGGCAAACTCGCCTGGCGATAATGTGAAGTCGGTGGGATGCAGGGCCGTGACCGCAGTGTGGCCGCTGCCGTAAACTTTGGTCACTTGTTTCAAATCAACTAATGCCATGATTATTCGCCTCCAATAGCTTCCAGCGGGTCGATGTGCAGGATCCGGCGCAGGGAGAATAGACCGCCCACGAGGGACATCACGATCAAGGCCGCGGTGATGATCGCCAGCAGCAGGGGATCGGAATAGAACGGAATCGTTTTAGGCAGCCACAGCGCTGTCAGGGCCAATAGGCCGATCCCAATACCCACTCCGACGACGGCCAGGACCAGGATCTGCCAGAACAAGGCCGCGACGATGGCACTGGTGCGGATTCCTTGGGCGCGCATGACGCCGTACATGCCGATTTTTTGAATCGTCAGGATATACATGAAGATCCCGATGATCAACAGTGTAATACCGATCATCGCCCCAATCATCAGCATGAAAGTCATCGTTTGGGCCGTGTAGCCGGGGATGTTGGTGATCAGCGCCGCTTTGGTTACCTGTTCCGTGTTTTTCGGCAGGTTCTTCAGCTTTTTTGGACTGACAACAGCTGACACGTTAGCAATTTGTTTTTGCCCGAATTTGATTTGCCGATATGTGGCTAAACTCGTGTAGAATACAGGTACAGTGGCAAACCGGCGGTCGTGGGTCAGCCCGACGATGCGGTATTTTTGCGTACTGCCATTCAGCGTGATCCGGTCCCCTTGTTTGACGCCGTAGTAGGTCACGCTGTCGTCGGCCAGCACTTCGCTGTTCTTCGCCGGCAGCCGACCGCTGGTCACCTTGGGGCGTAAGCGGCCGTCAAGGTTGATACCGAAAATGTTGCTGTTCATCTTCTTATTGGTCGTTGGGTTTTCCGCCACCACGGTCATTTGGCCGAGCAGGCTCGTGCCTTTTTTCGCCGCATCGGTATACTGATCTTTGGTCAGCACCGAGCTGAGCAGGTTCTTGTTGGCATACTTGGACATGAGCACGTAATTCCCCGGCAGCGCGTCGATTGCGGTCCGGTTATTCCGGGCCAGACCAGTGGCTAGACCAGTGAGGAAAAACACCAGGTAAGAAATGAGCACAAAGGTCACGATCACTAGCAGGTAGCGGGCTTTATTGTGCATAATTTCTTTAATTGCCAGAAACATAGGGCAGACCTCCAATCTCTTGTGTGGGCCTATTATACCACCTCATTTATCGGTTGATAAACGAAAAGGACTGAAAAATAATTGAACTTACGAGAAAAGCAAAAACAGGACACGATGCAGAAAATCCTGCGCGCGGCCCAAGCCTTATTCATGACCCAGGGTTACACCAGCGTCACCACCCGGGCCATCGCGGAAGCCGCCGATGTGCGGCAGCCTTTGATTTATCATTATTTCGGTACCAAGGAGAAACTCTATCTCACTGTCGTGATGCACGTCAGTGACGCCATGGCCGCCCTGATCACTAAGGCTACCGCTGGGTCGGCGAGTTTTGCCGTCAAGCTGCAGCGGCTGGGCCATCAGCTCACCAATCAAGACCCGATGGATCTGCAATTGGTGCTGCATGATGTATTTCAAATGGGGCCGGCTGTCCGGCAAACCGTTGTCGCTGCTTGGGAAAAGGGATTTTTACTGCCGCTGGATGCTTTTTTTGCCGCCTACCGGGCGCAGCTGCAGCCGGCTTATGCCATTCGGGATATTACCCTCTATTTTCTAACCATCCTGTCGGCTTTTTTGCCCATGCCCGCCATGCGTCAGCGTTCTGGCCGGCTGACACTGGACACGGCGCTGGTCATGTTCCGTACCGGCGTGGAGACTGTTTGAAGGAACTGGTATAATGAGGACAATTTACTCATTATAGAAAGCGGGACGCATGTGACACAACTTTTCTTCGATTTTGACGGTACGATTGCTAACTCTGAGCAAGGCATCGTGGCCGGTATTAAATACTTTGTCAAAAAAATGCAGTTGACGCCGTTGACCAATGATCAGTATCGGTTGTTTATCGGGCCAACGCTGAGCGCCAGTATGCATCAGTTTTACCCGACTTTAGATAACACGGCGGTGAAGCAAGCAATTGATTTGTATCAGGAGTATTATGCCGATCAGGGCATCTTTGAAATGCAGATTTATCCTGGCGTGATTCCAGTTTTGCAGCAGTTGCACGCAGCGGGCTTCACCATGAATGTGGCTTCCACGAAGCCGGAAGCGATGATTGACCGAATCGTCCAGCATTTTGATTTGAATCCTTATTTCAGCGGGCTTTACGGTGCCACGATGGACGAATCCATCCGCAGTTCGAAGACTGACGTATTGGCCTATGCGTTGAAAGAAGCAGACGCGGCAGCCAGCAACAGCATCATGATCGGTGACCGCAACACGGATATGATCGGCGGTCGCGCTAACGGTGTGCCGACGATCGGCGTGCTGTATGGGTTCGGCGATCGGTCGGAGCTCAGCGCAGCGGGGGCGAACGTGATCGTGAGCCAGCCGCGGGATATTCCGGCGGGGATTGAAGAGATTTTGGTCGGCAGCGTGAAATAACCGCGTTCCGCCTCCAAAAAAATGAAAACAGTTGACCCCCAGCCCAATCCGGGCTAAACTGTAGCCAATTGAAACGAGCTGGGGTGCCATTAGTGGCTGAGAGAAACCCATGAACCTGATCTGGATAATGCCAGCGGAGGGAGCTCATGTTATTCTTTTTGCCATTCGGTCTTTCTCTCGGCGAGAAAGACCGTTTTTTATCTCCCAATCGTTTCAAAAAACACAGGGAGTGATTATTTTATGCAACATGCAAATAGCCAAGTTGCCCAAGTGAATCCAGTCCGCTGGACCATTCGGGACGTTATCTTTTTAGCCCTCATCGGTGTTTTCTTCGGCATTATTTATCAACTGTGGAGCTATGTGTATTACGCCCTGGCCGCGACGCCGCTGAAGCCCTACGCCAACGATATGACCATCGGCGTATGGATCATGGCCGGTCCCTTAGCCGGTGTCCTGCTGCGCAAAGTCGGTGCGTCGGTGATCGGTGAATTACTGGCCGCCGCGGTGGAAATGATGCTGTTCTCCAGCTGGGGGGCTGCCGACCTGATTTCCGGTTTCATTCAGGGTATCGGCAACGAACTGGGCTTCGCCGCCACCGGCTACAAGAATTGGGATAAATTAGGCCTGCTCATGTCCACCATCGGGGCTACCATCGTCACCTTCGCCTGGGATTGGTTCCAAAGCGGCTACAAGGCCTATACCCCAACCATGAACATTACCTTGCTCATCATTCGCTTTGTCTCCATCGGTTTCTTCTCCGGCGTGCTGGTTTACTGGATCAGACAATTGGTGGCCAAGACAGGATTGTTGAAGTAAATGGACCACTTTGCTGTAACCAATTTGACGTTTGCCTACGCTGAAGATGCGCCGCCGATTTTTCAAGAGCTGACCTTTGCCCCGGAACCGGGGACCTTCAACCTGCTGACGGGGCCCTCCGGCAGCGGCAAGTCGACGCTGCTGAAACTGTTAGCCGGGTTGTATCCGCAATACGGCGGCGTTATTCAGTCCGGCCAAGTGACGGTGAACGATACCGAGATCAGCACGCTGCAGCCTTTCCAGCGGGCGGCGCACGTGGCGATGCTGTTTCAAAATCCCAGTCGGCAGTTTGCCATGCGCACGGTGCTGGAACAGTTGCAGTTTGCCCTGGCTAATTTACAACTGAGTCCGCCAGAAATCGACCGGCGCATTCAAACGGTGCTCACCGATCTGCACTTGACGCAATTCACCCACCGGGCGCTGGAAACGCTGTCCGGCGGCGAGCAGCAGCGGGTCGCCCTGGCCAGTGTATTAGCCCTGGGCAGCTCACTGATTCTTTTGGATGAGCCCTTTGCCAATGTCGACGCGGCGGGGCGAACGCAATTATTGGCCGACCTCAAAACCTTGCAGCGCACCCAGCATAAGACGATCATCCTCGCCGACCATGACCTGTCCGGTTACGCCGGCTTAGTGGATCAACTGTACCACGTTGACGGCACCCAGCGTACGCTGCTTCAGGAATCACCGGCCGCGCTGCCGGCAACGACCCCCGCGACCCCCGTTCAGGGCCAGCCGCTGACCACGGGGCCCCTGGCGTGGCATGACCTAAGCCTCACCGTCGGGGACCGGCCGCTGATTACGGCCGCGCAGTTCACGTTGCCCGCTAGCCAGCTGGGACTGCTGTCTGGTGACAATGGGGCCGGCAAATCCACACTGTTCGCCGCCCTGACCCGCCAGCGCCGCTATGCCGGTGACATACGTTACCAAGACCGGCCCGCCAAGCAGTACAAGCTGAAGCAATGGGCCCTGCAGGTGGCAGAAGTGTATCAAAACAGCCCGGATCAGTTCATCCGGATCCAAGCCAGCGATGAATTGGCCTTGTCTGCTCAACACAGTCTGCACCCGACGTACTGGACTGCGGAACGGATCGCCCAGGCGGCAGCCCGGCTGAATCTGGCGGCTGTTTTGGACCACGTCAGTTACGCCTTGTCTGGCGGCCAGCAAAAGAAGCTGCAGGTTTTGAGCATGCTGATCATGGGCCAGCCAGTGCTGCTGCTGGACGAACCCTTTGCCGGCCTGGATCAGGCATCGCTGCAAGCAGTCCTGACTCTCTTGCAGCAGACCATCCATGACTTGCAGCTCAGTGCGCTGGTGGTTTCCCATCAACGGCAAGGCGTCGTCTCGTTCATGGATTACGAATTGCATTTGGCTGACCAGCAACTGCAGCTGATCGCCGGGGAGGCGGCTTGATGACTCAAACTGCAGATACGCCCCGCGGACTGAACGCGGCAACATTAACGCTGATCATGATCGGTATCGGGTTCCCGCTGACCTTCGCCCAGAGCGTATGGCTGAACACCATCGTCGCTGGTCTGGGACTGCTCTATCTCATTGCGCTGCGTGTTTCCTGGCGCAAGGTGAGCCTCATTTTGCTCATCGCCCTGCCCCTGGCCTTCGGCAGCTGGATTTCGTTCTGGTTTTTCGGCACCGTCGACCGCTGGCACCTGGCCTGGATGTACGGCAGCCGGGTGTACGCTTATCTACTGCTGGGGATGATCGTCACCATGACCGTCAGCACCCAGCGCTGGCTGGTCAGCCTGCACCTGCACTTTCATTTGCCTAATGCCTTTGTCTTCGGCTTGCTGGGCGCGCTGAATATGGCCGATCGCGTGCGCCATGAATTCCGCCGAATCCAGTATTCCGCCCTGATGCGCGGCGAGAATCTGCGCCTGTGGAACCCCCTGCTGTACCTGCGCATCGTCTTAGTTTCCCTGAATTGGTCCAACGATTTAGCCGAAGCAATGACGTCCCAGGGATTTACTGAAAACGCCCCGCGTACCGAACTCATTGCCGACCCCATGCCGGCGTGGCAGTGGGGTCTGGCGGGCGGCCTGATCGTCATTTACTGCGCCGCCGCATTCGGTCTCCGGCCGTGGTAATCATTTCTCGGTTGCGTGAGAAAATTTTCACACTGCCTTGCAACGCTTGCGGATATGTGGCACAATCATTGTCAAGCAATCTGTGCAAACAGTGCGCCAATAAATAACGCATGTCAGTGAGCATGCATTTGGAGGCCAATACCGTGGAATCATACAACACTAAAAGTACAAACTTAACCCGCAATCAGAAACGGACCATCGTTTCGACTAGTGCGGGTTTTGCTTTGGAAAATATGGATGTCATGTTCTTATCTTTTGCCCTGGCACCAATGATCGCCAGCTTACATATCAGTGGCGCTGAGGCCGGGCTCATTTCTTCGATCACCAACCTTGGAATGCTGGTGGGCGGAGTGATTTTCGGGTTATTAGGGGATCGTATCGGACGGGTGAAGACCTTCTCGCATACGATCTTTATTTTTGCCTTTGCCACGGCGGCCATGTTCTTTGCGAAAAACATCTGGGTCATCTATATCCTGCGCTTCATCGCCGGCATCGGCGCTGGTGGCGAGTATGGCGTCGGGATTACCCTGATCGCTGAGAATTTCAAGAAACAGCACGTTGGCCGGATGACCAGCGTGGCCGCGATTGGCGGTCAAATCGGGGCGATCTTCGCTGCTGTCATGGCGTCCTTGATCATCCCCAACTTCGGTTGGAACGCCCTCTTCCTGGTCGGCCTGGTGCCTGTTGCCCTGGCCTTCATCGTCCGGGAACACTTGCAGGAAAGCCCGGTTTTCTTAGAGAGTCAGGACACTGCTGAGGGGAAGAAAAAAATCAGTCTGGGCCAGCTGTTCACCAGCAAGAAGCAGGCGTACCAAACCATCGCTCTGATGTTCATGGTCGTGGTCCAAATTGCCGGTTACTTCGGCTTGATGAACTGGCTGCCGACGATCATGCAGAAACAACTGGGGATCACCGTATCCGGTTCTTCCATCTGGATGATTGCCACCATCGTCGGCATGTCCATCGGCATGATGACCTTCGGCAGCATCCTGGACTACCTGGGCCCGCGAATGGCCTATACCATCTTCCTGCTGGGGTCCGCCGTCTCCGTCTTCTTGATTACTTTGGCGGCCAATGAAATTACCTTGATCCTCGCCGGTGCCGTATTGGGCTTCTTCTCCAACGGGATGTTCGGCGGTTACGGCGCAATCATTTCCCGCCTGTACCCCACCCACATCCGGGCTACGGCAAACAACTTGATCGTTAACGTTGGCCGGGCTATCGGCGGGTTCTCCTCCGTCGTCATCGGCTTCCTGATGGATCACTACAACTTGATCACGACCATGAGTTTTCTGGCCGTGCTCTACCTGCTGAGCTTCGCCGTGATGTTATCGATTCCTGCCCTGCGTTCCTTGAAGATGCGCAATGCCGCCGACGATGAAGAAGAAAAGACGGCCGCTTAAGCTATTCTAAGTCTCTGCTCCGGCTGGTCATTTTGACCGCCGGAGTTTTTTTCTGCCTTGCACCGCCTGCAATTCCCTACTAAACTGGTCATTATCTTGCAGCAAAGGTGGTTACTTATGGCAGATCAGACACATTCCTTCATTGACACGCTCTTGCACCATACATCGATTCGCGCATTTCAAGACACTGCTGTTCCGGCAGAGACCCTGCGCACCCTGGAAGATGTGGCTCAGCACACCGCGTCCAGCCAGTACATGCAGCAGTTCACTCTGATTCGGGTTACGGAGCCTGATTTGCGGCAGAAAATTGCAGCGCTGACGACCCACCAATATATTGCCGGGCCGGGCACGTTCTATGTTTTCGTCGTCGATCAAGCCCGCAACGTGCGGCTGGCCGACAATCTGCACGCCGCCACGACCCGCCTCACCGACTGGAATGCTTTCTTAGCCGGCGTTTTCGATGCGACGCTGGCTGCTCAAAATATGGTGGCGGCCGCCGAAAGCACCGGACTGGGTACCGTTTATCTGGGCAGTATCCTGAACGATCCCCAGCAGATGATCGACCTGCTGCACCTGCCCCGCTATACCTTCCCGCTCCTAGGGCTAATGGTCGGCGTGCCGGCGGACAAGCCAGACGCCAAGCCCCGCCTGCCGCACGCCTTAGTGGTGGGCCGTAACGGCTATCCCCAACCGGCCGATACCCCGGCCCTGTGGGACACGTATAATCAGGCCGTGCATACCTACTACGCCGACCGGTCCAGCCAACCCCGGGACACCGATTTTGCCCGAATGGTCGTGGCCAACAGCCAAGGAGATCCCCACCACCGGGGCGAAATTGGCCGCATTCTCAAGAGGCAAGGATTCCAACTCCCGCAAAAATGAATCGAGGTTAATGATGTTTACACTCACCCAATTTGATCAGCACGGTCACCAGGTGGCCCTAGTCTTTCCCGAAGAAAGCCACGCCGCCGCGATTTTCGCTCAGGTGAAGAAAAATCGCGACCTGCTCACTCGCTGGATGCCCTGGACCAAGGACACCAAACACGTTCACGATGAAGAAAATTTCTTGCGCTACGCCCGTACCCAAATGATCAACAATAAGCTGTTTCTCCTGATTATCACAGTGGACGGCACGCCCGCCGGCATGATCGATCTCCACGACTTCGACCAGATGGATCACCACGCCAGCGTGGGCTACTGGCTGGGAACCGATTATCAGGGTCTCGGCATCATGACCCGGGGGCTGTCCACCCTTTTTGCCGTCGGCTTCAACCGGTTGGGGCTGCGCAAAATCCAAGTGCTGGCCGATGTCGAGAATAAGAAAAGCCGGGCAGTCCCGGAGCGGCTGTTCTGCCACTTGGATGGGATCCTGCCCGACCATATTTATCAAAGCGATGCCTACCATGACGCCGCTCTATACTCCCTGACCCTGCCGAATTATCAGCAGCTAATCAAGGAAGAAAAACTGCGCCCCGTCGATAATATGGAAGTAAACAGCGAGTTGTAACATATCAAAACGAATCTGCCGAAACGTCCGCAATTTGCCGGCTGATAACCGGCTCGTCAGCCAGCGGGGCAGACTGCGGGCCGAAATGACCGGCTCAGTGCTCAACCAGCCGGTGGCCGTCAAGTACCGCAAATAATCCCGCCGGTAACGGATACTCTTGCTCGCCGGCAAATGGGGTGTTTCACCCCAAGCCCGCATATAATTCACGATCTGCCAGCTCAGACTTGTCGTCTGGTCGCTGGCTGTTTTTTTGAAGAAATCCCCCAACGTGGTGGCCGCGTAGCGAATCTCGGCCGAGGAAAGATAATCGGAAACTTGGGTAATGAACGGGTATTGCAAACCCGGCCGCTGAACAGCATGGTAAGATCCGACGTAGACATTGCCCGCTAAGTTATAGAACAGCCGGGTAATGTCCTGGGCAAAACCTTCATTGGTGATCGCTAAGCGCGGATCAGTCACCGTCTGGGCCAGCAAGGCTGAATCTGAAGCATTCGCGATGCCGCGACTGGTAGCCGCCTGCAGGGCAGTCCAAGTTTCTAGAGAAAACCGTTCCGGCGCAATCTGTTGGATCTGACGCAGTTGGACCGGGGCAGCATTCAGAGTGTACCCGGCCGCAAACGCGCCATCGATCAGCTGCAAGGACTGGACCAGGTGGCCGTCCAAGGAATGACCGATGCCGTATGCTTTGGTGGTCGTCGGCAATTGGGCCAGGACCTCAGCCACGAACCGGCGGGCGGCGTCGATCTGGGACATTTCCGTATCCTCCCCCAGCAGCACGGCCTGCACGTTGTACCACCAGTCGCGATAGCCCTCAATTAAATTGGCATCCATGGCCGCCAACGGATGAGCCAGCGCCTCTGTCAGGTGCAGCGGTTCCGCCGCCCCCTTCGTGTTTTCTGTGCCGCGAAACAGGAAATACACCTCCGGCGGTGCCGCTGGCGGATAGAAGACCACGGCGTCCGCCGACAGGCCGGTATCCGCTGCCGCCGGTACCAGCGTCCGGGCATTGTACGTCGCAACGGGGATCCCGAAGATATGGTTCAACCGCCATAATTGCCACTGCCAAAACTGTTCCGGCGTCAGCGTTTGATAATTCGCCATCTGGTATTCCGCCGCAATCGCTGCAAACACAAAAGTCCGCTGGTGGATCAAGCTATCCACCGGATAAGGTACACTCTCAGCGGTGTAACGGGTCGGCGCTGCGTTGAGCGTGCTGCTCCCCAACAGTGCCGCCAAGGCTCGGAGTTGGGCGGGGAGCGACAGCCCAATGGCTTTGGCCAACTGGGTCAGGACGTCTTGGGGTGTATCACTCGTCGTGCGCCAAGGCAGCCGGGCACTGACCTGTTCCACCAGCTGGCGGGGCAGGAACGCCGCTGGTTGCGCTTTGGCCACCGCTGCCGCCAACAGCGCGTGCTGGGCAGCGGAAAAGTCCGTCGGCGCTCCTGCAAAATAATCCTGCAAGTCTCCCAGAACTTGGGCTTTTCCCTTCGTTAAATTGGCGATGGCCGCCCGCAAGTCATCAATCCGAGTCCACAGCGTCGGCGCCTGAACGGGATTGCCGGCCAGCGGCACACACGTCTGCAAGTCAAAAAAGGCCCGCTCGTATCGGTGGGCCAAAGCGTCCAACTGAATACTCGCGGCCATGATCGTGGTCAAACTCATTGCAAGTTGCCCACGTGGAAAGTCAGCTTGCCCACGGCGTGCCCGGCCTGCAGGGTATGCAGACCCTCCGTCAGCGTCTCGGTCGTCAATACCGGGAAGGTCCGCGTCGCAGTGGGCCGAATCGCGCCGCTTTGCAATAAGTCGGCCAGCTGCTGCAGGATGGCACCCTGGGAGGCGACATTGACCCCCGCATCGGTCTTAGCCGACATATATTCAAAGTCAAAACTGGCGGATTTGTTTTTCAGCGGGGCTAGGGCTAAGGGGCCGCTGGGTTCCACAATGGATCCCACATGACCGAAATAAGCCACCAGGTCCGCCGCCACCTGGGCGTAGGGCACCGGTTGATACAAAATAGCGACACCAGTGGGCGCAGCCAGATTCAAGGCTTGATACGCGGTGGTCAGGTCCTGATGATAATCCAGCGCATGGTCCACACCATTGGCCGTGAGCCAATCGAAGTTCTTAGGTGACGCCGTGGCGACGACCGTTAAACCGCTCCACTTCGCCAACTGGGTCAAAATCGAGCCCACGCCGCCAGCACCGTTGATCACCAGCAATACCTGACCGTGATTAGCACCCGCCGAGGCGGTATAACCCATTTTTTCAAATAACAGCTCCCAGGCCGTGATCCCGGTCAAGGGCAGGCTGGCGAGAAAAGTGGATTCAAACCCTCTGGGGGTCGCCACCACTAACTTGCTAGTGACGCTCTGATACCGGGCAAAGCTGCCCTGGCGCTGGCCCTCACCGGCGAAGAAGACTTTTTGTCCCGCTGAGAACCCGCTGACGTTGGCTCCCGTCCGCACGACCCGGCCGACGGTATCAAAACCCATCACCTGCTGGTCCCCGCTGGCCGCCCGCTTGAGGTCCACCGGATTGACACTGGCGCCGCTCACGGCCACCAGCACATCATCCGGACCCACCACGGGCATGGGAATCTCCTGTTCGGTCACAACAGCTTTTTTATCCTGCAAATGAATGAAGAAACCACGATTTGTTTCTGCCATATCCATAACCTGCTTTCCTTAAACAACCAACGGCCACGTCGGTCCGAAGATGAGAAATAATGCGATCAGCGAAAGAAGCAGCCAAAACGAAACAGTCACCAGGGTGCCCCACAACAGTTGCGGCCACAACGTCGCAGCCTTGGCCCAAAGATACAAACTGGCCAGGCCGGGCAGCAACGGTCCGGCGATGCTGACAGCAAGCAGCCCCGCCGGATGCCGGGTCAAACCGGCCAGCCAGTCGCGCCGCATGAAATACACCGCGCCGATGGCGATATACGCCAGCACTGTCACTAAGACCAGTATCCACCGGTTATGTCGTTTCGTCATCTCCAGCGCTCCTTTCCTGCCTCCATATTATTTTAGCATTGTCCGCGAGGTCCGCCCAACTTTCACGCGCCCGGCCAATTCTTTCTTATGCGCAGCTTTTTTTGGTTGTAGGATAAAGGCAGAAAGTCAGAAAGCAGGCAATAAATATGGCACAACAACAAGTGGCGCGGCACACTCAATGGGCAATTTTGGCCGTCGGGCTGCTCTCGTTCACTGGTATCTTAGTCGAAACATCCTTGAATGTGGCGTTTTATACCTTGACGCGCCAACTGGGCATCACCTTGAGCACGGTACAGTGGCTGACATCGGGGTATTTGTTAATGGTGACGATCGTGATGAGCACGACCGCGTACTTGATCCAGCGCTTCGCTGCCCAAAGCTTATTCCGCTTCGCGGTGGGCATGGCGTTGATTGGCGCGACTCTTTGCGCCGCCGCTCCGAACTTCCCCATCCTGCTGCTGGGCCGGTTAGCCCAGGCCGTAGCCACGGGAATCGCCACGCCGTTAATGTTCTATCTGATCATGGCTCTGATCCCCCATCGCCAACTGGGAACTTATATGGGCTTAGCCAGCATGATCATTTCTCTAGCCCCGGCATTGGGCCCAACCTATGGCGGCTGGCTCACCTCCGCCTTGAGCTGGCGGCTGATTTTTGTCGTCATTCTGCCGGTAATCGGCGGTGTGTTTCTGTTAGGCCAAAAATTTATCCAACTACCGGCCAAACCCCAGCATCGCCGCTTCGATTGGTCTGGGCTGATCCTGCTCGCCGGAGTACTGGTCGGCTTAAGCGAAGCGGTGGAAAATATCGGCACCCTCGGCTGGACCAGTGGCTCAGTCCTTAGTTGGGGCGGACTTTTTTTGGCCGCTCTCCTGCTCCTGCTCTGGCATATCAAGACCAGCAATGCCCTGTTGCTGAACTTCAGGATCTTGCGAACGCCAGCCGTTGCCCTCTGGGCCATCGTCTTCTTCTCATTGCAGTTCGCCAACATTGGCTTATCGTTCCTGCTGCCGCAATTCAGTCAAAACGTCTTGCACAGCAGCGCACTGACAGCAGGACTGATGCTCCTGCCTGGATCGATTCTCGGCGGCCTGATGTCGCCTCTGGCCGGCCATGTTTATGACCGCGCGGGTTTCCGTCTGCCGCTGCTGCTCAGCAATACTGCCATTCTGCTCAGCTGTCTGCTCTTTTGGGGACTGACAGGCTGGCTTGGCGGTGTGTTAATCACCCTGCTGTACATGCTCTTCCGCTTCGGCTTCAACTTTGGCTTCGGCAACACGATGTCCGACGCCTCACTCAGAGTGCCTGGTTCGGCAAAGGGCGATTTGAATTCGCTTTTCAACACCCTGCAGCAATACGCCGGCTCCATGGGTACCAGTGTCCTATCCGCCATCTTAGCGGCCAATGAACGCGGCGCTGGCACACCGAAAGCGGCCGCGATCACGGCCGGCAGCCGCCAGTCGTTTCTCCTCATTGCGGCCTTGGGCCTGCTCGGCATCGTGCTCACGCTCATGGTAAAATCAAAGAAAACCGTGTAGAGGAGACCGCTATTATGGCCGCAGAAGAACCTACCGTCATCGAAAATAAAACACTCAGTATCGACGATCTCATCCCTGAAACCACATATCGCCATTGCACTCTGGATTATTCCAATCAGGACATCAACGTCCAGCAGGTCACGCTGGATAATTGTACTTTTGTCCAGCATGATTTCACCAAAAGTGCCTGGCTGGATTGCACGTTCATCGGCCTCGATTGGTCCAATTGCCAATTCGGCGGCAGCTACTTCACCGGTTGTACGTTCAAGGACACCAAACTGGTCGGCGCCGACCTCTACAATTGCGGTATCGTCGACTTGACGCTGACCGACTGTCTGGCCAATTACGTCAACTTTTCAGAAAGCATTATCAAGGGATTGCACGCCAGCGCCAGCCGCTTGCAGGAATCCTATTGGACGGCCGTGAAGTTCACCCGCAAGATTCAGTTTGCCCACTGCGATCTGACCCGAGCGGACTTTGGCGAAACCAAACTGAAGAATTTAGATTTCACCACCTCTGAGTTAGCCGGACTGCGCTTTGACTGGCACCTCGCCCAGGGGATGAAAATATCCCCAGACCAGGCGCCGAACCTGGTGGGGATGATGGGGATCACTGTTGTTTATTGAATTGCGCTTTTCTTGATGCGCGTGAAGTATTCCGCGTCGTTTTCGTGCCAAATGGTTGCGCCGTTCTTCAACTGCACGGCCAGGGACGCCGGATTATCCTTGTGGACAGACAAATAGATGTGATCCTCCGGCACAATTCTGGCTGCCTCCCGCAGGGTCAGCGCCAAGCCGATATTCGCGTAGCCATGCCCACGGTAAGCCGGTAAAATGGCATAGCCGATGTGGCCAGCCCCATTGCGCAGGGCTGGCGTCAGGTAATGCCGCACCCGGAACAAGCCGACGATCGTATCGTCCGCCCAAAGGAAGAAATCCGTTTCCGGGACAAAACCCGCCGGCAAATCAATGCCTTGCGGGGCATTGAGCATCGCTGGCAACGCCTTGGCCAAGAACTCTTGGCGGGAAATGCCGTAATTTTTATTGGTAAAGCCGTTCTCGCTTTGCAAGGCGGTGATGGCTGCAAATTCCTGTTCAGCATCAGCGGCATTGGTTGCTTTCAAACGCAGCATGGACAACATCCTTTCAATCGGTGGGATGTTTTGATTATACCGCGATAAATTTTGAGCAAAATAAAAATCCGCCAATTGCTGACGGATTTTCTTTGTCTTATTGATCCAATCCCGTCGGCTCACCAGGCAGCTTCTGTGCTGCCGCTTGGCTCGCCGCAGCTCGAATTGCGTGGGAATGGGCCGAGATTTCCTGCTCCCGGTGACGGGTGAAAGGATACCAGATCATTGGAATCAACCCAACCACTAAACAAAGCAGCGGGATCGCCCCCGTGGCCAGCCGAATGCCCCATTGCGCCTGGGGCGTCTGGACAGCCGCCTTGCCCACATAACCAGCGGTACCGATCACGTTGGTAAAGATGATCAGCTGAATACTGGCAAAAGCGGTGGTACATAGATTGAACATGCCGTTATACAACCCCGTTTTGCGCACGCCGGTCCGCCATTCATCCTCATCAATAATCAGGCCGTTCATCGGTCCAATCGCCACTCCGAAGTAGATCGTCGAAATAACGATCAACGTCCAGAAGATACTGATCTCCCAAATTGTGGTGGCGAAAGTGATTCCCAAATAGCCGATGCTCGCCGGGATCATTCCCCAGTAAATCGCTAATTTGGTCCCATAAGCCTTCGTGATCGAGTTCATGATCGGCATCAGCATCAGAGCCACCACGTGGGCCGCGGTATTGATAATCGTCGCTGTGATGCCGTCGACTTTGACGGCACCGCCCATATAATACAAATAGGCGGTAGTGTAAAAACGTAAGGCCCCCATGGCAATGATGGAGTACGCAATGGCGGCGAGAAACGGCCGTGATTTCAGAATTGACCAGGCCATCTTCAAAGTTTCCCGAAAATCCGTATGGACCAGTTCCACCGAGGCATACAGCTCGGGCGGATCCGGCAGCCCCCACAGAGCGACAACGAAGATGGCCGACTGAAACAGCATGATCACCATGAATACCGGAATGAAAACCCGCTGCGTCGTGTGGTTGATCAGCAGCAAAGTCGGCACGACGGACACCGCCCAGGACATGATGTACGTGACGTAATTGCCGATCGTCCCAATGTCCATCCGCTCTTCCTTAGTCGGCGCCCGTAACAGGACATAGGAACTCAGCGCAATGTTGTACACCGTTTGCGCTGTGTCAAAGATAAACAGCAGGCCCGTAAACACGCCGAAAATCACCCATTGGCTCCAACTGGGACTGCTCCAAGCCATGGCAAAGGTCGCCAGCAGCATCACCGGCACCGTGACTTTCATTAAATAGACGTACTTACCCCGCTTCGGATCCGGCGGCCGCCGGTCCAGCAGCACCCCAAAGAGCGGGTCATTCACCGCATTCCAGATGTTATACAAAGTGTAGACCCAGCCAACCATGGCGGGGGTCAAACCGATCACATCCGTGTAATACTTCAGAAAGACCTGATGAATGATCACCCCGGACACCGACAGAATCGGTGCCGGCAGCGATAGCTTGAACTTATCTTTGAAGGACAAGCCCGGACTGTTGAATGTGAAAGCGTCCTTCAGCATGTGGGCAATCCGTTGCACGCACATCCCTCCTAACTTTCTGATGACTCACCGTCACGCCCTAGTGAGATACCGTCGCAAATAAACATCACCGACCAGAACAATCACCAGTGAACCGATCACGATTCCAATGCTTAGAGCAAAATAGGGGTTCCCGGGATTCTGCATCAGTATCCATACCCAAAGCAGAACCTGTAAGCAATCCCCAGCCACCATGCGCCAGTAATCGGTACGCTGGAACAAGGGCCGCTTAGCCCGCCAAAAGTTACTGCCGAGATTCACCATGTTCAGGGCGAATATCAAAGCGGCACTAATTAGCCAGCGATAGGGACTGGTGTTCCAAAAGAGCAGCGCGATAACGCTGGCAAGCACTAAAACACCCAGGGCGATGCGCCACACTGGATAAAGTTGCGTCTTTGTCATCATCGAGTCCTCCCCACTGATTGATGTTAAGCCAATGATATCGCATTCGCAGGAACTCTGGCCCAAAAGCCGATCCTAATTACCCAATATGCAAATGCAGCACAACTTCCTGCTCCGCATCAGCGGTAATAAACAGCACCCCGCTTTCGCTGCCGGGCAAGGCCTTCTTATCCGCGCGCACGCCCTGCTCAGCCAGCTGACTGATCGCCACGGTGTGCAGATGCGGCACGAAGATCCGGCTGGTACCTGGGAACGCCTTGTACGTCAAATCAAATTGCTGAGTCGCTGGATCATAGTGATAGGCATGCAGCTTGCCGTTAATTGCCTGGGGATACGGCCGCTCCAGAACCCGTGCCGTGGGGCTGGTGAAGTAGCCCTCATAGTAACTCCAGTAAGTTTGGCTCCACTCGTTAGCTTCAATTTGTTTCACGTGGAATTCGCTAATGGCCTTCGTCTCCGGCTGATCGAAATACGCGCCCCATTCACCTAAAACCAGCGGCACGTGCCACTTCTCTTGCACCTGCCGATGAACCGCCAGCGTATGGCCCAACCGCGCCATACTGTAATTCTCAAAGTGGTTGGTATCCACCACCAGATCATAAGCGTGGGGCGCGAAGACTTCATTTTTATCCGGAGAGAAAGAAATGGCCGTCGGAATACCAATATTGGCGAAGAAGCTCGTCTCCAAGAAGAGCGCCTTGCCGTTCAACAGGTCGTGCAGGCCAGCCGCCATTTTATCGTAGAACGGGTTCAAGGTGGCCTTTTCAAATGCCTGCACCGGCGCCGTCAGCTTCTGCAAGATCTCACCATAAGTAGCCGCATCGTTCAATTGGGCTAACAACCCCTGCTTCTTCGTGTCATCCAGCCAAATACCCATCAGCTGTTCCGGGGACATCTGCAGTTTTTCACCCAAATAACCGATAAGCGTCTGCACTACTTCCTGGGATTGGGAACCCGGGAATGGCTCATTCATCAAGTCGAAGCCGATCACATTCTCAGCTTCCAGGAAATACTTGGCGATAGCTTGCCAAGCGTTCAAATAGTGGTCCTGCAGCCCCTTGCCATCGCCAGCCGGGGCATTTTGCCAGAAATTATCCAGCGCCCGATGCAAGCCCGGGCTGATGAAGTAGCTATCGCTCCACAGGTCGCTCCGGTTGAAGGGCAGGCCGTCGTCCAGCACCGCCCAGTCCGGGGCGCCATCGCCCCATTTAGCGGCGTACAGGTCCTGGTGCATGTCCAAGAAAACATAGATCTCGTGCCGCTGAGCCAGTTGAATCTGCTCGGCAACCCGCGCCAAATACGCTTCATCGATCTGGCCCGGTGCCGGTTCGACTTTGTTCCAATAAATACCGAAGCGGATCAGATTGATGCCATGGGCCGCCAGCTGTTCATAAAGCGGATCCCCGCCGGGGGTGATGAAATCATGGTCAGCTTCTTTATCCACCAAGTTGATGCCGTTGAAAATGACCTGCTCACCCCGTTCATTAACGAAGTGATCACCCTGTACGCGCATTTTATCCATTATGTTATTCCTCCGATCAAATAAATTGCTGTGACTGGTGCAACCGATTCCAACGTAAGCTATTTGGTCAGGAAAAGCAAGCAATTCGCCCGCCAGTGTGCGTTATTTAATCCGCCAAAAAAAGCCGCCTGCCGGGTGCACTAACACATCCGGCAAGCGGCTTTAGCGACGCTTGTTCTGGAAGCTGATGACGTTATGGCTTTGTCTAAGTGGTTGCCCCAACCCGCCTTCGCCCGCGTGCTGGGGCAAGGTCAACATAGGGACACCAGCCTGCCTTCACCAGCTGAACGATTACTGCTTGGTCACTGCCTCGCCTTTTGCGTCTGGCCGAGCAGCAGCCTTTTCAGTGACTGGCTTGATCACGATGGTATCATTCGCCAGTTCCGCCTCCAGGTGCTTCACGTCTGGATGATCCAGATAATAGTCTGTGACCTTATCCAGAATCTGGGATTCAATAACCCGGCGTAACGGCCGAGCACCCATCGCTTCATCATAACCCTTGGTAATCAACCAATCTTTAGCGTCTGCAGAAACCGTTAAGGTAATCTGCTTGCGGCCCAAGATGCGGCTGACATCAGCGAGCATTAAATCAACGATCTGATGCAGGTCTTTCTTGGTCAAATGACTGAATTCAACGATACCGTCGAACCGGTTCAAAAATTCAGGACGGAAGTAAGGCGCGATCCGGGTCACGATGTCTTCATCTTTCTTCCCGGATTTGGCCAATGCTTCGGTACCAAAGCCGGCATTGGACGTGGCAATGATGATCGTGTTCTTGAAGTTGACCACGTTGCCCTGGCCATCGGTCAGCCGCCCGTCATCCAAGACTTGCAGCAGCAACGTGATGACTTGCGGATCGGCCTTTTCAATTTCGTCCAACAGGACAATGGAATATGGATTCCGGCGGACTTGTTCCGTCAGCGTATTGCCGTTGTCTTCGTAGCCGACGTAGCCGGCACTGGTCCCAATCAGCTTAGAAACGGCAGTTCGGTCAGAATATTCACTCATATCCAAGCGGATGATGGCGTCCTTGCTGCCGAACATATCCAGCGCCAGCTGCTTAGCCAGTTCCGTCTTGCCGACCCCCGTGGGACCAACGAAGAGGAAGGAGCCAATCGGCCGATTGCCGCTGGCAAAGCCGGAACGGCTGCGGCGAATAGCCCGGGCAACCATATCCACGGCTTCATCCTGGCCAATGATCTTCCCCTTCAACCGGCTGCCTAAGCCCTTCAAGCGTTCGATATCGTTACCGGACATCTGCTGAACAGGGATCCCGGTCAACCGCTGCACGGATTCGGCCACATCATTCGGCGTCGCCACAGCCTCGACTTGTTTGCCGTCATTAGCCAGCTGCTTTTGAATCTGGTCCGCCTCGGTCTTGGCTTTCGCGGCTGCCTTGTAGTCTTCTTTCTTCGCGGCGGCATCCTTTTCTTTGTTAATTTCCTTCAATCGTTTCTCCAAAGCCACCTTATCCGTCACCGGATGTTCAGCCGCCAAGTGCGCGGCCGTCATATCGATCAGGTCAATGGCCTTATCGGGCAAAGACCGTTGCGGAATGTACTGCACGGAATAGTTTACCGCCGCCTGCAGGACATCATCCGGCAATTGCACGTGATGGTGCTGTTCGTAGAGCTTGCGGACGCCTTGGAGAATCTTGAAGGTATCGGCTTTGCTTGGTTCATTCACGATGACATCGTTGAACCGGCGGGCCAGGGCCGCATCCTTCATGATGGTGTTGCGGTATTCGTCCTGGGTCGTCGCCCCGATGACGGTGACTTCGCCCCGGCTCAGGGCCGGCTTGATGATATCGGCCAAACCCTTGCTGCCGTTATCGTCGCCACCGACAGAACCAGCGCCGAGAATCTGTTGAATTTCATCAAAGAACAGAATGACGTTGCCCGCGGCCTTGACCTCTTTGATCAGATTCTGAATATTCTGTTCGAAGGAGCCCCGGTACTGGGTACCGGCTTCCAGGTTAGAAATATCAATGGACCAAATCTGCTTGTCCTTGATTGCTTCCGGCACATCGCCTTTGACAATAGCCTGCGCCAAGCCTTCGACGATGGCTGTTTTACCGACCCCGGCGTCACCAACCAGGATCGGGTTATTCTTCGTCCGCCGACTGAGAATCTCAGCGGTCTCTTGAATTTCCTTATCCCGGCCAATAACCGGATCCAGCAACCCATCCTTGGCCTCTTGGGTCAAATTTCGGCCCATCTTTTCCAAGATGCCGCCCTTCTTGACGGCCTTGGTCTGCCCATCATTGACGGGAATACTGCTGCCGTCACCGCTGGGCATTTGCCCAGTCGCCCGGAATTGGGCGAACTGATCCGGGGTCAATTCATGGCCGTTCACCACATACCGGGCGGACTGGCCTTGACCCATTTGATGCATCACTTGATTGAAGAAATCATCCATATCGTTGTGGAAGAAATCATCGTTGTTGTTAAAATCGTCTGCCATAAGACATACCCCCTATAAACCACTTAGACAATATTACTTGCGTTTTCTGTGAACGGTGCTTGTACACCGTGCCGGTGTCTCTCTCACCGAACAATTATAGTATATACCAGTTTTGTCACTCTGTTAAGCTAATTGCTAATATTTAGTGCACAAAAAGGCAGGCTGCACTTGGGCAGACTGCCTGAATGGTCTACATATCCTTTAGGTCTTCCATCATTTGGCGGTTCTCGTTATAGTACTTCATTCCCTTTTTCACGAAATCCTCGTGAGCAGTAGACGGAAGCTTGCGATACGTAATTGTCCCCTTCACCGAATCAACTACTTTTTCAAACGTATTTGTACTATCCGCCCCGAGCTGTTTCAATTCAGCCTGGGTAACTTCAAGTGAGTACTCACGGCCGTAAGGAACCAACGGCACGACGCTTCTATTATCCATGTTGTGCGGCCTCCATTCCTAATATCTGCTAGTATACGCACTCAGCAACGTTAGAACCATCATTTCGGCTTATAACAAGCAATCTGATTGCCCTCCCGCGCCCCAATTTGGTATACTTTCTGGACATCATTTTGCGTCACGAGGGAGGATCACTATGACCGCACCAACGACTTGGCGTTTTAACTTCTACCGCATGTGGACCGGCCAGTTTCTATCCGGCATCACCAGTGCCATCGTCCAATATGCTCTGCTGTGGTACTTAACCATCGAAACCAAATCAGCCACCATGATTTCGCTGGCGACGATCATCGGCTTTTTACCGGGCATCTTCATTTCGCCCTTCGTCGGGCCGATCATCGACCGGCATAATAAGAAATGGCTGATGATCGGGACGGATATGCTGACGGCGCTGGCGGCCCTCGTCTTGGCGGTCATTGGCCTGATTGGTCATACCTTCCCCCTGTGGATGGTCTTCTTAGCCATGTTCGTCCGCTCGCTGGCCCAGACGTTTCAATATCCCACGCTGCAATCCATAACCCCGACTTTGGTCCCGCACACGATGCTGACGAAGATCAGCGGCCAAATCGGGGCGTTCCAGTCCGTGCAAATGATTATCGCCCCGGCGGTGGCGGGGGTGCTCTTCGGCATGTTCGACATCAATTACGTGATTCTGCTGGATGTCGTTGGGGCGATTTTCGGGTCCGCGACAATGCTGATTACCCGCTTGCCGGAACGGCTGAAACAGGACGGCCCGGTCCATTTCTGGCAGGACATGCTGGCCGGTTGGACCTTGCTGCGCAAAGATAAAGGAATTTTCCAGCTGACCTTAATTGGCGCCCTGTTCACCCTGATTTTCATGCCCGCTGGCGCAGTCTATCCCTTGATGACCACTCAGTATTTCCGGGGGACGGTCGCCATGGCCTCCATCGTGGAAGTTGTTTTCTCCGTCGGCATGATGCTCGGCGGGGCCTGGATCGGTTGGCGCGGCGCGGGTAAAGACCGCGGCCGGGCGCTGTTTGGCTCAATTCTCAGCGTCGCTGTCTGCGGTATTCTGTCCGGCATCCTCAGCCGGGATTTCACCGGTTTCATCCTATTTAATATTCTAAATTTCTTCTTCGGTGTGGGGGTGCCGTTTTTCAATGCACCGTTCATGGCGATGATTCAGGAGCGTTTTGCCCCAGAAATGCTCGGCCGGATCATCGGGCTGACCAGTATGCTCATGAACTTAGCTGGACCATTGGGGCTGGTGGCCGCCGGGCCCGTCGCCGACCGGTTCGGCGTGAACATGCTGTTCATCATCATGGGCGTGGGTGCACTGGTAGTCGGCGCTGGGATGCTGTTGCTGCCGGCAGTACGGACTATTGATCGGCAGCCTCGCCCAGTTCCCGCCGAAGAAGTACCAAAAAGCTAGCCTGTTTCTTCCTTTATCGACATGAATCCTCTTCATCTTACCCTGAGGCAGTTGAACCGCCATATTGTTACAGAAGGGTTACAATAGAAAGGAAGACTTTTGAGAGGGGATTTTTTTGCATGGCACAACAACCAACAACGAATGGCAATGGGGGAATGAAGCGCAGCCTGCGTAACCGCCACGTCCAAATGATTGCCATCGGCGGCACGATCGGCACCGGGCTGTTCCTCGGTTCCGGGACCACCATCCACCGCACCGGCCCCTCAATCATTCTCGTCTACGCTGTCCTGGGCATCTTCTTCTTCCTGATGATGCGGGCGCTGGGCGAGATGCTGTATGAGGACCCGAACCAGCATACATTCGTCTCGTTCATTTCGAAATACGTGGGCGAAGGCGCCGGCTTCTTTGCCGGCTGGAGTTACTGGCTGGGCTTGATTTTCTTAGCCATGGCTGAGCTCACGGCGATTGGCCGGTATATCCAATACTGGTTCCCTACTTGGAACGCCAGTCTGATTCAACTCGTGTTCCTGGCCATCTTAACCACCATGAATCTGATTGCGGCCCGAGTCTTTGGTGAAACAGAATTTTGGTTCGCGATGATTAAAATTATCGCTATTCTGGCTCTGATTTTTACCGGTATCATCATGATCTTTACTGGCTTCAAGACTCCCAGCGGCAGTGTCGCTAGTTTTGGCAATATTTTGGACCACTTCCAGTTCTTCCCCAATGGCGTCTGGAAGTTCCTCGGTGCCTTCCCGATGGTCTTCTTTGCCTTCCAAGGCATTGAGTTCGTCAGCATCACCATTGGCGAAACGGCTAACCCCCGGGAAGTTCTGCCTAAGGCCATCAACCAAACGATTTATCGGATCCTGATCTTCTATATCGGCGCGATGATCATCATCATGTCCATTAACCCTTGGCGGGAAATCAATCCCCAGCAAAGTCCGTTCGTGCAGGTCTTTGCCCTAGCCGGACTGAAGGGTGCCGCCGGGGTCATCAACTTCGTCGTGCTGACATCGGCCGCATCGGCTTTGAACTCCGCAATTTTCTCCGCTGGCCGCCATTTGTACCAGATCGGTACCGAGGGGCATTCCAAGGAAGATTCAAAGGTGACTGAAATCTCCAGCAGCGGCGTCCCCGCCCGGGCGATTTTCACCTCGTCCATCGTGATGCTCTTGGCACCCGCCTTGGCAATGATTCCGCAGATCAAGGATGCCTTCGAGTTCATCACCAGTTCGTCCAGTGATTTGTACATCCTGGTCTATGCTCTGGCCATGGTGGCCCATTATCGCTACCGCCATTCCGCCGACTATATGCCCGATGGCTTCAAGATGCCCGGGTTCCCGTTCACGAACATCATCACGATCATCTTCTTCGTCTTCATCTTCTTCACCCTGTTCATCAACGCCGACGCAATCATCCCAGCGGTGGGCGCGATTATTTGGACCATTGTCTTTGGCACCGTCAGTTATTTTAAGTTCCGTAAACAGAACGCCGAACAGGGCGAATAGTCGGTTATCAGCGTTTGTCAACCGACTAAGGTCTAGACCCCTTCCTTTTATTTTTAAACGTGTTACAATCAGCGTTAGCTAAATTTGAAAGGGGCTACGATTCATGCAAGTTACACGTAATGGGGCACCGGTCGCTGTTCTGGGCGAACCGATTCGGCGCGGGGCAACGCTGCCGAAGTTCACCATGACAGATGCCCACGGCGCGTACTTCACCACCGCGATGATGATTGGCCGGCCGGCTTTGATCAGTGTCGTCCCGGACATCAATACCCGGGTGTGCAGCATCTCCACCAAGAAGTTCAATCAAGAAGTTGACCAGTTCCCGGGCATCAATTTCTACACCGTTTCGACGAACCCCGTCGCTGAGCAGCAAAACTGGTGCGCGGCTGAGGGCGTCAAACGGATGCAGTTGTTGTCCGATTCCGAAGGGTCCTTTGGCCGGGCCATGAACCTGCTCGTACCGGACAGCAATGTTCTGGTCCGTTCTATCTTTATCATCGACGCCAACGGCAAGATTCGTTACGAAGAGATCGTTGACGAACAAACTCGCGAACCCGACTACGATGCCGCGCTCTCCTTTCTGGAGACGCATTTCCACGACTAACGCCAATTACCCATGATGCAAAAGAAGAGACCGTGTTGCCGGCGATGGCAATGCGGTCTCTATTTGTCTGTGTGGGTGTCCAACATTACTTACTATCATCCTTTCGCAGCAGCCAGAACGTACCATCCTGGGACTTAAAGCTAGTATCGCCGCGATCCGTCAGCTTCAAAGTCAGCTTGGGCGTTGTGACCGTCCATTGCTTGCCGGAACGGGTAAACTCCGCCCGACCCAAATCAACTTTTTGACCGACCTTGACCTTCGCGATGTCGTTGATGTCGGTACTACCGACCAACATCTTGAAAACCGTCTTCGTCATGGGTTTCAGTTCAGTCTTCTTCCCACTTGTCGGCGAGTTGCCTAGAAATACGGCAGTACTTGCTTGAGTGGGCAGTAGATAAGCGTGACCGTTGGCAAAGCTGATGGTCATATCCACAAAGAGATAGTTCGGGACATAGGTTTCCAGCACGCGCCCGGCAAAGGTCTTCGGTACCGCAGCCTTACTGGTGTAATACCGATACCCAAAGATCCCGCCGATTGCGGCAACGACAACGACCAACAACGTGATCCAGATGCCCTTCTTTTTCATGATAGGCAACCTCCTTCTTGATGGCCTCATTATATACCATGTGGGATTGGGTGCGGTAACAAAACAACTTCTAACAACCCTTATTGCGAGTTATTTGTTACTTATTCAATTCAATCCGATAAGGCGGGATTGCGGAACCCCCCCGTACGTTCCGCACCGTTCCAGAATACGTCGATACCCAGCGATCAGTGCCATTTTGAAAGTTATGCTCAAAACTGCTGTAATCACGCATGCCTTTCTAAAGGGGGATACATAATGTCCGATGAATACGGAAAGTCCGTTCGAATCATCCGTGAAAACCGGAATCTCAGTCTGAGCCAACTGTCGGACGGTATCGTTTCCAAATCGACCCTGGACAAATTTGAATTGGGCGACTCATCAATATCATTTGAAAACTTGTTGCCGCTTTTACAGCGTCTTCGCGTTTCTTTGTCCGAATTTCTATACCGTGTTAACGAGCACTCCACATCCTCTGTTACCCAAACCCTCCAAAAAGCCTCCCGTGCATACTCACGTAAAGATGTTCTTTCTTTGAAACGCCAGCTGTCGGAACTCGTCAATGAAAAGATATTGGAACCTAAAAATCTACCTTTTCATCGTCTCGATATTATTGCAGTGAAAGCCGCGCTGGGTATGCTCCAGAATGTCCCGCTGCCAAAGGAAGACGTTGACTTCGCCGTGTCCTATTTCTTGACCCAAAACGAATGGTTTCATTATGACCTGGCAATTCTTCAGTTTCTGCCGCCCTTTCTCACGAGTGATATACTTACCCAATTAGTCGATACGCTGTTTAAGAACATCCCAACCTTTTTCCACTCATGTCCAACATCACGTTAGCCACCAATATCCTCATCGCTGTCATTGGTCAGCTGATTATGGCAAATGCAATTAATGATGCAGAACACCTGATTTTGCGCACGCGTCGTGAATCCGCTATTGCTGCCTACCTCACCACCACCTTAACGCTTACTGAATATGAAGCAATTATTCAATATCGTCGCGGCAACCAGGCAAAGGCTGCTGAAAGCCACGAGACCCTCATCGCCTTTTTGAAAATATTGGACATGCACGACGCGATGAGCTCTTTGGATAGTTTGTGGGATCAGCTGACAACTGCCGCTGAGTAACACCTCCTCGTTTAACTTGTCTTCAGAATAAACGAATCGGTTCAGTTTGTCTCAAAGCGTGTATAAAACGTTTACAATATATCTTTAATAATCTCGAAGGCTCAGCTAATTCAGCGGATTGACTCAACTCGGGAAAAACTCTGTTTCTTATAGTGGACAGCAATGCCCTGATCCGTTCCATCATTCATCGACGCCAACGGCAAGATTCGTTACGAAGAGATCGTTGACGAACAAACCCGCGAACCCGACTACGATGCCGTGCTCTCCTTCCTGGAGACGCATTTTCACGACTAACGCCTATTATTCATGATGCGAAAAAGAGACCGGGTTGCCTGTGATGGGCAATGCGGTCTCTATTCATGTTCAGTAAAAAATCACGGCTTACGCTGTTCCCTCCGTAAAGATACCCACGCCAGCAATCCAAGCCGGTAAACCACGTACAGCACAGCCGACCACACAACAAAAATCGTAAAGATCTGGTATACCGATTGATTCAGCATAGAAATGACAATAAACCCTGCGACAGCAAGGATAAACAGAATCAGGATACCACCGTTCTTCTTCACGGGATCACCTCCGTTGTTGGTTCAGCGCCGCGATGATTTTTCTTTGATTAAAGCAGTCATTAACACCACCGCAAACAACACAACAAAAGGCATAACCATCATCGTGGCGCCGGGTCCACCCTGGATCATGTCCCACACGATGAACCCGATAAAGCCAACGCCGACGACAATAACGGGCAAATAGAAAGAGCGGCCGAGGACGGTGTACCACTTACCCGTCGCTGATCGGCGTACCGATGCGGCAATGACAACGACAATGATTGCGGCAATGAAAATAATTGAAACCAGCAATGTACCCATATCCGCGCCTCTTTTCATCCCTATCAGATAATTTTAGCAAGCGTTTTCCGTCTCGTTAATTAATTGGCCCAATCGGCCGAAATGCATGAAAAGAGACCGCATTGCCATTATGGATTTCTGCGGTCTCTATTCGGTTGTGTGGGTGTCCAACATTGCTTGCTATCATCCTTTCGCAAAAAGTCGCTATTCAGCGCCCTTCTTCGCGATTTGGATGCTGTTCGGATTGATCATCGTAATAAGATACTTGGGTGAAGCGGTCAGGATATCTCTTATATTGTCAATATCTCCAGTGAAGTTTGTCCCAATGGCTAAATGCTTCTCCGTGAGAACAAGACTCATCGGAAACTTTGTAATTTTGCCAATTTGATGCTCGATCTCTTGAGCGTTCTTGTTTTGACGAACATACGGAATGGCCGTATTCGCTGCTGCTGGCATGGTCATCGCCTGCATTGTAATTCCAGTCAATGCACCTGCGATTACATTACGTGCCGTATTCTCTTTGAACTGTGTCGATAATCCGAAGAGTAGTGCAATGGATTTGACGCCCAATACGCTGATTGCACTTGCCCCGGATTTCATCCGTTCTGCAAGCTCTGCAATTTCCACTGTAATCAACTCCTCCAACGTAAAAATTTATGGAATCAATAGACCATTTGATGTCACTCGAAACCGACCAGGCAAAGGATCAGTGTGGCAGTTTTCGCTGATGACTATAGGCCAATGTGTTTGTGCTACATCATCTAAGACCTTTTCAACTGCGCTGTTTACGACATTCAAGGCGTATTGAAAATATGGCAAATGCAACGATCAACACCACAACTGCCGCTATACTGATTAGCCGCCAACTGGTGCTATGAAAAATGTTCAATATCTTTTGAAGACCCAGTAGCGCAATCAGAACAAACGCACAAATGCGGGCTACTAAGAACCCCACACCTTTTCTTCTGCTGATTACTACCAGAAAGAGGACCAACGCGATACTGGCAATCTCAGCAAACATAACACCCACACCCCATTTCGGCCTCACTTCACATTTTGTAGTAAGCAATGATTCCAAGTTTAAATCAGAGGAATTGGATAAATCTCGTCAGATAGCAGTATACTGGTTGGGACTAAGGCTTTTACAATTTGATTCATCACTTTCGACCCTTTCATAAGGGGGGAAACCGTTGTCAGAAGAAATTGGAAATACCTTCTACACATTCCGTACCAAAGATCGCAAATTTACCGTTAAACAGGTATCCGCAGACATAATGAGCGAATCATCGTTACGCAGATTTGAGCTGGGCCAAACGTCTCCTTACCTAGCAACGGTCCTACCACTCCTAGATAAGCTTAGAATTACACCTTCTGAGTTTTTTGCTCGGCAAAACAACTTCAACCCAACGCAAGTATCCGCTTTTTACAGTTCAGTCGCTCACGCCTACAACGATAGGGACGTCATCAAGTTAGATGGTATGCTGTCTGATTTGATAAAGACTCACCCAGATAAACCAACTGACTTGCCGTTTGGTCGTCTCGACAAGATAACCATCCAGGCAGCGAGTGGTATGTTGCGGGGTCAACCGTTGCCGATAGCCGATATCAACTTCGTGATGAATTATCTGCGTTCGCAGCGTAATTGGTTTAATTATGACCTCAATATGCTGCGTTATTTCCCCGTATTTTTGCCAGCCGAGGATCTCATTTGGCTTGCTCAGAACATTTTTGCCCATGCGTTGGCATATATTAATGTCCTGAATAACGCTGATTTGGTGAGTGATATTGTATTAAGTGTCACCAATGCACTCATTATTTCAGCAAAGGACTACGATGAGGCTCAAAGTCTGCTGAGCATCTCCCACCACACTGATGCTTTAAAAGGAAAACTCGAATTCTCCGTGCATCGGAAAGCCCTGGAAGCAGCCATCATATTTCATCAAGGTGATCGCCATGGCGCTGAAGAAATGCACGCTGGAGTTCTTGCTACCTTGAAGGAATATGAGGCCGACTGGGACATTCGGCAAGTGGAGGCCATGTGGCCCTTGCTGACGAAGAAAGATTGACGTTTTCTTTTACCTGATCACCTTCCTTTTCCTTTCTGTACCCAAGATAACATCTATGCTCCGGCCTGGGAAGCGTTTTCGCACAAGTGCCCGACCACTATTTTTTGAATATACCAAAAGCGCTTGTGTCACCTGGGTTTCTCGCAAAACTGAATAATTCCGGCGTGCATGTCAACGCCGACGATAAAATGACATTTTTTGCCGATTAGAAAATGTTGTTTTTTGCCGGTTTAGTTGAGCTGCGTTTCTCCTTTCCAATTAGTGGTGATGCTTCAGTTAGGCCAGAGGCCTAACCAGTATCATTCGGTGCTTTGTCCGCTTTGGGCTCTGTGATATGGCCCTTCATGCGGTATGACCGGCCGTTGATCCGAATCACGCGGGAGTGGTGCACCAGTCGATCAAGAATGGCATTAGCCAGAGTCTTGTCGGCGAATGTATCGCCCCACTTGGAGAGGGCAA
>NZ_AUEH01000029.1 GCF_000425885.1 Schleiferilactobacillus harbinensis DSM 16991
CGGGTGATGTTTTCCAGGTCTACGATCATTCACTTCTTTACGACGAAGAAAGCGATTCGATTGTCGACCTTGTATTTGTTGTAACGCCGACCCGCACAAGGTTCCAAATCTACACAGAAAATGTGATAGCCAAGGCCAAGCGCATCTCTATGGGAACGTATGAGATGGCACTAAATCGGTATCCAACTATTCCAGAAGGACCATTTGATTAGGAAAGTTCTTGGATCAAAAATGGCAGCCCCTGCGGACTGCCAAAATCAGTAACTAATTCGCCCCTAATTGGGGAACAACACGAGAACGACCTTTTAATATTTGAGCTGTCCACTTGACGGGGCACCGCCCCTGCTATTAGCCGACGGTATTTTTATGCGCTCACAGCAGCAACCACACCACCCAGAAATTAATGGCGATGTGTACAACCCAAGCATAGCGCAGATCCCGGGTATATTCGTAAATACCAGCTTGGATGAAGCCCACTTCGCACCAGAACAGCAGGGCCAGGGACCAGGAGAACTCATGGAGCAGGCCAAAGATCACCGCACTGGAAAGTATCGTCAAGACGCGAAACGCCGGGTTATCCCGATTCCAGAAATAGTTCATGAAAATCCCGCGGTAGAGCAATTCCTCAATCAACGGCGCCGCCACGAGCTGACCCACCCAGGTGGTAATGGGAATGTTGTGTACCTGCCCCCGAATAACCGCAGCGTATCCATTCAACGGCGGCCGCGTCGCCAAATAGACTAATCCGGCCAACGCCAAAAAGCCCCCGCCAGAGACCGCCAACCGCCGCCAGCTGAGCGGCTGGCGGCCAAAGCCCTTGGGATTCCACTGCCGCAGCTGACTGACATACCGGTTCAAGAAGTAGGTGACGATAACCGCGGTGATAGCCAGTTCGGCCAAGGCCAGCCCCAAATCATGATCACGCATCCAGGGGTTGGTAATACCCAGCTCCGGCAGCTGCGCCGGCGCCTGGTACCAGCCCATGATGAGGAAAAAGACGGAGAAGAAGAAAATTCGCTTCACCGACTCGCCAAACCGATAAATCAAACTATCCTCAGTCACCGCCCGTCACCTGCTTCCATTTCTACTTAATAAATTGCAGCGCCATAAAGATCATCGGGGCGTTGTTCAAAAAATGCAGCCCGATGTTGACGGTGATATTCCCGGTGCGGCGATAGACATAGGCCAAAATAGCGCCAAGTGCGACATAGATCAGCGTGCCCGCAATGTTGTTATTCTGATGGACCAGCCCAAACAGCACGCCGGAAATCAAAATCGGCCAGATTGGATTCCGCGTATAAAAGGCCGTCATGACATACCCGCGAAAGACCATTTCTTCCAAAATCGGCGCGGCGATGACCGTCATGAAGACGATCATGAAAATGATCTGGTTGCCGTCTTTCAGCATTCCCCGAATCACCGCGTCATTCTTCGTCAGCTGTTCGCCGGAAATACTGGTGTAAAACGGCAGCAGGATCAGTTTTGCCCCGAACATCGCCAAATAGCCGAGCACCACATATAAGGCGTCCCGTTTTTCCCACCGGCGGACCAGCGGCTGGTCGGTGTAGCGGTGAATGAGGAAGCGCATCAGCCAGACCGCCCCAATATACAAGGCAATCATCAGCGCGAACATCGCGATGTACAAGGGCATACTCGCTGGGGTGCCCCGCTTTTTCAGGACCAATACCACCGACATCGGCACCTGCGGGACGTAGATCAAGACGATAGCAATGACCAGGAAAAGGAGTCGTTCAGCAATATCCTTCGGTGATTTGATCCGCTTGCGCGGCGGTTCTTGATGGGGCATGGGCAGCTTATTTTCAATAGGGACTTGATATGAGGCCATGATGCAGCAGCTCCTCTCCGTATGGTGTTTATTATACCGTACCCGGCGCAGACACCGGGCCGTCTTACTGAATCGTTAGTTGTACCTTAACGCAATCAGTAGCGGGGGACAAATTGAAAAGCTCACCGGCAGTGGTCGATGAGCTGAAAAAGGTTAGTTGTCCTCCCAGGCTTTGATGACTTGGCGGCGGCGATAACGCCAAGTTGTCACCGCGTAAACACCAACAAATACCACCATAAAAACCACTGTCTCACGAATCGTTGGCCAGTATTGCGCTGACATTGCAAAACTTACTAATGACCAGCCAGCGTACCCACTGATACCAGCGATAATCGTATCCCGCACAGCTTGAAAATTAATGCGCCGATAAATTTTCTGCAAATCTTCTTCATTGGCCGCCTCTATTTGATAGAGACCATGTTTCCGAATTTGAACGTTAATGATAATGCCCCATACGAGCGCAATAATTACTAAGATCATTGACCCCGCCGTAACGTAGTGCGTCCAAAAACCGTCAATAATCAAACTGGCAAACATACCCAGATACAACAACCAATAGACCAGCACAGCGCTCCCGCTGAGAATCTTATTCAGCTCGGCCTTCTGGTACTCATCCCGGCCGCTCACCTCAAACGTCCATCGTATTAACCGCTCCATCATGACTCCTCGCCCTCCAATCCTTCCGGAAACCAAAACAAGGTATTCAGATCCGTCCCCAGCGCCTGGGCTAAGCGAATGCAGAGATCCAAGCTGGGATTATAGTTGTTGTTCTCAATCATATTCACGGTTTGCCGGGTCACGCCGACCCGCTGCGCCAGGGCTAGTTGGGACCAGCCTTGGGCCTGCCGGAATTGTCGAATGCGGTTCATCACTGGCCTCCTTATGTCACATATATTTGACACCCTGAGTATAGCAAGACCCCGCACACGTGTCAAATATATACGACACTTTACCGATGGAGGTAACCGGTGTTAACAAATTTTGCTGTCTTCGCTTGGTTGTTCCGCCCTGGCAACTCGGTATGCT
Source organism: Schleiferilactobacillus harbinensis DSM 16991 (assembly GCF_000425885.1). Lineage (GTDB taxonomy): Bacteria > Bacillota > Bacilli > Lactobacillales > Lactobacillaceae > Schleiferilactobacillus > Schleiferilactobacillus harbinensis. Next base: position 2,873 of record NZ_AUEH01000029.1, read on the forward strand.
TGGAGTATGAAAAGTCAGAAGAAACGGAGGAAACAAACATGTCAGATAACTCACCCCTAGCCGGTAATCTGCGGAATCTGCGCGCTCACTTTGGCTATACGTTGGAACAAACCGCCGAAGGGGTCGGCGTCACCCGTCAAGCCATTGCTAAATGGGAAAGTGGGCAATCAGTCCCGGATATCACCCACGCCGATGCGCTGGCCCAGTTTTACAACATTTCGTTGGACGATCTCATCCATCACGATACCGAAAAAAGCGGGCTCGGCATCCCACCGAAGGGAAAACACCTCTTCGGCACCGTCCAAGTCGGCGAACGGGGGCAAATCGTGATCCCCAAAAGCGCCCGGGACCTTTTTCAGTTGACCAAAGGGACCAACCTCGTCGTATTAGGCGACGAAGAAGGCCCGCTGCCGGGGTTGGCCCTGGTCAAAAATGACGTTTTTCTCAATCAAGCGACGGCCTACGCCCATATGGGCAAGGGGGTGCCCCATGACCAATGATTCTTTGCTCACGGTCAGTCATCTGACCAAACGCTACTCGCAATTCACACTGCAAGACGTCTCTTTCACCATCGCCCCAGGAACGATCATGGGCATGATCGGCGTCAACGGGGCCGGAAAGTCCACCATATTAAAGAGCATCGCCGGGTTAGTGCAGCCCGACGCGGGCACGATGCAAATCGCTGCCCCGGCCAACCCGGCCGTGATGCTGGGCGAAACGGTTTACTACCCCGAGAAAAAGCTGGCAACGATCACCAGGACGACCCGCCAGTTCTATTCCCAATGGGACGAGGAACAGTACCGCTATTACCTGCATTTCTTCGATCTGGATGACCAAAAAAAGGTCAAGGAACTCTCCACCGGTATGCTGATCAAATACCAGCTGGCCGTGACCATGAGTCACCACGCGCCGCTGCTCATTCTCGACGAACCCACCAGCGGCATTGATCCCGTCTCCCGGGACGCGATTCGCCAGGTCTTTCGCCACTACGTCGCCGACGGCCAGCACAGCATTCTCTTTTCCACCCACATCACCACCGACCTGGAAGCCATCGCGGATTCGATCACTTACATCCATGCGGGGGCCGTGCTCTACTCTGCCGCCAAACCCGACTTCATCGACCATTTTCGCCGCCAATTCGGCCTGAGCGCTAACGCCCCGCTGACCTTTGATGACATTATGCTCACGATAGAAAGGAAGACCATTGATGACTCGGCAATTCCTGCGTAAAGAATATCTGCTGGCGGCCCATCCCACCACTTGGTTCTTCGTCTGGTTGGGCGCTTTGGTGCTGGCCCCCGCGTATCCGTACAGCGTGGTCTTCTTCTTTGCCATGCTGGCCCCCAGTTTGGACTTGGTCTACGCCAAGCAGACCAACGACATTCTGTATACGGCCCTGTTACCAACCGGCAAGGCCGGCGTAGTGCGGGGCAAAGTGCTTTACACGTTTACTTTTCAAACGGTCATGCTGCTGTTGACGATTCCTTGGGCGCTGTTGCGGACGCTCTACATCCAAACCAATCCCGCGGGCATCACCGCCAATGTCGCCTATTTTGGCTTTGGCTTGTTGGCCCTCGCCGTTTTCGACTACCTGTTTCTCACGGGTTTCTTTAAAACTGGGATAAAAATCGGCTGGCCTTACTTCTGGGGTACGCTGGCTGCCTTGATCCTGCTGGGCGTGATGGAAACACTGCCGCATCTGCCGGGGCTGCGCTGGGTGGATTCGGTTCAACCCACGGCGCTGCTGCTGCAATCACCCTTCCTGGTGGCGGGGATCATGGCCTTTATCACCAGTTTCTTCGTGACCATGCGCGTCAGTATGCAGAATTTTCAACGGGTGGATTTATAGCCAGAGTTTGCTATGCTGGACTAAACAAAACCGGCCCGACCCGTTCAGGTCAGGCCGGCGAATGGAGGCCGTCCTATTGAATTTAGCAAACCACCAAGCTTGGCTCATCGATTTCTACAAACGCCACGATTGGTATCACTTTTCACCCTTTGTCTACTTGAATTTTCTAACTGAAGAAACCGGCGAAGTCGCCCGTGCGATCCGCGCCTTGGAAATTGGCCGCCATCATCCGGGAGAAAAGCCGCAGACACCGGCCGAAAAGACCGCCAACCTGAAAGAGGAACTGACTGATGTGTTAGACCAAGTCTTGGTCATTGGTGCCAAGTTTGGCATTGACCCGGAGGCATTACTGGCCCAAAGCGAAAGCAAACTCAGCCGCCGGTTTAATGAGGAACAGCCCCATTAAGGACGGCGATACTGGGCAATCAATGGCCCGTATTGCGTCACCAGCTGAGGGCGATACACCTTGGCGTCGGTTGATCGTTTCACTTGCTGCCAAAGAATGGCGGCGACTTTCAGCCGGTCATGGAACACCGCCGTCTGCGGATCGGCGAAGAAATCGCGGACAAAGTTGTTCCACTGATAGGTCTGCTCTTCGGGGTTATTCGCCAAGAACGCCCGTTGTGCTGCCGGTTTGTCCTTAGTTTCTTGATAGACCCGGATCAGATCGCCGATCGTTGCGGTCTGATCTTTTTTTGCGTCAACTTGCCGTTTATACACGGCCATGGACTTGGTAAAGCGAAAGTGTTTCACGTGAAAATAGGCGGCAAAAAACTCACGGGCAGCTGCGTTGAACGCAAAACCTGACCCAATAATTGGTGTTTCCAGAGTCAACTGGGCTGCAGTCAATTTTTGACCACGGTTTGCCGACTCAGCCCGTTGACGCACCGGTCGGCCAGAAAAGAAAGCGTCCAGGCGCTGATTCAAGTCCGCCTTGGTGCCGCTGGTTGGCAATTGATACTGGCGGCATAACGCGATCAGATCCGTTTTGTAGTAATAGTGTGTTTTGAACGCTGCGAGATCCATTTCTCCACCCCCAGGATTCTATTCTACGCCACCGCTAGGGATACTTTGCACTACACATCTCGCCCAGCTACGGCCACGACCTGCCCCCGCAACTGGCTGTCACTGTCCGGTTTGCAGATCAAAACGGCCAAGCCAATGTACAACACCATGTGGAATATCGCCGCCAATAACGTCCCAGCGGGGTTCCCAGCACTGGTGATCACTGTCGCGTACCCTTGAGTGACTGTAATTGTGTAGTCGATAAAACCGTGGAGAACCATTGGGAACAGCAGACTGCCCTTACGTACATAAAGTGCACTCAGCAGGCAGCCCATGCCGAACGCTTCAATCATCTGCATCAGGGTAAAGTACAGCCCTTGATCAACGATATTGCCGAAGTGGTACAAACTGAACATGGCGCTGGACAAGAGAATGGCGGCCCAGACGCGGTGCGGCAGTGCCTGTATTTTTAAATTAGCCAATAGACTGGCGAAAATCACCCCGCGGAATAGGAACTCTTCCGGCCCCGCGGCAATCACTGCCACGATCGTCGCGTCAGCTAAATTGTTCAGCTTGCTCACCGTTGCCCCGACCATGATGGCGGCCATGATGGCCAGCATGATGATGCTGTTTTTACCAATGGCCGCCCGCCAATGGATGGGCTGCCGGGTAAGCCACTGATTGAATAGAATTCCGGCCGTCAATTCCAGCGTTTTGAAAATGACGTCCAAGACAATATCCGGCGCCTTGATCAGACCGATGAGCGGACTCGAGATGAACTCGTCAAAGACAAACATCAGCAACCAAAAAGTGATGATACTGGCGATACTATGCTGTTTAATTTTGCTAACGAGTAGCCGCATTGAAATAATTTCCCCCTTCTTGAATATATTTTTAAGCTACGCTTAACTTTTCTGAAAATCAAGGATTGGCACGTGATTTTTTCACAAAAAAAGACAGCCGTCGTTAAGACAGACTGTCCACTCGAAAAATTCACTTAACTGGCTTGCCGCATACTGCCATCCAAAATCTCATAAATATGGTCTGCATATTGCTTCAACCGCATATCATGGGTGACCACAATGATCGACTTATTGTGCTTCTTGGCCAAATCATGAAGCAATTGACCGACCACCGTTACCCGTTCACTATCCAGCGCGGCCGTCGGTTCATCGGCCAGTACGATCTCGGGATTCGGATACAGCGCCCGGGCAATCGCCACCCGCTGGGTCTGGCCGCCGGAGAGTTCGTTGGGATACTTGGTGATCAAATCTTGAATGCCCAGATCGGCCAGCAGCGTCATCAATTCGTCTTCCGTCATGTGCGTGGCGCCCTTGATCCGGTCGACGAAGCGGAACTGTTCCCGCACGGTGAGGAAAGGCACCAGATTATATGCCTGCAGGATGAAGCCGATCTTGTTCAATCGCAGCGCATCCCGCTGCTTCACCGGGATCGCCGTGAGCGGTGTATCCTCCACCCGCACGTCCCCGGCCGTCGGCGTCTGCAAGCCGCCGGCAATAGTGAGAAAGGTACTTTTACCGGAGCCGGACGGCCCGATCACGAGGCTCATTTCTCCCCGTTGGGCGGTGAACTCAATATCCTTCAGGACCTGGATCTTGCTGGTATCATGGCCAAAGGTCTTGTCGATATGGTGCATTTCAATCGTATTTTTATTTTCCATTGTTTCAGCCTCCATTAGGCAATCACGCTGACGGGATCAACTTTGAGAATCAACTTCACGGGGATCAGCGCGCCAATCACGCCGGTCAACAGAATCCCGATGGTCACCCCGCCTAGGATCGGCCAGTTGAAGGCAATCGGTACGCCCGCCGGGAGCGCGGCCGCGGTCAACGCCGTCAAGCCGACGCCCAAGGCTAAGCCGCCAAAGACCAGCAGCAGCGCTTGGTTGATGGTATTGCTGACGAGCACTTTGGCGGGGACGCCCTGAGCCCGCAAGACCGCGTAATTGGGAATCTTTTGAATCGTCAGGATGTACAGGAACACGGCGATGACGACCAGGGAAATAATCATCAAAAAGGCGATCATGAACGTGAAGGTCATGTTCTGGGCACTGTAGCCGGGCAGTTTATTAATGAATGCCGCCACCGAATAATTCTTCAGCTGGTCAACGCCGGGCTGGTACTTGGCGTTTTGCGAAATGATCCCACTAGCCACAAAGGTATCCGGCAGTTTCTTCAATGTCTGCCACGTGCTCAAGTCGCCATAAACCACCGGGGCGATGTCGATCTTGGCATTGTGGGTGAAGCCCACGATGGTATAGGTTTCCGTATTTGAGTTGAACTGGATCTTGTCACCGAGCTGGTAGTTGCTGGTCTTGAACCCATCATCCACGACGATTTGGTTGGCCTGAGTTGGTTTATGACCGCTGGTCAATACCAGCTTCTGACCAATGAACTGATCCCAGTCCAACCCGATGAATTGGGCGGATACTTTGGCATGCTTGGCTTCTTTGGCAACGATGGCACTTTGGCCGACATAGCTTTCTTTCTTCGTCAGCGTCATTTTATCCGTTTGGCTCTTCGTCAGCATGGACTGTTGCAGACTGGTGTTGGCGTCTTTATCCAGGATCACACTCTGTGCGCCCCAGGAATCAATGGCCTCGGTGTTTTGCTGAGCCAGCCCAAAGGCCAGCCCGCTGAGAATATAAACTAAGTAGCTGATCAGCAGGATCATCCCGATAATCAGACCGTAGCGGAGCTTTTCGTGCTTGATTTCTTTCCAGGCTAAGTACATTAACGATGACTTCCTTCCAATTGATGGAGCGTATGCGTGAATTTAGTGAGTAATTTGGTTTTTAATTCCGGATACAGCATGATCTGGCGAATCACCTCGTGGCTGAGGATCGTGGCCGCCCATTCATCAGCGGGCAGGGCCGCTAATTTCTCCGGCGTGTTCAGCGCCGTCGGGATCGGCAGCGCGCCTTCGTTTTCAGTAAAGTGCCGGCGAATCAAATCGCGATACGGGTTATCGGCCAGTGAAGCAAGGAACTGCTCCGTATAGGCCAGATACCCGGCCGCAGTGTAACCCGAGGCTTGCTGAAAATCGATATGCTGGTGAATGTCCCGCATTGCCACCCCGTAAAGGTAGACGTACGCGTCGGCCAGGTCCGCAAAGTATTTGTAAAAAGCGCCTCGGGCAATCCCAGCATCCTTGACGATCCGCGCTACCTGGGCGTCGGCAAAGGGATGCGCCGAGAATTCCCGCAGCAGCGCTTGGGTAACGAGCTGCTTTTTTTCCGGTTTCAAGTTGTTAAACGTGGCCGTGGGCATGCGCATTCTCCTCTCAAAAAGTGACGCCGTGTCACTTAATGAAAACTAGAATACAGCAAAAGTGACACGGTGTCAACTAGCGCCCGCAATATTTTATGTTGTTATTTTGGCCTTTTTTTCATTTCTATGCTATCGTTTTCTTAAAGGGGTTCCATCGCCTTCAGAACGGTTTAGGATGACAATATTCGTGTTTTTTTATCAATCTTCACGGGGGGATTTTCATGCGCACGCACTATCGTTTTCAGATACTGAGTTTATTAGTGCTGGCTTGGCTGCTGCTCTTGGGGACTAGCGGATCGGTTATTGCCGACACCACCCAGCCGGTCACGGTGACACCGAGCAATACCCAGACATTTTTCTCCACCAGAGGAACGGCCCACATTGATCGCAGCGCAGATGGCACGTGGGGTGATGTCACGCTGACCAACACAGACAGTCAATCCCAGGCGGGGGCCGCAACGCTGAACACCCGGCTGGATTTTTCGAAGAACTTTTGGATGCGGTATGACGTGAACTTCGGGGACTGGAACAGCAACGATAAAAAATCGGACGGGATGAGTTTTGTGCTGTATCCCGGCCAGCCGGGAGCGGTCGGACTGTTTGGCGGTAATGTGGGAATTTCCGGCCTGCCCTATGCGGAAGGTATTAAATTTGATGCGTATACCAACCGAAATCCCGGTACTGGTCATGCCGACATCTGGGATATGTCCACTAATCGGTGGGTCGGTGTCACACCACCAGCAAATTTGCCCGGTGCGGACCCATTGAATAAGACTCAAGATTACGTCCAACGCAACCCAGAAACGACTCATAAAGATTTCAATACCTTTCCCGGAAATGGTCCATTGATTTACGGAATATATAATTATATGACCGTGAACAAGGCCCGCTACCCGAATGATCTTTCTGATTGGCAAATGAATACTGCCAAACTGCCAGGAATGGTATTTTCTGATCCCGATGCCGATCCTGCTACAGTCGCTGGGGCGACTCCGCCCTATGGCGCTTTTATCGAAACCAATTTGTCTGGCTTTACCCATATATACAGCACGTACAGTAACTCTCACTCGCTGCCGACCCTTGGCAGCGGCCGGATCGACGGGGCCCGCGCATTGAGTGCCGCACAATTCTATGATAACCAGTGGCATGCTATTCAAGTTCATTACTACGTTAATGCCAGCGGCGTGGGTACCCTGATCGTGGCGCTGCTGCCGAAATCCTGGTCGCAGTATACTTACGCCACCGACGCGGCTGGCCTGGCCGCCGCCGAAGCCGCCTCAGGGACCAATCAATGGACTCAGCAATTCACGATCAAGAACCTTCCCGCCGGCAAGTACTATTCGTTGAATATTTCTGCCTCCACGGGAGCCGCGCCCTGGAACCAGAAGGTCCGCAACTTCAACGGTTCATATACGCCCCAGCCGAACACAGCAACGGTGCGCTACGTGGACGAAAACGGGACTGACCTCCAGGATCCTGATACATCTTATACCGATCCCAACCTGGTCAATCCGGCGCTCACCAAACCAAACTTGCCCAAACAGCTCACCAAGGCCGGCCAGACCTACAGCTTCGACTACGGCAGTTATTTGGCATACGACGGCACGGAAAGCAAAGGGGCGACGCTGCTCACCCCGAATGTCAGCGGCGGAGTGGCGGGGACGCTCACTGATACCGGCGGTACGACGATGACGTATACCGGGCAGTATGGCCAATCCTATAAAGTCATTACCCTCTATTACAAAATGACCAACCCGCTGCCGTCACTGACCGGCCGGTACACATTGAACGGTACCGCTATTCCGGCCGGCCAGGCGGTGCATTTTGGCGATCTTTTGAATTATCAGGTCACCCTGACCAATCCGGCCGGCGGCGCCTCCCGGTGGGTCGGTACGAACCTGGCGGTGACGCTGCCGGATGGGCTGACCTTGGCCGGCAATGCCCCCACCGCGCAGGTCACTTTCAACACACAGCTGTCCACTGTGCCGTCGCCCCTCACCGTGACCACTGACACAACGGTGAGCGGATCAACGGCGACCGTCACGATTCCCAGCAAGACGGCCGCCAGTAACGATATCGTGCGCAACAACGGCATCGACCTCTTGACCGACGCCGCCAACAGCAGCGCCATCACGATCACTCTGCCGGTCCTGGTCACCAAACAGACCGCCGGTACGCTGACCGCCGCCGTGCAGGCGACCGACCGATACGTCCATCAGACCAACGAGACTCCGGCTGTACCCACGAGCTACTACAGCAGTATTCAGAAATCGCTGGACACCCTGACCGTAGCCGCTGCGGTGATTCCGGCGCGCAGTGCAATGATCCCGATTCCGGTACGCACGAACGAAAGCTTCATTCCCGTGCCCAGCGCGTCTTATACCCAGCGCGCCGTGTACGGAGCAGGCGCGGCCACTTGGCTCGGCACCGGCGATGTGAGCTTGCCGGCATCAGGCAATCAAATCAATCTGACCGCCGCCGGTATTCAGAAATTACGGGCCGCGGATTATATTCCAGTCATCACCGTGTATACCAACACCACAGGTCAGCAGTGGACCGAAGTCTACTATGTTTATGAGCCGCTATCGACCTGGATGCCGGATGCCGGCTTGCGCCAAACTGTGGCCAGCGCTTTTAACAAGGGTTCTGTAACGATCAATACGCATTTCTTCGATACGCCGCAGACTTATCTGAATACCGCCGGGGTCACTGGGGTCATCACCACCGATGATGCCACCACCCAGTTGACAAAATCGCTGATGCCGAAGCTGACTGGGCTGACAAACCAGCTCAATACTGCCGGTACAGGGGTATTGGGTGCTGGGGCATGGAATATGACTAACGGCGTTATCGGGCTGGAATATGCCAGTAACCTGCAAGGGCTGGCCATCTATGGGCCCAGCCTGTTGCAAAACACAGGGACCCATACCACCACCGGACAGACCTTCCGCACGCTGCTCAACCAGCTGCAAACGCCTGTCCTGGGCCAATCAGCCCCGATCCAAAGCTTGCAGACAGTGGATCTGTCCGGCTATACCGCGACCGCGTTCACCGGCTCAGGTACGGCCGCCATGCCCAGCCTGCCCAAATTGCAAACTCTGAATCTGGTGGCCAACGGCTTGGCGGACGCGGATGTGACCACGGCGATCACGGGCACCACAGCCCATGACCTGGTGCTTTTCTTCCAGCAAAATAAGGCCGCGCTGCGTCAATTGACTCTGGCATCTTACGCGGCCCCGACCAAGCCCAAGATGGACCAGGCCGCTTTGCAAAATAACATCCAGGCGGTGACCACGGCGGGCACGGCCATCAACCAGCAGGATATGGTCATGCCGGGGACCACCACCTGGTCATTAGCCAGGGCGGACACCCCCGACCAGATCCAAGTTAACGTCCCGGACGTGCGGCGCACGCTGACCACCGTACCGCTGGGGACCAACCCGGCCAGTGCGGTGAGTGATTATCAAAACGTCGCGGTCACGGTGTACGACCGCGACCCGACCAACACCACCGATACCAGTACCCCACTGACTAACGTACTCACGCTGAAGGCCGACCAAAGCGGCTACGTGCTGAATTATACCAACTATCTGAAGGCCAGCCAGTTGCGTAACAACCAGCTGTACCTGAAGCGCACGTATACGACTGGCGGGACCCAATATTCACTCTGGACGAAAATCGGCCTGAGCGGGATCGATTATTTGCAGGTCGATACCTTGAATTTCGGCAAGCGTCAATTACGGGCCGGCCAGTACCCCAATAACGGGCACGACGACAGCACCGGTCCAGATCCCGGCACTTATACGCCGTTTACCATCACCGTAGGCCGGACCAGCGCCAGCACGCAATCAACAGTGGGGATTTCTGCCAGTCCCTTCACCGGAAAAGCGGACACGCTCCCCGTCAGCTCACTGGCGCTGCATTATGTCAGCCAAAACAGCGCGGCGCCCAATACCTGGACGATTCCGGCGGATGGTTCGGCTGGTCAAAGTGCGGTGTGGACGTTCGTCAACACGGCCGCGCTGCTCGATACCAAAACCTTTAATGTCGACCTGAACGTGCCTGCTGTCAGCGGAATTTCTGCTCAAAAGTACACCGCCACGATCACCTACACGCTGAGCAACGTCCTGCGCTAACGGGAGCGGTGCCGGCGGGAAAACCACCAGACCAGGATGTAATACACAATAAACAGCACGCCAAAGACCGCTAGGATCACATAGCGGCCATTTGGTGTGCGATTAAAATATCGATTGCCGGCTGGTATTCGCTGAATGATCCCAATAATGGCGTTCATCGGAACCAAAAATATTAACGAGTCCTTCCAGTTCTTCTTTTCCTTGCGCCAGAAAACAATACCCACGATCAGCAGGAAGGCGAAAATCAAAATGATCCCGCCGACGCCTGGAAAATAGAAGCGCCACGCGGTTTTCATTAAGAGACCAAAAAGGATACCTGGGAGCAAAAAGCCGATAAGCAGCCAATTAGCTGTTCGATCACTAAGCGGGCGGCCGTATCTGCTTTGCCCAAACAGGCGGCTGAGCAGCACGATGATGATCAAGCAGTAAGCCGCTATAAACAACGCGGCCCCCACATCCACCGGCTTCGCCGGATCTATCATCATCGGCAAGGCCATCAACAAAATACAGGCGCCGCCGGCATAGAGTACCAGATTCAGCAAGTCGCGCCACTTATTGGGTAGGGCCGCCAAAATGTCATCGGCTGTCTCTTGGGGATTCTTACCGAAATACGCTTCAGCGGTGCGGCCGTCCTGCTGGGCCGCCAGGATATCCGTCAGAATTGCCAGCAGTTCTTGTTCCACTGCCAGCTCATCTTTTCCCACCGCCTGGGAGCGGATGTACACCATCAGTGACTCATAATAGGTTTTGTTTGCGGGCGTTAATTGCGCCCGCAGCGCCGTGTTTTCTTGCGCGAGTTGGGCCGCTGTTTTGGCCATCGTGGCCGCCTCCCTTTAGTCTTTTGCCCGCCGCAGCATCCGCCAAATCAATCCGTAGAAAAGCAGCAGCGCGACGACCAGCCCCCCGGCTAACCCGATCCGACCCGGCGTCGTCTTCAACAAAAAGGTTTGCCAGGCTGGTACCCGCGTCACGATGCCAATCAACGCCATCATCACGACGATGGGGACAAAGGGCGCCCACATAATTTTATCGTCCTGCCGCCAGAAAACGACGGCCAGCGCAATCAGCAGAATACTGATCAGTACAATGCCGATGAGTCCAGGCAGATAAATGCGCCAGGGTGTTTTCAAAAAGAACGTCAGCAGGAAACCGGGAGCAATCAGTACACAGGCGGCTAACCAGCGCACGACCCAACCCCACCGCCCCCATTGGTGCTGCTTTTGGTAGGTGGTCCGGCCAACATACGTCACGATGCCTAAAGCAGCAAGAGTGAAATACACGCCCGTGAGCAGCAGGGTGCCGATATCCACCGGCGTACTGGGCAGGGTCAGGGACGGGATTGCCGTAATCAAAAAGTAGCCGGCCAAAACGGCGCCCACCATTTTCACCATATTGACCCAGTGATTGGGGATTTCCGCTAAAATATCATCCGCCGTTTCCTGGGGCTGTTTGCCGAAATAATCAACCGCGGCAACGCCATCCTGCTGGGCGGCGATAATATCCGTCAGAATAGTCAGTAATTCCTGCTCAATAACGGCGCTGTCTTTCAATACCGCGCGGGTGCGCATATAGAGCAGCAGATCTTCGTAATACTTTTTGTTATCCGGGGTTAATTGTTCCCGGAGAGTGTTGTTTTCATCAGCGAGTCGACTCGTCTTCGTGGTCATGGTCGGTTCCCTCCTCTGCGGTCAATAACTGGGTCACATGGTCGGTCAATTGGTGCCATTGCTGAACAAAATCAGTTTGGGCGGTTGTCCCCGCGGCGGTCACTTGATAATATTTCCGGTCCGGGCCGTCGGGCGAGGGGCGCATTTGACTGGTGATCAGGCCCTTTTTCTCCAGCGCCATCAGCAGCGGATAAATCGTACCCTTGGGAATCTCAGCGAACCCGTAATTCTCCAGCTCCTGACTCAGCGTGTAACCGTAGTATTCGCCGCGGCTGAGAATAATTAGGACACACCCTTGCAGCACGCCTTTCAGCATCTGGCTGTGCAAATCCTGGGCCATTTTGCCCCTCCTTTCGGCTATTAGGTATTGCCAACTAGTTGGTATCCATAATATACTCCCCGGCGGGCTAGTACGCAATACATAATACTCAAAAAAATAAAATCCCGGTTGCTCGCCGGGATGATGTTCTACTTGCGCTTAGTAGGCATTATCGATACCAGACCGTTTACTGGCATGATAAATGTAGCGATACATCAAATGCCCAATCAGGACATAACCCACCGTTCCGCTGCTTTTATCGATCAAGTCGAGCAGGATTTTGATCAACGTGGTTTTCCCGGCACCATTTTTTCCTAATACACCCAGTATTTCTCCCTGGTGAATGGCGAAGTTCAGATGATCCAGCACGGTGGTCGCACCATACTGCTTGGTAACGTCCGTTGCTGTCAAAATATCCACGACTATCCCCTCCCTGTCTTACTTACTTTAGCCAATCCGCCTGCAGAATGCACGACTTTTTAATACCGCGGTATTTTATGCAAAAAATAAAGCGCCCCAGCCAACGGCCAAGGCGCCCAATCACCATGAAATTACCGCGCAAATTGCGGTTCTTGTTCCCAAACATCTGCCAGCACGCGAGTCTGTTCCCGATCCGGCCCTACGGAGAAAGTCACCAGCGGCACACCGACTAATTCCTGAATCCGCAAAACGTAGTTCCGCGCATTTTCCGGCAGTTCTGCCAAGGTCGTGCAATGGGAAATGTCTTCATCCCAACCCGGCAGTTCTTCGTAAACCGGCTCGCAGGCGGCCAGTTCTTTTAAGCTCGCCGGATAGTGCTGAATCACTTCGCCGTGCAGCTTGTAACCGACGCCGATCTTAACAGTCTTCAACCCCGTCAGGACATCGACGGAGTTCAGTGCCAGATCAGTCAGCCCAGCGACCCGCTTGGCATGTTTCAGAACCACCGCATCGAACCAGCCGATCCGGCGGGGCCGGTGAGTCACGACACCGTACTCATGGCCGGCATCCCGAATCGTATCGCCGATTTCATCCAGCAATTCCGTCGGGAACGGGCCATCACCAACCCGGGACGTGTAAGACTTGGCCACCCCGACGACCCGGTTGATATGGGTTACACCCACACCAGAACCAGAGCCTACGCCAGCAGCGGGGTTGGAAGAAGTCACGTACGGATAGGTCCCCTGGTCGATGTCCAGCATCGTGCCCTGGGCGCCTTCAAACAGCACATTGTGGCCGCTGTCCAGGATGTCGTTTAGGACCACGCTGGTATCCGTTACGAACGGAGCCAGTTCCTTGCCGAATTCAACAAATTTATCATAAATATCCGCAAACTTCAGGGGCGTACCATTGTAGATCTTGGTGATCAGCTCATTTTTGGCAGCCAGATTTTCGGTCAGTTTCTCCTTGAAGGTGTCCGGTTCCAGCAGGTCGGCCATACGAATCCCGACCCGAGCGGCCTTGTCCATATAAGCCGGCCCGATCCCGCGGTGGGTCGTACCGATCTTGTCAGCGCCCTTGGCGGTTTCCTGCAGCTTATCCAATTCAATATGGTAAGGCAGAATCACGTGGGCCCGGTTAGAAATCTTCAGGTGATCGGTCGTCACGCCGGCATCGTGCAGCCGGTGCAGCTCTTCGACCAAACTCTCAGGGTTCACCACGACACCGTTCCCAATCACGGCCGTCTTATCCGGGTACAGGATACCCGATGGAATCTGCCGCAGCGCGTACGTGTGGCCGTCCGTCTTAATGGTATGTCCCGCGTTGTCGCCGCCTTGGTACCGCGCGATGGCCTGCGCCCCTTGACTGAGAAAATCCGTAATCTTACCTTTACCTTCGTCGCCCCATTGGGTCCCGACCACGACCGTTGCTGTCATGAATGTCCACCTCATATTTTATTTTGATCATTCTGCTTCAAAACTCACACCGGACCATAATATCAGTTTTAAATGTGTTTGGCAACGCAAACCCGAATCCCATGTCCCAAACATCCGGCAATCATTCGTAAAGAAAACTGGGACAAGGCCTTCATTTCCTAGTCTACCGAGTGCCAATGCGTAGCAAGCGGAGGCAAAATGGGCTCAGTGGTGGAAACCACACGGCGGCTTTGCCGCCGATGTGGTTAGGCGACTTGAAGACAGCGGTTTTCGCTGGCTTCAAGCGCCGTCACCACGTTCCAGCCCAATTTTGCCGGAGCTTGCGTAGCTTTGGCACGGCGTATCAGGAGAGAGCCTTGTCCCAGTTCCTTCTTACGATCATCACGCCGGTTGCGCGTACGAAATCGACGAGAACTTGTTATACGACTTAATAAACAGCAACTTCACCGTTCCCCGGGCACCGGACCGGTTCTTTTCAATGATCACTTCCACGACCCCGGCATCGGAGTCTTCGTCCTCACTGCTGCTGGGGGCGTTACCGCCACCGCCGCCGCCGTAATTATCATCATCATCGCCGTCCTCATCCCGGTAATAATCGTCCCGGTACAGGAAAGCGACGATATCGGCATCCTGTTCAATGGAGCCGGATTCCCGAATATCAGACAGCACCGGCCGTTTATCCTGCCGTTGTTCCACGCCTCGGGATAGCTGGGACAGGGCAATGACCGGCACGTGCAATTCCTTGGCCAGCATCTTCAGCTGCCGGGAAATTGCCGATACTTCCTGTTGGCGATTCTCTTGACCGCTGCCTTCGATCAGCTGCAGGTAATCGACGACGATCAAGCCGAGATTGCCCTGCTCCTTAGCCAGCCGCCGCGCCTTAGCCCGGATGTTGGCCATCTTGATCCCCGGCGTATCATCAATAAAGATCTGGGCTTTGGACAAGCTGCCCATGGCGACGATCAGGCTTTCCCACTCGTTATCGGTCAGTTGGCCGGTCCGCAAGTGGTTGGCCTCAATACTGCCTTCCGCACAGAGCATCCGGTTGACCAGCTGTTCTGCCCCCATTTCCAAACTGAAAATAGCGACGGAAGTGTCCGACTTGGTGGCCACGTTTTGGGCGACATTCAAGGCAAACGCGGTCTTTCCGACCCCGGGCCGGGCAGCGAGGATAATCAATTCATCCTCGTGCAGGCCCGCTGTGATCAGGTCCAGATCCCGGTAACCGGTGGACAGGCCGGTAATCTCATCGTTGTTCTTCGACAGTTCAGTCACTTTGGTCAGTGCATCGTTTAAGACATCGCTGATCGGCTTGAAGCCATTTTGCTGGGTCGTGTCCGAGACCGCCATGATCTCTTTTTCGGCATTATCCAGCACATCCTCCACATCGCTGTCGGGGTTGTACCCGGTCTGAACGATATGGGTCGCCGTGTCGATCAGTTTGCGCAGGGTCGCCTTCTGCTTGACGATCTTCGCGTAGTACACCACGTTAGCCGCGGTGGGTACGATGTTAGCCAGGTCGACCAGATAAGTGATTCCGCCCACGTCCGCCAATTGCTGACGGGTGGCGAGCTCGTTTTTCAGCGTCACGATATCGATAGCTTCATCGCGATCCGTGAGGGCCACCATCGCCGCGAAGATATATTGGTGGGCTTTTTTGTAAAAATCGTCCGCCGTCACATAGGCCATGGCCTCTACCAAGGCATCACGGGATAGAAAAACGGAGCCGAGAACGGATTGCTCGGCATCGTTATCCTGTGGTGGCGTCCGATCGATCAACTCGTTATTCACTCCGTATGATTCCTCGATTCAATTGATTATTTCCCAGGTAATTAATTCTGCTGAGTGACATGGACCCGGATCACCGCATCCACACCAGGAGCCAGTTTAACCGGGACATTCGTGTACCCTAAAGACCGAATCGGTTCGCGCAGATCGATCTTGCGCTTGTCGACCTTCAGCCCAAATTGCTTATCCAGGGCTTGGGCAATCTGCTTGCTGGGAATGGAGCCGAACAGTTTGGCGTCTTCACCGGCTTTGGATTGAATTTGGACGATCGTCTTATCGTCTTCGATCTTCGCCTTGAATTCCTTGGCTTCAGCCAATTCCGCCGCCCGCTGCTGTGCTTCCCGGCGCTGCTTGCCTTTCAATTCGCTCATGGCTTGGGGGGTTGCTTCCTTGGCCTTGCCTTGCCGCAGTAAGAAATTTTGGGCGTATCCGTCCGGAACGTCCTTAATATCGCCGCGCTTGCCTTTACCGCGTACGTCTTCTAAGAAAATGACTTTCATTGGTTTTCTTCCCTTCTCGTTGTTGTCTTACTCTTCGTCAGCCGCGACCAGCTGGGTCAAGATATCCTTCAACTGCTGGCGGGCTTGGGCGATGGTTGAATCCTTAATTTGCGTGGCCGCGTTGGATAAGTGACCGCCGCCGCCCATCTTTTCCATGATCACCTGGACATTGACCTTGCCCAGGGAACGGGCAGAAATGCCGATCACGCCGTCAATGCGCTTGACGATGACGAAGGAGGCCTCGATCCCGGCCAGCGACAGCAGCGTGTCCGCCGCCTGGGCCGCCACGACCGGATCATAGACTTCATCTTCCTCACCCGTACAGAGTGCCATATTCGGTTCCACCATTTCAATGGTCTCGATCAGGTGATTCTTCTGGATAAAGTTATTGACGTCTTCTTTGAGCAGTTCCTGTACTAGTGTACTATCTGCACCAACCGACCGTAAATAGGAAGCGGCATCGAATGTCCGCGTCCCGGTCCGCAGGGAGAAGCTGTGGGTATCGACGGTGATCCCGGCCAGCATGGCGGTTGCTTCCAGCTTGCTCAAGCCTGGCACGTTTTTCGGCTGGTACTCAAACATTTCGGTGATCAATTCACAGGTCGAACTGGCGTAAGGTTCAATATACACCAGCATCGGATTCTCTGGGAACTCCTCGCCCCGCCGGTGATGATCGATGACGATCAGCCGCTGGGACAGGCGCTGACACAGTTCCGGCGAGATTGAAATCGACGGCTTGGAATGATCCACCAGAATCAGCAGCGTCTTGTCCGTTACCTGATTCAGCGCCTCCGTCGGGGTCAAAATATGCTTGGCCACCTCGGGCTGTTCTTCCACCCGGTGCAGCAGGCGCTGCACATCGGAGTGGACGTCGTTGGCGTTGACGATCACGTCGCATTCCTTGCCATTCATTTCGGCGATTCGGCGAATCCCCAGAGAGGCGCCAATGGCGTCCATATCCGGCCGGGCATGGCCCA
Source organism: Schleiferilactobacillus harbinensis DSM 16991 (assembly GCF_000425885.1). GTDB lineage: Bacteria > Bacillota > Bacilli > Lactobacillales > Lactobacillaceae > Schleiferilactobacillus > Schleiferilactobacillus harbinensis. The sequence continues at coordinate 20,260 of NZ_AUEH01000029.1, forward strand.
TGACGTAGATTTTATCCACTTGCTTGAAGATTTCCTGCAACGCCTGGGAAATCATCCGGGCCCGCACCCGCGTCCGTTTCTCCATCGGGTTGGTCCGGCCGCCAAAGAAGCGGGCCGGTGAATCCGGAGCCTTGACGACGACCTGATCGCCGCCCCGGCCCAAGGCCAGGTCCAGGTTGGATTGGGCATCGTTGGCTAAGGTGGCCAGGTTCGGGTTGCCATAGGCAAAGCCGATGGACAGGGTCAATGGATAGTTCTGCTTCGATGTATCCTGACGAATAACGTCCAGAATCTTGAACTTATCGTGCTCAGCCTCTTGCAACCGGGCCATATAAGCCATCACGAAGAAGTGATCATCGTCCACCCGCTTCAGGAACATGTGGTAGTGATTCGCCCAGTCCGTCAGCTTGTTGGTCACGTAGTTGTTCATGTTCGAAATGGCCTGATCATCCATCGATTGGGTGATCTCGTCATAGTTATCCAAGAACACCTGCCCAATGGCCACCTGCTGGGCGGCCAACTGGTCTTCGATCTTGGCGTACTTGGTGATGTCGAGTAAGTAAATAACCCCCAGGTCATCCTGGACGATCATATCAAATTGGTTGTCCCCCCATTTGATCTGGTGGGGACTGTCGTCGCCGCTGTACTTGGCGACAAACTGACCTAAGTCCGGCAGTGCATTATCCAGCGTCTTGCCCAGAATGTCTTTCTTCCCAATATATTGCTGGAAGAAAGGGTTCGTCCACTGAATCTCCTTGTGGTCGTTATACAACAGGATGCCAATGGGCATCTGAATCAGCGCTTCCTGCTCCCCCCGCTTGATGCGGTAGGTCAGGTCGGAGACGTACTTCTGGGTGTCCTGGGTGATGACCTCGGCGGCGTAGTAGATACTGACGACCATGGCCAGAAAGAGAATGGTCAACGCCAGGCCGATCCAGAATGAGTTGAAGAAGCTCAAAATAATCGTCGCCAGCGCTAGGCCCACAATGATCGCAAAAATCGTGATCACTCGGGCATTCCGCATGAAAGCCGGAAGCTTGATGCGTTGGAACACGTTCTTCATTGATATTTTCCCTCTTTTTGAATCGCGTTAGGCGCCTGGAAACAGCGCGCACAAGTAAACGATCGCGTCATAGTTAAGACTATTTTAACACATGTAAGGGAAAGCCAAGTTTTCATCAAGAAAGCAGTCAATGTTCCACGTGAAACATTGACTGCCGCTTTATTTTTGTCCGCTCATCTCGGCCACTGCCTCGGCAATCGACCAACTCGCCGGAATCAGCACTTCTTCCGGCCAGCCCAGCACATCATGGGGCAGAAACCATTTAGCCAGCGCATCTGGGCCAAACGACCCGGCTTGGGATCGCGTTTGGTGGCGCTCAATGGTTTCTGCCAAGGTTAAATCGTAATAGTAGGCTTGAGCTCGGTCAAAATCCTGAGCCAGGCTGGTGAGCATGTCGCCGTACACCGCTTTGCTCAAAATGCCTTCCAGAATCACGATCTGTTCATGGGCCAGGCCAAAGCGGGCGATGGTTTCCATTAAATCAATACTCGGGTTGCCTGGGTGATCGTGGGTCTGCAGCATATCCCGCCGGACCACATCCTGATCAATCAGTAAAGAACCCGGCAGCCGGTCGTGCAGCGCCCGGGCCACCGTCGTTTTACCGGAACCGGAATTGCCGCGGATAATAATCATATCGCTCATCGGTCACCAAAAATCTGCTGCTTCAATTTCAAGGCCGTCGGCGTCGTGGCCAGTCCGCCCTCCGCAGTTTCCTTGAAGGCACTGGGCATTTGCATACCGACCCGGCGCATCGCTTCGATCGTTTCGTCCACCGGGATCACACTCTTCAACCCGGCCAGCGCCATGTCGGCGGAAATCATGGCCTGACTGGCCCCCAGGGCGTTGCGTTTCACACAGGGGACCTCCACCAGACCAGCGACCGGATCGCAGATCAGCCCCAGCATGTTCTGCAGCGTCATCGCCACCGCGTTGGCCGCCTGCACCACGGTGCCGCCCTTGGCGCAGACCAGCGCAGCGGCAGCCATGGCACTGGCGGAACCGACCTCTTCCTGACAGCCGCCCTCGGCCCCAGCGATCCCCGCATTATTGGCGATCACCAGCCCGAAGGCCCCAGCCGTGAAGAGAAAATCGATCTGCTGGTCCCGGGTCATGGCCAGCCGCTCCCGGACGGCCAGCAAAACCCCGGCTAAGACGCCGGCACTGCCCGCGGTGGGCGTGGCACAGATCAGACCCATTTTGGCATTCACCTCATTGACCGCGATGGCATTGCGCACCGCCTCCAGAATGGGCTGGCCGCTCAGGAAATCGCCGGCGGTCAGGTACTGATCCATCCTTTTAGCTTCCATACCAGTCAACCCGGTCACCGATTTCACCCCAGCGATGCCCTCTTTGACCGAACGCACCATGACGTCCAGATTTTTACCCATCAAATGACGAATCTGGTCCGCGCTCCGCGTCGTATTTTCAACCTCCATGTGCACCATCATCGCGGCCACTGACGGATAATCAGCACTCTGTTCAACAAGCTCTTTAATCGTATAAAACATTTTTGGCGGACTCCTTATTCGAAATAGGTGGCATTGATCATGTGCGGCAGCTGCTTCAACTGGTCGAGAATCCCTGGCTGGTAGTCATCGACTTCCAGCACCATGATGGCTTTCTCTCCTTTGGCTGAGCGGGTCACGGTCATGGTCCCGATGTTGATGTTGTTTTCAGAAAAGATACGGGTCACCCGCGCGACCATCCCCGGTACATCCTCATGGATCGTGATGTACGTCGGGGTGCCCATACTCAGGGTGATCTTGAAGCCGTTGATTTCCGTGATCTGAATGTTGCCGCCGCCAATGGATACGCCGGTGACCTCCAGTTTGCGGTCGCCCTTCTTCAGCACAATGCGGGCAGTGTTGGGGTGGTCCACCTTGTCGCTCTTCGGGACAAAGCCCACCGTGATGCCGCGGTCGTAGGCGATTTTTAAAGAATCCGGCAGGCGCGGATCATCCGGGGCCATGCCCAACAAGCCGCCGATGATCGCCACATCGGTGCCGTGGCCACGGTATGTTTTGGCAAACGATTCATATAGATAAACGGTGATTTTTTCCGGCGTATCGCCGAAAATATCGTGGACCACTTTCCCGATCCGGGCCGCGCCGGCGGTGTGGGAACTGCTGGGACCGACCATCACGGGGCCGATAATATCAAAGACACTGTGGAACCTGACGTCTGGCATTTTGCTCTCCGTTCTTGGCACAAGATATACGCTGATTTTAGCACCATTTTCAGAATAAAAATAACAAGAATCAGACTTTGATGCCAGTCCTTGTGCCGGCCTCATCTTTGGTCGTAGGATAAGCCTCAAAAAAATTGGTCTTTTGGTAGGCACGTGACTATAATGCCTTCTTGTATTGAAATCACTCACCCGAGGAGGCAGCCCGATGGACTGGGGACCAATCTCTGAATGGGCGGCGGCAGTGGCCGAACTGCTGGCCGTCAGCGTCGCATTATTTCTACCGTATTATACAGAGCATCGGAAAGAAAAAAGAAAGATCCGCAATCTGCGGGTGGCCATTAACCATCTCAGTCAGCAGGCGCTGGCTGGCGAAAAAGACGCCGTCGTCACTTTGGAAATATTTCTCAATGTGTCTTTTCTGACCACTAGCAGTGCCGAAGCGGAGCGGTTGATCGTCGCTGGCCGCTTGATTCTGGATTCAATCAAGGCGTTGCCGGATAAACAGGCAGAAAATTATTCGGCGGCGGTCCAGCAAATCAACAAGTTAGTCGCGGCTATCAGTACCCCGAAACACCGGTCAAAGGCGAACCGGTAATGACTCACTAGGACGGTTTGCACGCCCCGATTAATCGGGTAAACTGGTGACAATTACTCAGAAAGCAGGTTGACTTATGGCAGATTACATCAAAGAAATCCGCGCCTTAGTGGGACACAAACCGATTCTGCTCAATGCCGCCGGGGGAGCGGTTTTTAACGACCAGGGGCAAATCCTGATTCAACAGCATACCGATAACCGCACTTGGAGTCTGCCCGGCGGCTTCATGGAATACGGTGAAACCTTCCGGGAAACTGTGCTGCGGGAATATAAGGAAGACAGCGGTCTGGAAGTTAAAATCGACCATCTGATCGGTGTTTTCGACCAAGGCTTCACCGTTTATCCCAACGGCGACGAGTGCCAGGTCATTTCGGCCCTCTTCGCGGTCACCCCCATCGGCGGCAAACGAATCACTGAGGAGCAGTTCGAAACCGTCGGGACGGATTACTTCGATGAAGACAATCTGCCCCCGCTGCTCAATCAGCAAACCGCCAACATGATCCATGCCGCCTTCGCGGATTGGCGCAAGCACCACAAACAAGAGAAAGCTAGCGATTAATTTGGCCCAAAAGAAATTCTTCAACCACGAACCGCTTTTCACCGCCCGGAGCTTCGGCCTGGGCTGGAACATCAACATCCATAATCCCATTGGCTTGCTGATTTGCGTTGCCTTAGCGGCGGTGATCATCGGTATGGTGATTTTCAGTATTCTCCATAATGGGTTATAAGCAGTACTTTAAATAAATAAAATAAAAATAGTAACGCAGACGTGTCAATAGCGAATTTTCTCCGGCACCCCGCGAATAATATTTATATAAATAAATATATGAAAATGGCGTGCTATGGTGGGTCCAGCAAATATTCCGAGGAGATTTCAATGGAAAAACGAACTGGATTTTTATACGTCGCCATTTTTGTACTGGCAGTTATTATCGGTGGTGCCCTGCTGCTTGGCCGCCACCGGTCCGAGGCGGGGAGAGAACAGATGGGCACACCAACGATTTACACCGCTCTGCCGAGTCAAACAAATGGCTACTACCGGCCCTTTGCTGGGGCGCTGAAAAGTTTCAGTGCCCAGCTGAACGCTTCGGCTGCACCGGTGGTCACCATCACCAAACAACACTTAGACCAGCCCACCAGCCGCTTCACCTACGACGACATTTGGCTCCGGGACGTGGCGCCGGTGATCACCACCCATATGGTGAAATTCCGCTACGCGCCCAGCTACCTGGCCAAGGCCGACCGCACCTATTTGGACACCCGCTTTCGCGCTTGGTTGAAGCAGATGCACTTTCAATACCGCACCAGCGATCTGGTACTGGATGGCGGAAATTTGGTCTGGAATGGGCACGATACCGTTATTTTGACCGAACACGTCTTCAAGGATAATCCCGAGTGGTCCCGGCAGGAAATCGTCAGTGAGTTGAAATACCAGTTGAACGTCAGCCACGTGATCATTATTCCCGCTGAACCGGGCGATGTGCTCGGTCACGCCGACGGGATGGTCAAATTTATCAATGCCCGGACGCTGTACGTCAGCGACTTCTCCGGCGATGACGTCCTGGTACACACCGTTGAACGCCGCATCAAGGCCGAGCTGCCCGCCGCCAAATTCGTCATCCTGCCTTCGGCTTACACCGCCAAGGATCAATATGATCGTAAAATTACCTCCGCCAAGGGGTTGTATATCAATATGCTGGAAACACCGGACACGATTTACGTACCGCATTACGATCTGCCGGCCGATCAGCGGGTACTCAAAATTATACGCGCCCATACAGCGAAGAAGGTCGTGCCCATTGACGTGGCCAAAATTTCCACCACCGGCGGTTCCGTGCACTGCCTAACATGGGACGTACCGGCGCGGCTGATGCCGGCCCATTAATCAGGTCCAGGCCCTTTCTTTCTGACCGCCACCGGGCAGCCAAAACTGGTACACTATCATTAACGATACCCCGCAACGCGAGAAAGAAAGACGTGACCATGGAACGAATTCTCTTAATTGACGACAATCCCGACATCGGCGCGATGCTGGACACTGTCCTGGGCGACACGTACGCCATCACCAAAGCCTATTCGGGGACCGAGGGCCTGCTCCAAACTCAGCAGCAGGCGTTCGATTTGATCCTGCTGGACCGCATGCTGCCGGGGAAAAATGGCGAGGCAGTGCTGCACAATCTGCGGCAGACTTTGACGACCCCGATCATTATGCTGACGGCGTTGAGTGATAAAGACGACATCGCGCGGCTATTAATGGCTGGCGCAACGGATTATGTCACCAAACCGTTCAACATTAAGGAATTGAAAGCCCGGATCGTCGTCGCGCTGCGGCAAAACGCGGCGCCCGCAACGAGCACTGCCCCGGCGGCGGTTTCGTTTGGCCCATTCACCTTGGCTGAGAAGGACTATACCCTCCATTGGCAGGACCAATCAGTCGACCTTAAAAAGAAGGAATTCGACATTTTGAAACTCCTTTTCCAGCATCCCGGCCAGGTTTTTAGCAAGGAAGCCCTATACACCCAAGTGTGGCACGAACCTTATTACGGGGATGAAAATACCGTCAACGTCCATCTCACTAACCTGCGCAAAAAACTACGCCAACTCGACCCAGACCAGGAGCACATCGCCACGGTCTGGGGTATTGGCGTAAAGCTGGTCTAGCGATGACGACAATCGGCTGGATCCTCCTCATCGCCATGGCTGGCGCGTGCCTCGCTTATTTAGTGTACATTTTGCTGGCAATCCGCGATTTGCGGCACCAGGTCAACGGTATCGCGGCCAGCCGCACCAACAACGACGTCCGCACGGCCAGCCGCAATCCGCTCATCGTCAATCTCGCCAACGCCATCAATACGCTGTTGACTGATCAGCGCCAGGAGCGGGCCGACAACGCCGCTGTGGCGAAACAAATCGATCAGGCGATCAATAATATTTCCCACGATTTACGGACCCCATTGACCGTTGCCAGCGGCTACGTGCAGTACCTCAGCGAAGAAAAACTGCCGCCCGCTAAAGCTCAGCAGGTCCTCACCCAGGCCGAACAAAATCTGGAGACCGTCAATACCCGCTTGGAATCTCTGCTGGAATACAACCGGATCACAGAACACCGCTTGACCGTGCAGGCCGAGAATTTTGACCTGTCTGCCCTGGTCCAAAACGCGCTGCTCACGCTCTATGACGCCCTGCAAACAGCTGGTTTCACTGTCACCCCGCAAATCACCAGCGGCGTCCTGGTCCATCTGGATCAAGAAAAGACCCGGCGCATTATCCAAAATCTGCTGGGCAATGCCCTGATCCATGGGATTAAAACTTTGCACGTCACCTTATCCCAACACCCCGCGGCACCCACCATCACGCTCACTGTGACCAATGGCATCGCCCACCCCATTACGCACTTGGAGCGGCTGACTGACCGCTTCTATACTGAGGACCTGGCGGGGCAAACGGGCAACTCCGGCTTAGGGTTATATATTACCCAACACTTAGCGGAATTGATGCAGGGACAACTAGCATTAACCACTACAGCCACCGCCTTCACCGCCACCGTGACTCTGCCGCAGCGGATCGCTTCAACGCCGAAAGCACCCTGAACCGGCAGTAGCCCTAAACTTGTATCGGAGGCCATGCCCAATGAAAGTAATTAACGTATACCCACTGCCAGATAAGCACTTGATTGGTGTCCCGGTTAGTGAGCGGGCCCTTCTGCCCAAACAGCGTCAGGCCACAGCCCCAGTCACGATGAGCACGGAACAAGTATTTCTCTTGCCCGAATCTGAGTACAACCTCTTTACTCATCATATGGAACGCCGGTACACGGAAGGCTTTCAGATCAACACAATACTGCTTCAGGATCTAATACACTGGCCTGATGATTGGCATTACGGTGATGCCGTAGTGTTCCTCACTGATCCGAGTGAGGAAATGACGGGGATGCTGAATAAGTTGTCCATTTCGTTTAAACAAACCGTGGGCGAATCCGATACCTGGGCGATCGCAGCCAACCAGTATCCCAAGTTATTCGATATTTATACGACGACGCACGAATTTGATCAGCGAAAAGCCAAAATGGTAGCGATTCCGGGTATGCTCCACACACCTGTTCCAACTCCGATCAGCTTCCCGAAACTCATTGAACTCGCAACACAATATTATGGGCTACCTAGATTAACTCTAATGATGGCCACGATTCTCCAGCATACCAAAAGCACACCGTTTTCTGTCTCTCTTCCAGGGCTCACGATTAACGGCGACAAAGATACCCTGGACGTCGTTTTTTTCCTGTAGTGGCGCTTTGAATTGAGTATCCCGAAGAGGCTCCCACCAATCCCGTAATCAGGATTGGTGGGAGCCTCGAATTCTGTACATTCTAGCTCTCATTCGCGATGGCTTGTCTTGTTATACAAACGGATTCCCATATTTCTGACAATACTCGTAGAAGCCCAGCCGATAAAGATCGACATCCTGATGCACCTGTTCAGCTGACTTAAACCGAATCATTTTGAGCGTTGCTTCAGTAAAGTCCAGCACCGCCGTCCCATTTGCCGTAACGAGGTTGCGATCCCATACGGTCTGTTGTGCCAGAAAGCCATTCTGGTTTTGGTACGCGCGATAGTCCCGCCAGAGATATTGGGCGTTGCCTGTGTGCTGATACTGATTCAAAAGCCCATTTCGTGCTAAGTAATCCACGGTACCGCAAATTGCTGCCACCGGTTGGTCAGTATGTAGCCGACTGGTAATCAATTGTTTCAACGGCTCATTATTGACAGCCCAGGAGTTACCGCCAATCAGCACGAATAATGCACACTCGCTGGGAATCTGATCGATTTGATAATCCATCTGGGTCGTAAAACCACCGATAGATGGATCACCTTTTGTGCTGAGGCAGTTTTGACTGTCCAGTCAGGTGCAGTATTCAGCATCCGGGCCAAATAGGCACCTTCCCAATCGGCATAATCATCCATCATCACAAACTTCCAGATTATCCAAGGCTAATTGTTGCGGGTACTGCTTGGTGACGTTTCTTGCTTCTAATACAACATCCATGTGGTTGCCTCCGTGATGACTTGATGGTTCTACTATATCGGCCAAGGATAAAGCGACTCTTAATTCGAGTATTAACTATCTCTTAATTCCGCTGCGGCATAAGGATCCGGTAATCCAGCCGCCGCTTTTTCTGCCTGCACGTATCGGCGCTCCTGGGTAATGATTGCCACTGCATCTGGGGCCAGATAGATGTCCAGCTTGTAGTCAATCTCCTTGAGATTGGCCGTCAGTCGACGCTGTTCAGCCAACACGGCTGCCCGCTGCTTGGCTAATAATTCCTGCCGCGCGGGAATCGTCGTCGGACCAGCCATGCAGTAAGCAACGTATTGCCGAATTTCTTTAATGGCCATGTTGGTATTTTTCAAGCAGCAAATCGTATGCAGCATATTCAGGTCAGAATCAGTAAACACGCGGTAGCCTGCTTGATTGCGGCCCACAAAGGGCAATAATCCCTGCTGGTCATAAAACCGCAGCGTATAAACCGATAGGCCGGTCAAGGCCGCTGCTTCTTTAATCGAATAAGTCATTCAATACACCTCCGGACGATAAATCCTTGCCCTAGAGTATACTCGATGGTTTAAGGTAAACACAATTGTCAATTAAAGGAGACGATAGTTTATGACTCACTATCTCGTAACCGGCGGCACCGGCTTTCTCAGTGCGCACCTCATTGCCCAATTGCTCACCCAAGGCGCGTTTGTCCGGACCACGGTGCGTTCCCTGGAGAAGTCCGATCAAGTCCGACAAACTATGGTCGACAATCATATTCCGCACTTGGATCGGCTCAGCTTCGCCGTCGATGATCTGAACACAGACGCCGGCTGGGCCGCTGCCATGGCCGATATTGAAGGGGTGTTCAGCGTCGCTTCCCCCGTGTTTATGGATCATCCCCAAGACGCAGCTGCGGCCATGCGCCCCGCGATTGACGGCGTCCAACGGGTGATCAAAGCGGCCCAAGGGGCGTCCGCCGCTTAGTCATGACCGCTAATTTCGGCGCAGTGGGGTTCAGCAACCTTGATCCACAGCACGTGACCACCGAAGCTGACTGGACCGATCCAGACCAGCCTGGTTTGTCGCTTTACGAAAAATCCAAATTATTGGCCGAAAAGGCGGCCTGGCAACTGATTGATGCGCCGGACAACCATCTCGAATTCGCTACGATTAATCCAGTCGCCATTCTTGGCCCCGCATTAAGCGCCCACCTGTCTGGCAGCTTTTCCATTCTCACCAACCTAATGAATGGCTCGCTCAAGGTCGTACCGCCCATCGCGCTGAACATCGTTGACGTCCGGGATGTCGCAAAATTGCACATTTTGGCCATGCAAACTCCAGCCGCCAATCACCAGCGCTTTATTGCGGCCGCAGACGGCATGATCAGCATGCCGCAAATGGCCGCGGTCATTCGGCAGTATGTCCCAACAGTTGCAGATAAGCTGCCGCGACACACGCTGCCGGTTTGGGCGTTGCATTTGGCCGCTCATTTCAACCGCACGGCGAAAGAAGGGGATCTCTTACTGCGGGTCAATCATCATGTCAGCAATCAAAAGGCCCGGACTGTCTTGGGCTGGGAACCGCTCGGCAGCATTCAAGATACCCTGCAAACCACCTTAGCCAGCATGGCCCACTATGGGGTGTTGTGATCGGCGCGATGAATTGTCTGCGCCACCGTCGTCATAAAATTCTTCCCATACGCCGCCGCCAACTGCGGCGGCCAGTGGACAATGCGCGCATCCGCGGCCAGCATTGGCTTGAGCCACTGGATCGTGGGCAAGAGTTTCAACATATAATGACTGGAAAACTGGGAAAACAGCAGGTTGGCCCCGAAAAAGTCGATCAATTTGTCCTGAAAAGCCGGCGCAGACACGGGTACCAGCAAGTTGTTGACGTTGTTGCGGTCGCCCAGAAACAGCGGCAGGCGGCGAAAGTCGTTCTGCAAATCAAAGGAGCGGCCCTTGTGGCTGGCAGCGATGGCCGGCGTCATCTGGACCAGCCAGACCAGCTTGTGATCGGCCAGGACCAGCAGCTGGCGCAAAACAGCTAATTCCAGCGGCGTGAACTGATACCGGGCAGCGGCCGCCGCCGGGCTGGCCAATGCTTGGCGGACGGCCGCCGAGAGGCCGGTTAAGTTCGGCAGCGCCGGCCGCACCACTTCAACCTGCTGGACTTGGGTCAGCCAGTGGGGGTGGGTCGCGATGCGCAGGGTGAGCCAGATAGGAGGCATTGCGGCGCTGGACCAGCGCAGCAGCCAATACGAACTGGCACTGGAGCGGGCATAGTTGGCCGCCGTCAGCTGCACCCCCTGGGGCAGGCCGGCTTGGACGGCCGCTTTTAAGGCTCGGTGAAATGCGGGTGTGCTGGTTTGGGCGGCTAATGCCGCCGCGTGCTGGTCTGGCTCACTGCCCATGACGCGCTGCCCACCGCCGCCATAGATGTGTTTGCACCGTCCGGCCGAATAGCCCCAGAACGATCACCAGCAGCAGCCATTGCGGCAAGATCAGTCCGATCACGATATAAACCCCGCTGATAATCAGCATCGTGGCCGCCCCGCGATACTCCTCCTGATCATGCGGCGTTAACTGCGCCCGGCCGCCGCCAGCGCGGATCACCAACCGGAAGAGAATAAACTGCACGGCGTCAACAAGGAAGATCACCCCGGCAAACATCAGCGCCCCAGCCTGCTCCCGGGGATGATCGCTGAGAAAGCTGGTGGCAAACGGCGTCAAACAGATAAAGCCTAAGTAAATGAAGTTGTAGACCAGCAATTGAATGGTCGGTTCTTTGATAGCGTGGAACAGCTCTTGATGATAGATCCAGTATTGGGCGACCACCCCAAAGCTGATCATGTAAAGCAGTACTTTCCACCCCGTCGCGCTCATCGTGGCCCAAGTGATCCGCTCGGGCACATCGATATCCAGCACCATCAGCGTTAACACCACGGCAAAGACGCCATCGGAAATAGCGACTAGCCGACTATGCGAATTCTGAAACATCCCGCTGCCCCCTCTTTCTTCCCTATTATACCCGCCCAGCAGTTGCGGCCGCCCACAGATGGTGCCAGAATAAACCCAACGATTATTTTTCAGAAAAGGCGGTCCCACTCATGACCCTCACCCACTTCGTCTTCCTTCTCGCTGCCGGCATTATCGCTGGTTTGCTCAGCACGATTGCCGGCTTAGCGTCCCTGGCTTCTTACCCTGCACTGCTGATGATCGGCATCCCGCCAGTCATCGCCAACGTGACCAACACCGCCGCCCTGGTCTTCACCGGTATCGGCGCCACCTTCTCATCCCTGCGGGAATTGAAGGGCCACTGGGTCGAACTCAGCCGCATCCTGATTCTGGTGACCATTGGCGGGGTCATCGGGAGTGCTGTCCTGCTGCTGGCCCCGGCTTCCAGTTTTGAGAAAGTCGTCCCATTCTTCATCGGGGCTTCCGGCGTATTGTTACTGGCGAGCGGCCGGGCTCCGAAGAACCCTGATTTAACTGCCGCTACCGGCCCCCGGGCGGCCACCAAGGGCCAGCAGGCGTTGGTCATCTTGGCTATGGTGTTTATCGGCGCCTATTCCGGCTACTTCGGTGCCGCGGCCGGAGTTATCATGCTGGCCATCCTGGCGATGATCTCCACCGAACGCTTCACAGTGATCAACGCCGAACGCAATGTCGCCGGTTTTGCCTCTAATGCGATTGCGACAGTGATTTACGCCTTCACCACCCACATTGCCTGGCTGCTGGTCATTCCGCTGGGACTGGGCCTGTTGATCGGCGGCTACATGGGCCCGGCCATCGTCCGGCGGGTGCCGGTGAAACTGCTGCGGGTGGTCATTGCCCTGGCGGCGTTTGGCCTGGCGATCGACTTGTTTATCAAGGCGTATTTTTAATAAAAAATACGAAAAGACCGCCCGGCTTTCCGACAAGGCGGTCTAACGGTATCAAGATTCCTATGGGATCAAGATAAATTTATTTGGTATCAAGATTCCTTATGGCATCAAGATGATACTAATTTTACCCCAATGTACCGATTCGTGCCACACTTTGCCGAATTGAAAATCCCATCGCAAAAAGAAATTAGGTGTTTCCAGAAAAACGTGGTACACTATTCAAGTAATCAAGAAGCGGAACTTGTTTTGTCTTGTACGATGGATTTCCTTTTTCGATTACCTGGTGCAACGTTACTTTAGTTTTTTGAATAGGAGATTTATCTACATGCAAAACGGTACAGTTAAATGGTTCAACGCTGACAAGGGTTATGGCTTCATCACTGGTGACGACGGCAAGGATGTATTCGTACATTTCTCCGCTATCCAAGGCGACGGCTACAAGTCTTTGGACGAAGGCCAAGCAGTATCCTACGACGTTGAACAATCCGATCGTGGCCCGCAAGCTACGAACGTTGTTAAGCACTAATCTCTGATTAGGGTGAATCCCCTGGGCGCAAGCTCAGGGGATTTTTTTGTCTCCCGACTGTTAAATTCCGCCTAAGCCGACACGCTCGCCGCCACTTTCCTTCCCCGCTCCCGTATAATTGAAGTAGTGGAAGCGCAGTCACAACGGGGAAGGCGGAGAAGAATCATGGAAAAACGTCTTAGTGTATTGGCGCTGGCGCTGCTGGCAGCAGGGGTGCTGGGCGCGTGCGGCAACACCAATCAGGATGCCGCAGCCAGTGGTACCAGCAGTCAGGTCAGCCAGAACAAGCGCAGCAGTGAGAAGAGTTCGTCTGCGTCGACCAGCAGTAAGCAGGTCAGCAGCGACACCAGTACGAGCAGCAGTTCAACTAGTCAAAGCAGTTCTTCAGCGGCGGAATCCTCCGCCGTCAACAGTCAGCCAACCGACCGCATTCTTCGGATCAATACCACGGCATGGGATATTTACCAAATCACCAGTGCCGAGGCCAAAAGCGGCGCGCGGCTGCCTACTGTCTACATCCTATCTGACGGCCCGCGCTTCGAGAGCAAAGGCCCGACCGAATGGCTGTACGTAAACGTCACGGACGCCAGCGGGGCGCAACTGGCCAAACAATTGGTCAACAAACCCCAACTGGTCATTGACGGCAAGACCCTTAAACCGCTCAAGCAGTACGCCCTCCGGCCGGAACAGGTGCGGGAAGACCACGACATTATGGATGAATATTTGCAGTGGAATTCCCACTGGTTCATCGAAACACCGACTAACTTGTATGTTTATCAGCAGTAACATACAAAAACGTCCTCAAGCACCGCCGAATCGGCTGGTGCTTGAGGACGTTTGGCGTTAACGGGAATTAAAATGGCAGGTCGTCATCGGCGATGTCGATGTTTTCGCCATTGCCCGCGGCGACGAAGACGTTGTCGTCTTTTCCAGCAGTTGTTACTGGCTGGCCAGCACGCCGGGCGTCAGTTATGGCCTTTGATTCCAGGAGAGCAAAACTATCCACCGAGACTGCCGAGGCGTAAACTTTCTGACCATCTTTCTCATAGCTGCGTGTCCGAATTTGGCCCTCAATTCCCACCAGAGAACCCTTGCAGGTGAAGTTGACAAATGATTCCGCCGACTTGCCCCATACCGTACATTCGATAAAATCAGAATCCCGTTCACCGTTGGCGTTCTTAAAATTACGCGTCACTGCCAGATTGAACCATGCCCGCGCAGTTCCGCCCGGCGTATACTTTAACTCCACATCCCGCACCAAGCGGCCCACCAGCGTTACCCGATTAATCATGATACCCTCTCCTTCACGTGTCTGAATGTGTCGCCGTTTTCCGGCCACACCATTACATTACGCAAAAGAGGCAAAGAAAAACGCCCATCAACAAATTGATGGACGCTTCACTGTCAGCTTTAGCCTTCCTCAGAAACGAACGGCAACAAGCCCATGATCCGTGACCGCTTGATAGCGATGGTGATCTTCCGTTGGTTCTTGGCACTGGTGCCAGAAACCCGACGCGGCAAAATCTTGCCCCGCTCGGAGATGAACCGCTTCAACAGTTCGGTATCTTTATAGTCGATATATTCAATATGGTTAGCGGCGATGAAGTCGACCTTACGGCGACGACGGCCACCACGACGTTGTCCTGCCATGGAAATCCTTCCTTTCTCGTGAATTATCTGTACGTTCAGCTAGTTAGAACGGTAAATCGTCATCAGAGATGTCGATAGGCTGGCCGTTATCCGCAAATGGATCGGATAAGGAGTCATCCTTCTTCGGCGCCCCGCTATTCGCATTGGGGGCCGCAGAATTACCATTATTCTGATTCAAAGGAGGCTGGCTCTGATTATTCCCTTGACCGCCATTGTAGGAGGACTGGTTGTTTCCACCGTAAGGCTGACCCTGGTTCGGGTTGCCGCCTTGGTTGTCGCTGCCAGTATCCCGCGGCCGGGCATCGGTGACCGACTTGGGTTCCAGCAAGGCGAAGTCATCGGCCACCACTTCGGTGACGAAGACCCGTTGGCCCTGCTGATTCTCATAGCTGTGAGTTTGAATCCGGCCATCAATGCCGACGAGCGATCCCTTGCGGGTGAATTGAGCGAAATTCTCCGCCGCCTTCCGCCACATCGTACAATTGATGAAATCGGAGTCCCGCTCGCCCTGGGAATTCTTGAAGTTCCGCGTTACTGCCACAGTGAACCGGCCAACAGCCGTGCCGCCTTGGGTGTAGCGCAGATCAACGTCCCGGGTCAAGCGACCCACTAATACCACACGATTGATCATATGCAAGCTCCTTCCTTTTGAGTTCTAACTAATTAATCCTCTCGGGTAACGATCATATGCCGTAAAATTGACGGCTCGATCTTGCTCAACCGATCGAATTCGTTGATGGCCTTATCGTCGTCCGCGTGGACGTTGACGATATGGTACGTACCTTCGCGATAGTGGTTGATTTCGTAAGCAAAACGACGCTTTGCCCAGTCTTTGGAATCATCTACTGTTGCCCCGTTGTCGGACAGAACCTTGTCGAACCGTTCGATCAAAGCGGCCTTGGCATCATCGTCGATATCCGGCTTGATGATGTACGTAATTTCGTAGTGTGTTGCCATGACTGTTGCACCTCCTTATGGACTTAATGGCACGCGTTTCCCACGTGCAAGGAGAGTATTAAAAACATTTCTGAAAATTCGTTAGAACACAAAAAAGTTCGATACTCACAAGTTGATAGCTTACCATAAATACCGGGTCGCCACAAGGTCACTCAATAACGAGGCGGAAAAACGTGTAATCCGCCTCCGGCCCGTGGGTGGCGATCTGCGTTAACTCGTTCTGCACGTATTGAGCGATATCGGTCATCCGCAGCGCCGTGGCTAAGCGAATGGCGCCCTGGCCCACCGTGGCCGCGGTCTCCCGCTGACCAGTCCGGTACAGCCACCAGGCCCGGACGAAGCAATACATAATTTCGTGTTCAGCATTGGGATCAGCAACCAATGCTGCCTTGTATTGCTCCAAATACTCCGCCGCGACCGGGTAAGCCCGGCGATTCATTTCCAAAAACAATTGATTGGCAATCATATCAAACCGCAGGTGCGGTGCCCCGCGAAACGTACTATATTTCTTGCTCCGCTTCACCGCCACCTTGAACAATCGCCGCTCATCGGCCACCTGCATATCCAGCGAAAACAAGGTAAACACATAGAGTTCAAATTCACCCCAATCGCTGACATTGTACAGATAATTCTGGGCTTCCGCAGAATACTGCCCGGTATTATTCAGGCTGGTCAGCGGCCGCTGTTGTTCCAGGCGCGTGACCATCCGCCGCATGACTTGCTGGATACGCCAATGGAGCACATTCAGCAGTGTGGGGGCCGCCTGATACTGCGCCGCGGCCGCCCTTTCCCGGCGGGTCAAATCCGTCAGCGTCTGTTGAATGTCCGCTGGTGAATCCAGCGATAGGTAATTACCAAATAGGCGGTCCAGCATGGCTGTACGACTGTAATAGCCGTCTGTGCTGGCCTTTTTCTCAGTCGGCGTCCCATTATGAATGTAGAAAAACTCCTCGGGAGTCGTAAAGATACGGTCCAGGAGATGCAAAAAGCGGCTGGTACTCATGTCGGCAAGGCCCCGCTCAAATTTCGAGAGAAAAGACGCCGTCAGCTGATTGTCGGCGACATCCATGAGTTTGAGACCTTTGTTTTTTCGAATTTTACGAACGGTTTTGCCCAACGCGGCCAAGGGGTTGCGCTTCCTTTCTCAACTAAAAATGTTCTTATATGACAATTCTCATTCAATCTCATTTTAACCCAATTAAGATGGAGGTACAACATCGATAAAGGGTTATTAACAGTTGCCAATATGGTATTGTTCGAATCTATTCGACGTTAAACGGTGTCTCCGTTAATGCGTATGTGAATCAACAATCCTCAGTATTTGACACTTTTCTGTTATCTCACAACTGTGAGTGTTGTCTTACAAGGGATGGGCCTGCGTTACTGTTGACGGTTAGAATGTTGTCGATTGGGGACAGCTTTGATAAAATTGGTTATCAAGAACATACGTTTCCCACTGCTATTGACGACACAGAACAGCTGATTAGGAGGACAGAGCCCATGACCCGCAGTTATAAGACTAAACTCCACGTGGCCAATGATGCCCAGAATGATTTTTTGGTCCTATGCATGGCTGTTAAACGTAAACTGTACAATCTTTATCGCAGCGTGCAGTTTGGCTTGCTGGAAACGCGCAAGCGG
>NZ_AUEH01000030.1 GCF_000425885.1 Schleiferilactobacillus harbinensis DSM 16991
TCCGCGTCCTGACGCACTTTCGTCGCTGTCGCTCATCACGACAACGAATAATATCTTATCAGCCCAGTCCCGCTTCGTCAACACCCTTTTTACAAAAGATAAACAGAGTGCTAATTGAAAGTCGAACAAAAAAATACCACCCCAGGCTATTATTAAGAAATAGCTGGAATGGTAGCGGACAGATAAGGGGAACACTTCCAAACATGCCCTCTTTTTACTCAAAAATCAGGCAAAAAAATCTTTTTCAGCTTCTTTAAGCCACGCGGGCACCGCGTTATGAATCGGTGCGAACCCGGCTGCTACGTGGTGGTTAGTCCAATAGTGCTTGGCGCGTACCCGACTGCCGGAAAAAGGATCCGGTGCCATGGCCCGCAGCGATAAGCTGATTTTCTGGGAATATTCATCCACATCCAGGACCTTAACATGGACAGTCTCTCCGACGTGCAAAATATCATGCACATTTTTGACGTACCCGTGCCGGCATTCCGAGATGTGGATCAATCCCTGCGTGTCGCTGTCCAGCGCAACAAATGCGCCGTAGGGCTGAATGCCGCTGACGGTACCCGTCAAGACATCACCAATGTGTACTTCCAAAACAGATACCCTCTTTCATCCATTCGATTGTATTACAATTGCTCGGCAGCTAAAAGCAAAGCGCCTGTAATCCCGGCATCATCGCCCAAGCCCACTGGAACAATATAGTCGTCGGCGGCCGGAACACTCACGTAATCGGCCAGAAGTTTAGTGAATTGGGACCGAATCAACGGGAACAATTGGCTCTGTTTGGATACCCCGCCGCCAAAAATGATCACGTCAGGGGAAAGGAAAAGCGTCGTAGTCATGCACGCTTGCGCTAAATAATAAGCTTCAATCGCCCAGGCAGCATCGTTCGGAGCAATATCCTTGCCCTTCTTCCCCCAACGCTGCTGAATGGCCGGGCCGGCGGCCATCCCCTCTAAGCAATCACCATGATAAGGGCAAGCGCCGGCGAAGGTATCAGCTTCGTGCCGGCGCACTAAAATGTGGCCCGCTTCAGGATTTTGACTGCCCATATAAATTTGGCCATGATGGATATAGCCCATGCCGATGCCGGTCCCAACTGTATAGTAAGCAACGTTTTGCTTGCCCTGACCAGCACCCTTCTTGAATTCGCCGTAGGCAGCCACGTTCACATCGGTCGTAAAGGCGATCGGCACTTGGGCATAGTGTGCTTTTAAAGCACCCAAAAAGTCATAATTGGCCCAAGCAAGTTTCGGCGTCGTTGTAATGTAGCCGTATTGCGGTGATGCCGGATTGGCGTCAATGGGGCCAAAAGAGCCGACGCCCATGGCCTCAATGGTATATTGATCAAAAAAGGCAAACACGGCACCCAGAGTTTCGCTGGGGGTGGTGGTCGGAATGTGGGTCCGGGCCTGGATATTGAATTTATCGTCGCTCACTGCGCACACGAACTTCGTGCCGCCAGCTTCAATTGCTGCGTACATGGTTGATGACCTGCTTTCTTTAATTGAAATCGTTTCACGGTTTTCGCCTTTTATAGTACAGTGATTCACTAACCGTGTCCAGACAAGACAAAGCTAAAATGACGCCGCGCTTGCGTCCAGGGTCCTAAATCAACTATGCTATGGGAGATTACGTACCCACTTGGAAAGGAATAGTCACAGTGACAGCAGACACAACACATATGTATGATATCAGCATTATCGGCGGCGGCCCCGTGGGCATGTTTGCCGCCTTCTACGCCGGCCTGCGCAACGCCGACGCCCATCTGATCGAAAGCCTGCCCCGGCTGGGCGGTCAGGTCAGCGCCCTGTATCCGGAAAAGGACGTTTACGACGTCGCCGGCTTCCCCCATATTAAGGCGAAACAGCTGGTGGCTGAATTAACCGATCAGCTCAAAGAATTTGCTCCAGCGATTTCTCTGGAAACCACTGTCCAAACCATCACGAAAGAAGCTGACGGTACATTCAGCATCGGCACCAATCGGGGCACTTACCGGTCAAAAGCAGTCGTTATTGCCATCGGCAACGGTGCCTTTGCTCCCCGCAAACTGGCTTTTGACTACGATCACCAGTTGGATGAGCGGCGGGTGCACTATTTCATCAATGATCTGGAAGATTACCGGGACACCGATGTGGCTGTCGCCGGCGGCGGTGATTCGGCCATCGACTGGGCCTTGGCCTTGGAACCGATTGCCAAGAGCGTGACGATCATCCACCGCCGCGATCAGTTCCGCGGCTTGGAATCCAGCGTGGAGAAAATGAAAGCCTCCAGCATCCAAATCATGACCCCCTATCTGCTTTCTGCCTTAACGGAGACTAACGATCGGTTGACGATTGACTTGAAGAAAGCCCGCACGAAGGAAGACGCCAGCATCACGGCGGACCACTTGATCGTCAATTATGGCTTCACTGCCGATGCCCGGATCCTGCGGGATTGGCCGATCGACATCAAAGGTGCAACCATTCCGGTCAATACCAATATGGCCACGTCCACGGATTTGATCTATGCAATTGGCGATGTAGTCGATTATCCCGGCAAAATGCAGCTGATTGCCAGCGGTTTCGGTGAAGCCCCGGTGGCTATCACCCAGGCGCTGCAAGAAATTTACCCGGAACGCAAACAACCGTTGCACAGTACCTCATTGATCCACTAAGGAGTTGAAGCTTATGGCAACAAATGCCGATCGAATTTATGATCACTGCGTCGGTCTGCTTCATGAACGCGGGGTCCAAATCGAAGATATTAGTAAACTCACGTTATTTCTACAAGAAAAGTACATTCCCAACCTAACCCTTGCAGAATGCACCGAGAATGTTGACGTGGTATTGCACAAACGGGAAGTGCAAAACGCCATCATGACTGGCATTCAACTGGATAAATTAGCTGAAGCCAAGGAATTGGAACCGCCGCTGCAGCAAATCGTTGAAGAGGATGAAGGCCTCTACGGCGTGGATGAAATTATGGCCCTGTCCATCGTCAATGTTTACGGCAGCATCGGTCTCACCAATTATGGGTACATCGACAAGATCAAGCCCGGCATCTTGGCTAAACTAAATGCCCATGAACCGGGTATCATCCACACTTTTCTAGACGATATTGTCGGCGCCATTGCCGCCTCCGCTGCCAGCCGGTTAGCCCATGCCCATCCCGAAACCCAGCCGGACGTTTATTAACCGCAATTGCTAAGAAAGCAGAACGAAGCCAAACATTTTTTCTGTTTGGCTTCGTTTTTTGCTATAATGCCCCTAGTTTACTTCCAAAATGACTATAAACGGAGGCCCTCACCCATGAACACGTTAATCGACTTTATCTTACATATCGATTCTCACTTGGTCCAGATCGTCAATACCTTTGGCAACTGGACCTATGTAATCCTCTTCGCCATGATCTTTATCGAAACCGGCATCGTGATTTTCCCTTTCCTGCCTGGTGATTCATTGATCTTCGC
Organism: Schleiferilactobacillus harbinensis DSM 16991; assembly: GCF_000425885.1. Taxonomy (GTDB): domain Bacteria; phylum Bacillota; class Bacilli; order Lactobacillales; family Lactobacillaceae; genus Schleiferilactobacillus; species Schleiferilactobacillus harbinensis. The sequence continues at coordinate 3,452 of NZ_AUEH01000030.1, forward strand.
CGCCGCGGCCCTGGCTGCCAACGCCAACTATCACCTCAATATTTGGCTGCTGTTCTTCCTCTTCCTAGCCGCCGCTGTAATCGGCGATACCGTCAATTACCACATCGGTCATCACATGGGCCTGGCCGCCAGCAACAATTCGTTCTTCGGCCGCTTCATTAATCGAGATAAACTCAAGGTCGCCGAGGATTTCTTCAATAAACATGGCGGCAAGACGATTGCTATTGCACGCTTCGTCCCTATTGTTCGGACTTTTGCTCCTTTTGTTTCCGGCGGCAGCAACATGCACTACGGCCACTTCCTGCATTACAACTTCATCGGCGGGCTTGCTTGGGTGCTGGTCTGTGTGAGCGGCGGTTACTTCTTCGGCAACATTCCTTTCGTTCAAGAGCATTTCAGCCTGGTCGCCTTGGGCATCGTGCTGATTTCCCTCCTGCCAATGGTCTTCGCCTACTTGAAGCATCGATTCAGCAAGACTACCGCTGAATAATGAGTGAGAAAAGCAAAAAGATCGGCTGTCCGAATGGACGCCGATCTTTTTATTATACGCGGCTCTGCTTTTTAGCCCACCGATACAGCAGCCAGCAGAAGAGTTCCAGCAGAATGAATGCTAAGAAAAACGTATGCGCAAAGAAATCCTCCGGCAGCACAGTGATGATGGGATCCTTAGCTGGGTCAAAAATCCAGTCCGAATTGCGGAACAGGATCTCGTGGAAAGTAATGAAAAACTGGTCGAAACCCATCAGCGCCAGGACCCCCAAGGCCGCTGGCACTGCCATGGCGATTCGGCTGGGGTTCAGCAGCCGCCACGTATTTCCCCGCCGCTTCAATTGGCGCAAGAAATGCCACGCTGGCCAGGCGGTGATGATCAAAATCGCATAATCTAGAAGAAACAGGTTTTTTACATCGTGAAAGTGCACTGCCCCGGTGGCCGATACAGGGAAATTCGTCATATGCAGCGTCCCGATCCACGGAAAATGCAGGTAGGCCATCAGCTGACCATAATTACGATATAACTGGCCAAAAGTCACCGGCACATTGGATTGATCCAGAATATTCAAAAAGTGCACATCAATTGGGTACAGAATAAACGTCCCAAGAATCGTCACCGCGATGGCCGCGCTCAAAACAAACAGCCAAAGGGCCACCCACTGGGGAAAGCGACGCAGCATCTAAATCACCTGCCATTGGTCCAAACAGGACAGCACATAAGTCGGCTGGACAGGCAGCTTAGGCACTTCCTCCGGTTTGGTATACCCGGTCGTCACCAGCAGCGTATCCATTTTAGCATTGATACCCGCCTGAATATCAGTATGATAATTATCCCCAACCATCAAAACATCCTTAGGCGGCAGGCCGATTTCATTCAATGCGGCCTGCATGATCGGCAACTGCGGTTTGCCAATGTAAAGCGCCTTTTGCTGCGTCGCCCGCTCCACCAGAGCAATCAGTGATCCGGCACCAGGTACTAACCCCCGCTCGTTGGGCAGATTCGTATCTTCATTGGTCCCGATAAACCTGGCTCCGCGCTTGATTGCCAAGGTTGCCAGTTCAAATTTATGGTACGTCACGTCGTAATCCAGACCAACGACAACATAATCCGGCGTCACTTCTTCCAGGGTCATCCCGGCATCCAGCAGCGCCTTTTTCAGCCCCAATTCACCAATGCAATAAAAACTGAATGGGTGCCCCACCGTCCGCGCCCGATCCCGCAAATACGCGGCCGTCGCCAGTGACGGCGTATAAATCGTCTCCGGCGTCACGTGAATATCATGATTATCCGCCAAATTCTGAACCACGGCGGCCGGTGTTTTGGTCGTATTGTTGGTCAAAAAAAGAAACGGAATGTGTTGCGCCTGCAGCCGTTCCACGAAGGTTTTGGCTGCGGGGATCCGCTCCTTGCCCCGATAGGTCGTGCCGTCAAGATCAATAAAATAGCCCTTATAATGCCGCAAAAAAAAGTCTGTCCCTTCTGGTTGTTAATTCAACTGCTGGCCCGGTGTCATCGGCACTTTAGCCAAGACAAAATAGGCACAGCCAAAATTGCAAAATTCGTATAGATAATCCGCCAAAGTGGAAATATACTGGTCCCGATTGGCATGGCGGTGCCCATCCGCGTAAAAACCGCGCAATCGCAACTGGTCGAAGCCCCAATCCCCGACGATATAGTCGTATTTACTCAACAGCGTGACAAAGCTATCTCCGAGGGCGTCGGCTTGAAAGCCGTCTTTGTGATTGGTGACCACTTGGTAAGACACATCGTCGATCTGGATCAGGTCCTCTTTCAATTGCACGACCCGGTGCGCCGGAGTATGCAGCGTTTCCGCGGAATTAGCCGGTTCAGTCATCCTTGTTCACTCCCCTTCTGACTCAATTGGATAGTGTTTGGTCAAATAGCGGGCAACAATTTGCCGCAAAAAGTCAGGGAACATGATTTGATTATCGCCCATGATCTCAATGGTTGGGAAAAACGGGACGAATAAGTAATGATCAAGCGTACCCACGGTATATTCCCGGTCAGGGTCAATCGGCCGGTCTTGCCAGTAAACGGTCCGGCTGGCTGCGTCAAAAGACAGGCCCCGGTAGCCGATCGTGCCAAAGATTTTACCGCGGAAGCTCATCCCCTTTAATGGGAATCGGCGCAGGAAGCCGCGGTTTTTCTCCATTTCGCGAACCAGCCGCCACAGATCCGTCCCTTTCAGCGTGACCTTCATCGCATGCATCGGGTGCGGCATCTGTGTGTGCAGATCATCCGCCGTGACAATGCCCTGGTGCAGACCAGTCAGAAAGAGGCCGGCATTCAGGATGGTCGCCTCGGTGCCGGTATATTCAGCCAGGGCCTTGAGTGCCAGGTCCAGCATTGGCGACGGATGATTGTAATCAATGGGAAAATCCTGGGGTAGGCGAGCGATTTGATGCTGCTGCAGCAAATGATGCCCCTCATCGGCCCAGGCTTTGATCTGCGCCGCATCCGCCGGCTCAGCGGGCAGATCCACAGTATCATAGACCCATGCCCGCTTGCTGGTCACATGGTGATCGGCGAGTTTTAATTCCATTTCGCCCACGTGCTCGCCCCACTTACCGGCGGCACCCAGCAGGACGCCGTTATCCATCTCGCCTTGAGGCAGCAAATGATGGGTATGCGCTCCCAAAATCACATCCACTTGGGGATAATGAGCGGCAATGTACCGATCCATTTCAATCCCTAAATGCGACAAAAGAATACAGACATCGTATTGCCCAGCAAAGGCATGGAGCTGGCGGGGCAGCACCTCACCGATGAGTTCTGGATACCAGCCGTTCGCGTGATACGTGGTCAAAAACGGCGCCGTATAGCCCAAAACCAGGATCCGGGTGCCGCCCGCCGAGTGCAGCAGCACATGATCCACAGCAAAAGGGGCGAGTTTTTGAGTCGTCCGGTCGCTGAATAAATTGCCCAAAACCACAGGGAAGTTAGCCTGGTCATAAAGATGGCGCAAGACATGGGGCGAATTGCCAATCCCCTCGTTGTTGCCGATCGTGGCGGCATCATAGCCGACCTTGTTCAGCATCGCCACATTGGCCTGCCCATTCGTGGCCTCGGTCAGCGGGTGGGCCCGATCCATGGCGTCACCGATATCAAAAGTCAATACCGTGTGGGTCCCTGCGGCCAACCGCCAATGGGCTTTGCGGGCCGCCAGCTGGCGCGTGATCCGCGGCCAATTTTCAAAATGGGAATGAAGATCATTCGTGTGTAATAAATGGATGGTTTCCTGCACCGTTATTCCTCTTCCATAAACATGATTAGCTCCACTATACCGTGCCCGCTGCCGCCAAGCAACGCCCGGTGATTCTTGGAAGCGCCTTACCCTTGCTTTTTCTGCTGGGCCAAAAAGGCGTGTTTGCCCGCAATCATCTGCTCGACCTCAGCAAACGTCAAGGGTGCCCCAAAGGGCAAGGGCGGTTTGACCCACTGCCGTTCCGGCGCATCTACCCCGATGTTGATGTTGGTGTCGTAAGGCATCATCGTGTGGTGGATGTGTCCGTGCAAATTGTAAGTCTGATGGGTGATGCCGAAGAAGAGCGGATAATGGGTCAGAAAATACTGATTATGATCGTATTTCACGATGATGCCCACATCATGAAAAGTGTATTTGGGCCGGCCATCGGGCATGATCGGGTTATGCTGAGCTAAGTACTTGAACAGGTCGCGATAATCGTGATTGCCCTTGATCAGCACAATATGCCCGTGAAGCTGCACCAAGATGGCGGCCACATCAGCCGGCGTTAAATAGTGTTTCGGCCGCAGCGCGATGTCCCCGAGTTCATAAACTGTATCGGCATCACTCACCCGATCATTCCAAGCGGTGATCATCTGCTGATTCATCGCTTCGACAGTGGGAAAATCCCGGGGCGCGAAGTCATTGTCCCCCAACAAGTCGCTGTGATAAAAATGGGTGTCGCTGATCACAAACTGCATATGCATGGCTCCTTTTGTTCTATGATACAACAAAACCTCCCAGCGGCAGGAACCGGTGGGAGGCCAGATAACGATTAATTAGCCAATCAGCTTCATGGCTTGTTGCAAAACAGTCTCGCCATCCATCATGCCATAAGCGCGCATGTCGATGACATCAACCGGAATGTTCTTGTCGGCCAATTTCTTAACGAATTGATCCTTCATGAAACGAACTTGTGGTCCAAGCAGCAGCACATTGACGTTGTTTTCAGCCAACTTGTTGTCAGCGTCAGAAGCACCCGTTGCGAAGATATTCGCTGTAATGCCATCCTTCTTAGCAGCTGCGTCCATGCGCTGCACTAACATGGAAGTGGACATCCCCGCCGCACAAACCAACATGATTGTTTTTTCATTTTCAGCCATTGTAATAATCTCCTTTTCGTTATCTCAAGAGTGATTCGTTCTTGACTCTTTAAGAATACACGCGTAAGCGTTTCATGTCAACTAAACGTTATTTTAGACCAATTGAAAACATGACTACAGTCCGTAGTGGTCACGCTTACCGCAGCGTCGCAGTTAATGGGCTGCGTGTTATTTTATACAGGACTTGTTTCTTTGCTGAGGGGAAACGACAGGCTGGGATCGGCGTTGAGAGTCAGGTCGCCGCGAATACCTTGGGCGTAGGCCACATGGGCCGCTGCACCGATCATGGCGGCGTTATCCCCGCACAGCCGTAACGGCGGGATAAGCAACTGAGGCGGATCAGGCAGTTTAGCCAATTCCGCCTGCATGCGTGTCCGCAACCCCTGATTAGCTGCCACACCGCCGGCAATCACCAATTGATGGACCGGATGGGTCTGAAGTGCCCGTAATGTTTTGCCCACCAGAATGTCCAAGACAGCGTCCTGAAAACTGGTAGCCAAGTCAGCCTTGTTCAGCGTCTCCCCCACCTGTTCAGCATGATGGACAGTGTTGATGAAGGCACTCTTCAATCCGGAGAAACTAAAGTCAAGATTATGTTCTTCCATCATCGCCCGGGGGAAATGGAACGTATCTTGGCCCTGATGAGCCAGCTCATCCACCGGCTTGCCCGCGGGATAGGGAATCCCCAGTACGCGGCCGATCTTATCGTAGGCTTCGCCCACAGCATCGTCCCGGGTGTCGCCGATGATCTGAAAGTCGTAGGCGCTGGCCATATAAACCAGCTCCGTATGACCGCCCGAGACCAATAATGCCAGCAACGGGAAATGGAACGGCGCCACATAGCTGGCCGCATAGGTATGACCGGCCATGTGGTTGACCGGGATCAAGGGCAAGTGGTGGGCGAAAGCAATCGTCTTCGCCGCGGTCACGCCAATCAGCAACGCGCCCACTAGGCCCGGTCCATAAGTCACCGCGACAGCGGTCAAATCAGCATAGGTCACACCGGCTTCGGTCATCGCCTCTTCCGTACACCGGGTAATCTGTTGTACATGGTGGCGGCTGGCCACCTCCGGCACGACCCCGCCGAAGCGTTTATGGCTGTTAATTTGAGTGGCAATGATGTTGCTTAAGATTTTCGTACCGTTTTCAACCACCGCCACACTGGTTTCATCACAACTGGATTCAAAGGCGAGAATTAATTCACGCACAGAGCTATTCAGCCTCCTTCTCTGATTCAATGGTCAAAATCATATTTCGCGCATCCATCTGATCGGCAATGTAGTAATTCGGCTTGATGGCCCCATCGCGAAAGCCTAAGGCGTGATACAGGGCAATGGCCGGGGCGTTATCCACCCGTACTTCGAGGGTCATCTTCGGCATCTCCGCTGTCTTGGCCCGCTCAATCATCGTCGTCAACAAAAAGCGGCCCAAGCCGCGCCGCTGCCAATCTGGATCAACCGCCAGATTCGTGACATGCGCTTCGTTGGGCGTAAACCAAGTGCCAATGTATGCCACGAGGTCGCTTTGATGGAAAATATTCAAATATAATGCCTTGTCGTACCGGCGCAGTTCTGAGTGAAAGGCGCGGGCATCCCAGGGCTGACGGCCGGCATAAATTCGCCGTTCCACTGCCAGCATGGCAGGAATATCGGCCTCCACCGCCTTTTTCATCCGGTAGGTGACATCTTTGATCGTGACCGGCTGCTCCGTAAATTGCAATACGTCAAGCGGTTCGGCGCGTCCGAACCAGGACTTAAACTTCCTCAACATAGGGTGCATGTCCCTCATCATGGTGGTGTCGCCTCCATTCCTGCTCGGCCTGTGTCTGGCGGTAGTAGGTGGGTACAAAATCATGCAGATCAGCCACCGGCGTCATCGCTGGCGCCCACAGCGCCAACCGGCTGGTCTTGGGTAAAGCAGCCAAGGGTTCCGCGAAGGCGGCCCGGTCGCCCAAGACGCTGCGGATATGCTCTTGGTACGCAACTGGGATGTTCCCAACCACGATCACCGGCTGCCGCAAGGCCGCGACACCAGCTAACAGTTCAGCCAGCGGTTCATGCTGGGGCAGCAGCACATTTTGCGGCCCCGTGGCTTCCTGTCCAGGGACCCACTGATATACCCCGGCAAAAACGTTCTCGTGGCGCGCGTCGATCAGCGGCATGATCATCCGCGGATCAGCGGCCCCCACATTACCGGCCAGCAGCTGCAGCGAGGTTGTTGCCACCAGCGGAATACCCAACGTCCAGGCCAAGGTCTTGGCTGTCGTCACGCCGATGCGCACCCCGGTATAACTCCCCGGACCGCTGGTGACAGCAATTCGTTCCAGTTGTTCAACCGGTGTTTCTGTGTGCTCCAGCAGCTCGCTGATGACTGGCAGCAGCGTTTGGCTATGGGTCCGCCGCATATTCAGCGTCACCGTCCCCAACACTGTCTCGTCTTCACTCACCGCGACACTCAACGGCTGATTCGCTGTATCAATTGCTAAAACCCGCAAATCCTTCGACTCCCCTCAATCCATTTATTTACTTTGCAACTGCGCCGTCCCTGGTACCCGCACCAATACTTTCAGCACCGAATACAGAATAACGATCTGAATCGGGGCAGAAATGAATTGCTTAAGCAACCGCCAAGAAATCAGCAGTGGCCATGGGGTTTGGTACATGAACCGGACCCAGAGGGTATTCATGAGCATATTGACAATGATCGTCACACTCACCACCCCGAGAATCGTATACCGCCATTCGACCGGCCGATTATGCAGCCAATAGCCGTATAACGCTCCAGCCATGATCGCCGACAGGGTGAAGCCAAAGTAGAAAATCCCCCCGCCGCCGAGAAAGAACCCGATGATATCGTCGGCGCCGCTGGCGAAAGCTGCCCAGAACGGTCCGAAGAAATAACCCAACAGTGCGGTACCAATGAAACCAAAACCCACCTTGACCAATGAATCGCTGCCGACGCTGATTTTAGCCAATACCAGTTGTACGGCCATCAGAATTGCCAGCCAAATGATTTGGCGTGTGGTGAGCTTCCAGGAATGTTGTGTTGTCATGTCTGACATCTCCCTACTGGAGCTGTCGCAAAGAAATCTTGCGGCGAATGCGGCCCCAACACCGCAAGCTAATGCTTTTCCAGCCGCAGTTCACATTCCGTTCCTGCGGCACTTAACGCGTGGGGCCTACTCCGTATTTTTTATTGTAAATACGTGTTATATCATGCAACATATAATTTGCAAAAGCAAGCAGAGAGCGCAGCCTCTGGTCGGCGGAGCTCGTTTAGGAGAGACCAGCCCTCTTCCCTTCACCCCCAAAAGCGAGTACGCTAAAAACAATCTCACACAAGGAGCGATCAACCAATTGAAAAAAATTCTGGTCCTGCATACTGGCGGTACGATTTCAATGTCGGCCAATGCCAGCGGTGATTTACAGCCCAATGATGAAAATCCGTTAGTAGCCGATGTGGATATGGAAGGCATGTTCCATCATCAGCTGCAGCTGATTACCGAGGAAATCTTCAATCTGCCCTCGCCCCATGTTACCCCGGAACGGATGCTGGAATTGCGCAACCGGATCGTACGGGCGGAAAACGATGAAGGCATTGACGGCGTGGTGATCACCCACGGAACGGATACGCTGGAAGAGACCGCCTACTTTTTGGATCTCACACTGCCCAACACCATTCCAGTCGTCGTCACCGGTGCAATGCGCGGGGCCAATGAAATTGGCAGCGACGGCTTGCATAATTTCCAAAGTGCCGTTTGGACCGCTAATTCCGATGATGCCCGGGGCAAAGGCGTCTTGGTCGTCATGAACGACGAGGTGCACACCGCCCGGTTTGTGACCAAGACCCATACCACTAACGTGGCCACCTTCCGCACGCCGACCTTTGGCCCCATCGGCTTGATTTCTAAGCAGCATGTGAACTTCTTTCAAGAATTGATCCAGCAAACCGTCTGCGACATTGACCATGTCATCGGCGGCGTTTACTTATTGAAGGCCTTTGCCGGAATGGATGGCGATTTATTCGACGCCATTGATCAGCCCACCACCCGCGGACTCGTTATTGAGGCCCTCGGTGCTGGCAATCTGCCCCCAGCCACCTTGCCGGCCCTGCGCTGCCTGCTGGCCCACGATATCCCAGTCGTCCTGGTCTCCCGCTGCTTCAACGGCATCGCCGAAGACGTTTACGACTACGAAGGCGGCGGTGTGGAATTGAAGAAAATGGGCGTGGTTTTCTGTCGCGGCCTGAACGGGCAAAAGGCCCGGATCAAGCTGCTGGTCGGCCTGAGCAACGGGATGCAGGGCGAAACTCTGCACCATTATGTGAACAACGCCTTTTCATAATCTTGGATACAAAAATGGCAGCCCGTGCGGCTGCCATTTTTGTATCGATCAATCTTCAGCCCAATGCAAAATGGCCTCAGTATTCATTTCGTCATTGTGCCGAATCAAGTGATGGGTTGCTAACGCATCTTCCGGATCCGCCAGATACAAGGATTCCGCCGTGTCGCCGTATTGAATCTCCCGTTCATAGCGAATATCGACTTGCGTCAGCGCATGATGCAGGACAAAATCCAACGGCAGCGTATCAATCATCCAATCGAAATAATGCACATTATTCACGTGATGGTTAGAATCGATATCCTGGTACCGCACCCGGTAAGGCTTCATCAAAGCATCCGTGTAATCCATCTTATTGATCCGGGGGAACTTCAAGACCGTCTTTTCTTCCTTGGTGTGGAACGGAGCCACTAATTCATCGATGATCGGCACCATTTTGCGGGTGCTAAAGCTCATCATCACAAAGGTCGCCGTGACATGGGCCAATTCAGTACCCTGATCATCCAGCACCCAGAACTCGCGATAACAGAAGAACCGGTTGCGGCTGGACGCCGCGGTGCGCAATTCCAGCTTGTCGCCCACTTTAGGCAGGCGGGTAAACGTCATGTGGTACTGCGTAATGACCCAGCCGACACCATGCGCATGGGTTTTATCTTCGCCGACACCAAGCGCTTCCGTTTGATGCTCCGACGCCATGATCAAAATTTCCATCAGACTGGATAAATGGATCTCTTCCCGAGTATTGACCATGAAGTACGGGACTGTATAGTGTTCAGACCAAATTAGGGCCATTCGGCATTACCTACTTTCTTTCCTGTTCAGCAAGATATTCTTGATACACGTCCTGGCGGTGCCAACCGCTTTCCTTGGCGACGGCCTTGGCCGCCATCGTCGGCTTCTCGCCATGGGCCACCCGATCCTGGACTGCCGCCCGAACGGCTTCTCCCGACCAGGTGACTGTTTCCGCTTGGGCTGCGGGCGGGGCTAAAATGATCACCATTTCGCCCTTAGGCGAGTTATCCGCAACCCAGGCAGCCACTGCGGCGGCGGTTCCCCGGATGTAAGACTCGAACTTCTTCGTCACTTCCCTGGCGACCACGATTTTCCGCTCACCGCCCACCACTTCCGCAAAGCGAGCCAATGTCTTGGCGATTCGCATGGGTGATTCATAATAGATCGTTGTCATCGGCAACTGGGCGTATTCGGTCAAAAACTTCTTCTGCTCCTGACTCTTCCGCGGCAAAAAACCAATGAAGGCAAAGGGCTGGGTGACTAATCCGGAGGCAATCAGCGCGGTCATCCCGGCATTGGGTCCAGGCAGCGCCACCACCGGAATGTCAGCGGCCACACAAGCGGCCACGAGTTCCTGCCCCGGATCACTGATGGCCGGCATCCCCGCGTCAGAAACCTGGGCGATGCTCTCCCCTTGCTGCAAACGGGCCAGCAAAACGGGAATCCGGGCTTGCGTATTGTGCTCATGGAAGCTGATCTGCCGGGTATCAATGGTGAAATGCGTCAGCAGCTTCTGAGTATTGCGCGTATCCTCAGCCGCAATCAGATCAACCCCGCGCAGGATATCCACCGCCCGAGGCGAGAAATCGCTCAGATTGCCAATGGGGGTGGGCACCAGATACAGCGTCCCAGTGGTGTGCTCACCGAAACTGCGCTGGACCTGGACCGCGTTATCGTTCGCCATAAATAACATCCAAACAAAAGGCGCAGTCTTCGTTGTTTTCGCGGCGGGAACCATACATCACTGTGCACACGTGATAGCCCTGCTCGTACAACTTTTCTAAGTTCTTTTTCGACTTGGAAAGGCCTTCCTTGGTTTGATTTTTATCGCCCTCGGGCCGGCTTAATTCCTCCAAGCGGTTGCGCAAATTGACATTTTCAATGCGGAGTTCGGCATTTTTCTCTGTGAGATCCGCCACCTCGTCCGTCATCTTATTGGCCAGTGCCAGGGTGTTTTCCGCACTTTCTTTCAATGCCATTAATTCGCGATACAGATCCTGTTTTTCAACTTCTTGTTCAGTCACCTGCGTCACCTTTCTTATATCCCGCTTACGTTAGAGAACTGAGTATTTGCGCCGTTAAGCGTTCGAGCAAGCCTTGGAAGCCCACGTTGCCCTGCAGCCGGCGCTGGGCCGCCAAGGCATCGCTGACCGCGGCGGTCATGACGGCCGGCGGCAAAGCCTGAGCCACCGCCGTACATTGCGTCCGCTGCTGGGGAAAATGACCGGGCAGCGCAGGGGCATATTGGGCCATGAGAATATCTTGCAACGCTGTGATCAGAATATCCAGGAATAAGTTCTGCGTTGGCCGGTCCTTGACCAGCGGCATGATTCGCGTTTGGACCAGAATGAATGCCTGCCAATCGCCGCGCCCCACTGCTGTCAGCCACTGCCAGGCAGTCTCAATGAGCGGCGTCAAATTCTTGTCTGTTGCCAATTCCCGGGCCGTGGTCACCGACGTCCCCAACGCACTGAATAATGGGGCTAACTCTGGGCTGAGTCCCTCCTCAGTCAATTTATCGGCGACTTGGGCCGCACTAACCGGCGGAAAATCAATGACCTGCACCCGGGACAGGATCGTCGGCAGCAATCGCTGCTTTTGCTCACTCACCAAAATGATCAGCACCGGCCCTGGCGGTTCCTCAATAAACTTCAGTAAGGAATTCGCCGCCCCGGGCGTCAGCAGATCGGCTTGGTCAATTTCAAAGATTCGACGGGATTGTTCCAACCCCGTCCGAGTCATTTCTTGGCGCAAATAGCGAATATCATCGACCTTGATCGTCGCGCCGGTGGGAACGATCTTCAAAAAATCCGGGTGGTTGCCGGACAACACCTGTCGACAGTGAGGACATTGGCCGCAGGGCTGGTCATTTTGTATATTACTGCAAAAAAGGCGCAACGCGACCCACTGGGCGAGGGCGGTTGTGCCGCTTTCTTGCGTTCCGCTGAACAGATAAGCATGGGCGAGTTTATCATCCTTGATCAGCGTATTGAAATGCTGGACCAAGGTGGGCTGCAACCGGGTCACGGCCCATTGCGTGTCGGCTGGCATTAGAACTGGTGGAACTGCTCAACCGGCAGGACAAAGACTGTCGCGCCGCCCACTTGCACCTCGATCGGGTAAGACAGCGAGCTGTCGCCAGTCACATCCATGCTGACCGGCGGAGTCATGAATTGTTCCCGGGCATGAGAGGTCTTCTTGATGAGCGCCAGCACTTCCTCCACACGTTCGTCTTCGATCCCGATGATGAACGTGGTGTTCCCCGATTTTAAGAAGCCGCCGGTCGTCGACAGCTTGGTCGCCCGAATATTGGCGTCAATGAACTCATTCTGGAGCATGCTGCTATCTTTGTCTTGGACAATCGCCATGATCAATTTCATGCTGGTCTCTCCTCTCAGATGTTAAAAAATGCCGGAAACCGTTGCTGGATAATAGCCCACGCCTGATCCGCGACTGTTTGGATCGGCTGGGTGCCGTCCACCGTGACAATGCGCTGCTGCTCTTGGTGCGCTAATGCCTGATAGGCAGCGCGGACCCGGTCATGGAACGCCGCCCCAGCCTCTTCCAACCGATCTTCCGGTTGGGCGCGGTAATGCTGGATGCGGGCAATGCCCACCGCCGGCGGCACATCAACGTACACAGTCAATTGCGGCATCGTGCCGTTGGTCGCGAACCGGTTGATGGCCGCCACGGCGTCGGTCCCTAACTCACGGCCGGCACCTTGATAGGCAATAGAACTATCCACATACCGATCAGACAAAACGATCTTGCCCTGCCGCAAAGCCGGCCGGATCACATCATGCAGATGTTGAGCGCGGGCAGCGGCATACAGCAGTGCCTCGGTACTGGCCGCCATGTCGGTGTTGTTCGAATCCAGAATAACGTGGCGGATTTGTTCCGCAATCGGGCTGCCGCCGGGTTCACGCGTCAAAACCACTGAGTGGTCTGAATACGCTTCTAGTACAGGTACGAGCTGTTGCAGCATACTGCTTTTGCCGGCACCGTCTGGTCCCTCAAATGAAATAAATAATCCGTTCACGTTATTCCTTCTTTCTTTCTGGTTAGCCATAAGTTTATTGTATCACGACGACCGGCACAACCCGGTCAATTAATTAAATGTATCCGTAAAATGACTGATGAGTCCCGGGGCAATGGTATGGGAATGCAAATGCCGGCGGCGCGCCTCGCTGTATAACAGTTCGTAACGCGCCTTCAAGATCTGCACATCGCTCTCGTCACTCCAAGCGGTGGGGACCGCCGCGTTGGCGATGTGCTGTTCCCGCTGCCACTCTTCCCGGATCACATTAATTTCAGCCAACAGAGCGGCATCGAATTCCGCACGTAACTTGTGCTGCTTAAACATGGGCTACATCTCCTGTCGGCCTTCCACTGCCTTGATCAAGGTCATGGCATCTGCGTATTCAATATCGCTGCCCACCGCTAGACCATAGGCCAGCCGGGTCACTTTGATGCCGGCCGGCTTGATCAGCCGGGCCAGATACATCGCCGTGGATTCCCCTTCCGGCGTCGCGTTGGTGGCAATGATCACCTCTTTAACTTCCGTGTGCTGCTGCAGCCGGGTCAGAAGCGATTTGATATTAATATCTTCCGGTCCTTTGCCCGTCGTAGGCGACAAAACGCCATGCAGGACATGATACAAACCGTGATACTCATTCATCCGTTCCAACGCCATAATATCTTTAGGCTGTTCCACGACTAGGATTCGGGTTTGATCCCGGGACGGATCAGAACAGATCACACAGGGATCCTGGTCCGTGATGTTGCCGCAGATCGAGCAAAAATGCAGTTTGGTCTTGGCATCATGCAAATCTTGGGCAAATTCATCCACCTCATCCTGGGGCATATCCAGGGTAAAAAAGGCCAACCGAGTAGCAGTTTTTTCACCGATCCCGGGTAATTTCATATAACTGTCGATCAATTTTGCGATGGGTTCCGGATATTGCAGCATGCGCCTTACATTCCTTTAGCGAAGCGGCCCATGGTGCTGTCTGTCGTCTGTTTGATCTGTTTCTCGGCGTCGTTGACGGCGGCAATGATCAGATCTTGCAGCATATCGGGATCATCAGCATCGATCGCTTCGGGCTTGATTTGAATATCAGTCATTTCGTGTTTGCCGGTAAAGGTCACCGTCACCATATCTTCTGGGGCCTTGCCAGTAAATTCGGTCTTATCAAGCTGGTCCTGGGCCGCGGTCATTTCTTTTTGCATCTGTTGTACCTGGCGCATCATATTCTGCATGTTGCCGCCGCCAAAATTGGGCATTTTAGCCATTTGTCTTCACTCCATCTGTTTGTTTTTGGTTATTGTCTGAGGATGCTGTCTGTTTGCTTGAACCATTGTCGACTTCCACAAAACTGCCGAACAAGGCCTTGGCTTTGTCCACCAGGGGATTGGCTGGCGCCGCCGCGGGGGCAGCACTGGCCGTCGCGGTGCTGGCCGCCGCTGACGTCGGGGCGTCACCGGGAGCAGGCCGGCCGGACTTTTGCTTGCCCACCGGATGAGCCAGCAAATAATTCTTACGGATCTGCGGCCATTGTTCTTTGGGCACGAAGTAGACGTGCATCGGATTGCCAGCCAATTTGTTCAAATCGGCCTCGACTTGTTCCCGCAAGACTTGATCCTTGGCCACTCGCTCAAACATCATCGGATAATCAAAGGATACCACAACCGCCTCGGGACTGGCGGCCACCGGTTTGGTACCCACATGGAGCATCGCCCGCTGGCCAACATCCAGCATATTCAGCAGATCGCCCCATATCGATTGCAAGTTGGCCAGATTCTGACGAGTGGCCTGCCCCAGGACCGTGTTGATCTCTTCCAGATTCACATGGACCTTGGTATGCCGCTGGGGCGCTTTGCGCTTAACGGCCGCCGCTGGCCCAGCAGCCGGCGCCGTGCCGCCCTTCGCTGCCTGCTGCAAGGCCGCCACTTGCTGTTCAAGGGATTTGATCGTCTCAGTAAGCGCCTCTGGCGCGGGTGCCGATTGAGCCGCCGGGGCCGCCGCTGGCTCAGCGACGGTCTGGCTGAGGGTCGCCAATTTCACTGTCAGTACATCCAAATAGACATCTGGATGGGTCGTTTGGCGTAATTGTTCCTGCACATCCGTCAGCACGTCGATCATCTGATAGACCCGCGTATCGTCAATTTGTTTGATCAGCTCGGCAAAGGCGGCCGGATCCTGGGTCGCGTAGAAACTGCGGGCCAAATGGGGATCCTGCCGGTACAGCAGCAGATCCCGCAGAAAAATCAGCAGGTTCGTGATGAACTGATTCGGGTCCTTCCCCGCGGCCAGCTCCGTTTGGACGATCGTTAAACCATTCCCCGTTTCGCCAGCGTTGACCGCCCGCAAATACTTCGTCAGCGTATCGCCAGACAAGGAGCCGGTGACGGTGAGCGCATTGGCTAGCGTCACGTGGTCGGCACCAAAGGAGAGGACTTGGTCCAAAATACTCAGTGCATCCCGCATCCCGCCGGCCGCCGCGTTGGCAATCAGTTCTAAGGCCGCGTCGTCAAAGGTGATCTGCATATCCTTTAAAATATAGTGCATCCGGGCCACGATGGTCTCGGTGGCGATCCGCTTAAAGTCGAAGCGCTGGGTCCGGGAAATGATCGTCGCCGGGACTTTTTGCACTTCGGTGGTGGCTAAAATAAAAATCACATGCGCCGGCGGTTCTTCCAAGGTTTTGAGCAGGGCATTAAAGGCCCCGGTCGACAGCATGTGCACTTCGTCAATAATATACACTTTGTAGTCGGCCACAGTGGGAGCGTACTTGGCCTTGTCCCGGATATCCCGAATTTCGTCCACGCCGTTATTTGAGGCCGCGTCAATTTCGATGACGTCACCCAGCCGGCCGGCGGTGATGGCCTGACAGGTCTCGCACTTGTTGCAAGGCTCTCCGTCTTCTCGATACCGGCAATTGACCGCTTTAGCTAAGATCTTCGCCGCGGACGTCTTCCCGGTCCCGCGGGGGCCGGTAAATAGGTAGGCATGACTGATTTGATCGGTGATCAGCGCATTTTTCAGCGTTTGGGTCACCGTCTCCTGCCCCACGAGATCAGCGAATCGCTGGGGCCGCCACACCCGATACAGCGCCTGATAAGCCATTGCCAGCCGTCCTTTCTGCCTAGTTAAAAAATCTCTGGATAGTCAAGTGGCTGAAGCAGAATGAATCCGCCCCAGCCACAGTTAAATTTCTATAAAACAAAAGGCACATGACAATACGTACTTAGTGCTGCTTCCTTCCGGACCTGACACGCTTCGTAAGACTGTCATTGCCTTAAGGCCTTGCGGCTTAATTAGTATAGCAAAAATCCGGCGCAAAGGCAAAAATCCGCCAGCTGGGAAGGAAGCCCAGCCGACCGCCCTTGCCAGCCATCTTGGCTCATCTTATACTCAATCAGAGTCCAAAAAAATAATTGGAAAGTAGGAATTTGCGATGACCGATGTCGTGCGTAAAACTGTCCAAGAACGGCTGCGCCAAGGAATTCACGCTGGCAATGTTCAGCGGTGAATGGAAAACGGTGATCCTGTGCAATCTGCACTACCACGGCCCGTACCGTTTCAATGAACTGATGCGGCGGCTGCCCAAAATATCCCACAAAGTGCTGACCAGCCAGTTGCGGGAACTCGTTGAGGATCAGCTGATCACCCGGCACACCGGGGCTGGCAGCCAACCGCAAGTCTACTATGCCCTCACCGCTCTCAGTCAATCCCTGATGCCGATCATTGACGCCATGTGCGCTTGGGGCGAACACCGGATCCAGCAGCTGGCCGTGACCCCCCAGTACAATATCCGCCTGCCCGCCCAAACACCCAGTCATGCCTGACGATCGTCGGTCCCAGCTGCCCGGGCCGCCCGCTTGGCAGCTTTCAGTTCATCTCGAATGCGCTTGAAGAACGCCTTCATCCGGCCGGCCGCCTCCCCCTCCCGGACACCGGGATATGTGGGCACGTGATGATTATAGCCGGGGAAGTCCAGCAGATTGATCAAGGTGCCAGCACTGCCTGCTTTGGGGTTCGGGGCGCCATAATAGACCGCATCCAAGCGGGCGTTGATGATTGCCCCGGCACACATCGGGCACGGTTCCAACGTCACAAACAAACTGGCATGGGTCAAGCGCCAGCTGCTGCGCCGGGCACAGGCCTCATGGATCGCAATCATTTCGGCATGGGCGGTAGCGTCGTGATTGACTTCCCTTAAATTGTGCCCCCGGCCGATGATTTCGCCGCCGTCGGCCACGATGACGGCGCCAATCGGTACTTCGCCTAAAGCTTGCGCGGCATCCGCTTCTTTGAGCGCTTCGCCCATGAAATACTGAATTTCATCCTCCGTAAACGCGATGATCGTCCACTCCTTAATTATTAAAAATGGTACACTGAAGACATTGTAACAACTGGAAAGGAGACCCGCTATGCCCCTTGATGCTGCCGACTGGCAACGAATTTATCCCACCGCTCTCGTGGTCGATCAGCCCTTGTCTGATCCCCGTTATTTATCCCTTCCCCTGCCGGAAAAGCAGGGGTACATTGCCATCGACCGCAACCCCCTGAGCCGCAGCGAGGCGACGCTGTTGGAAACGTTGGCGCAAGATGACGAGACGCCGGTACAAAATCCCTGGTACGCCTTTTTGACCGGCCAGACCAGCAAAGCCCCCGCCCGGTTCACCGGCTTGCGGGTGGTGCAATTGCGGGTCACCATGAAAGACGCCAGTGTCAGCAAAACTGATTTTCTTGAAGCCGCCATCGGCATGTTCGACGACCTGCTGGCCCACTTCTGGGTCGATGATCACTATGCCTTGCTGATCGAACCGCTGAGTACTAAGAATCCGGATCACCAGACCCTGGCCGATTTCGCTCAGGTACTGGCGGCGATGGAGACCGACTTTTACGCCAACATTCAGATTTACGTCGGCAACTTCTGGCAAGCAGAAGATCCGCTGCCCCAGCTTTTTGCGGAGGAACAGCGGATCTTTGCCGGGGTCAAGGCAACCAAACCGCAAAGCGACCTGGCCAGCCAATCCTTGGCCTATTTCACCGCACCGATGCGGGCCCAATCGACGGTGTATGAAACGCTGCGCACCCGATTAGCCGAAATGCCGGAATATGCCGAGGTGATTATCGCCTTGTACCAGCATCAGGGCAATATGACCGGCGCCGCCAAAGCTTTGTATCTGCATCGGAATACGCTGCAGTACCGGATCGATAAATTTCAGGAACTCACCGGCTGGTCCTTGCGGGACATGGATCACTTGACCCTGTGTTATCTCCTGCTCATCGAATGAGCACACTATCCAGAATTTGATACCCCTTATTATGTTTCAGCACCGTACAGTTGCCAAAGGCGGCCGTCATGCGTTTCTTCGCAGACGGGGCGCCTTGTTTTTTTTGAATCACGACTAATAAATGGCCGCCTTCCACCAAGTGGTCCGCCGCTCCCGTCAAGATGGCATTGACCACATCCTTCCCCGCCCGGATCGGCGGGTTGGTCAAAATGGCGGCATAACGCCCATCAATCGCATCGTACACGCTGGACGGGAAAATATGAACGTTGTGAATGTGGTTGGCCGCGGCATTCTCCACCGCCAGACCCAAAGCCCGTTCGTTCACGTCCGTCATGTCCACTTCCCGCCGGGGAGCTAAAGCAGCCATGGTCAAGCCAATCGGGCCATAGCCGCAGCCCAGATCCAGAATTGCCCCCGCTGGCCAGACGGCGGGATCCGCCGTATCAATCAGCGTTTGACTGCCGAAATCCACCCGCTCCTTCGAAAAGACACTGGCGTCGGTCACAAAACGGAAGGGAATTCCCCGCAGCGTGGCGTCAAAAGTATGCCGATCATGGGCACTGGTCGGATCGACAGAATAATAATGGTCAGCCATGGTAAACCTTCTTTCTATGCCAACTAGACATTATGCGGGCCAAAGAATTGCGGTTGATACATCCCAGCCTGATACAGCTGGGGATCGATCTTCTTATTCACGATCAGCAGGATCTGCAGCATGGTGAACAGGACAGAACTGCGCCGCCAGTAGACCACATACCGCGGCACCCACTTGGTCACGTACTTATTCTTGTAACTGCGCAGGCCACCGAAATCGTAGAAACGGTAACCATATTGATAAATCAAGTGGGCGGCCCGCTCTTCCAGGAAACCATAACTGTTGGTTCCCACGCCGGAAAGCGGCGCCATACCCATGTTGAAATACTGGTAGCCGTTATCCCGGCCCCAATAAAACAGGTTAATGAACACTTCATCCATGATTCCGGACGGTGCATCCGCCATATGGCGCATCAAGTCAATGCTGGTGGTTTCCTTGCTGCCGGCAGGCATTGAATTGGCAAAGGCAATCATCTGGCCGTCCTTATCCCGAATCACGGCCACCGGGGTTTGTTCCAAATAATAGCGGTCCATGAAGCCCAGGGAGAAGCCCTTCTCTTCCCGGCCAGCCAGCCAGCTGTCTGAGATCTCCTGCAGCCGGGCCATGGTCTTGTCGTCAAAGGGGGGCTGAATGATGTCAAAGGTGTAGCCCTCCCGTTTGAAACGGTTCATCAGTGACCGCTCACCCTTGAAGTGATTGCCGGAAATCTTGAAGTCTGGCAAGGCGACTAACCCTTCCTCGCCGAACTTCATGAAATCAAAACCCAGATCGTGCATCTGCATGGTGAACCCTTCGGATACTTCATAGAAGACCAAGGACAGGTCCAACTTGTCCGCCTCATTCATGAATTCTTCGACGGCGGGCACCAGATAGTCCTGATTCCCCACCGGTTCGCCCATGATGATGATCTTATCGGCCTTTTTTCGATACATGAAGAATAATTGATCCTGACCATCGACTTGGTAGTAGTGGATCGACTTGTCCCGCAAGAAGGCCAAGTGAGATACCAGGTTGCCGCCGTACTGATCGATCACGGCCTTCACTCTGTCCGCATCAAAACCGGCGTCCAGTTTATCCCCGCCCACGGACAGGTACTTCAACACCAAGTACACCGTCACAATGGCAATAAACATAGCAATCAGCCCGGATAGATACAATCGCCAGCTAGGGAAGATCCAGGCGGTCGGCACCGGCCGGCGGTGATGGATGTTCGGCGCATTATAGAACCCGGCCACAGCGTAGGCCACGAAGGCGGCAATATAGATCATCCCATCGAAGAGCCGGTCGCCCCAAGCAAACTGGATCCGTTCCCGGTACAGTTCCCGGCGAGAAAGCAGCGTCACAATGATCATGACGCCAAGGAAGATAATCGTCTTCAAGGAAGTATCCTTCAGCAAGGTGGTGATCATCCCTAAAATCAGAATGATGATCGTCGGCCAATAAGCCTTGCGCGACTTGTTGGCGATGCCCCGGGCCAAGCCCATGAGCATAAAGGCGATCACGATGTTCGCCGCCCGGCCCAAAAAGACTAAAGTGTACGGCCGGAATGAATGAAGCACATGATTTTGCAAAGCAAAGTTCGGCATTGTGGCCAGAATCAACAGCATGATCGCCGTGAAATACAGCAAAATCGTAAAAACCAGATGCGCCCCGCGGGACAGCAGCTGCATGGGAATGCCCTGGAGGTAATCGTTGATCCGCTTGCCCATGTCCTGGACAAAGATTACGACGGCAATGGCGAAAGGTACCAGGTAATAAAATACCCGGTAGAACAGCAGCCAGACCACAGCGATACTGGGATCAACGCCCACCGCCGACAAGCCCATGATCATGAAAACATCGAAACTGCCAATGGCCCCGGGAACCATGGAGGCGATCCCGACAACGTTGGCGATCATGAACAGCGGGAAGACCGCCGCCAAATGGGTCAAGCCCAGCTGATAGCCGATGAACAGGAAAAAGCCCCCGGCAAATCCCCATTCCAGCATAGAACCCAGCGTCAAGCGCATTTCCCGGGCTAAAGGCAGATCCGCAAAGAACTCCGACTCCCGTAAATGCGTGAAGCCCAGCAGGATCGGAAAATACAACCCGCCGCCAATCAGCCAAATCGTATATTGCGTGAACTCTCGGCCAATACCGAAGACGTACATTTCAACCAAGGCCAGCAGCGACCAGACGGACAGGCCAGACAGCAGGAATAATGCGATCTTTGAGACCGCAAAAATCACCTGCCGCCGGCTGGCATGCTTGCCGTAATACGTGGCCCGCATCGTCGCCCCCAGGACGCCCCCGAAGCCGATCAGGTTGTTAAACGTGTTGACCACCCAGCCCGATTTCAGGATATACTTCGTTTCTGCCCGCTCTGGCAGAAACTCTTGGATCACAAAATCATAATTCAGCATCGGTGTGACCGCTACGAGGCCCAACACCAGCATGCTGAGGACGCTGCCCAAGCTTTGGTTGGTCAGATATTCTTGTAATTGGACTGGATCGACATCTTGCCCGATCCGGCCGACTTCAATGATGACGAAGACGATGACGGACATGACAAAAATGGCCTTCAAAATCGTCTTATGCAATTTGGCGAAGCCGGTCAGCTTTTGCCAGAAATTCCGCACAATGGTGTTCCCCTCTCTGTTTCTATCGTGGTTCATTATAACGTACTTTTTAGGTCAGACAAAAATACCGTGCCCAGGCAAACGCTGTCGCAGACACGGTATCCCCTAACATTATTGTAAGACGACGTACTGGCCGCTGATCCACTGGTCGCCGCCCAGATTATACCAAGTGACGCCGTTCACGGTCTTCTTGGCATAAAGCTGCCAGGCGCTGCCGTGGGCTAAATACTTGCCCGCGATGCGGCTGCCGTCATTGCGCCAGACGGCAATGCCGTAACCCGGCACGTAGTTGATCCGGCCGACGCCGCGGAATGCCTGGTTCCCGGTGCTGCCTGAGCCCGAATTACCGATCTCCATGCCCGCGGCCGGCAGCCAGAACTGGCCGACACCCGCAGCATTCGCCAGCAGATACATGGTCGCGCCTTGGGTCGTCGTTGCTTTTGCGGTGATCCGGTAGGTTTGGCCCTTCAAGGCCGCACTGCTGCCAGCCGGCTTGAAGCCGGCGTCCGTCAGATAGTACTTTGTGGCAGTGCCGGTAACCAGCGCATTTCCTGTGGCAGCCTCTTTCGTCGCCACGGTGTCATAGGCCGTCCCATTCATGGCTGCTAACTTTTGCTGCACGAGTGCGGCAAACTGATCCATGCTGTAATGCCAAGAAGCAAAATATGCTTCCGGGTCGGTGTGGTTCGTGTTGCCCAACCACTGAGATACCGCATTGTGGGACCAAATCGTTCCCTGGCCAGTGTGATCAGCCAAAACGGCCGGCAAATTGTATTTCTTCAGCAAAGTCGCGACGTAATACGCGTCGTTATTCACGGATTGGGCGAAATCCTGCGCGTTATGCTCCTCAACGAGTTCGATTTGAATGAACCGCTGATTGGCAAAGTAGCCAGCGCCCCATACCGCATAATCCGTCGGGTGGATATTGACCACTTCGCTATGGTCCACAAATGCATGGACGTAAGCTTCCCGCTTCTGCCATTCGGTCTGCATCCGGGTCACTTCTTCATCCAAGGTCATGTCGGGATCAGAGGTTTCGTGAATGACAACCCCCTCCGGCTTGCCAACACCGTTGCGATAACCGTTCATATGGGTGAACGTCGTGGGTTTGGTGATGATCGGCGGGTTGCTGAAATGCTGATCGTTGATAAACTGATTGTCCACCGCGACGGGCTGAATCAAGGCGTCGCTGCGGTAGGACCAAGTCTGGGCCATTTTGGGCAAGGCTGCTGTCCCCAGGACGGCCGCGCAGGCTAAACTGAGTAGTAAATACCGTTTCTTCAAGATAAATATCCCCCTCTGATTTCTGTCATTCCTATCTTAACACGAGAAGCGGGGAGAAAAGAAAACACCTTCACCAACCCGATCCTTAAAGAAGCTCATTTGAATTTGTGTCTGGAGCAAGTTCACAGGATTCAATGTTTTGATTAAAATATGCTTGCTTGCGGTAAAACTCCTGCAGCAACTGGGCAAACTGCTTTTGATATGTGCGGACTGGTAAATTATTGTTTTCTCCTGCCATGATGAGTGGCCTCCTTATTTATACTTGTTGAGCTTATCCTTGAACGGATCATCAGCACCAGACAGGTTGGACGCGCCAGCCTTGGGCGGGTTCTGTTGCAGTTTCTCCCGAATACCCTCGGCCACCTGCTTCTGGATCGTGTCGGAGACCGTGTCCAGGACCGCGTGAATCTTCTCGGCGTCGCCGATCACGACCAACGTATCTGCCAATTCAGCCGGCAGCCCCTTCTCGTGCAGCGAGTCGCCGATATTAGCTTTGAGCTCCCGCCGATCCAAGTCGGCCTGGCGCTTATCCAGAGCGTCCTGCTTGGCCTGGAACTCAGCATCAGCTTTCTGCTGGGCGGTCATCTTAGCGTACTTCTCGCCCTCGGACTTGGCGCTCTCACGCACCTTATCGAGTTGGGACTGATAGTCCGCTTTGGCCTTGGCCAGCGCCTTGGCGACCCGCTTATCGGCTTCGCTGTCTAGCTGAGACTGGGTAAAGGATTGTTCCTGCTGCTCGGTCTCGGTATTCTGTTGATCCGGTGTCGCTGGATCCGTTTGCTGCGTGTCAGGTGCTTCCGTTTCAGGTGCTGCTTGATTTTTGCAATCCTCCGAATCCCAAAACAAAAAGGACCGTTGATACAGCCCCACACACGGCCAAACGGCCCCATGCACGACTAGCGCTCCTCATGCTTCACGATTTATTTTCGTAGTTTAACGTCGTTGCGGACGTGAATCAATACAACCTGTCTGGTGGATCATCATTCGGTAATGGCTCACTCAACGACGCCAAATATTCAGCATATTTCTTAGCAACCGACTCTCTGAGTACGATATCATTCGGCATGAATTTATCAATTGCAGTAAAAGGCGGATATTTTCCAAATCGTTTCTGATAATTCATATCAGCTCGATTAGCAATTTTACCCGCATCGCCTTCAAATACCATCATTTTGAAATCACCCCATTCAAAATTTGTTCAAATTGATCCACCGTATCCGGAAGATATTCCTGAATTAAGGCATAGCCTTTTGGATTAATTGCCTTGACTGAGAACAAATCAGCAAACACTTCTGCTGATTGTCTGTTTTTTGAATTGATCCAATATGGAACTCGGTGGCCCGTTTTGGGAGGAATATCATAAAAGGCAACATCTGAACTGAGTATATCATTCAGATCTGAATATGAAGTGGCGGGATGATTCTGATAGATGCCCTCCAAGGCTTTATTGATATTGTCGGACAGAGCGGCCTTCAATTTGCTAGGAGACAATCCGGGACTGACCGGATGGGCATACATAAAGTTCTTGGTGATATCTCGATGAATCGTGTCGCGTATCACGTCGCGATTCTGCACAGATGGAAAGCCGTTTAAGGAGTCAATGTAATGTCCCAGTTCGTGAATCAGTGCCTCACCATGTGGTTCATATCCCTCCTTGAAATATCCGGAACGAGTTAACAGCCTTGGATCCATCTGGATATACGTCGTGGCTGCACTTTTTCCCGGTTGAAATAAAGCTTGGGCACGTGGTGTCGGCTTGACGATAATGCGTATATTGCTCTCTGCATCAGCAACCGTCCGCCTAAGCCGAGTATTGTTAATCGATGAAATCGTATCGCGAATAAATGCCCTTTCATCAGCGCTTGGATCCCGTGCCACCGCACTGTCGTAATCGAACGTATCCCAATCGATTTTGTTTGTATCCCAGCCCATGCTGAATATGGTCGAGTCATCAGTGGCCGCCCAGCTACACTCACAGTTAGGATGGGCCGGCAGGATCCCATCGGCTTCCTCCAGCGCGTAAACTTCATCGGCGTGGGCGTGACAGAACTTACACGCTCCGGTATTAGCAATCCACTTTACTCGCTTGTACCCAGCCGTCCGGACGTTCTCCAGCTGCTGGGCGTTCATCACCCGGGCTCCCTCTGTCCGCAGGATCCGGTCGGCCTGATAAGCCGTCACGTCGAACTGCTTGCGCAGATCAGCGCTGTCGGCAATCGGATTCTCGGACAAGATGAGTGTCCGCTGCATCTGCTGATACATACTCGCCCGCAACATCTCCATATTGTTCCAGATCCGCTCAGACCAGACCGTCCCGTCCAGCGACTCGTTGATGATGTCCTCGGCCAGCTTCTTGGGATGCAGCTTTGCATCGGGAGTACCCGCCATATCGATTTTACGGCCCATTTTAGCCGTTTGAGTGAGCCGCTCGGACAATTGCTTAGCGGCCAACGTAGAGGCATACACAAAAGCGGCATATTGCAGAAGGCCGTCGTTGGTACTGACTGGCTTCCGCGATACACCGCTTTGTTTGGCTTCTTTGTCGAGCCGCTGCTTGAGCCCCTGATTGGCGAGCTTGGAATTATCCGCGTGGGAATAGGTCTTGTGCAAGGCCAGGAAGGCGACCCAGAACAACCAGAAGTTATCCTGGACTGTTTGAACCAGCTTGTTGATTGTTCCCTTGTTCCGCTGGTCCGCTTGTTCCTGCTTGTCCAGCTACTGGCGAAGCTGTTCCGAATCCATTTGCCTCACTTAGTTTCATCTGTACGATCACATACTAATAGCATATGAATTTTCTACACAACGATTTGGTTCTATGCAAACCCGTTTGTGAACGTTGCATGTGTGCGATAAAATAATGCATGGAAGCGTTCCAAATTTCGAGATCCTGAGAAATACATTTACTCAACGGATTATCCAATTTAATGATGGAATCAAAATAGCCCCCGCTGAGTGGCGGCTTGAGGGAGTGCATATCAATGAATCAAAGCAATCTTTGGAACTCTGGCTTAATCCCATTTCTGAAGCAAAGTTACGAGAAACGCCTTGACTTCTTCAACGTTGACCAGCATGACGCGTCTAGATTCATCTGGGCTGGCGATAAACATGTTCAAATTTTTGCGATTCACGTTTCTTACAAAGAATCAAATTCTGCTTACATTGTCTTTGCGCGCCCCTCGGAGGAATCTGACACAATCGTCTACAAGGATGCCCGAAATTCAACTCTTAATTACGAGTTTGAACAGCTTGTTCGCGATTCGGAACGATTGGCTTATGTTATCAACAAAAACGTCATACCGCAGAGAATTGCCGACACGATTGAACCTGCATCACTAGAAATGCATTTTGTTAGTTCTAGAGACGCCATCTCTCACGAGTGGATTTCAAGATGGGTTTCCAACGAATACAATCAAAGCAGAGATTTGCTTGAACAAAGGAATCAAATAACTCCATTTCCGCTCAGCAATCAAAAGATTTTTGTTGAGCGCCTTCAATTCGATAAAATGGTCGCCGCCATAAACAATGATCAGTTTACCGATGAATTTAACCAATGTCTCATTGCCTATAACGATGGATATTGGTTCCTCTGCTCCGTTGGCCTGGGAACATGTATCGAACACCTTTTGCTTCTCACCTTGCAAAATTGTCATTCGGAAACTGAACTTCAAAAACAACTCGGTTGGGATCCCACTGGCACCAAATACACCTCGCTGATGATGAAGCCACCAATCAAAATGAGTATTCGCCAAGCCAAATATATCCGGTTGCTTTTTGCGGCACGGAATTCCGTGGATCATCACAATACAGGATACACTTCCAAGAACTTGTGCGACATTCTGCTGGATGGTGTCGCTAATATTTTCAATGACTATTTTCAACCCAGCATGACTGATTCAAAGGCGCAGAAGTAGCCCATGAACAAAATTGACCTTTGCCTCTTCAAGTTGATCCCGGAGCGAAAAAGTCATGTAGTCTGTGGTCGGATTCTTCGCTCATCAGACCGTCCGGCAACTGATCCTGCACATCCAAAAGGAGCTCACACAGCTGCTTACGCACTTTCTCGGAAAGTGAGAGTTTCAATTAGCTCATCCCCCATCTGCCAGCACCGAGGGACGATTAGAGCAAAACAGACATACTAGCTGTTAATATAATGCCATAAGAAAGCTGATATGGGGGGATATCAATGAAGATCAGGGGAGAGAACAACGGGCAGGAACCATTGAGTAGGTCGTCACGCAGAGTAACACGTCAAAAGGGAGCGAGCCGGGCACAGGTCTGCTCACGAAAGGCCCGACATAAAAAGCCATTGTACAAGAAGTGGTGGTTTTGGCTGGCCGTTTTTCTAATTGTGGGTGGAATCGGCACTGCTCTTGATGGAAGATTTGATGATTCAAAATCTTCGGTAGCCTCCTCAGCCAAAATGAGCTCCACGAGCAAGAAACGCGGGAACAGGCAATCAGTCAACTCTTCATCACGTAAACAAAGCGGCCTTACTAGTGCTGAGCAACGGTCCAAAAAGGAAAAAGAATCCTCCATTGCACGGGCCGAGAAAGAATCACAGCAAGAGGAAAAGTACAATCAGTTGCGACTTGGAATGACCAAGGAACAGGTTACTGATATTGCGGGGGATCCAGAGGCTAAAGCAGACGAGCTATGGACATATAGTAAGGGAGACGTCATATTTTCTTCGGAAGGAAAAGTTCAAGGCGGTACGCTTGGTAATCTCCAAGATCAAGTGACCACCTCCATTGCAAAAGCAAAAGAGGGAAAACAGCAAGCAGCTTCTGCCTCATCAAGAAAGCAAAGTTTGTTAATTGCCTCTGCCCAAAGGTTTGGTGAGGCGTCCTCGCAGCATTTGTCGAAGTATCCTTCGGTTTACAGAGCCGTTCAAGTTGGCGACGCCATTGCATATCTTTATAAAAATGGAAATGACGTGCTCTTGGTCCGATATGATACGCCAAATCTAATAACCAACGTCTACATTTACGATTCGACCAAAGACGGTGGCCAGGGCACATTGCTATACACTGGCAGAACGAATCTGCAGGACCGACCAAAGACTTACAATTTTTGGTAAATCAGCCGCACCACTCTTGGGCTTCCCTTTGGTTTAGTGCTTCAATCGAATTGGCGTGTGCTTTGCTCCGGAAAATACACAATTCGGCTGATATGGAACAAAATGGAAATGTTCCATACACCGTTCCATATTTTGGTGGAACATAATGGAGCCCTGCGAAGTTTTGGCAAAAGAAAAACCGCATCCCAGCGGCCATAACGGTCGCTGAGATGCGGTATTTTTTCTCAGAATTGAGGATGGCTTACTTAACAGTAACCGTAGCCCCTACTTCTTCAAGCTGAGCCTTCAGCTTGTCAGCGTCATCCTTAGAAACCTTTTCCTTGATGACGGTCGGAGCATTATCAACCATGCCCTTAGCGTCCTTCAGGCCTTGGCCAGTGATTTCGCGAACAGCCTTGATGACCTTAACCTTTTCTTGGCCAGCTTCAGTCAGCTCAACGTCGAATTCAGTTTGTTCAGCACCAGCGTCAGCACCGCCAGCAGCACCAGCTGCAGCAACAGGAGCAGCAGCGGAAACGTTGAATTCTTCTTCAATTGCCTTAACTAAGTCGTTCAATTCAAGGATGGTCGCACCCTTCAATTGTTCGATAATGCTTTGTGTATCTAAAGCCATATCTATTTACCTCCGAATTTTGATTACGATTTTAAAAACTAGGCAGCCGGTTCGTCGTTCTTGCTGTCGGCCACCGCATTGAGGGCGTACGCAACATTGCGAACAGGTGCTTGCAGAACAGATAACAGCATGGACAGTAAGCCTTCGCGGTCCGGTAATGTGGACAGCTCGGATAATTGATCCATGGATGCAACCTTGCCTTCGATCATGCCGCCTTTAACTTCCAAATTCTTGGCAGTCTTAGCGAACTTGTAAATGACGCGGGCCGGTGCAGCAACATCTTCATAAGAGAAAGCGACAGCAGTCGGGCCGGTGAATGTATCATCCAAACCTTCGTAGCCAGACTTCTCAGCGGCACGACGCAGATACGTATTCTTGATAACTTCCAGCTCAACGCCTTCGTCACGCAATTGCTTGCGCAGCTTCGTGTCTTCGTCAACAGTCAGACCCAAGTAGTCGACAACAACAGCAGACTTAGCACGGCTGAACTTGTCCGTTACTTCGTCAACAACTGCTGCCTTTTTGGCGATCGTTGCTTCTTTTGGCATGTGATTCACCTCCATTGGTTGATTTATCAGCTTTTCTTTGCCATAAAAAAACTCCATGCCTGCCTAGACATAGAGTACACTCCGAATTAACTCCTCGGCGGGATATTAAGGCCTCATCAGCCACCCGAGTCTTAGGCAGAAAATAACCAAAGAGAAGCATAGCACGGAAACTTAGCCAGCGTCAATAGCAAATTTCAAGCCGAAGAATTGAAAAACACGGATGGAACGTGTATTGTTGTCTCTAAACAATAAAAGTCTGAATGACTTTTATTTAATAAAGGAGCGGTTCTCATGGCCCATACCAACGAAGCGTTATTGATCATCGATTACACCAACGACTTTGTCGCCGACAAGGGCGTCTTGACCTGCGGGGCACCGGGACAGAAATTAGCGGACAACATCATTGCCCTCGCCGATGAATTCCGGGACCAGGACGGCTGGGTGTACCTGCCCACCGACGTGCATACGCCCCACGATCCCTATCATCCCGAAAGCAAGCTGTTCCCGCCCCATAATGTTCGGAACACTTGGGGACGGGAATTTTACGGTCCGCTGAAGCCATGGTATGCAGCCCATCAGGCTGAGGAACGGGTGACTATGTTCGACAAAACCCGCTATTCCGCCTTTGCTGGGACGGCGCTGGATCTACGGCTGCGGGAGCGCAAAATCGACACCGTGCACTTGGTCGGCGTCTGCACCGATATCTGCGTCCTGCATACCGCCGTGGATGCCTACAACTTGAACTACCAAATCGTCGTCCACCAGAATGCCGTCGCGGCTTTAACGCCCGCCGGCCAGGACTGGGCGCTCGGTCATTTTGCCCACGTGCTGGGTGCGCAAGTTACGGATTCACTTAAAGAAGGGTTTTAATTCTTATGACAATGAACCACGCGTTACTGACTGATCTCTACGAATTTTCCATGGCCAACGGTTATTACGCCGCCCTGCCCCACGAAGATCAAGCGGTCTTCGATGTGTTTTACCGCACCGTGCCGGATCACGGCAGTTTCGTCATCGCCGCCGGCCTGCAGCAGGTCGTTGAGGCCCTGGAGAACTTCCGCTTCGCCCCTGACGATATTGACTATTTGCGGTCGCTGAAGCTGTATTCGGAGGATTTCCTGCACTACTTGGCCACTTTACACTTGGCCTGTACCGTCACCGCCCTGCCGGAGGGGACGCCCGTCTTTCCCCGGGAGCCGCTGCTCACGGTGCAGGGCCCATTGATGCAGGTACAACTGTTAGAAACGCTGCTCTTGAACCTCGTTAATCATCAATCTTTGATTGCCACCAAAGCCCGGCGGATCACCGCCGCGGCAGAGGGCCGGCCGGTCATGGAGTTCGGTGCCCGGCGCGCCCAGGGTCCGGATGCCTCCGTCTACGGCGCCCGGGCCGCGGTCATCGGCGGCTGTGCCAGCACCTCCAACGTGCTGGCCGCCAAACTCTTTCACATCCCGGCTGCCGGCACCATGGCGCACAGTTGGATCGAATCTTTCCCCGATGAACTGACCGCATTCCGCGCTTGGGCGAAGATCTACCCGGATAACAGTGCGCTGCTGGTGGACACCTATGACGTCCTGGCCTCCGGCGTGCCCAATGCCATCACCGTGTTCAAGGAACTGCGCGCCGCCGGGCACAAACCGGTCGGTATCCGCATTGATTCCGGGGACATCACCGCGCTAGCCAAAGCCGCCCGGCAGATGCTGGACGACGCCGGCTTTCCCGAAGCCAAAATCACGGCGTCCAATGCCTTGGATGAAACGGTCATTCAATCCCTGCTCAAAGAAGGCGCCCCGCTGGATAATTTCGGCATTGGCGAGAAATTGATCACCAGTGCCTCGTCCCCGGTCCTCAGCGGGGTCTACAAGCTGGCCGCGTTACAAGTCAACGGCCAATGGCAGCCGAAGATCAAAGTCAGTGCTACCCGGGAGAAAACGACCCTGCCCGGGCACAAGCAGGTTTACCGCCTCTACCATCCGGGCAGTCAGCGGGCCTTTGCCGATATCATTGCCCTGGCGGATGAAACCCTGCCCGCCGTCATTGCAGCTGTGAGTGCGGATCCCCAAGTGACCCACGCCCGGGTAACGCTGAAGAACTTCACCGCCGAGCCGCTGCTCGCCACGGTCCTGGCCCCCGGCCACACCAGCGCCGTGCCCACCGATGTCTTTGCCATCCAGCAGCATGCGCGGGAAGCGTTGACTCGATTGCCGGAAGCCACTCAGCGACTGGTCAATCCAGATTTGTATCCGGTGTATCTAACCCCGAAACTGGCGGCACTGCAACAACAGCTGATCGACGCGCACCACGAAGACTAATTAAGAAAAGGACTTGGACAACACTCCGGTATTCTGATGTAACAAGTGCCAATGCGTAGCAAGCGGAGGCAAAATGGGCTCAGCCAAGGGAACGGCAATGATCTCGCGCTGGTTTTGCGCGAGATCATATGCCGTTAGGCGACTTGAAGACAGCGGTTTTTGCTGGCTTCAAGCGCCGTCATGGCGTTCCAGCCCATTTTGCCGCAGCTTGCGGAGCATTGGCACGGCGTGTCAGCGGGAGTTGTTATCCACGTCCTTTTTTCTATGAGCACGAAATTGCCCAAACGGCCGCCAATACGCTAAAGTAAAGATAACCTGACGAAAGTAGAGCGTTGAACAATGGCTAAAATAACCGTGATCGTGAATCCTCAGGCGGGTAATGCCCGCCACCGCAAGCAAATTCCAGCCCTGCTGACCCAATTGCAGGCCCTGTTCACCATTGACCAGATTTACTATACCGCCCGGGACGGCGACGCTCGGCGGATCAGCCGCGGCCTGCCGGCTGAAGCGTGGTGTGTCGTCATTGGCGGCGATGGGACCCTGCACGATGTCGTCAACGGCCTGCAGGAAACCGGCAACCACACCACTGCAGTGGGTTATGTCCCCACTGGAACTGGCAACGACTTTGCCCGGGCGAACGGGATCCCGCTGCGCCCGGACAAGGCGGTTGCTGCGTTAGCCCGCAGCCGGGCCCAATCCCGTAACGTGGGAAAAGCGATCTCGCCGGAATTGGGCACGCAATATTTCATTAACAACTTCGGCATCGGTATTGACGCCCGCATCGTGTATGATACGAACCAATCCGGGCTAAAAACTGACTTGAACCGCGTTCATCTGGGCCATTTTTCCTATGGAATCAATATTCTGCGCGCCCTGCGCGAGCAGCAAGGCTTTACGTCGACCTGGCAAGGTGAACACACCCACGCCAATCAACGAACGTACCTCTTCGTCTTCACGAACCACCCGTTTCTTGGCGGCGGTATTCGCCTGTTCCCGGACGACCGCCGCGATCCCCAGCGGCTCAGCCTCGTGGCTGTGAACAAGGCGCCCTGGCACATTTTGATGCCGATCTTAGCCAATATTCTCAGCGGCAAATCCCGCCACCCCAAACTGCACCTCTACCAACGCCGCCACTTCCGTTTCGCCACCGCCGCCCATGAACACATCCAAATCGATGGCGAAGAATTCCAGACCCCCGTGCACGTTACACTGACGCAGGTGTCCCAGCAGTTTTGGTTAGCGGAAACTGAATGACGTGATCGAATAACGGTGCCGTGGCTGCATGGGGTGTGTGACTGATCATGAGCAAGGTCAGGCGCGGATCCAGCAGCAGGTCCTGCTCGATCTGCACCGCTGTCGGCCCATCCACCGCGGACGTCCCCTCATCCAGCAGCAGAATGTGATAGCCCCGCAGCAACCCCCGGGCCAGCGCCAACCGCTGCAGCTGGCCGCCGGAGAGGGCCGTCCCCTTAGCGCCAACATTTTGTTTCAAAAAAGCCGGCCCCTCGGCATCCGTAGTAATCAAGGCTGCCCGGCGCAGCACCTGAATCATCTCGGCCGCGGAATAGTGCGCCGTGAGCGCCAAATTATCGGCGACCGTCCCGCTGATCACCTGGGGCGTTTGGGTCAGATAAAGGATCCGGTCCATTAAAGCTGCTTGACCAATGGCCCGGTAGTCCTGCCCGTGAAAGACCAGCTGGCCCTGATACCCTGTCAAATACCCGGCCATTAACTTCAACAGCGTTGATTTGCCCGCACCGCTAGGCCCCGCCAACAAATATTTATGCCCTTGCTGAATCGTTAAGGAGACATCTTGGAGGATCGGCTGATCCTGATAACTGAATGACACATGCTGCACCGCCAGCAGCGGCGCGGTCGCGACCCGTGAAGTGCCCCATAATTGTTAGACAGATACTCTAACGATTGTGGGGCATTTTTATGACCAAATATTCTAGTGAATTAAAGTTACAAGTTGTGCAGGAGTATCTTTCAGGGCGTGTATCATATAGTGCACTTTGCACGAAATACAGTATCCCGGCAACGAGAGTAATCCGGGAATGGGTTGAACAGGCTCGAGCCCATGGACTAGAATCTCTTAAGCGGAAACATACGAAGACTGTTTACTCTCTGGAACAGAAGTTGGCTGTGGTAGACTATTACCAAACCAGTGGTGAGGGTGTGGTATCCGTGGCTGCCCATTTCGGGATTAGTTCCT
>NZ_AUEH01000031.1 GCF_000425885.1 Schleiferilactobacillus harbinensis DSM 16991
CCTTGGTCAGTGAAATTGATGAGCGTCTTCTAAAATTCGCCTTTTTTGTCAGCTTGCTCAAGCCCACGAGTGACGAAAAACGAAGAATGATGTTCTTAAGTCCCAATTCAGTCCGTGTATGTTCTATAATATTCATGGCGCGGCTCTCCTCTGTATCAGATTTTTGGTCGAATCAAGTATACAACGCAGGAGCGTCTGCGCTTATTTTTTTGCCAAAAAAGCCAGGAACCACGCATGTTTAACGTGATTTCCAGCTTTCAAGTTTCAGTGAAGAACTTTAAAGGCAACTCTTTCAGAGACTTTTTTAGAGCGAACAGCAAAACGCGCTACCGCCTTTATAAGTCGGGCAAGACTTGGCTCGCAGCAGGGGTAGCAACGCTCGCCGGGATTTTTGGCGGCGGGCTGATCGGCACCAGCACCGTGAAGGCGGAGACCATGGTGGGGGCGGCTAAACAAGTGGGGCAGCAGGATGTCTTGGCGACCCGCGACAAAGACACGATACCAGCCGATGCGGCGCTGCAATCGACGAGTACCTCGTCAGCCAGCGCCTCGGCGAGCACCAGTGCTTCTGTCTCGGCTTCGGCCAGTACGAGCGCGTCAGCTTCAGCCAGTGCCAGCAGTTCGGCGTCAGCCAGCACATCACTGTCGTTATCCGCCAGCGGGGTGAGCGCAGATAATCAGCAACCGGTGAAAATGATGCGTGCTTTTGCCGCGCCGGGTTCGGCGGCTGCAACCAGCACAACGGGCAGTACCTCAGCAACGGAAAGTGCCAGCGCGTCGGCGAGTGCCTCAGCGAGTGCGTCGGCCAGTGCCTCGGCGTCGACCTCCGCAGCGGGGCAAAAGATCACGCCTTTGGCGGCCGCTCGGGCGGCAGTGGCGGATCCATTTGCTAATTTGGACACAGCCGATAAATCAATTGCCCGGGGCATTGAAAATGCCAATAAGGATTTAACCTTGATGGTCGGTACCAATGCATTGAACGTATTGGGTAAAGATATGGGCTTTGGCCCGAAACTGATTTACGTGACCGACATTCTCCAAGCCTACGAGGCGTCGGTCGCGGCCGGCACGCCGATGCTGACTGCCGATGGCAAACCGGCTTGGAGTGCAGAAGGCGGGATCGCTGCTGACTATCGCGGTGGCGCTAAAGCGAATACGATCGACAAGGCCAGTAAATTACCGCCCAGTGTTGCGGAACACTATTGGGCAAATGGTTGGTATAGCAATTCTGGTATTATTCCGGGTACCAATCAGAACTTCGATTCGAAAAAGATGTGGCTGGGTTATGCGTCCGTAGTATCGCAATATGCTAAAGAAGTTGAAGCCTGGCTGAACCAGCTCAATACGCAAATGAAGGATCCGGGCAATCAAACCGCGGTCATGAACTATGCGCAGTATCGAGCCGGCGATTTGAAGTCAAGTGGGAGCTTTGGCCAATGGGTAGGGCAAATTTTTCAATCAGCGGGGGCCTACTTCAATTCGATCTTCAATAATGGCCTCTCCACCGCCGCACCCCAAGTGTTCGGCTATAGCGCCGGTACACCGCTGAGCACTGGCGTTGCCGCCAATTCTACGGTGGCGAAAAATGTCCAGGCCACGGTCTCCGGGGTTGACCGATTGATCGATATTGTGATGGGGATCATTCAAAACTCCATTATTAAACAGGCATTGAGCGATATCCGCTCATTTGGCGGGGCGACAGACAAGGGCAGTTACGCACCTGCGACGTTAACGAAAGCCCTGGCGCTCAACGAGCAGTTGACGAGTATCGCTGACTCGCTGGGGCTGTTAACCTCCGCTGATACTGCGGTGGCCACGGCGGCCTACCGCGCAATTGCGGACGGAATCGTAGAAGCAACGATTCGCAACTTCAAGTATGGGATGACGACGGCATTGAACACACTGGGAGTGCAAGCGGCCAACCCGTTGGCTACTGACTATCCTTCCGGCAAGGTATACAGCGTCGCCGACTTTGCCAAGCTGGATGGATTTTCACCCACGGATCCGCTGGCGATGACCAATAAAGACCAAAAGGTGACGGACGCCACGTCGCTGATGGCCCAGTCTGCCGGCTATTCCTGGATCATGAAGGTGGGCAAACCGCTGCTGACGATGGCAGCGAGTGATGCGGTGGCAGGAAAAGTCAAAACAGACATCAAGAGTATTGCCGATGGACTGCAGACTCAGGGGGCCATCACGCCCAATGAATACGCTAGTTTGCTGAACAATTCGCCCAATACAGCGGTCAGCGATTATATTCGCGACAGTGCTAATGGGGCTGCTGGGGCCCAGGCATTTCTACTGCAGCTGTACACGGCGGAAGCCAAAGCAGTGACTAATGCCAAGGCAGATTATTTAAAAGATCCTGGGACAACGACTACTCTGAACAGTAATCAGGCGGCTAATACCTTCACGAATCCGGGGGATCCGAATCAGGCCAACCCGACCGCCTATGCAATGGCCGATTATACCAATATATACGCCTATCTGCAGTCGTATGATGCGGCATACAAGGCCATGGCGGCCGCCGACAATGCGGCCCATGCTGCCGCCAATACCGCCAGTGGGGGTCAAATTTCAACGACACCGGCCAGTGTTCCCGATTTGTCTGCCGGTGCACTGGTTATGCAGGGTAATTTGGCCAATACAGACAACATGACCGCCCTCGCTCCGCAGTCGTTGGCGGCACAAGTTTATCGGACCGTTTATGCAGCTGAAGCCGAGAAGGCCAACGCTGCTTTCCAAGCCGGGAAGAAAGCAGCCGCGGCGACGGCAGTGGATAAGACGACCGGTTTGCTGACCATTAAAGATCTGG
The DNA here is from genome assembly GCF_000425885.1 of Schleiferilactobacillus harbinensis DSM 16991. GTDB lineage: Bacteria > Bacillota > Bacilli > Lactobacillales > Lactobacillaceae > Schleiferilactobacillus > Schleiferilactobacillus harbinensis. The sequence goes on from NZ_AUEH01000031.1 coordinate 2,816, forward strand.
CCGCAGTGACGTACACCGACGGCAGCACACAGTACACGACGACCAATGATGGGACTGCAGCAGCCTACGAGAAACGCAACGCGAAAACAACCGATCAAGGCCAGCCCAAGGGCCAAGCCTTCATCGATGGGTTCAATGCGGCAACGGTGAAAATCACTGTGAAAGCCAGTTCGTCGGATGGCACTTTCAAGGCACCATCCGACACAATAGGTTATGCATTGAATGATGCGCCAGTGACCATCACGGCCCCCGATATTCCCGGCTGGTATGCCAAACCGGCAACGCAATCGGGTACGTACCACGAGGACACCACGCTGGCTTTCACCTACACGAAGGGCGCGTCAATGACCGCTAAGACGGCCGCCTCAACGCCGGCAACAGCGCTGTTTAGCGGGTCTAAGGCCAGTGATCTGATCCAGCCGCTGGTGAAGCTGACTTGGTCTGATCAGCATGCTGAGTATATTGGTTTGATTGATCCGAGTCATTATACCGTTGTTAATGACGGCACTGCTGTGGGAGATTACAAGTTTATCGTGACTTCTGCGGGGGCCCAGGCTATCCTGACCGCTCTGCAAGGCCGCCCAGCATTGGCCACGGGTTACCAGCTGCCTACGGTTGCTGATTTGACGGGTATTACTGGCACCTTTACTATTCAAAACAATCCAGCCAAGCAGCCGCAAATGGTGACTCAGGATGTCACGTACTATGTTGGCGCCGGAGAAACGCCGACGGCTGCAAGTTTTGTGGAGAGTGTGACGGACGCGGCTGGTGACGCCGGTGATCCGGCTCAAGTCACCGCTGATTTAGGGAGCATCGACACGACCAAGGATAGTCAGTATGAAGTAAAGCTAGCCTATACTGATCCAGTGAGCGGTATTGTATTGACGAAAGTAGCGATTTTGACCGTCGTTTCAGCCGCGACGTCAACTTCTCAATCAAACAGCACCGCGGACAGCCTCAGTGCCTCTGAATCCACCAGTTTGAGTACATCTGAGAGTGAAAGCATGTCCGCGTCGACGAGTGAGAGTGCATCTGTCAGTGAGAGCCAGTCGGTTTCGGCGAGTACCTCGCTCAGCACGAGCGTCTCAGAAAGTGAAAGCACCTCTGCTAGTCAAAGTGCGTCTATCTCAACGAGTGAAAGTGTTTCAGCCAGTGATAGTGCGTCAACGTCGTTGAGTGAAAGTATATCAGCGAGCACAAGCACCTCAGCGTCTCTCAGCGAAAGTGTTTCGGCCAGTGAGAGCACCTCAGCATCATTGAGTGAGAGTACGTCGTTGAGTGAAAGTACGTCTGCTTCTACGAGTGAAAGCATCTCAGCCAGTGAGAGCATTTCCGCCAGTCAGAGTGAATCCACCTCGCTGAGTGAAAGTGCATCGATCAGTGAGAGTGCTTCGACATCACTGAGTGAAAGTACGTCAATCAGCCAGAGTGAATCCGCTTCGACGAGTGAAAGTATCTCCACGAGAGAGTGTGTTTCAGTTAGCGAAAGTACATCAACATCGTTGAGTGAAAGTACGTCAGCGAGTGAGAGTATCTCAACATCGTTGAGCGAAAGTGCCTCAGCCAGTGAGAGCACTGCTGCCTCGTTAAGCGAAAGCACATCCGAAAGTGAAAGCACGTCTGCATCTCTCAGCGAGAGCATTTCTGTCAGTGAAAGCACCTCAACGTCATTGAGTGAAAGCGCGTCTGTCAGTCAGAGTGAATCGGTTTCGACGAGTGAAAGTGTCTCGGCCAGCGAGAGTGCCTCAACAAGTCTGAGCGAGTCCACTTCGACTAGTGAAAGCACTTCAGCCTCGTTGAGTGAGAGCACTTCAACGTCACTAAGCGAAAGCACCTCAACATCACTGAGAGAGAGTATGTCTGCGAGCGAGAGTGCTTCGGCCAGTGAAAGCATGTCAATGTCTCTCAGTGAGAGTACTTCCGCATCGTTGAGCGAGAGTATTTCAGCCAGCGAAAGTGCATCGATAAGTCAAAGTACATCAGAGTCATTGAGTGAAAGCACGTCTGAGAGTCAGAGCACAAGTATCTCTGAATCCATTTCAACGAGTGAGAGTGTCTCAACGTCGTTGAGTGAAAGTGCATCAGCCAGCGAAAGCAGATCGACATCAATCAGTGAGAGTAGTTCAGCCAGCAATAGTGTGTCGGCTAGTGAGAGTTTATCGGCTTCAACGAGTGAAAGTCTCTCCGATAGTGAAAGCACATCTGTCAGTCAGAGTGAATCCGCGTCATTGAGTGCAAGTATCTCGGCCAGTGAGAGTACGTCTGAGAGTGAAAGCACTTCTGCATCACTGAGCGAAAGTGTCTCGAATTCGATCAGTGCAAGTGCCTCAACTTCGCTGAGTGCAAGCACATCAACAAGCCAGAGCGAATCCGCTTCGACAAGTGCTAGCATGTCGGCATCGTTGAGTACAAGCATCTCGGCCAGTACGAGTACTTCCGACTCGTTAAGTGCAAGTGTATCCGATAGCGAAAGCACCGCCACGTCTCTCAGTACGAGTGCTTCTGCCAGTGAGAGCATCTCAGCATCTGAGAGTGAAGGCATTTCGAATTCGGCAAGTGTGAGCGTTTCGGCATCGCAGAGCGAAAGCACCGCCACATCACTGAGTGAAAGCATTTCTGCCAGTGCAAGCACATCAACAAGTCAGAGCGAATCTGCTTCGATGAGTGCGAGTGTTTCGGCCAGCGAGAGCATTTCAGCGAGTCAGGGTGAATCTGTTTCGGCCAGTGCGAGCACATCTGAATCGGTGAGCGCGTCTGCATCACTGAGTGCCAGCATTTCTGCGAGTGAAAGTACCTCAATCAGTGCGAGCCAATCTGCCTCAGCGGCAAGCACGAGTACATCACTGAATGATAGCGCGTCGGCGTCACTGAGCACGAGCACTTCTGAATCATTGAGTACTAGCGTCAGCCAGTCTGCTTCTACTAGTACCAGTTTGTCGGCAAGTCAGAGTACATCAGCAGCACTAAGTGAAAGTGCGTCGGTGTCATTGAGCGAGAGTGCATCACTGAGTGCCAGTACTTCCGCCAGTCAAAGCAAATCCGCTTCGACGAGTACTAGTACATCAGCCTCATTAAGTGCCAGCGCATCGACCAGTACCAGTCTGTCACTGTCTGCCAGTGAAAGTGTTTCGGCGAGTGCCAGTACATCGGCTAGCCTAAGCGAAAGTCTCTCGCTGAGCACCAGTCAGAGTGTTTCTGCCTCGACCAGTGAATCATCTTCTCTGAGTGCGAGCCAGTCTGCCTCGGTGAGCCAAAGCGAGTTTCTTTCCGTCAGCGCCAGCACTTCCACATCGCTCAGCGAAAGTATCTCAGCGAGTGCCAGCGCTTCTGCCTCTGCCAGCACCAGTGAGTCTATTTCAGTCAGTGCGAGCACATCGGCCTCGCTGAGTACCAGTGCTTCTGCTAGTCAAAGTCTCTCTGCTTCAACGAGTGAAAGTATTTCAACCAGTGCGAGTGAATCAACCTCAGTGAGCGCCAGCACGTCAGCGAGTGTATCTCTCAGCGAGAGCATTTCGACGAGTGAAAGTTTAAGCGTCAGCGCTTCTGAGTCGTTGAGCGCGTCTGTCTCAACGAGTGGCAGCCTTTCTGCTTCGACCAGCACGGCACTGAGTCAGAGCGCATCAGCATCGGCTGAGAGTGCCAGTGTCAGTGAGAGCCTGTCGACCAGCATCAGTGGCGCAGCTTCGTTTAGTGCGAGTATATCGGCTTCAGCCAGTGCCAGTACTTCTGAGTCAGTGAGTGCTAACGCTTCGACGAGTGTGAGTGCGTCCGCGTCTCTGAGCGCCTCTGCTTCGGCAAAGAGTGCGGCACAAAGCGTTGCTGCTTCAACCAGCGAAAGCCTGTCGACCAGTCAAAGCACCGCCGCGTCCCTCAGCGCAAGTGCGTCACTGAGTGCCAGCATTTCGGCAAGTGAGGTATCGGATTCAATGGCAACGGCTGCCGACAGCACTAGTCAAAGTGCTTCCGCTTCAGCCAGCGGCAGTCTTTCCGCCAGTACCTCCGCATCGCTGAGTGCCAGCGTCTCGCTGAGCCAAAGCTTATCCGCTTCGCTCGGCCAAAGTGCAACACCGTCAGCCAGTGCCAGCACGTCTGCCTCTGCGTCGGCCAGCACCAGTGCCAGCAGCAACGCCGCGGATTATGAGAACCAGCGGGTTTGGATCCAGCACACGGATGCCGCAGAAGTATATGCTGCTCCCGGCGGAGCCGCGACCGGCCGGGAGCTTCTGGGCGGCTGGTCAGCGAAAGTACTGGCTACTGCCCAGCACGGCGGCCAGCTTTGGCTGCAGATTGGGCCAGATCAATGGATCAAGGCCGCAGGCACGCAATTGACCCAGCAGCAGGTCCAAACCGTTGGGGTGGCTCAGCAACGAATTGATTTGGTCAATGCACCGGGCAGCACTCAATTGACTGGCCGGCAGCAGCTTAACCAGAACACGGCCTGGATCACGTTCATGCGGCAAACGATGCCGGATGGGTCGGTCTGGTATAACGTCGGTACAAACCAATGGGTGAATGCCGATCAGTTCCTGCTCAACGGCCAGTCCAGGGATGTGGCCGGCAACCGCGTGGCGTTTGTCACAAATACTCAAGGAACACCGGTATATAACAGTCCAAACGGCTCGGCCAGCAGTCGGCTGCTTGGTCAGGGCAGTGCTTGGGTAGTCAATCAAGTCGCCGCTGCCGGTAACGTTTTGTGGCTGCAGGTCGGCACGAATCAATGGATCAAGTTCACGGATACGCTGACTGTTGCGCCAGACCGGATCGAAACCTTACCGGCGGGCACTGTCGGCGTCATCAACTACGTACCCAACTATGGTGTCGCCCTCTGGTCAGTGCCAGGGCACGGGATCATTCAGAATCGCCTGCTCAAAGCTGGCACGGCCTGGCAAGCGGGGCGCAAGCTCACTCTGGATGACGGCTCCGTCTGGTACAACGTGGGCGGCAAGCAATGGGTCGATGGCCGATATTTCCTGCTGAATGGTCAACAAGCCGATACCCCGGCGGATACGCGGGTGGTACGGGTCAAAACCAATACCAGCGCCCAAGTGTACCAAGCACCCAACCAGCGCGGGACCGGTCGGCAATTGGCCGCCGGAACCGCCTGGCGGGTGAACCAAGTGGCCGCTCAGGGAAATCAGTTGTGGTACCAAGTCGGCACGAATCAGTGGATCAATGCCGCTGGCGTGAAATAAACCGAAAGGAGTGTAAGAAAATAGGGCTGATCAACTGCCAAACGGCGGTTGATCAGTCCTATTGCTGTGTGTTTAGTTATTTTGATTCTCAGCTTGTGCGGCGTAACGCAAATGCTGCTGTGTCCGCTTGGCGGCCTTGATGTTCTTTAATGCCCGCGCCGCTGTCTTCTTGTTGGGACTGTGTAATTGACGATGCGCACTCGCCATATCGATTTTCTCTGCCATGATGATATCACTCTCTTCTCTGGGAACTATAGACCATCATAACACGTTAACTTACTAAATGTAAGCACCTGACGCGCTGCTTAAACGTAGATGACCGCCAGCCCGGCTGGGCCGACGTGGGTCATGATGACTGGACTGGTCAGCCGGTTCAACACATGAATGTCCGGCCGTTTCTCTTTGAGTGTCTTTTCAATCGCATCAGTATCTGTATGACTGTCAACGTATGATAAACCGACCTGGGTCACGTGGGTATCGGCAACGATCGTATCGACCACGTTTTTAAGCAGTTTCTGCATCCCTTTTTCACCCCGGGCTTTATGGGTGACTTCCAGTTTGCCGTTGGGCATGGTCAGTTCCAGTTTCAGCTTCAGAATGGACGAAACAAAGCCGATGGCCCGCTTGGCCCGACCGCCTTTGGCAAAGTAATCCAGGCTGTTGACGAAACAGGTCAGCGTAATTTTCTTCATATAATCGGTCAGTTTGCCGACGATGGCCTTAGCGTCGCCCATCGTCTTGGCCAGCTTCGCGGCCTGGAGGACAACGAAGGCAAGACCGCGATCGGTCAGACCGCTGTCGAGCACTTCCACGGGCACATCCACTTGCTGCGCCGCCATTTGGGCGGCTTGGGCAGTCCCGCTCAGGACAGAGCCGATGTGCACCGAAACGATGCTATCGCCGGGCTTGGCCAGCGCCTTGTAAGTTTCAACGAATTGCCCAATTGAAGGCTGACTGGTCTTGGGGAACTCGTCGTCAGTGGCCAGGTGTTCAGAGAACTCCTGGCGCGTCATATCAATGTTGTCGCGGTAAGTTTTGCCATCTAAGATAACTTGCAGCGGCACCACCGTGATGTTGTTTTCTTTAATTTCAGCCGGCGTCAGTTGCGCCGTGGAGTCGGTTACAATGTGAATCATCAAAAATCCTTCTTTCGGGCAATATGCGGTGACTCGAATGTAGAACGTATCACCCTCTATTGTAGTTGATAAGACTACCTGCCGTCGAGCCTTCTTTTGGTATAATGTGAGTAAACGCATTCGGGGGAAGAGTAGAGCATGCAGCGTATATGGCGCCGATTAGGGCGGGGCACGGCGGTCCTTTTTCTGTTTATGGCTGTGCCGTTCATCCAAGGATTCACGGCCATGGGGGAGAAAATTGGGATCCTCGTCTTGGAGACCCTGGTGGCTCTGCCGCTAATTTGGCCGGTTCGCCGGCGAAATTATGGGTTACCCGCGGCACTCAGCCTGTGGCGGCGAATCGAACACTTGGAATTCATTGTAGTAACGGATAACACGAACCAGCTGGATCAAGAAAAGCGCCGGGAGTTTGCCCAGATGGTGCGGGGAACGCGACCGCTGGTCACGGCTTTTTACGCTGCCGGGAACTGGCTGAGCATGGTGTTTTACTTTCTGCGCTGGCCCGTTGTCGGCAACTTGGTCATCAGTGCCACGTGGGTCATCGTCCTGCTGGCCCTGGTCATCATTTATTTAGTCAATGCCTCCCGGGTGTTCAATCAGCATCTGCTGCGGCGGTTTCTCGGCTTGCAGCTGGTGGTGCCGCTGACGCTGCTATGGGGGCTGCTGATCACTGGCGTGATGCGCAGTAACTCGTATCATTACTTGATGATCTACTATCTGCTGCTCAGTGTCGCCGTGACGGCAGCGATTATTTACATCATCCCCAATTATCAATTGCGAGTGCTGACCAACTATACACCGGTACTCAACGCCACGACCACTGTCATTATGTTTGTGGTAACTGAATTCGGCACGGATATCATCAAGGCCTTGATGATCGGGATGGGTCAGCTCAGTGGGAACTCGGGGGTGTTGCTGAAGGCAATGTTTGGGGCCGGGACGATCCCGGCGATCAAGACCGTATTAACGCTGGTCTCCATGATTTTTTTGATCAGCGGCAACATTGTCGCCTTGTTTATTAATCGTCATCGCGTGGCCAGCGAAACACAATTGCGGACACTGCTGGTCAGCCGGCCGACGGTGATCACCCCAGAGCTGTACCATGAATTGCAAGCCATCGTTTATCATGGCTCAATTTATAGCACATTGTACCTCGCCAGTAATCCGCCTTTGGACTCAGCAATTCGAGATTATGAGCGCACTAACGGCAATATATCCCGCGGGTGAGCCAGCCGATAATCCGCCGCCGCAAATTGGCCTGCATCGTGGGCACCCCATTCGGCCAGGGCAAAGGGCAGGCAGGATGCATGGGCCGCTGCCAGATCTGGCGCTGCATCGCCAATGTAAACAGCGCGGGCTGTTTCCGGCAGTTGCGCCATGACGGCCAGCAGCGGGGCCGGGTCGGGCTTATGTTTGGCGGTCATATCCGCCGTCACGACGATATCGAACGCCCCTTGAAAACCGAAGCGGGTAATTTCTGTCTGCATTTCTTCATGAATCTTTGATGTAGCCACACCAACGGTGACCCCTTGGGCGTGCAACGCGGCCAGTGTATCGTGGATGCCGGGGTATACCGTGGCGTGGTCTTTTAATGCCGCCGCGTGACCCAGCCAGATTGCAAATAAGTGTTGGCGTTCTTTGGGGTCGGCGGTGAATTTCTCCAGGGCCCGCATTCCGGGAATGCCGAGGATAAATAACAGATCTTCTGCTGGCACAGTGCGGTGCTGCACCTCTTGCAGGGTCTGCTGCAATGAATGGACGTAGACGTATTCCGTATCGATCAAGGTGCCGTCGACGTCGAAGATGACTGTATTAAACATATGTACCGTTCCTCCTTATTGCGCGGTGGTCAATATCTTTTTCAACGCCTGCATCATCGGTGAGAGCACCAAGTCCGCTCGGTGCGCCACCGAGATGACGAACCGGGGCTGACCCGCTTGACTGATAGGCAAGGTGACCAAGTCATCTGCTGGGGCCACCGCCATTTTGGTCAGAAAGCCGATGCCCACGCCTTGGGCAATCATTTGTTTGACCAGGCCGACATCGCCGCTGCGGTAAACAATGTTGGGCCGAATGTCGGCCGCGCGGGTGAACCAGCGTAGAGCGCGATCATGGACAAACTCTTCATTCAGGACGACAAAGGGTTGGTCGGCCAAAGCGGCCACGGCCACTTGCGCTTGGTTGGCCAGCAAGTTTTTCGGCGGCACAACGATGCTGAATGGGGCATCGGTCAAAGGAGTGACGGCGAGTCCCGGCACATCCAGCGGTCCGCTGCTGCCCAGCAAGGCAATGTCGATACTGCCGTTTTGCAGCATGGCCAGCAGGGTATCGGAACCGCCGCTCTGGGTGAGCAGATGTTCTGTGAGTCCAGCGGCGACCAGCCGCCCGGCAATTTTTGGAAAGTAGTAATTGCCAATGATCGGCGGCAAACCGAAGCGGATCTTTTCTTCTTTTAAGTGGGCGATCTCAGTATGGGCCAGGGCTAATTCCTGGCCAATCGTGCGGGCGTGGCGGTACAGCTGCTGACCCGCGGCGGTAACAGTGAGCGCGGCGTGGCTTTGGTCCCGGTGGATCAGAGTCACGCCGAATTCGTCTTCCAGCCGCTTGATGGCCAGAGTAATCGTCGGTTGGGTCACACCAAACTGATCCGCCACGCGGGTAAAGCTGCCCAGTTCAACAAGTTGGACGTAATACGCTAAATCACGGGTGTTCACGGTTGACTGCCTCCTCATATAAATAAAGCTTATCACAGCTGGGCGGTGTGACAATAACAATTTGCCGGGTGTAAGGTTCTCTATGTCAACAAAACGAAGGGACGAGATAAATAATGACCAACACACCTGAACAGATTTTAAATAACCCATTTCTCAACAAAGGTACTGCCTTCACGTCCGCAGAACGCAATGCCCTCGGCTTGAACGGCATGCTGCCGCCAGCTGTCCAAACTTTGGATCAGCAAGTTAAGCAGACTTATGCCCAGTATCAAAGCAAGGGCAGTGACCTGGAGAAGCGGATTTTCTTAATGACCATCTTCAACACCAACCACGTCCTGTTCTATAAGTTATTCAGCGAACACGTGTATGAATTCATGCCAATCGTTTACGATCCCACGATTGCCGATACGATTGAAAATTATAGTGCGTTGTTCACCGAACCGCAGAACGCCACTTACTTAAATATTGATGATCCGGATCATATTGAAGACGCCCTGCGCAACAGTGCCGACGGTCGGGACATTCGTCTGATCGTGGTCACCGACGGCGAGGGTATTCTGGGTATTGGCGATTGGGGCACTCAGGGCGTTGATATTGCAGTCGGCAAACTGATGGTTTACACGGCCGCTGCTGGTATTGACCCTAGCCAAGTATTGCCGGTTGTGCTGGATGTGGGTACGAACAATGAAGCCTTGTTGAACGATGACTTATATTTAGGCTTGCGCAAGAAGCGGGTTTACGGCAAGCAGTACCATGCGTTTGTCGACAAGTTCGTGGCCACCGCCGAGAAGCTGTTCCCCAAGCTGTATCTGCACTTTGAAGATTTCGGCCGGAGCAATGCGGCGGACATCTTGAATCAGTACAAGGATCAGATCACTGTGTTCAATGATGACATTCAAGGCACCGGGATCATTGTCTTGGCTGGTATTCTGGGCGCGCTGAATATTTCCGGTGAAAAGATGACCGACCAAGTGTATATGAGTTTCGGTGCCGGCACTGCTGGGGCTGGGATCACCCAACGGATCTATGAAGAATACATCCAACAGGGCATGGATCCGGCGGAAGCCCGGAAGCATTTCTACCTCGTCGATAAGCAAGGGTTGCTGTTTGACGATATGCCGGATCTGACGCCGGAACAAAAGCCGTTTGCCCGTCAGCGCAGTGAGTTTGCCAATGCAGACCAGTTGACTAATTTGGCGGCGGCAGTCAAGGCGGTGCACCCCACGATTCTGGTGGGCACTTCCACCGTACCGGGCACCTTCACCGAAGATATTGTCAAAGAAATGACCGCCAATACGCCGCGGCCGATCATCTTCCCGTTGTCTAACCCGACCAAATTGGCCGAAGCCAAGGCAGCAGATTTGATCCAGTGGAGTGCCGGCAAGGCCCTAGTCGCCACCGGGATTCCCGCAGCGCCAGTCAAGTACAATGGGGTCACTTACGAAATCGGCCAAGCCAACAACGCGCTGGTTTATCCGGGCTTGGGTCTGGGGACCATTGCGTCGACTGCACGGCTGCTCACGGATGGTATGATTTCCGCTGCGGCCCACAGTCTGGGCGGCATCGTGGATGGCAGCCAATCTGGTGCCGCAGTCTTACCGCCAGTTTCTAAGCTCAGCGCCTTCAGCCAGACTGTGGCCGTGGCCACGGCGAAGGAAGCGGTGGCGGAGAAGCTGAACCAGGAAGATATCAAGGATGTTGAACAGGCCGTCACAGCGATGAAGTGGACACCGGCCTATACGACAGAAAAGGCGGGTGAGTAAGGGACATGACAGCACTCTTTACCTCTGTGCAGAGTATCCTGACGATTGTTTTGATCATCGCCTTGGGGTACGCGCTGCGGCGCAAGAAGTGGTTTGACGACAACTTTGCCGGGACGATTTCGAAACTGTTGATGCAGATTGCCTTACCAGCATCCATCTTTACCAGTGTGTTGAAGCGTCTGAGCCTGGACAAGCTGGTCAGTTTATCCTCCGGATTAGTTTACGGCTTCGGCGGAGTGGCCCTGGGCTACATCGTGGCTTTCTTGCTGGTCAAGCTGCTTAAAGTTCGGCCGGGCCGGCGGGGGACGTTCATCAACATGTTCGTCAACGCCAATACGATCTTCATCGGTTTGCCGTTGAACATGGCCCTGTTTGGGGATAAAGCAACCGCCTACTTCTTGATGTATTATGTCGTGAACACGGTATCCACGTGGACTCTGGGCGCCTTCCTGATGTCTTGGGATGACCCGACCAAGGCCGACAATCCGGATTCGGGCAAGAGTACCTTCAATTGGAAGAAACTCCTGCCGCCGCCGCTGCTAGGTTTCTTGGTGGCTTTGGTCTTCATGTTCCTGCCCTTCGATGTCATGAAGGTGTCCTGGCTCAGCTTCCTGATCAATGCCCTGGATTACGTGGGCAGTCTGGTCACGCCGCTGTCTCTGGTCTATATTGGGATCATTCTGGCCGACGCCGGCCTGAGTTCCATCCGCTTCGACCGGGATACGGTCGTGGCTTTGCTGGGCCGGTTCGTCATGGCGCCTGCTTTGATCACTCTGCTGATCGTCGGCGGGATGAAGATGGGCTTCAGTATTCCGAGTCTTGAAGCCCAGACGCTGATCGTACAAGCTTCCGCTCCTGGTTTAGCCGTGCTGCCGATTTTGGCGGATAACGGTCATGGGGACGTGGAGTATGCCACAAATGTGGTCACCACATCGACGGTACTGTTTGCGGTCGTCGTGCCAATCGTGATGGTATTGGTTCAGAATATCTAGTTGATCTGAATTAGTTTGCGACACCCCGATGTCAAGTGTATTCCCTGCTTGGCATCGGGGTGTTTTGCATATCCTTGGATGGTAAAATATAGTAGTTAAGCGGTTTATTTACGGAAGGGGTTCTCGATTTATGGCACAGGTCATGATTCATGCCGATGATGTCGTTGGGCAGGCACTGTTTGCGGAAGAAACCGGCGGCTTCAGTCTCACTGACCGTCTGGGCGGGGGAATCGATGTCACTGCCTTTGCCCGTCAGCCGGAACGGTATTTGACCGCGGTGCTGCGGCCGGAGTCAGGCGACAGCATGGCCCTCAGCCTGCTGGTTTATGTGACGGGAGAAAAGTCGCCGGCGATGACGATTCGGTTCGGTATTTTACCAACGGTCCGGTCAACGATGGTGCTGGATAAAGAATGGTTCAAAGGCGCCGTCCTTTTTCCTGATGCGCCGGTGGGCGGTCTGAAGGTAGTATGCCATGGTCATGCGGTGGCGCTTGCCGATATCACAAAATTGGAACTGGTGACGCTGCCTACCGCCGCACCAGTAACATTGCACGTAACGAATTTGCATTATACTGATACATATCCAAGGATCGGTCTGGATCAAACAGTATTAGTGGATCAGTTTGGCCAGACGATTGCCAAGGAATGGCCGGAAAAGATCCATTCTGAGGGAGAACTGCAGGAACGATTGCGCGCGGCGGCGAATCAGGCCCCGCAGATACCTGTTTCCAGTTGGGACAAATACGGCGGCGACATGACCCGCCAGTTGACCAAGGGGACGGGCTTCTTTGCAACCCAAAAGACTGATGATCGCTGGTACTTAGTCGATCCAGTGGGCAACGCCTTCTTCAGTTTGGGCGTCGACGGTGTCGGCGCCGCGAATGATTGCCGGATTGAAGGCATCCACCGGTACTTAGATTGGCTCCCCGAACACAGTGATCCGGAATATACCCATTTCTTCGCCACCGGGCATACCCCAGCGGGCAAACCAGTGGAGAGCTTTGCCTTTGCCCAAGCCAACTTGCAGCGGGCATTCGGGCCGGACTGGCAGGCGCGCTGGCAGGATATGATGCTGCATCAGCTGCGCGGGTTGGGCATCAATACCATCGGCAACTGGAGCGACCGGGCCTTGATTCGCCGGCAGGCGATGCCCTACGTGACGATGCTGCCGCAGTTCCCGGACACAACAGCCCACATTTTCCGGGACTTCCCGGATGTTTTTGCCCCGGAATACACGGAAGCAGCCCAGCAAAGTGCCCAAGCATTGGCGGCGCGGAAGGACGATCCGTGGCTGATCGGCTACTTCTTGCGGAATGAGCCCAGTTGGGCGTTTGTGGATCATCTGAATCTGGGGGCCGAAGTCTTAGCTAACCCGACCCGAACGGCGACGAAAGAGCGGTTGGTGGCTGATTTGCAGGACCAATACGCGACGATTGCGGCACTGAATACGGCGTGGCACACTGATTTCACTGACTTTGCCGCATTGTATAACACGCCAACCGTCCCGCCCGCGGCGAATGACGACCTGCGGGCGTTCTCTCGAAAAATGGTCAAGCAATACGTCAGTGTGCCGGCTAAAGCCTGCCGAGCAGTGGATCCGCAGCATCTGATTCTTGGTATGCGCTGGGCCTGGGTGTCTGATCCCGACTTGATTGCCGGGTGGGAAGACTGCGACGTGTTTTCCATTAATTGCTACGCCATGGATCCCACCAAAGAACTGGATCAAGTTCGTGACCTGGGCGTGGATCAGCCGGTGATGATCGGGGAGTTCCATTTTGGAGCGCTGGATGCCGGACCCACTGCCACAGGTTTGGAAGCCGTCAGCAACCAGACTGACCGGGGGACCGCCTTCCGCCATTACTGCGAACAAGTCGCCGCCCACCCTAATGGGATCGGGTGTCATTACTTCCAGTGTTACGACCAGTTCGCACTGGGCCGGTTCGATGGCGAAAACTATAACATCGGGCTGTTTGATATTTGCAGCCAGCCGTATCAGGCTTTGGGGGCCGCCATCAAGGAGACTGCCCGGCACATTGATGATATTAATGCCGGCGAAGCACAGGGGACCGCGCCGTTGGTGACGGAGCTGCCGATGATTGCCTATTAATTCGTGGTATTGTAGGGATATTAAGTTTTCTGGGGAGGAAAAAACTGTGAGACCCAAAATTGATGACGTGGCCCGGGCCGCCAATGTTTCTAAGGCTACTGTATCCCGTTATCTCAACGGCCACTTTGAACGGATGTCACCGGCCACGAAAACACGGATCGCAGCGGTGATTGAGGAGATGGATTATGTCCCGAATCGCCAGGCCAGCGCGTTGAAGTCCCGCCGGACGCACCTAGTGGGAGTCGTTGTGGCCGACGTGTCAAATATGTATTCGACGCGGTTGATCGCTGGGATTAGCGAACTGACCAAAGAAGCAGGGGATCAGATTCTCATTGCGGACAGTGCCAACGATCCCGGTGAGGAACTGCGGACTTTGCAGTTGCTGCTCGGCCAAAATGTAGACGGCATTATTTTGCAGCCGCTCAGTACCGACCCACACACCTATGATTTTATTCAGGCCCAGGGTGTGCAATTGGTGATGGTGGACCGGACAACGACCCCAGTGGCGCAAGTGACAGTTACGTCCAGCGATTATGCGGCAAGCCGCGAGTTGGCGGAGGCCATTGTTAAGGCCCGCTATCAAGACCTGATCGTTTTTGCTAATCCAATTGCGGGGGCATCATCTCGGCGCTTACGTTACCAAGGTTTTGCCGATGTGGCGCAGGAACACGGCCTGTCGATCACCTTGCTTGAAACCGGTGACGATTCGGCTAAAGAAAAAGATGCCGGCATGATTGGTCAGTGGCTGACCAGTCACCCCGGGCACCGGCCTGCCGTATTTACCACGAATGGCCGCTTGCTGATGGCCGCTTTGACCTGGATGCAAGATCAGGGACTGCGAGCCCCGCGGGATTTGGGCATCTGCGGTTATGATGATTGGGATTGGGCCCGGTTGGCGGGACCAGGGGTGACTAGCGTTAATCAGCATCCCCAGCGCATTGGCCAAACGGCTGCTCGGTATTTATATCAGGCGATCGCGGGTCAACCCGCCCCGGCCCAGCGCATTGAAATTCCGGCTGACGTCACTTTGCGGCATTCTTTATAATTCAGTGATCAACTTTTCTGTCCGGCGGATGAACCTTGTCCAGCCGGTCTTTTTTATTCTGAGAAGAAATCTAAGTGTAAGCGGTTGACTTATTTAGGAAACCGGTTTACTATGAGACTTGTAGAGTTAAGGAAACCGATTTCCTTTATTGGCAGAAAAGCAGACAAACACGGCAAAATCCAAAGGAGGATTTTCATCATGGCAAAACCGGTTATTGTAGCAAATTTACTGTTATTGGCGGATGAATGGCAATCTGGCAAGTCACAGGCAGAGCTGATTCCGGAATTGATCGATTTAGGCTTCGACACCATCGAAATCCGGCGCGAATACTTCCGGGACTTTAACAAAGAAATTCCTGAAGTGGCCCAGCTGGCCAAAGAGCACAATTTGACCTTGTATTACAGCGTTCCGGACGAAGTTTTTGTGGACGGCCAGGTGAATCCGAAGCTGCAAAGCTATCTGGATGAAGGCAAACAACTGGGCATCAAGAAAATCAAGTGGAATACCGGGGACTTTGCCCACTTCGATGGCGATTTAGCAGCGGCCTTGAATCCGCTCATTGCCCAGGGCATTGAAGTCAATATTGAAAATGACCAAACGCAAACCAGCGGTACGTTGGCTCCCGTTGAAAAGTTCCTCGCCGCCATTAAGGCCGCCCACGTTGATTTGGGTTATGTCTATGACTTGGGAAACTGGCCGTTTGTTGGCGAAGATCCGGTCGCTGCCGCCAAAGCACTGACCCAGTATGTGCGGTATATCCACGTTAAGGACGACATCACCACGGGTGAAAAGCCAGTCACAGTCCCGCTGGATGAGGGCGACTTGCCGTGGCGGGAGATCCTCGATATCCTGCCCCAGGATGTCCCGGTGGCCATTGAATATCCGACGACGGATCATGCCGTGATTACGACGGGTAAGGATAAAGTGGCGGCCTACTACGACGCTAAGTAACTTCGCGATCAACACACACAAACAGAAGGAGTTTTTATTATGGCACAAGAACGGGTGCAGCTTGATCCGCAGAAATTTGCGGAACAGTTTCTTAATACGCTGGATATTGATGTGCAACCCAAGGAACAAAACTTGGAGAGTGCCGCTAAGCAGGCCCTCGCCGCTTATCTGTCTGCTTATTTCTTGGCAGAGCGGTTTAACTCAACAGAGAACTCATTCTTTGTTGATAAAGACAACAAGGGCATCAAGTCCAGCTATCAACGGATCCTCAGTGAATTGAACGACTATTAAAAGGGAGGCTGACGTGTAATGGGCTCATTAGTTACAGGTATCTTACTCATCGTCACCTTCATCGGCTTCGTTTACTACGCCATGAAAGGCGGCAACCTGACCGTCGGTTTCTTCGTGATGGCCTTGGCCTGGACCATCATTGGCTTAACGCCAGTGAATGTGGCGGTTAAAGAGATCTTTACGGATCCCGTGTTGAATTATGGGAAAACAGCACTTTATATTATCTTAGGTTCCTGGTTTGGCCGGGTCTTGGTCGATACTGGTATTGCTGGCAGTATCAGTCGGCGGACGCAAGCCGTCGGGACAAAAGCCCCGGTGCTGGCCACGATCCTGATTGCGCTGATCACGGCGTTGATCTTCTCCAGTGCGTACGGGGTCGGTTCAGCCATTGCCGTTGGGGTCATTCTTTTCCCCATCATGTTCTCCATGGGCGTGCCCCGGCGGGTAGCCGTTTCGGTCTTCACCCTGTCGATCGGGGCCGCAATGTATATCAACCCGGTATTGTTCAACCAGTTCACGGTGTTCTTTAAAGGCGTGAAGTGGGGCGACCACTACCTGCGTTTCGGTTTTGTTGCGGCCGGTATTCAAATGCTCGTGGTGCTGGTCATGATTTTGTTCTACACCCGAAAGATCCGCAACGGCAAACCGGAAATGGTAGCCGAAGAAGAGGGCGAAGTCAAAGAAGTCCACTGGATCACCTATATTTTACCGGTCGTGCCAGTGGCCATGAGTATCTTCTTCAAATGGGACGCTGTTCCCGCCTTACTGTTAGCAACTTTATTGGCTTTCTTAATGACTGGCAATATGAAGAGCTACAAAGGCTTCGTCAAGATGATGAACGATACGGCCAAAACGGCCATTGGCGATATCGCTGGTTTGCTGATCATGCTGCTGGTGCTGACGATGTTCCAGCAGGCCGCAGTGCATACCATGAGCCAGTTCACTGGTATTTTTAAGGCAATTATCCCGAATAATCGGTTCCTACTCGTGATCATCATGATGATCATTGCCCCGTTATCCTACTTCCGCGGTCCCTTAATGCTGTATGGCGCGGGTGCTGCAACGGCTGCCATTTTCACTGCCACTGGTCTTTTCCCGCCGTATTTCCTCTACGGTTTGCTGGTCGTACCGACCATGATGGCCGTCTCCGCGGACATCACTCAGTCTTGGAACCTCTGGTCTGTGGAATACGCTAAACTGGATACGAAGACGTTCCTGCTCACTGGGTTACCATGGGCGTGGATTGCTACGGCATTGAATCTGGTCGCCGCGTACGTTCTGTTGTAAACTCTTTCATAGGATGTCAAACCAATTAGGAGGTCATTTTTCATGTCAGAATTCTTAACCATCGGGGAACCGATCGCATTGTTTGCTTCTGAGGACGTGGACAAGTCCCTGAAGGACGCTGTCCATTTCCACAAGTTCTTAGCCGGTGCTGAAGTTAACGTCGCCGTTGGCGTTTCCCGGTTAGGCCACTCCGCCCAATACATCACCCGGGTCGGGGAAGATCCGTTTGGTGATTTCATCAAGGACCAATTGGCGGAAAATCATATTGGCACTGATTATGTATCTTCAACCCCGGATTACTGGACGGCGTTTCAGCTAAAGGACCGGGTCTCCCACGGTGATCCCAGCATCTTCTACTTCCGGCGCGGTTCTGCCGCTGCCCACTTCGAGAAGAGTACGCTGGACAAGATCGACTTTAGCGGCGTTAAGTTTGCACACTTGTCCGGTATTTTCCCGGCCATTTCGGACCAAGCCCTGGATGCCTTCAAGTACTTGATCCAACTGCTCCACGAACACAATATTCGCACGACCTTCGATCCCAATCTGCGGCCGCAGTTGTGGTCCAGCCAAGAAAAGATGGCCAGCACGTTGAATGAGCTGGCCAAAGAGGCGGAAATCATTCTGCCTGGCGACAATGAAGGGAAGATCCTGGTCGGCAGCGACGATCCCAAGACGATCGCTGATTTCTATCTGAATCAAAGCGACCGGACCAAGACGGTGGTCGTGAAGACCGGCGCCAAGGGGGCGTATGTTCAGACCAAGGATGGCGAAAGCTATACCGTACCGGGCTTCAAGGTCGACAAGGTGGTTGATACGGTCGGCGCTGGCGATGGGTTTGCATTAGGCTTAGTGACGGCCTTGATGGAGGGCAAGTCTCTGCGTGATGCTGTGGTTCGGGCTAACGCAGTCGGCGCCTTCGCCGTCCAGGCTCCTGGCGACAACGACGGGTACCCGACACCGGAGAAGCTTGAAGCTTTCTTGAAAGCGAACCCGCGGTAAACAGATACGCAAGAATACGTGCTATGATTCTGATGGCACGTATTTTGCTTTTCAGTAGAATGTGAGGAAAGGTGGCAGTTATGCAATTACAAGTGGCAATTGATCGCTTGACACTAACCGACGCAACCGCGCTGGCGAAACAACTTGATGGTAAAACAGACATCATTGAAATGGGCACGTCCCTGGTGAAAAACTACGGCTACCAAGGTATCGTGGCGATGCGGACGGCCATTCAGCACAGTCAGTTGCTGGTGGATTTAAAAACCATTGACGAAGGCGCTTATGAATTCCACCAGGGCTTCAAGGCCGGCGCGGATATTCTGACCGTCATGGGCGCAGCGTCCGAAGCGACCCTGGCGGCGGTCTACGCGGTCACCCAGGAAACGGGCAAGACCATGATGATCGACTTGATGGAAACGTCTATTGAGAAGCAGCGGCAGATTGCCGGGTTCCCCCAGGCCATTTATTGTCTGCACCACAGTACAGATCGGCAGGATAAAATGGCGCCGGACAGCACAGTGGCTGCTTTCCATGAACAGTTCCCGGACTTGGCCCACTTAGCGATTGCCGGCGGAATCGATCAGACTGGTGCCGCCGCCCTGGCCGCCCAGAAGCTGACGGACATTGTGATTGTGGGATCGGCGATTACCAAATCCGCGGATCCTGTTGCTGCTGCAGAAGAAATGATGGAGGTCGTGCATAAATGACAACTGTTTTACCGGATATTATGAAAGAAATCAACACGGTCATGGCTTTAGTGGATGAAAAACAACTGGACCAAGCCATGCCGTACCTTACGAAAGATAAACGTATCTTTGTGATTGGGGCCGGCCGCTCCGGTTTCCAAGCCAAGGGCTTTGCCATGCGGCTGATGCACATCGGTTACACGGATTACGTGATGGGTGAAACCATTACGCCGTCGATTCAAAAGGGCGATACCTGGGTCGCCATTTCCGGCTCCGGTACCACCAAAGGTATCGTTGCCGACACAGAGGCTGCTAAGAAATTGGGCTTGCAGATCGTCGCGTTCACCAGCAACCCAGAGTCGCCATTGGCCAAATTAGCCGACGCCGTTGTGGTGGTGCCTGGTGCAACCAAGACCGGCAGCGGAGTTAAGTCGATTCAGTTGTTGTCGACACTGTTCGATCAAACCGTGCATATCACTCTGGATGCACTCTGCTTGAAGTTGGCGAAACGTGATGACACCAGCAACGCGGATGCGCTTCACGAGCACGTTAATGTGGAGTAGAATAAGTATCGAAAGAATTAATATATCAGTTTTCCTAAAGAAAAGGAGACTCACTCTTCATGCAAAAAGTTGATCGTCTGTTGCGCCTGCAAAAGGCAGGTATCGTCGCTGTCGTTCGGGGCAACAGCCCAGAGGAAGCCGAAAAGACCGCCGATGCGGTGATCGCCGGCGGCGTTACGGCCATTGAATTGACTTTCACCGTGCCCCATGCGGACAAGGTCATCGAGCATTTGACCGAAAAATATGCCAATGATGATGCTGTCGTGATCGGTGCTGGCACCGTCTTGGATCCCGCCACTGCTCGGGTGGCGATGATCGCCGGTGCTGAGTTCATCGTCAGCCCCAGCTTCAACGCTGAAACGGCAAAGATGTGCAACCTGTATGCGACGCCTTATACGCCGGGCTGCATGACGCCGACTGAGATGCAGAGCGCGTTGGAAGCCGGCGTGGACTTGGTGAAGCTGTTCCCTGGTGCAGTGATGAAGCCGGCCATGGTCAGTGCCGTCCTAGCACCGTTCCCGTACCTGAGCATTATGCCCACCGGCGGCGTCAACGTCGAGAATATGGCCGAGTGGTTCAAGGCTGGCGTTACCCTGGTTGGTGCTGGCAGCAACCTGACTGCTGGCGCCAAGACTGGCGATTATGCTGCCGTCACGGTCCAGGCCAAGAAGTACCAAGCCAAGTTAGCTGAAATTCGCGGTTAATCTGATTTTTCTAAAGAGCAGACGCTACTCATCACGAGTGGGGTCTGTTTTTTCTTCGGTCTGGGGTTGGCGAATTTCCTGCGTACTGAAATTGACCCAGACCAAGTTGACGAGGACGAGCAGACTCGTGCTGAGGAAGACGGCGGAGTAACTGAATGCCCCGGAGATGGTGGAGCCAATCAACGGACCCGCCACATTCCCCGTCGCCTGAAAAGATTGATTATAACTGAAAATTCGGCCGGCTGCGTAGTGCGGACTGTATTTGGCCAGCAGCGTCTGGACCTGGGGAATCAGTGCCGCATCGGCGATACCGACGAGGAAGCGGAGAAAGCCCAGCTGCCAGACATTGGTTACAAACGCTTGGGGAATATAGACCAGCACAGCAAAGGCCAAGCCAATCAGCAAAATTTTCTCCGTCCCGATCCGGTCGCCCAACCGGCCAAAACGCGGGGCCACGAGTAAGGTCGCTACCCCGGGCAGGGAGGCAATGATGCCCGAAATGAAGGCGATGCCGCCGTGGCCGCCCATCAGTTGGCGGACGTACAGACTGAGAATCGGGCTGATAGAGTTATTCGACGCTTGAATGAACATCGTCGTGACAAACATGCCGATGATCACATGGGGATACTTCAATTCATGGAAGACCCGCTTCATCGGCACGGCGTCCGCCCGTTTGATCGGGGTGAAGTGCTCGTGGACCATGAATAAGCTGAGGAAGAAAACGAGCAGCAGCAATCCGCCCGTGACAAAGAACGTGACCCGATAGCCCACCACTTCTGCAATGGCGCCGCCCACCAGCGGACCGAGCAAGGTGCCAGAGACGTTCCCTGTGGTGAGGGTGCCCAGCGCCTGACCGGACTGTTCCCGCGGGGCCGTGGTGGCGATCAAGGCGTTGGCGTTAGAAATATATCCCGCAAAGACACCCTGCAGCAGGCGCAGCAGCACCAGCTGGTAGACATTGGTCACCAGACCCATACAGGCGATGACGATGGCCATCCCTAAACTGGCCCGGAGCAGCATCAATTTCCGGCCGCGTTCATCGGCCAGCCGGCCCCAAATTGGGGAGACGACCGCCGTGACTAAAAAAGTCGCCGCAAAAGTCAAACCGCTCCAAAAGCTGAGTTCAGTCCGGTTAAAGTCCCCCAGTGTATCGATGTAGAGGGACATAAAGGGCATGATCAAAGAAAATCCGATCCCCGCCATGAAATTGCCGAACCAGAGGACCCGGAGATTGCGTTGCCATTCCGGTAGTTTGCCGCGCCGTTTTGCCATGTCTGTCGAATCCCTTCGTGAATGTATTACTATTCAGTTTAGCATAACGACGCGACGGCTTAGGGCAGGCAGTACCTTTTCCGGTCACAGACCGTCCGTGACGGTCCAAGTAATTGTTGTTTGATACGTATCCGGCGTGATGGTCTGGGCAGGCAGGTTGAGCTGAATCTTTGCAGGAGCCCAATTCAAACTAGCCGATCCATAGACGTTTGATTGGCCCAAGGTAAGGGTTTCGCTGGCATTATCGGTTAAGGCCAGCACGCCCCCAGCGGTCGTCACATTCTGAGCAGTACCGGTATCGGCAGCTGCGAAAACAAGCTGCGCGCCGGTGATCACAGCCTGGGTGGTGCGACCGGTCAAAGGCCCATTGGCCGCCACACTGACCTGCCAGGGACCAGAGGCAGCCGGCAGCCCAACACTTGGCCGATGATCAGTTAAAGTGGTTTGAACATTGCCCAGCGTCGGCAAACTCAGATCGTGGCTGGCCGCGCTGGCTGGATGCCGGCCAAAATCCAGATCTGTCGTGGTGAGGGAAAAGTAATGGTCACTGATTGGCCGATAGATGTACGCAATTTGTTGCGGTGCCAGCGCGCTGGTACCGGTCGTCGGTACCTGATAATAGAAAGTCGTTGGCGTATCCTGCGCGCTATGCCAAGTACTGCTGGTACCGCTGCCGGTGTATTCGTAATAGCCCAGATATTGATAGCCAACGGGCGCAGTAGGCTGGGGCGCGTTAGCGATGGCATTGCCCAGCAAGCCAGTTAATGTCCCTGGTGCAGTACCCGCGATGTCAGTCGTTGGATGGCCAGCCAGAATTGGATCCATGGTGGTGATTTGGGGATTTGTATCCGCGCTGGTGACATCCCAATAATGGAAAACGGCACTGGCTGCCGGTTGGGCACTGCCAAATTGCGGCACAAAGTTACCGGAGTCGATGTCCTTGGTCGTGTTGATGCTAAAGTTAGGCGGAGACGTCACTACTGAATTTGCTTTGGGCGCATCGAGGGTCGTGGGCACATAGAAGTAGGAACCATCGGTCCGGGCACCGGCGGCATTGATCACGTCAGGCGACTGATCGTATAGATAGCCATGCAAGGCCAACCGCATGCCGGTGCCAGCTGGCAGCTGGTCCGGATAAAGCGTGGCTGGCAGTTGACCGCTGTAAGTCAGGGCAAATGTGACAGTCCCTGTTGTGCCGCGTGCAATATCAGCAAATTGTACTGTCAACTGCTGACCGGTCTGGGTAACGCCAGGTCCGGCCGTTGCTTGCAGGAGTTGGGGCAGGGTGATCAGCGCGGTGGGTTTGATCCAATCCGCCGGGCCAATACTGGGATTGGCTAATTGCGTGGTGACATACACCGTACTTTTTGGTTGTACAGTGTAAGGCCCGCTGGTGCCGGCAGAGGTTGAAGTCCCACTGAAGCTTAATTTGGGGAGGGGAATATCGAACTTTGCGCTGGGACTCGCGTCGCTGGTGGATGCCGTCCGGCGGTACACGTAAGTAACGATCGTTAACGACTTGTAAGTTGCCGGATTGATGTCGAAATACCATTGATTGCCATCACTGCCGTAAGCATTGGCGTTAATGCGGCTGGTGACTTGCTGCCCGGCGGTATCATAGTGAGTCAATAAGAGATGGGATAAGACCCCCGTGAAATAATTGTTGTCCTTGGTGGGGGCCATACGGATCGGTGCTTTGGTCCGGTAGCTGCCCGATTGCGTGATGGTGGTGGGCAGAGCCAGCGAGGTACCATTCGTGGTCGCTTGGCGAACAACTAATGAGGGACTTTCGGGGGTGAAATAACCGCTTAACTTTTGGATGCTTTGCTCTGCCCAATAAGAACCGGTGGAACCCAGAATGGTGAACGCATAATAGTGTTTCTGGTTGATCAGGTTAATCTCCGCGCTCGTTAATGTCCTGGACCAAGTCATCGTACGTGTTGAGTTGTCAGGATCGGCGAGAATGATCGTCAACCGGTGCGTCGCTGCGGTATACATGATTTGCATGTTCTGCCACGCGCCGCCAAGGAGATTAACCGCATTGCCAGTCTGACCGGTTAATGGCGTCTGATCGGGTTGACCGTTTTGATTGGCATCAGCGGCGGTGGCGCTCATATAACCGGTCGCATCGGTTTGGGTAAATATACCGAAGGGACCCCATTGCGTCCCGGAAGGGAAAGCGAGTGCACTGATTTTCCGGCCATCAATCAGATCATCCCGCGTCGTATAAGCATCGACGGCTGCTTGCGGGGTGTGTTTCGGATCGCCATAAAACGTTCCAGCCATTGGTCCCTTGGGATAGCCTGGATTCGGCCAGGAATCAATTTTAAAGCCAAAGGCGTTCATAAAATCAGCGGTGCCCAAATTCCGCCACTCAAACCGATGGAGTGAATTTCCTGGGCTATTCCCTGTGTGCTGCCCATGGCTTTCACCTCATCCGCAGTGTAGGTGGGGTGCAGCGCAAATCCTACCCCGTCAGCAATTAGCGACGCGTTAGAATCTTTCTTCAGCCGCACTTGCCAGGAAAAGGAAAAATCGTGCTGCATATCAATGCGCATATTCAGCGTCACTGCCCCAAGTTCAAAGCCGTGATTATCGGTTAATTGGATTTGACTCCAATGGCCGGCACCATCTGTACTGATCTCCGTGTGTCCATGGGGACTGAAGAAATCTTGGGTTTGATCATTGCCGATGTAAACCCGATTAGGGTCAGCCGGATCAGCGGCTAATAAGCGTTGAACGAGTTGGTTGGTCTGGGCCAATTGTGCTGCGCCAGGCGAAATTGTCGCCGCGGCGGCAATCTTAACGCCCAATAGTGCTACTACAAAGAGCAGACCAATAGCGATTAAATAACGTAAAAACACCAAAAAACGATTGCTTCGAATCCAAGTGCACCCATGCTTCATAAACCAATCCCCCCATGTATATCCATGACTGTTGAGCTGGCGAATTCGTTTGACTCCCACGACAAAGAATTCATTGATTTATGCCGGCTTAACATACCAATCAGCTCTACGTGACAATCTTAACATTTTCTCGATAGGCTGGGTAGAAGTGTGCTTGGGGTATATCAGAAGGAAGAAAGTGGGAGGGTACGCACAATTGGGGAGACAGGCGATATTTTCCATTTGTGAAACGTAATACTGATATACAACTATTTTTATCGATAATAATTGAAACCACGTTTCTTACATGCTATGCTGAAATCGATTACAGATACGCAATTATTCAACGCTTTTGGAGGCGAAAATCATGAAGAAACACGTGCAGGGGATTTGGGCGGCCTTGCTCGGTTTGGCTTTGCTGCTGGTGGTTGTCAGCGGTTGTTCAACCACCAAACCCCAGGCGGCCAGTGTGGTGTCGCCCACCAGCAAAGTGGCCACCACCACAGTGTATTCAAAGGCACTGGGAATCGACTGGAACTATGACGTTTATTTGCCGGCGGGATACAATCCGACAGCTAAGAAACGGTATCCGGTCGTGTACATGATGCACGGTTTGTACGGGAATCATCGAAATTTGCTGGAGCGTTTTAATTCCCAACAGATGCTGGACGGAATTATTCACCGTACCCATCAGGGCGCGATCGTCGTCTTTATTGACGGATTCAACAGCTTCTATATCAATGCTAAGGACGGCATGAAAATGGAAGATGCCATCATGAATGACCTGATCCCGACCATTAACAAGACCTACAAGGTAAGCACCAAGCGGAGTGACCACGCCCTGGGCGGTATTTCCATGGGCGGTTACGGGGCTGCTCGATTGGCCTTGAAGTATCCCAATTATTTCTCCAAGGCCATCCTCGTTTCGCCGGCGGTTTGGTATAATCTGCCCGCTGATAATGTCTTCCGCAAGACACTGCACGCATTTACTGACGGCAAGACAAACTGGTCGGATAAAGTATACAATTCCGTATTTCCGACTGAATACCTGGATAGCGAGTCGGCGGATGTGCAGTTCTACGTGGAATCCACGAGTTCTGATACCACAGTGCCGATTAAGGATGTCCAGCGGTTTGTTAAAGCCGTGAAGGCCAACCACAATCCGGTTAAATTCGTGCAGGACAGCGGGGATAATCATAACTGGACGTACTGGACGAAAGCAATGCCCAAGGGGTACCAATGGGTGATCGACCAGTTCAAGGCTGGCAAGTAGAAAGTGGGTGAATAATCATGAAGAATGCAAAAAATGAAGAGACTGCCAAAGAAATTCTGGCCAACGTCGGCGGCAAGGATAATATTCAATCGAACGTCGCTTGTATGACCCGTTTACGCTTGGGGATCAAAGACAAAGGCAAGGTCAACATCAATGCCTTGAAGTCCATTGACGGGGTGTTGGCCGTCGTTGACGCCGATACGCTGCAAGTGGTTCTGGGCCCAGGTAAGGTCAACCAAGTGGCGGAACCGTTCGCGCTGCTCTCAGCCGTACCGCTGGGGTCCGAAGAAGAGGACGACGCCACCGTCGCCCAGGATACCAAAGCCTCTGAAGCGACCGATGTTAAGGATATCGCCAAGGTCAATAAGTCAGAAAACAAGGCAAAGCACGACAAGCCGTTGCAACGTGGCCTGCAGCACATCGCCAACGTCTTCATTCCATTACTGCCAGGGATTATCGCGGCTGGCTTGATTAACGGGTTGACCAACGTCATTGATTACCAGACCGGCTCGGCCTTTGTCAATGATTGGTGGTACATGACCATTAAGACTCTGGGCTGGGGCTTGTTCACTTTCTTACCGATCTTTGTCGGGATGAACGCGGCTCGAGAATTCCATGGCAGTCCAATTCTTGGCGGCCTCGGTGGGACACTGTGCTTAGGCGTTGTCGTCCCTGGATTTCCGCTGGGTTCCCAGGCCATTTCCATGCCATTGACTAATTCTCCCTATGTTGTCGGGGTGGGCGGGTTGCTCACCGCGCTATTCATGGGTATCTTCTTTGCCTGGTTGGAAAAAAACATTCGCCGGTGGATGCCCACTGTCTTAGACACCTTCTTCACGCCGCTGCTTACGGTGATCATCGGTTCTTTGATTGCCGTTGTTTTCCTGCAGCCGGTGGGCGGCTGGTTGACCAATGCCATCTACTTGGTCATGGACTTCGTTTATGGCAAGTTGAGCGTGTTTGGCGGGTTCATCCTATCATCCACGTTCCTGGGCCTGGTTTCTGTCGGCTTGCACCAAGCCTTGACGCCCATCCACGTCCTACTCAACGACCCCACCGGACCAACCCATGGGATCAATTATCTGCTGCCGATCCTGATGATGGCTGGCGGCGGGCAAGTTGGGGCTGGCTTTGCCCTGTACTTCAAGAGTAAGAATGCCCGGTTCCGAAAGATGGTCATGAGCTCGATTCCCGTTGCTATTCTGGGCATCGGCGAGCCTCTGATGTACGCGGTGACGCTGCCTTTGGGCCGGTCGTTCATCACGGCCTGTATCGGCGCCGGCTTTGGCGGGGTTGTCGCCTCCCTGTTCCATTTAGGCGCTGTTTCCCAGGGTGTCTCTGGTCTGTTTGGTCTGTTGATTATGCAACCGGGTCAGCAATTGAGCTATTTATTGGCGATGGCCGTGGCGTATCTGGGCGGCTTTATCGTGACCTGGTTCTTTGGCGTTGATGAAAGCCGGATCGATGAAATCTATCCAGAGAAGTAATTAAATTTAACAGTAATACGGCAATAAGGCAGCCATCCAATTTGCAGGATGGCTGCCTTATTGCCGTATTACCAAGTTAAGCCAAGTTCCAGATGCTGCCAATGACCTGTGCCTGCCCATCAGAACTGGTTACGAATGTTTGAGTTTGGTTAGCGGCCGGAAAAATTCGACTGGTGAAGACTGTTGCGCCGTCACCAATGAAAATTTCAATAGAGGATGTATCGACGAAGACGTGTACTCGGACGCGTTCCCCCAACGGCGTACGCCGTTGCCGGACCGTGCCCCACTGTTCCGCAAAGGAGAGGCCTGCCTGGCTGCGATCCAAAGTACACAGTTGCCGACCACGATCAAGGGTTAAGCGGGTATGGTGCTGATTTAGCACATCCGCTCGGAAATCTAAAGTAACTGTCTGAGTTGCGGCTAAGCTGACCGTCAAATCGAATTCTTGACTGACTTGACCGGTGTAGGGTAAAGCCACTGTACCGGGCCCGATTTGGTTCACGGTTTGCCGCTCACGACGCAGGCTGGTCAGTTCCCGAATTGGCTGTTGCACCAGCTGATTATGATGCACGGATAATTCCCTAGGAATAACTAAGCAACCTGAATAGTGATACTGTTCAGTTGGATAGTGGATTTCTGAAATGCCCATCCAGCCGCTGAGAATTCGCCGGCCATCTGGGGCCTGCATCGTTTGAGTCGCATAGAAATCAAAACCCGCATCCAATTCTTGAAAGGCCCCATGATGGAAGCCGCGGGTGGCGTAATTCAACGGCTCGCCAACGAAACAGCCATTTTGATAGACATTGTTGAAGAAATTGCCATCCGCGCTCAATCCTTGGGGACAGAAGAGGAGCACACCGTGACCATCAACTTCAAAGTAATCCGGGCATTCCCACATAAAACCGAAGTCAGGGGTGTCAGTTTGCACTTCGCCTAACAGCCGCCAAGCAGTTAAATCGGTCGACTGATAGAGTAAAGCAGTACCTGTCAGGTTCTCCCGCTGGGCGCCTAAAAGGGCATAGTAGTGATGACCATGGTGCCACAACTTAGGATCGCGGAAATGCGGCGTATAGCCTGCTGGCGAGCCTGTTAAATAAGGTAGCGCATTCTTTTTCACCTGGTTATTTGCGTTCATCCAGGCACCAATTTGATAGGGTACCCGCACCCAATTGCGGTTCCAGGTGTTACCAGTATACATCAGGAAGAGCCGGTCACCCACGGGCAGAGCGCTGCCGGAATACGTACCATGGCAATCGTAGGACGTATCACTTTCCATTCCCGGTCCCAAATCCTGCCAGTGGACTAAATCCGGCGATGCCAGGTGATACCAGCCATGCTGCCATAGTGCCGGTTGGTGAAAGGCCAGTGGCGACCATTGGTAGAACAGGTGATATTGGCCCGCAAAGAACGAAAAGCCATTGGGATCGCCGAGGGTACCGGAGGCCGGTTCAATATGGAAGTGCTGGCGAAACGGACTCGTTTGGGCCAGTCGTTTTTCGGCCTGCACGATTTGCGGATCGACATCGGCAATATGCGGTACCATGCGCTTGAATTCTTTCTCTCGATCGTTTTTTGTGAGCATGTTGATCACCTCCCCTTGTGCTGATTTAATTCAACCCTGCTTCGCTGGTTGCGGCCTTCGTTTGCAGTTTTTCCGTATCATCAGTCACTGCCGGTTTTTTCCCCATCACCCGGGCGACAATCATCGTCGCTACCAGACCAGCCGTTAGACCGATGATGTTGGCCAGTAAATAATTCAGATAGCCATTGTTCGCTGGTGATGCGATGGCAATACCGGGTAATGCTGTGGTGCCGAAGCTGATGGCCGTCAAGCGGGTGAGATAAACGAAGCCGCCGCCGATAGCGGCACCGATGCAGCCGCCAATCAATGGATACCGATTCTTGATATTGATCCCGAAAAGGGCTGGTTCAGAGATGCCGAACAGAATCGAGAAGAAGGCAGAAATGCCAACTTCCTTGGCCTTGCGGTTGTGCCGATTGAGGAACATATAGGCCAGTACGCCGCCGCCTTGACCCATCAGCGCCACACTGAATAGGGGATTCAGGAAGTCCGTCTTCGTGGTGGAAATAAGTTGGGCTTCAACGGCCCCAAACATATTGTGCAGCCCAGTAATGACAATCAGCTGCTGAACGCCGCCAAAAATCATGTACCCGAAGATGCCGAAGGCTTGCGACATCCAGACCAACGCATTGGTGATCCAGGTTGATAAGGTCATCCCAATAGGACCGACGACCAGGAAGAGGATAAAGCTGGAACAAAGAATTGTCAGCATGGGAGCGAGTACAAACTTGATGACCCCCGGCAGAATTTTTTGAAAATAATTGTCCAGTTTGGCCACGATCCAGCCCATGATCAACGCGACGATGATTTGGCCGCCAAAACTGAAGAGTGATACATGCCAGCCAAAGATGTTAGCGACCACCGCTTTGGCCGCGCCGGTGCTGACGTCACTCAGCGAGGGCAAACTGGCTGTCATCATGACCGTACCTAAGGCCAGGCCCATGATTGGCCGACCACCATAGCGCTTTGTGGCGGAATAAACCACGAGCAGCGGCAGCATGGCGAAGATACCGGAAGCTCCGAGATTGACGATTTGACTGACGCCGCTTAATCCAGGCACCGCTTGCACAATGGATTGGCTGCCAATGACTTTTTGGGTAAGCAGATTGTTTAAGCCAATCAAGATACCGCCGGCCAAGATGCCAGGTAAGATTTCGCCAAACACACCAGTTAAGTCGTCAATAAACTTAGAGAACCAGCTCTTGCCCTTTTCCGCGCTGGCGTCAACCGTATCTGAACCATCCGCTTGCGCCTGCATGTCGGGGATCCCCGTATAGGTAATGAACTCTTTTGTCACATCGTCCACCAAACCGGCGCCAATAATAATTTGCAACTGGTTGCGGTTGATGTTGACGCCTTTAGCCAGATCCAGGTCAGTAATCGCATCTTTATTGACCTTAGAGACATCTTTTAGGTTAATCCGTAACCGGGTAGCACAGTGGAATGCTTCCATCGCATTATCTTTGCCACCGATCGCGGCGACGACGCGGTCTGAAAAGGCGTCGTATTGTTGTTTTTTATCAGCCATCGTAATGGTCTCCTTTCGGTGATTACAGTATTGAATAATTGCAGCTTCCTTACTCGATTCATTTATAGTATCGTATAATGTAAGCGGTTCGACAATGGCAAAATGTTGCAGCCAATGGGGGCAATGTTGTGCAAGGAGGCAGTGTGTTGGTTCAATTTTACGCATTCAATAATCCAATGGAAAATCCATATTTGTATCTGTCATCCGGCGGGGTCGATCCGACCAAACCGTTACATCAGTATGGGCCGGCTGCCCGCTCCGGGTACATGATTCACTACATTCAGGCGGGCCACGGGACGTTTACCAGCAATCATAGGGATTACCATCTTGGCCCTGGCGACATGTTTTTCTGCGAACCGGGCCGCCCGGTGAACATGTTGGCCGATTCTCATGATCCATGGGTCGTCTACTGGATTCGGTTTACCGGGAAATTAGTGGAACGGTTGGCGGAAACCTTCAACCTCTCTTACCGTGCACCGGTTTTCAACGTTCAGCAGGCAGCACCCATTCGTGACCAGTTGTTGGATATTATTGCATTCTCCCAAGAACCAACTGGCGATCCGCTGCATTATGCCGCTAAGCTGCTGGACTTGATCGGCAATTTGCGCCGGTTGTTTCCAGTGAATCAGAGTGAGGAACGAGCACCCGGCCAAGTGTTGGTGGATCAGGGGACTCAGTATATGCGGAATAATTTTGACACCCCCATCAGTGTCGCCGATGTCGCCGACTATTTAGCCATTGACCGGACTTACTTATTCCGGTTATTCAAAGATAATGTCGGGATGAGTCCCAAAGCCTATTTGACCGACTACCGAATGCACGCCGCTCAAGAAATGCTGGCGCAGACGATGACCCCGATCAAAGTGATCGCCCGTTCCTGCGGTTACCGGGATGAATCTCAATTTTCGAAGGCTTTTCAACAGCGCATCGGTCAGTCACCAATAGCGTATCGCCGGGCCAATAAATTGCGGTAGACGTGTATAATGGGAAAGAATGGAAAACTTGGAAGAGGTGCGACGATGCAACAATTTAAACTGCTGGCCTTTGACCTTGACCACACGTTATTAAAAGAAGACGGGACATTGGCAGAACCAACGATTCAAGTGCTCAAGACGCTTCATGAATCAGGAATCAAAATCGTTCTGTGTTCCGGTCGGCCGGTGCCGGGCTTGACCCACTTGAATGCGCAACTCGGTTTGACTCAGCCTGGTGATTACTCAGTTTACTTCAATGGCGGCTTAGTCAAAGAAAATGCCACTGGCGAGACGATTTTCAGCCAGACTATGCCGGAACCGGTCGTCCAGGATGTGATTCGTGTTGGGGATCAGTTCCAAGTGCCGATCGATCTGGTCTCCGCCAACGCCGTCTATGCCATCACGGATCACGGCGAGTCGCGGTATCCGCTGGTGGCGCCCCATGGTATGCCGTTCATGTTTTATCCCAGCAATGAGTTACCGGCGGATCATGCGCCGGTTTATAAATGTGCGGTCGCCGCGCAGCCGACGGTGGTCGATCAGTTGCAGAACGGCGTTCACGTCGATGGCGTCAGTGTTACCCGGTCCCGCCGCGAGCTGCTGGAACTGATGCCTGCCGGTATTAATAAGCGCGTGGGGTTGG
This sequence comes from Schleiferilactobacillus harbinensis DSM 16991, assembly GCF_000425885.1. Taxonomy (GTDB): domain Bacteria; phylum Bacillota; class Bacilli; order Lactobacillales; family Lactobacillaceae; genus Schleiferilactobacillus; species Schleiferilactobacillus harbinensis. The sequence continues at coordinate 34,890 of NZ_AUEH01000031.1, forward strand.
AACACCTGATTAAGCATCTCGGGTATGGGGTTGAAAACCTGATGGTCTTTGGCGATGAAGAAAACGATCGGGAAATGATGCTGTTTGCGGGGTTGAGTATTGCCGTGGGCAATGCGATTCCGGCAATCAAGTCGATTGCCGATCGGGTGACAGACACCAATGAAGAAAATGGTGTGGCTAACTTTTTGAAAAAGTATTTTTATTTGTAATAACGACGGTAGCCATCTTGAAAGAGATGGTTTTTTTTGATTTAGCCAGATCAAGCAGTATTCTGGGTGATGGAAATGTGTGATGAATTCTGCATGTTCCTGGGCGATTATTCCCGCATTCTGCTGACGGTTCGCCATGGCGGTGTTAAACTCTTCTGCTAGCGGCTCGTTGCATGTATCCTGGAAAAGACGAGAGTTTAAAATCCAGCGTCCTCTTCACGCTGGACCGGTATGTGGGCCACGATATGTTCGTTTTGGATACAAAATAACTTTTTTGTCTTTGCAGAAAGGATGTGCCGCATGGAAATTATCACATTGAATTTGTCTACCGCAATGAGCACCTCGGCCACGTTAACCGGGTATATTCAGACGCCCAGTGAGGAGATTCCTGGGAAAACGCAGCGGCCAGTAATCCTGATTGCGCCTGGCGGCGGCTATACAATGGTGTCTGATCGGGAGGCTGAACCGGTCGCGTTAGCATACGCCAGTCGGGGATTTCAGGCCTTTGTGCTGCGCTACTCGGTGCTGCCGGCAATGTGGCCGGCGCCGTTATTGGAAGCCGCTGAAGCGGTACATCAGATTAGGGCCCATGCTGCGGACTGGTATTTGGCGCCAGATCAAGTGGCGATGCTGGGATTTTCTGCTGGGGGACATTTGGCCGCGGCACTCAGTACATTGGCCGCAGCACCTTTCTTAGCGGATCAGGGGTATCAAGCGGCGGATATTCGGCCGAACGCGCTGCTGTTGGGTTATGCCGTCGTTTCTCTGAAAGCGACGGTCACCAGTAAAAGCCGGTCTGCCGGTCGGCTGGCGGCCGGCCTGCAGAATCCGGAAATGGCCCAATTGCCGTTGCTGAAAGAGGCCGCAGAGCTGCCGCAGCAAGTGACGGCAGCGACCCCGCCGACATTTCTTTGGGCGACGGCAACGGACGAGACGGTGCCAGTTAAGAATAGTTTGGTGTTTGCTGAAGCGTTGGCGGCGGCCCACGTCCCATTTGCGCTTCATGTATTCCCCCAGGGAGAACATGGGTTGTCGTTGGCTAACAGCCTGACGGAAGGACAGCAAGGGCACACCGTGGAGCCAACGGTGACGCCTTGGTTGGGGTTGAGCGCACAGTGGCTGCAGCTTACTTTCCCTGGTGCTGGTATTGTTGTGTAGAATACAGAATAGTCAAAGCGGCCCTCATCCGAAAGAGATGAGTGAAGTGCCCCATAATTGTTAGACAGATACTCTAACGATTGTGGGGCATTTTTATGACCAAATATTCAAGTGAGTTCAAGGTACAGGTTGTACAAGAGTATCTTTCTGGACGGGTTTCCTATCCAACCCTTTGCGCTAAATACAGTATCCCGTCAATGACCCCAATCCGGAGGTGGGTTAAGCAGGCTCAAGCTAATGGACTGGAGTCGCTTCAACGTAAACGTACCAAAGTCGCTTATTCATTGGAACAGAAACTGTCTGTGGTAGACTATTACCAAACTAGTGGTGAAGGTGTGGCATCGGTGGCTGCTCACTTTGGGATCAATGCCTCGCAG
>NZ_AUEH01000032.1 GCF_000425885.1 Schleiferilactobacillus harbinensis DSM 16991
GGGTGATGTTTTCCAGGTCTACGATCATTCACTTCTTTACGACGAAGAAAGCGATTCGATTGTCGACCTTGTATTTGTTGTAACGCCGACCCGCACAAGGTTCCAAATCTACACAGAAAATGTGATAGCCAAGGCCAAGCGCATCTCTATGGGAACGTATGAGATGGCACTAAATCGGTATCCAACTATTCCAGAAGGACCATTTGATTAGGAAAGTTCTTGGATCAAAAATGGCAGCCCCTGCGGACTGCCAAAATCAGTAACTAATTCGCCCCTAATTGGGGAACAACACGAGAACGACCTTTTAATATTTGAGCTGTCCACTTGACGGGGCACCGCCCCCAGGGACCTGTGTTTTATTTTGCCTGGATTTCTCTACCTATGCTTGATACAAAACACTTGGCAGGATTACCTTTAGTATGAGTTGATAACTCGCTCAGTAACAGCTCTCAAAGGTACGCCCAAACGTCACCTTTAAGGAGGTTGTCCGGCCATTGAAAATTACCAGAATGATCAGCTGTATCTTCGTTGACGTTATTGCCATCGGCTTTTTACCAAGCAGCACGCCGCTGCAATTCGTAATCAGTTTTATTTACGTGTTCTTGATTCCAGTGGGTATCCTGACCATGTTTGACTTGCATAACGTACTTAATGGGGTGAACAAGCATAACATGTGGCGCGTCATCGTTATCATTGTCCTAATGTTGCCAATGCTAGCCAAGACACTCGCTTGGCAGAACAGTATCCTATCAATTACAGTGAATGTCCTCATGGCGTTAGCAATCATGCTTGGCGCAATTTGTCTCGGCGTTTACGGTATTAAGTTCACACCGCCGGCATCATAAGTAGTCGCCCGCCACAACAAAGGGCCAACTTCAACAATGGGAAGTTGGTTCTTTTTCGTGATTTGGTAATGCGCGGTGAGTCAAAGTACAAGCCGTTTTTCTGATCATCCCATCCCACCGCTCAGTAAAATATAGCCAGCCGTGGGGTCCTGGAGAATATTCTCCAGCTTGGTCGTCCAGTTTTGCTCACTCTGCTGATCGTGCAACACATGGAAAATAGCAATTGCACTGCGGCAGATGCGTTCCCCAGCGGCCACATGACCCTGGGCAATCATTAGCCAGCCGGAGAAAAACATGGTTTGCACTTGGCCGGTCAAAGTACCGTCACTCTTCTGAGACTGTAGCATCGTCAACACTTCTCCGGCGCGGGGCAGGTCGTGCAGAGCTAACAATACGGTAAAATCTGATGCCAGCAGCCAATATTGCAACGGGCCGAACTCCTTGCTGATACCCAACCGCTGGGATTTACGATAGCCAGTACGCAGCATCTGCAAGTTATCAGCCGGCGCATAGAACATACTGGACCCGATAAACAGCTCGATTTCAAATACACCCCAATCATCCACATTCAACAGATAGTGCCGTAATATATCGATGCTATGTGTATCGGGGGTATGCTTCAAAAATCCGTACATAGCACAATAATAAGCCAACATCAACAGATTGTATTGGGTGGCATTTTCTTGGAAAGCAGCCGCTCGTTTGGCAATCACCGGCAAAATATCCGCAACGGTCTGCGTGCTGTATTCGGACTGATGCAGAAAGTCGTGATCAAACGGCAGGTCGCGATCCGCCATTACTCCGTGAATGGCTTCCCGCGGCGTCTTTTGCGCCGCCGCGAGGGCAAAATCGTATTCAAAGAAAAACTCCTTACACGTCACGTGGATGGCGGCCAGCAGCGGCGCTAATTTAGCCAAAGTGATATCACTCAAGCCCCGTTCAAACCGGGAAATTGTCGCAATGCTAATGCCGGTATCCCGGACTACGTTTTGCAAGGTAATATTCTTATTCTTACGCAAACGCTGATAAATACTGCCATACGTCACCATGCAACCGCCATCCCCTCAATTTGGTTTACTTATCCGTAAATTTGCTCCATCCTAGCACTGCCCCCCGGCGATAATCAAGACAGTTACACAACGGAGGCGATGTTAATGTTATTATCTGCTGCTCATCTCAAAAAAACATATCATACGGCCCACGCGGTTTCTTTTACCGCCGTGTCTGATGTTTCATTCGATGTCGCCGCCGGGCACATCGTGGGGTTTCTGGGTCCAAATGGAGCGGGCAAAACCACCACGATCAAGATGCTGCTAGGCCTCATTACCCCCACTCAGGGGACGATTCAAATCAATGGTCAACAACCACTGCAGGCGCTGTGTTCAGTCGGCGCGGTACTGGAAGGCATCCGCAATCTTTATTGGCGGTTGTCACCGGCTGAAAATTTTGATTATTGGGGCGGTCTGCGCGGTATCCCCCACCAAACGGCCCGTCAGCGCGGCTTGGCCAATCTGGCCCGGTTTGGTCTGTCAGCGAAGGCCAACCAGCCCGTCCGCGAGTTAAGCCGCGGCATGCAGCAGATCGTCGCGATTTGTTGTGCCCTGATCCATCAGCCCAAGCTATTGTTGCCGGACGAACCGACGCTCGGACTGGACCTGCCAGCGGTCGAAAAGATTCAGACAATCATCCGCCAACTCGTTGCTGAGACGCAGTTAGGGGTGCTGCTGACCACCCACGATATGGGCGTGGCCCAGGCGCTAGCCGATGACTTACTGATGATTGATCGGGGAAAAATTGCATTTCGTGGGCGCACTGCCAGTGCCCTGGCTGGATTTTCGCCAGAAACCTATGCCTTGGCATTCACAACACCGCCCAGTCCAGCGGTGATCAGTCAGCTCACCGCTCTGGGCACCCTCAGTCAACCGGCGGCAACCACGCTATTGATTACGTTGCCAAATCCCGCCTATCTGTCACAGCTGCTCGGCGTGCTGAGCCGGTTGCCGCTCACCGCCATCACTAAAAAACAGGCTGACCTGGCCGCACTCTTTAAACACGTCCTGGCTAGCCCCAAGAAAGAAGGTGAAGACCATGCGTATCGCCCTGCAAAGTGAATTGCGGCGCACCCTGCTCCTCATGCGGCGGTATCCCACCGAAACCGCCGCCCAGATCATTCTCGCCGTCGTCAGTTTCTACGCGCTTGCCCTGGGCGGCCGGTTCATGGCTGGCGGCACCCTGCTGGGGACCCGGATGACGGACTTAATTATCGGTTACGTACTCTGGATGCTGGTTCTCAATACCGTGGGTGACATGGGTTTCGGTATCGCCGAAGAGGCTGAAAACGGCACACTGGAACAGCTTTTCCTATCACCATTAGGACCTCTGCGGCTGTTTATGATGCGCGCCGTCATCACGCTTGGCACGTCTCTGGTTTTTATCATCTGCGTGCTGATTGGTATTCTGCTGCTGACAGGCATTCGTTTACGCCTGGAATTGGTCCAATTAATCCCCTTTAGTTTAGCTTTGCTCGTGGCGCTAGCGTTAGGTCTGCTGGTCGCCAGTTTGGCGATTGTATTTAAACGAGTATCCCAAGCCCTATCGATCATCCAATTCGGCTTCGTGTTCCTGCTCATGATTCCTTTCGATACCGGCGGCCCCTTGCTGGCCTTTGTTGGTCACTTTGTACCATTGGTGCCAATGTTTTCGCTGCTGCGCCAGATGCTGCACCATCCTGCTGGCTTTGCTGGCGGCGGCTTACTTCTGTTTTGGAGTATGGTGAATACACTGGTGTGGCTGCTGGTCGGTCTTATTACATTTCAGCAGGCTACCAATGCGGCGCGTCATCACGGGACGATTGGGCATTATTGAGGTTCTCAGAGTCCGAAAACGGTTGCTTAAATAAATTGAAATTCGATATAATCACAGAAACTGTAATCTCTAGAAATGAGGCGAGTTTCCATGGCCCACCAGCAGCAGATCGTTTGGCACGACATCACGTTCCATTATGATGACCGGGCGATCCCTTTATTACGGCCCGATGATCAAGAATTATTATTTGCCAATCGGGAACGGGACGAAGTGATCGTCTATTTTCAACTTAGTAAAAGCGGTCAAGTGCTGGCCTATCCTAAGTACGGCGGCAATCTTACATTTGTGACCATGCACGAATTCCGGGTCGGTCTCAATCTGGACAGTGTCCTCGATATGCCTGCCGCCACACCGCCAACCTATCAACGCATGTCGTTCCATCAGTACACGATCATCTATGATCAGCGGGCCACACCCTTCATCCAGGCAGCTGGCGATGATTTAGTATTTGTGACCCGCCTGCGTGACGAAATCAATGCGCATCTTCAAGTTGACCACAATGGTCAGCTCAGCGTGTCGCCCGGTTATGGTGTCCGATTTGTGTTCACCAGCGCTGGCGAAATGACCGTGGCCCTGACGTTGGATGACTCATTGTAAAAGGGGGCAAAGCTTTGGCTTATCACCAAGTTCTCTTCCAGGATCTGCTGATCCATTATCCCGACCAAGCCACTCCGTTCATGACACCGGCCAGGGATGAACTTCTATTTGCCAGTCCGCATAAGGACGACCTTTACGGAACTGTACGCGTGGCTTCTGACGGATTCGTTTTTGCCGTGCCGAAATACGGTGGTGTGTTTTCCTTTCTGACACCGCGAGAACTCCAGTTGGATATCAGCTTTCCAGTTAACCCGTTTGTGCTCAGCAATCCGCCAGCCAATGCGGCTCTACTTTTCCACGGTATTACTGTCAATTACGATCATCAACTCATTCCCTTTCATCGCGCTGATGACAACGAATTGCTCTTCATCGATGGCACCTATGACATGATTGCGGCCTACATCCGCATCAATCCAGACGGCAGCGTGCTCACTTTTCCTAACGGCGGCGCGCGCTTTGCCTATGTCAACGATCACGAGATCACAGTGCTTGCTACCACTGATGATCCCGCCGACTAGCCGGCAACCCCAAAATAATCCTGAAGAAACCTCTTCCATTCTCGTCCCACATATGCCATGATAATGCGCAAAGAAGGTGATTCTCTATGGATAAGCAACAATATGTCTGTCCCAAATGCGCCAACGAAACCTACGAAGCTGATCAGTTTCAAGCCACCGGCGGCAACTTTGCTAAGATCTTCGATGTTCAGAACAAGAAGTTCGTGACCATCAGCTGTACCCGGTGCGGGTATACGGAGTTGTATCGGGCGACGTCCAGCGAAGGCTGGAACGTGCTGGATTTCTTACTGGGCGGCGGGTAGTCAAAAATGCGTCCTGGCCAATTGAATGGTCGGACGCATTTTTAACTACCTTGTTTTTGCTAAGACATGCTGCTCAATGTAGGCCAGCACGCCACTAGCGGTATTAGCCGGGGCCACGGCGTCGGCCGCCCGCCGGATCGCCACCGCCGCGTTCGCCATGGCCACCGAATGGCCAACATAACGGAACATGGACAGGTCGTTAGCCCCATCGCCAAACGCCCACATTTCTGCCGGCGCAATGGCCAAACGCTGGCTGAGCTGATGCAGTGCCCAGGCCTTGTCCAGGCCTGGTTGAATCAAATCGATGATTCCCGTCCCGCTGGCGGTGGGGACCGCTAACCCAGCCAGTGATTGGCGCAAAGGTTCGGTTAGTTTGTCCATCGCCTGGGGATCGCCGATCATATCGAATTTCACAATATCCTGAGTATACGGGGCCAGGTCTGGTACGGCCGTCACATGGGGATAGTAGCCGCGCATGTTCGCCGCAAATTGCGGGTCGGCGTCCTGCCGAATCCAAACGGTCTCAATCCCGCAGACCGCCACCTGGGCAGCGGGATAAGCCGTCATGATCTGCAGCATTTTAGTCACTGTCTCTGGCGCAAACGTAGCCGCGGTTAGCGGTTCGCCGTGGAGCTGAATCTCCGCACCGTTTTGGCCGATAAAATCAACGTTTGGAAAATCAGCAAACAGCCGCTGCATCTTAATCGTCTGATTGCCGCTGGCCGCGACGAACCGGATGCCGCGTTCTTGCAACTGCGTGTAGACCTGTTGAAACCGATCATGATCAAACGTGCTGTGGTCATCCAAAAAGGTGCCGTCCATATCGGCGGCAATCAAACGTACAGGTGTCATCGTGCCCTCCAGTATTCGTGAATATTCTTACATTGTACCATGGCTGACCACGATTTTTTTACCTGAATTGCAATCAATCGGTCAGACTCAACCCGTGTTCAGCCCAATTGATACAATCAGGACACACAGCATGACAATGCCGATAAAGATGATCGAAAGAATCAATAAAATTACCGTTTTTGCCATTTTTGATAAGCCCGCTGATTTGAGGATAATCACAAACAGCACGATCACCAAAAGCAAAATTACGAGCGGCACAATCAAGAACGGTCCTTTTACTTTGATCAAGTTCATAATGAAGTCCATTATCGTCACCTCGTCGATGGTCTGCGGGAATTACCGATAAAAGCAGCTGAGAAAGTAACCGATTTAATTTTAGCACCAAGCATTCTATTTCACAATGTTATTGAATTACCGTCACCAAACCGGATAATGGTCTAGTCCATCTTCTAACTTTTGCATCACTAGTTAAGCTTACATTTTAATCAAGCTGTCCACCGCTCTTTTTCTTCCAATACTTGCTATAATGAGCACATCACTAACAAAGGTCGTGCAACCCCATGCAAGAATTGGAAAAATCCCTACTGCGGGAAAAATACCCCACAAAAGAAGCCGTCACCACCGAAATCATCAACTTGGAAGCCATTCTCAACCTGCCTAAGAGCACCGAAGCCTTTATGAGCGACATCCCGGTCGCCCATTCTGGCAGATGGCAAAATGCTGATCATTGACGGCGGCTTTGCCCGGGCCTATCAGCCCACTACGGGGATTGGCGGTTACACGCTGCTGTATAACTCGTATGGTTTGCAACTGGTGACGTTGCAGCCCTTTACGACGCGGGCTAAAGCAATAGCCGAATTGAGCGATATTGTAACTACCAAGCGCATCGTGGAGCAGGCGATTGCCCGCAAGACCGTGGCGGAGACAGATGTGGGGACGAAGTTGAAGGCCCAGGTGGCGCAGCTGTTGGAGTTGTTGAAGGGGGAGTGAGCGGCTACTCCTCCTAAACGGGCTCCAGCGGCCAGAAGCTAGACAAACGTAAGGCAGGGGCGCATAAAACCCGGTTTTAGGTTTTATGCGCCCCTGCCTTACGCCGACGCTTCTGAGCGGCCGCTTCCGCCCTCTTCTCTCTCCAAGCATATTTCTTCCATTCCCCGCCTCACCCTTCTAAAATAAACTTGATTCCGGTAATAGCGGATACATTTTCAAAAATATTGGGGGTATTTTCAATGACAAGTTTTCCGCGTCGTGACCCGGTGGATGACCAATTGTTAACACCGGAGAATTCTGCTCTGCTCGTGATCGACTATCAGCCGACCCAAATCAACTCCATCGCTTCAATGAATCATTTCCAACTGATCAACAATATCATCACTACTGTTCGGCTGGCCCAGCTGTACAAGGTGCCGATTGTGCTGTCCACAGTCAACGTCACCTCCGGCCGCAACAAGGACACGATTCCGCAATTGAAGTCTGTCCTGGGGGACCAGCCGTCAATTGACCGGACCAGTATCAATGCCTGGCAAGACGAAGATTTCGTCAAAGCCGTCAAAGCCACTGGCCGCAAGAAATTGGTTATTGCCGCGTTGTGGACTGAAGCCTGTTTGACCTTCCCGTCCCTGGACGCGATGCGTGAAGGCTACGACGTTTATCCCGTCGTTGATGCCGTGGGCGGCACGTCCACGATTGCCCATGAAACCGCGCTGCGCCGGGTTGAACAAGCCGGTGCACAACTGGTTTCCAACGCTCAGCTGGCCTGCGAATGGCAGCGGGATTGGAACCGGGGCGAAACGGTGCCCGGTTTCGTGAAGATCTTGCTGGATGCTGGCGACTTTATCAACCTTGAGTAATTGATTTTTCTTGAAGCAGGTCAAGTAGGCCTGCTTTTTTCGTCCGCCAGATTCCGTTATACTGGAACTACGTAACATACGTTTGCCCGGACAGGCAGAAAGGCGGGAAGATCGCGATGCTCTCCAGTAATAATGAATTGTTCAAAAACGTGCCGTTGCGCATCACCCGCCAGCTCTTTGAACGGGCGAATACGGATTATCGGGTCTATGCCGCCAGCATGCTGGACCCAAAGTTAGAGATCCCCGTGGACCAGCGGGGCGAATTGACGATTACCGGTGAGATGGCCCATTACGACGAGGGTACGGTCACTAAGATGGATCTGCTTTACGATGAACCAGCCAGCCATCGATATAATAAACCATCCTATCAATTGAAGGCCGTGCACTACGGCCTGCCGGAGGACGCGCCGGGGCAGTGGGCCTTCCTGACCCAAGCTCTGGCCAAGAGTCCGGCCACCTTGGGTAAATTGGTGGATGCCGTACCGCCTAACGAGAAAATTCTGGACCTGTTATTGAATGGCAGTCTGCTGGATAAAAAAATCACCGGCGTCGGGGAAAAGACCTTGCTCCGGCTGCAGGCCATCGTCAAGCGCAATACCGATTTGAGTCTGCTTATGGCGGCGTTCGGCGACCGGCTGACGCCGATTGCTTATCAGCATGTCTTCGACCACTTCGGCGATGCCAAGCGGGCAATCAAGCAGATCAATACGGATCCTTACATCCTGATCGAAGTCGGCGGGATCGGCTTCAAAACAGCGGACAAGTTTGCCCTGGCCGCCGGGATTCCCCGCAACGACCCGCGCCGGATTCAATTCGGGATGCAGTATGTCTTTGCCACGGAGATCCTGGCCAGCGGCAATACCTTTGCCTCCATCAAGTTCTTCGTGGCTAAGTGTACTGACGCCTTGAGTGTCGCCCCAGTGGATGTGACCCCGCAGTTGACGCCAGAAGCCGGCTGGCGCAACGGGTTCGTGGTCAATACCAAGTACCAGCTGGTCACCACCATGGCAATGTACGTTAAAGAAGCCGATCTTTTTCAAGGCATCATGAAAGCCGAGAAGCAGCGCTGGCCGGTGCTGGAAGAAGAGAAACTGGCCGCCGCCATCACTGAATTTGAAGCCAAACACCGCGTCACCCTGGATGACCAGCAGCGCGCCTTTCTCACCACCGCCAACACTCGGGGCATCACCGTCCTCAATGGTGCCGCCGGCACGGGGAAGACTTGGATTATCAACGTCTTCGTGCAGATCATGAAGGCCCACAATAAGAAATTGACCCTGATGGCGCCCACCGGCCGGGCAGCGAAAGTACTGCGGGATTATACCGGCCATTACGCCGGGACGATCCACGCCCGCCTGGGGTTGATGCCCGGTTTCGAGTTTGCTGCCTATACCCGCCAGGGCAACACGGACGCCTATGGCAAGAGCGACTTCATTATTGTGGACGAATCGTCGATGCTGACGACTGATCTGGCCTGGGAGCTGGTCCGGTCGGTGGTGTATGAAAAGCGCCACCTGATTTTCGTCGGCGACGCCTCCCAGCTGCCCGCGATCGGGCCCGGCAACTTTCTCAACGACCTCGCCCAATCCCCGGCAGTCGCCACGATCACCCTGAAGCACGTCTACCGCCAGGGCGCGAAGTCCGGCATTCTCGATTTGGCCAGTACGATTCGGGAACGGGAACCGCTGCCCTTCAATGCTGCCCAGCCGGCCTATTTATCAGGCAGTCTGCGGCTGTATAACCAGCGGGATGAGGCAACGATCGCTAATACGCTGATTGCCGCCTATCATTCCCTGTGGGCCGGCAACGGGCATGATACGAACCAAATGCTGCTGCTGGTCAACCGCAACAAGGGCACGCTGGGCCGGATGCAGATGAATGCCCGGATTCAGCAGTTTGCCTGCCCCGCGGTGCCCGGCCAGCCGGAGTACGTCGCCCCCTATGTCAATCCGGACACCGAGGAACCGGACACCTTCCGGGTAGGCGACAAAGTGATGGTGCTGGCTAACGACAGCCGAGCGCAGAAGGTGGACCCGAATACCAATCGGCGCATTGTCGCCACCAAAGACGACGAAGACGATGTCGCCGCCAGCGACCATGTGGATTACGAAACCACCGTGATCACCAATGGCGACACGGGCCTGATCACCCATATTGACGTGCGCCGCCACTTCTTGGTGGTCCAGGTGGATGATGATTATGTCTACTTTAGCTTTGGCGGCTTGACCAACAAGATTGCCCTGGCCTACGCTGTCACGGTGTATAAGTCCCAGGGCGGCCAGGCAGCCCACGTACTGATCGGTCTGGCGCCCTCCGGCAGCATGGTCAACGCCCAGTCCTTTTACACCGCCATCACTCGGGCGGAGGCCAGTGCGGACTGTTACGGGGACTTCGGCATGCTGACCAGCCGCCTGCAAATCGTGCCGGTGGAACACCGCCATGATCTGTTGAAGAATTTCTTGTCTGGGCGACTGGATGTCGATACCTTCGGCCAGCAGCCGGTGGCCGCTATGCGGGATGTCCTCGCACCGCTGCCCCAAGCCGCGCCGGTGCCGGCAGCGGATAAACAAGCGGCACCCAACAAGCCGCGTTTGACAGTGGCTGTGGACCCGGAATTATTAGCCATGCTGAAGCAAAAGAAACAAGATCACAAATAAATAGCAAGAACCCGGACAGGCCCTGATTTTTCAAGGCGTGCCCGGGTTCTTTAATAACTGCTATTCGGCATACCGCCGTTTATTGGCCCGGTGCGTCAGCACTTTGGCCCGCTGGGCGGTCTGCTTCGCCAAAAAGGCATTCTCCCGCTGTAATTTGCGATAACTGACTAACCGCTGGGGATCCAGCGTGCCTTCTGCGATGGCCGCTTGCACGGCACAGCCCGGTTCCCGCTCATGGGTACAATTCCGGAAGCGGCACTGCGCCGCTAAGGTCTCGATGTCCTGGAAGCTCTGGGCGATCGCCCCCGTATCGGTGGTGTCCCACAATTGCAGTTCCCGCATCCCCGGGGTGTCCATGAGCAGGCCGCCATTGGGCAGCCGCAAAATCTCGCGGCTGGTCGTCGTATGCTTCCCGTGATCGTCGCCGGCCCGGGTATCATTCGTGACCTGGACGGTTTCGCCCAGCAGCCAGTTGGCCAGTGTCGACTTGCCGGCCCCAGAGGAGCCCAGCAGCACGACGGTTTGGCCCTCTTGAAAGTACGGCAGAATTTCTCCCTGCCCTAGATTGGTAATGGCACTGACGGCATGGACCGGCAGCCCAACCGCGCTCTCTTCGACCTGGGCGATCTGCTCTTGGACATGGTCCGTTAAATCGGCCTTGGTCAGCACCACCACCGGGTTCGCACCGCTGTCATAAGCTACCGTCACATAGCGCTCTAAGCGGCGCAGATTGAAGTCATGGTTCAGCGCCATAACGATAAAGACCGTATCCACGTTAGCGGCGACGACCTGGGCATCGGTGGTCAGCCCCGCCATCTTCCGGGTGAACTGAGAAAACCGCGGCACAACCCGCTCGATCAGTACCGGGCCGTTCGCTGTCAGCCGGCAGACCACCCAGTCGCCCACGGCGGGGAAATCCGCCCGGGACACTGTATTAAAGCGGAACTTGCCGGTAATCTCAGCACTCCGCGGTCCCGCGGCCGTCATCACTTGGTACAATTCCTTTTGCTCACCGATCACCCGGGCTAGTTGGGTCTGGTCCGTGACCGGTACGGTATTACGAATACGGTCGGTGAGCCCGTAAGTTGTTAAATAATCTATCACTATTTCCCTCGCTATCTTTAATGTCTCAGCCAAAATAGCGGGCAATTATTCGATTTTTGGGTATAAAAATACACCTGGCAGAAAAACTGTCCACTATCGTTCGTCAATAGTTGGGCCGCTTAGTTGCCAAGTGCTGATGGTGTTCACTAAATGATTAATCAGCCAAGGAATAAGCGGCGCCCAGTACAATGCTCTTCTTTGTTGTCTTTGCCATAGTCGCCACGTCCTTTCAAAATTGATTAACCCCAGTCTAATGGCTGGATGAGGACCTTGTCAAGGCGGAAAAAATATTTTCTCGTTGATTCGCCAATTGAAAGGCTTGCATCTGCCCCCCAGTTCCGCCAAAATGAGAGTATTCAACGATTGGAGGAAACCACCTAATGGACTTCAAAGAAGCACCCTACACCCGCCCAGACTTTGACCAAATCAAAACGAGTCTGGCCACTTATACCACGGCCTTAAAAGGGGCCGATGATCCGGATACAGCATTAGCGGCCGCCACCGCGGCCAACCAGCTGATCAACGACTACACCTCGCAGGCCATGCTGGCCCAGATCCGGCACTCCATTGACACCAATGATGAATTCTACAATAAGGAAGACGACTATTGGAACACCAATGGCCCGTTGTACGAAAACGAAGAACGCAAGTACAAGGCCGCCGTGGTCGCCAGCCCTTACCAAGAAGTCCTCGGCCAGATCTATCCCAAGCCGGACATCATGAGTATGCAAAACGACTTGAAGATGGCCAACGAGGCAATTATTCCCCTGCAACAAAAGAATAATGCACTGGTCAGCGAATATGCAAAATTAGTCGCCAGCGCGCAAATCGACTTCCAGGGCGAAACCTTGACCCTGGCCCAACTCGGTCCGTACCGGGAAAGTGCTGACCGGGCCACCCGCAAGGCAGCGACTGAGGCCTATTGGGGCTTTTTTGCCGACCACGAAGCCGACTTCGACCGGATCTACGATGACATGGTCAAAGTGCGCACCGAGATTGCCCACACCCTGGGCTATCCCGACTATTCCGCGCTGAGCTACGTCTACATGAATCGCTTCGGCTACGATGAACCCATGGTGGCGCAATACCGCAAGACGGTTTTGGAAAAAGTCGTGCCGTTGACCCAGAAGCAATATACCAAACAAGCCAAGCGGTTAGGGTTGGCCAAGCTGGCCTACTACGACTTGCCCGTCGCGTTCAAGAGCGGCAATGCCAAGCCCACCGGCACGCCCGATGAACTGGTGGCCACCGCGCAGCAGATGTACAACGACCTCTCGCCAGAAACCGGCGATTTATTTGCCTTGATGGTCAAGAACCACCTGTTTGACCTGCTGGCGAAAAAAGGCAAGCAAAGCGGCGGCTATTGTGAATACATTCCGTCCTTGCAGGCGCCGTTTATCTTCGCCAACTTCAACGGCACCTCCGGCGATGTGGATGTCCTGACCCACGAGTTCGGGCATGCCTTCCAAACCTATTCTTCCCGCTGGATCAAGGACGGGCTGAGCACCTTCCCGACCTTCGAAGCCGCAGAAATTTTCTCCATGTCCATGGAATTCATTACCTATCCGTGGATGAAGGGCTTCTTCGGCGCCGCCGAGGAGAAATACAAGTACAACCATCTGGAAGCCGCGCTGGAATTCCTGCCCTACGGCATTCTGGTCGACCACTTCCAGCATGAGATTTATACCCATCCAGAATGGACACCAGCAGAGCGCAAGGCGTGCTGGCGCGATTTAGAGAAGCAATACAACCCGGAACGGGATTACAGTGAGAATGAAGCGCTGGAACGGGGGATTTACTTCTTCCGGCAAGGCCACATTTTTGAATCCCCGTTCTATTATTTAGACTATACCATCGCCCAAGTGTTGGCTTACCAGTTCTGGAAACGGTTCAATGTGGACCATGATCCCCAGGCCTGGGCGGATTACACCACCATGGCCAAGGCTGGCGGTTCCCAGACCTTGATGGAACTGATCCAGACCGGTCATCTGGCGTCACCATTTGAACCCGGCGCGCTGGACGACACCTTGACGGCGATTAGTCAGGCGTTGGATGGTGTTGATGATCAGGCGTTAGACAAGTAATTGACGGTTGGAAAAGCGGCGAGTGATTCTTTGAAAAAGAATGACCCACCGCTTTTATTATGCCCAATGATCACATTTCCCACCAAAAATAGAAAACGGTTACGCACGGCCCCGTTAACTTCGCTACAATAGAGATACTACTTCCCACGAAAGGATTTTCACTATGTCCCGTATTCGCCAGCGCGGCAGTGCGCTGCTCACCCGCTTCTTCTCCGGTCAAGACATCAGCTACCGCTTTGTCTTCGCCCTGCTGATTCCCGTTGTCATCGACCAATTCTTTTTGGTCAGCTTCAACTTCATTAACACGAGTATGATCTCTTCCTCCGGGACCGCCGCGATCAGCGCGGTGAACATGGTTGGCAGTGTGAATATTTTTCTCGTCCAATTCTTCGTCGCCATCGGATTGGGCGGCACGGTGTTAATTTCCCAGCACTACGGTCATAAGGACTATCAGATGCTGGCTAAAATCGTGAATGGGGCCGTCTATGGTGCTGTCCTCGTGGCTATCATCCTCGCCGCTGTCTTTATGAGTTTACATCGGCAGATCCTCGCCCTGCTCTTCGGTCACGCCGACCAGGCCGTTTTGGACGGTGCCGCGACCTATATGGTGGGGATTTTGCTCAGTTATCCGTTCCAAGCCGTGGTAGAAGGGACCAACGGCAGCCTGCGCGGGGTCGGCCGGACCAAGACCTCGCTGCAGCTTTCCCTGACCATGAACGCTATCTATTTGGCATTCAACATTTTATTTGTCAGTATTTTACAAATGGGGATCATCGGTCTGACGATTTCGCTGAACATTTCCCGCATCCTCGCCGCCGGCTTAGCCATCTGGATGCTCTACCGCAACCGGGCAATCTTCAATTTGCGGATGCGCACACTGAAGCACCCCAGTTTTGCCATGATTCGGAAAGTCATCATCGTCGCGATCCCCTTCGCCGCCGAGTCAACCTTCTTCAATGGCGGCAAAATCATCATGCAGATGATGATCGTCAGTCTGGGCACGAATATGATCGCCGCCAATGCCATCGGCGGGTCCTGGATCCAATTGTCAGAAATTATGCCCAGCGCGTTAAGCACCGCCCTCGTCCCAATTGTGGGCCAATCCATTGGCCGGCGAAATATCCATGATGCCCGCAAGCTGACCAAGTCCTTTGTAGTGTTGGGGATGATTCTCTTTATCACCGTGGACTTATTGCTGCTGCCGCTCTTTCCGATCGGTATTCAGCTCTTCAACCCGCCAGCCGCTATTGTGCCGGTGATCTTCCAATTTTATCTGATCACGATCGTGATGCACTGTTTGGTCTGGAGTCTGAGCTTCGTCCTACCCTCAGCCTTGCGGGCCGCCGGTGACGGACCGTTCACCACCACCGTCTCGCTGCTTTCCATGTGGCTGTTCCGGATCGGCGTTGGCTATTATGTTGGTATCGTCATGGGGTACGGGTTGGTCGGCATCTATCTGATTATGTGTCTGGAATGGGGCATTCGCGGGTTCATCTTCCTGCTCCGCTTTCGGGGAGAGAAATGGTACCAGAAGAACTTTATCAAAGAGTGAAAAAACAAGCAGTTATACTGGCCAAGTTCCCAGTACGACTGCTGTTTTTATTGGTCATCTACTTCGAGCAGTGCATTCAGCTCTGCGGTTGTCTTCGCGCTGGGCAAGTGGTGATCTGTCAAATCATCAACCACTTCTGCCAACGAATCCAGAACCTCCTGATTTAACGCATCGCCATGCTGGTGCTTATTCATATCATTCAATACGCTTCACCCATCCCGCCTTATTTATTCACTACTTGCATCAAACCGGCATCCCGCTTCACAAATTGTTGGCCACCTAAGTCGTAGTACTCAGCGCCATTGATATACCGGTTGCCGTAGGTGCACCACTGACTGCCAGCCGGCAGAAGCCGAATTGGTTTCAAATCACGGTCATAAACGGCCGCGCCCCAAGTCGGGTGCGCTGGAACAGCAACAGTAAAAATACCAGTATATTCTCGCAGACCTTGCACCCACTCGCCACCGCCGAGATCATATTTCGGCGGCTCATATTGATCGGACGAATAGGCAACGTGGAAATACTGCCATGCTGAGCCGGCGGTAAAATGCAAATATCCAGACCATGTTGAGCGACTGGTTTGCGGCGTCCCCTTATCAACGGGCAGCGGCATAATTGGGAACGAAGGTACATAAATTACCCCGCGCTGCGCAACGATCCTGTAGGTCGTATCGCGGTTGTTTGGAAAAGTCCGAACATAAAGGCCTTCCACCCACTGATCACCGCCAACGTTATACCAGGTTTCGCTGGAATTATAAGCGGGTACTGTAACCGTCCCAGAATATTGCCAGCGCGAGCCATAGGGTAAGATGCGCCCGGCGTAATGCCGATTGGTGCCATAGCCATGCCACAGAGCAATCCCCGTGTTATCAATGTTGACGACCCGCAGCGTACCGCTCTCTTCCGAGATAGTCGAAGGGCCTTCGCTGTCGGCCTGAACAGGCTGACTGACCCCAGGAGCTGCGGCATACGTTGCCCCAGCCGCAAACAGAGCGATAACAACCGCATATACCCGCCAAAATTTTATCTTCATTTTTTGGACATCTCCCTAGTGCAAAGAACAGACACTAACCATCTCAAGCATAATACCACGTACTTATCCCCAGCCAACAATCCAAGCTAGAAACCCACAAGAAATTGCAAGCCGATCCGCAGACCCAACAAAATTCCCATCGACTCCAGTACCGCCCAATCCAGCCGCTTCTGAATAAACGGCACAATACTCACCGCAATCAGCACCAAACAACTGCCAAACCACAGGAAATCAAACGGTGTCCACCACAGCGCAATGCCCCAGGTGAGCCCGGTCAAGATAAGAGTCACCATACCCAATTGCCGATACACGATACGCTGATACCCCCGCCGGGACGCCCGGGTCACGATCATGGGGTAAAGACCGGTCAAATCCCGCAGCGTACTGCCCACAACCAGCGCCGTGCCGGCGACGATGGCCGTTTCGACGAGCTGCTGAAACGGCATATCGTGGGCCCAGCCGAAGAAAAATGGACGGACTTGGGCCGGCCGCAGATTCACAAGTTTTGCCAGCAGAAACACCACGATCCCCCAGCTTAGGAGGGAATAGATAGTACGCCGTCGGATTGCCGTGTCAATCGCCCTCCTTCAAGCTGATAATTAGCGGTGTACGTGATGGGCGTATACCGGTCGTGGGAGGCAATGATCACCGCTTTACCGGCCGTCCGCAATTCTGCCACCAAATTCACCAATTGAGTCAAAGCTGCTTCGTCTAAGCCGCGGGTCGGTTCGTCTAACAAAATCAGGTTCTGGTCCTCCATAACGGCCTGGATAATACCGGCTTTTTCCCGCATCCCAATGGAATATTTCTTCATCGACTGGCGGCTGTGCCAATCCAAGCCGAACCGCTGGGCCAAGCCGGCCATCACCGCAGGATCGCTATGGTGGTTAATGGCCGCCAGAAAAGTGAGGTTTGTCTTCAACGACTCGCCTTCCAGAAACCCGGGATTCTCGATCAAGGCGCCGATGTGTGTGTTTTCGCCCAGCTGAAAGGTCCCGGAAGTGGCTGGAATGATCCCTGCTACGATTTTCAGCAGCGTCGATTTACCCGAGCCATTGCCGCCGGCAATATGCACCACCTCGCCGCTGTCCACAGTCAAAGAAACATCCTGCAATACCTGCTGGGCACCAAAACTTTTGGCAATTTGCGCCACAGTTAATAAACGCATCGTAATCCTTCTTTCTCTTAGGTCGGGAGATTGAACGGCGCAATGAAACGCGGCAAGAGGGGATTCAGCAGTACATAATGGACCACGAAGTTCACCCCGAACGCTAAAATCACTGCCCCGGTTGGCGGCAGTTTCACCAAAGTCAGCGCCATCAATCCGACAAAGACGAGGTACATCAAGGCGTTGACCGCGAAGAAAAGCCAAACCACCCATACATCAACATGCGTCCAACCAAACGCCAGCGATTCAATCGTGTACAGACTTACGGTATAGACCAGCCAATCAATCAGCAGCGTCGTCAAAACAATCCGATGATACGGCCGCTGACCCAGCCGGACCGCCACGAACGTATTGACCGCGCGCAGCCGGCCCAGCTGATAGGCCATTAATAAAATGAAGAGGACATTGCTGGTTAACGTCACACTGTTTCCAATGACCAACGTCACTACCATCGGCGCCCAGTGGGTTAAACTGAGCAATGGCGCAATCAGGATAGCCGTGAGCAGCAGGCCCACCGCCCAGGGATTAAAGGCTTGCCGCCAAATTGGCCGGGCATCAGCCATGACCCTCACCGCCAAACTTCAACCAGGCCCAACCGTCGGCAATGATCAAACCGGCATAAAGCAGGACGGTAAAGAAAAAGGAAGTCAACGGCGCCGTACTCATGCCATATCGTCCGTAGCCAACCTGTTGTTGTAAATCAATGAGGTTAGGCAGATACAAATGGCCAAAGAATTGGCGGGTCAGGGGGACACTGCTCACAAAGCCCAACCCCAGATACAGGGTAAAAGAAATGACCAGACCAGAGGCCCGGAAAAGAAACGGCCGCTTGATCCAGAGACCAATCATTAAGACAAAGTCCGCCATTAAGGCATACCCTGCCGCGTGGGTTAGGATATACACGATTAAACCAATGGTCGGGTCATCAAATAGGAAGAACATCATCCCGAGCCGACTGGCAAGCGGCAATGTCGGATAGATTACCCGAATCGCAACAACCGTACCGACTAAAGCTGTCGTCAACATCAGAAAAGTATACAGGAACGTGGTCAATAGCATTTGGCCAAGCAGCCAAGTCTTTGACCGCCGTTCAATGACTAAGTGGGCCAACCCGAAATGGAGAGCGGTAATCCAATAATCCGTAATCAAAACAGTCGTCCCAATAAACAGGATCAAAGGGACGTAAAAGGCAAAGTTCAAACTGTAATTATACCCAAGCAGAGCCAAAACACTGCCGTCATGCACTGGGCCCATATATCCTGAGGGCCGGACGCCAAAGCCAATCAGCGATCCCACCATCAGCGCTGTTCGCCACCACAGTTTCTTAATGCGCCAAAATGGTAACATCCAATCACCTCCAAAAAAGCCCCCGCACCTGGTACGGATTTCCTGTACCAGGTGCGGGAGCTCCTGTTCACTGGTCTTTCCAGCTGAACAATAAGCGATTGAGAAAAATAACGCAAGCGTTTGCACTTACTTAAGCGGCGTTAGTGGTACAAATACGATAAATCACTGGCCACGCTCGGATACACCGGAATCCACTGCTGCAGCGCACTGGCCGGCTTCTGCTCCTGAATCAGCACCGTCAAGTAATTGAGCAGCTCTTCGGCATCCACCGCCAAGACGACGGCCCCCACGAGACGATGGGTATTTTTATCGGTGATCGTCGTCACCCGCGCCGTTTTATCCTGAATCCGCTGGTACGTATACCAACCGCTTAAGTCTTGTTCTTCAACAGTATAACGGTCCGGCGCTTGCGCGGTCGTACCCAGGCGTACACCGACCTGACCGAGTTCCGGGCTGGCGAAGACGATATGGGGCACCACCGGATACTGAATGGCGGCCGTGTCCTGCCCCAAAATCTGGCCGACAACATAGCGGCCTTCATAGCTGGCCACTGGCGTTAGCTTCGGCTGATTCTTGGCGATCACGTCGCCCACGGCGTAGATGTTCGGCTGAATCGTCTGCAAGTGATCGTTGACCGCGATGCCGCCTTTCACCGCCGTTAAGCCCACAGCGGCTAGGTTGAGATCCGTATTAGCAGGTCGGCCGATGGCACTGAAGGCCCGCGCCACCGCCAGGGATTGGCCGTCACTCAGCTGCAGCGCCACGCCATCCGCCGTCTCAGTGACTTTCTCCACAGTGGTATTCCAATGGAAAATAATCCCCCGCGCCGCCATGATCTTGGCCAGCCGCTGGGTATAGGTCTCGGGAAAGTCCCGCAGCAAGCGGTGATTGTGCTGAATCAGATGAACCTGGGCGCCAGCATTGGCGGCAATGTTAGCCAGTTCCACCGCTACGTAACCCCCGCCAATAAAGGCCATGGTCGGCGGCAGGAGCGGCAGATCCAGAAAGTCGGTGCTGGTCCCTAGGAGATCGCCGCCAGGAATATCCGGTTTCAGGGCGTGAGCGCCGGTGGCAATAATGATGAACTCAGCGGTGTACTCCGCGTCACCGACGCGAATCGTATGGGGGTCTAAGAAAGCAGCAGCCCCGTGAATCGTCGTCACCCCGCTGCCGGCCAGCCCTTTTTCAGTCCCAGTGGGCACGCCATCGGTATAACTATGCTTGAACGCCATCAAGGCCGGCCAATCAATCTCAGCCGCGCCAGTCAGCCCATGCTGGGCATAGCGCCGATCCTGCATCCGGCTTTCAACGACGCCGTATAGCATCTTCTTCGGGTCACAGCCGCGGTTGGGACACGTCCCGCCCCACAGGTCGCTTTCGACCACGGCCACCTGTTGCTGCTCGGCTAAACCAAAGGCCACGGCGAGACCGCCTGGGCCGCCACCAATAACGATCGTATCAAAATGCTGTGTTTCACTCATTTTATATCCCTTTCCGAGGTATGAACCAATACGATATACTGCAACAAACCGGGCGCATCCAAGGCATAGGTGTGCCCATCCGCTGGATTTTCCACCGCCAGGGTTTCATTAGTACCCAACCGCGGGGCAATCGCCGCCACAGTGGTCTGGCTGGTGACACCGGGGGTCGGCGGCTGAGTCGTGGTCGGCAAGACGCCGCTAGCCAATACTTGGGCCAGGGTGTCCGCCCAGACGACGTGCCCCACTTCGGCACCGGCAAAGAAATCGGCGATGAAATTGGTCGCCGGGTGCTGCTGGATCTCAGCGGGCGTGCCCACTTGGTGGATCACGCCGTTGTGCATCACCGCAATGCGGTCGCCGACTTTCAACGCTTCGTGCATGTCGTGGGTCACAAACACGATTGTCTTATGAAGCTGCGCCTGCAAGCGCAGAATCAGATCCTGCAATTGATTACGGGACAGCGGGTCCAGCGCGCTGAATGGCTCATCCATCAAGATGACCCCAGGGTCGGCGGCCAAGGCCCGGACAATTCCCACCCGCTGGGCTTCGCCGCCGGACAAAGCATCGGGATACCGCTGGGCATATTCCGCGGCGGGCAGATCAACGGCCGCCAGCAGCGCCTCAGTCCGTTCCTGAATCCGTGTTCTGCTCATTTTCTTCATTTCGGGAATCACCGCAATGTTTTCTGCCACGGTCATGTTGGGAAACAAAGCAATATGCTGCAGGACGTAACCGATGGACCAGCGCAGTTCCTGCAGCGGATAATCCGCCACGGGCCGGCCAAAGAAAGTGATTGTCCCGGCATTGGGCTCTTCCAGCCGGTTGATCATTTTCAACGTGGTGGTCTTGCCTGAACCAGAGGGACCGACCAGCACAAAAATTTCCCCGGCAGGGATGGTTAAATTGAGATCGCTGAGGATCGTTTGGCCAGTGAAATTTTTGCGGACATGGTGGAATTCAATCGCGTTTTGCGCCGCCATCTCAATCACTCCCTTTCAGCAAGCCGTGCTGCTGCAAATACTGCCGGGCCACCTTAGCCGGCGATTCATTGCGCACATTCACAGCATAGTTCATCTGCTGCATCTGCTCATCAGTGATTTTGCCGGCCAGCTTATTCAAACTGCGGACAATTCCTGGATGATCCTGGGCAAATTTTGTCCGCATCAGCGGCGCCCCCTGATATGGCGGGAAAAGATGCTTGTCGTCGGTCAGCGTCTGCAATTTGTACTGCACGATCTCGCTGTCAGTCGAATAGACATCCACGACATTGACCTTATTGTTGTTGATGGCGGTATAGCGCAGGGCCGGCTCAAAGGAATGGGTCGGAAAATGCAGCCCGTAGACTTTCTTCAGGCCCTGATAGCCGTCGGGCCGATCAATGAATTCCAGCGTGAAGCCCCCGGACAGCTGACCGCTGATCTGGCGCAGATCACTGATCGTGGTCAGCTGATGCTGCGCGGCGAAGGTTTTCTTCACCGCCACACCGTATGTATTCTGGTACCGCATCGGCCGCAGATAAGTCATCTGGAACTGCTGGGCCAAGTCCTTTTTGGCAGTGGTATAGGTCTGTGCAGCTGACAAATGGCCGGTGGTCGCGGTACGCTGTTTGACCAGTGTTTCCAGCACCGTCCCGGTGAATTCCGGGTAGATGTCCACACTGCCGCTCTTCAAGGCGTTGAAAAGAAATGTCGTCTTACCAAAATTAGATTTCAGCTGCACATGAATATTAGGCTCATCCTGTTCGATCAGCTGTTTGTACATGTTGATCAGGACATCCGGTTCGCTGCCCAGCTTCCCGGCAATGGTCACCGTCTCCGGCTGATTGACCCGGGCCAGCACCTGGGTAGTGCCCACGCCCAGAACCAGAACAGCCAGCAGGCCGGCGGTCCACTGCCAGCGGCGCTTGGCCAGCCAAGAAATCAGCGCGGATAGAATAATCGCCAACAGGGCGGAAAAGACCGCGCCGATAACGATCAACGCCGTATTGTTCCGGTCAATGCCCAATAGGATGAATGAGCCCAACCCGCCAGCCCCAATCAAGGCGGCCAGCGTGGCTGTCCCGATAATCAAGACCAAGGCGGTACGAATGCCGCCAATGATCGTGGGCGCCGCAATGGGCAATTCAACTTTGCGCAACTTGCGCCAGCGGCTCATGCCAAAGGCATCCGCCGCCTCTTCCAACGCCGGATCAATGCCGGTGATGCCTAAATAGGTGTTTTGAAAAATAGGCAGCAGCGCATAAATTACTAACGCAATTACCGCCGGCGTCGTGCCAATGCCCACCAACGGAATCAGCAGGCCCAGCAGCGCCAATGACGGGATCGTTTGGAGAATCCCCGCAATTTGCAGCAACACCCCAGCCGCCTTACTGTGCCGCGCGGCCCAAAACGCCAAAGGCATGGCAATGAGGATCGCGATAACGAGCGCAATCAAGGAAATACTCAAATGCTGCCCTAACGCACTGATCAGCTGTTGGCGCCGGCTGACTAAGGTTGAAATAATGTCCATAAGCCCCTCCCAATTCTTAGTAGGCTAGTAGGCGAGAAAATGCTTGAATTATCAACGTATCTAGTGCCAAGTGCGGAGCAACCGGAGGTGGAATGGGCTCAGTGGTGTAACCACACGGCGGCTTGCCGCCGATGTGGTTAGGCGACTTTGAGACCGCGGTCTTTGCGGGCTCAAAGCGCCGTCACCACGTTCCAGCCCAATTCCACCGGAGGTTGCGCAGCGCTTGGCACGGCGTACCAGAGAGAATTTTGTCTGAGCCCTTTGTGCAGCCACCCCCAATTCCCACTATACAGAATCGGTCAAGCATCCGGCTAGTCCTGATTGGCCAACAACAGTGCCGTCAAATCGCTGATCTCATTCAACTGATAAGTCGGCCGCACAGCAGAACGATTCGGCTGGAAATGAGGATTGTACCAAACCGTGTCGATATGTGCATTCATGCCGCCTTGAATATCAGACGTCAGGGAATCGCCAATGATCAGCGCTTCCCGATGATGGAACCCGGGAATATGCTGCGCGGTGTAGGTAAAGAACGCTTTGGTCGGCTTCTGTACGCCCACGGAATCGGACACGAATACATCCCGGAAATAATGGGCCAAGCCGCTCTTGCGGAGCCGATCCAGTTGAACCGGCTCGATCCCGTTGGAGACAATATATAATTCATAGTCCTGCAACGCCGCCAGGGTTTCGGTCACCCGGGGGATGACCACCGCCTGCTGATCGAGCTTCGCGTGGTAGACCCGTTCCGCCAGCAAGCCGTCCGCGTTGATCTGCAGGTGCTTGAACGTCTTCACAAAGCGCTGGCGGAAGATATCCTCCCGGGTAATGTCGCCGCGTTCGTAAGCCTCCCAAAGGGACTGATTGATGCGCAAATAGGTCGGTTCCAGCCGCGGATCGCGGGGCAGCTGAAGCTCAGCAAACATCTCGCGCAGGCTCTTCATTTCGCCCGCCTTGAAGTCTAATAGGGTATCGTCGATGTCAAACAGTAAAAAGCGATATGCCATAGGGAAATTCCTACTTTCTATTAAGCAATGGTGATATGCAGCGTGCCCAATCCGGTGATCTGACTGACCAGCTGGTCGCCGGCCTGGAGGAAGATCTGCGGATCGCGGCCCACCCCCGTGCCGCTAGGGGTGCCGGTGAAGATCAGGTCGCCGGGCATCAATTCTACGATACTGGATAAATAGGCAACCAAGTCTGCGGGGGAGAAAATCAAGTCGCTGAGCAGGGACCGCTGCATCGCTTGGCCATTCACCGTCGTAGTCACGGTCTGGCGGGCCAAATCCCGCACCTCATCCGGCGTGGTCAGCCACGGGCCGATGGGACCGTAACCAGCAAAGGACTTGGCCAGTGAAAACTGCGGCGGGTCATTGATGAATTGGACTGCCCGATCGGACAGATCTTGGCCCACCATGTAGCCGGCCACGTGGTTTAGCGCGTCTCCCTGACTGATGTCCCGGCCGCCCTGGCCGATCACCACGACGAGTTCCGTTTCCCAATCCGTTTTGGTTCCGTGATGGGGGACGGTCACCGTGGGCCCGGTCAAAGAGGATGGAAACTTAGTGAATACACTGGGGGCTTTGGGCGCGGCCACATGCAATTCCTTCGTGTGGGCCGCGTAATTCATGCCCACGGCGAAGACTTGACGGCTTTCGGGCAGCGGACAAATGAGCTGATCCGGTTGAATCGTCTGGGCCTTGCCCAAGGACAGCCGTTCAGCGCCCAACGCCCAAGCGGCCATCACCGAATCGGCATTCTGAATGGGCGCCGCGGATAAGTCCTCTGGAGTGCCCGTAATAACGACTGGTTCATTTTCTAACATCGCTAATTTCATTGTGGTACACTTTCCTTTCTCACTAACTGGGCCGCACCGCACATACCGGCGGTGTTGCCCAACTGGGCGGTGACGATGCGGCAGGCCCGGCCGGGAATGGCCAAAGCGTGATCGGCCACCACTTGGCGGGCCGGCCGCAGCAGCCAGTCGCCGGCCCCGGCCACCCCGCCGCCAATGATGATCACCGCCGGATTATACATATTGACGATATTGGTCAGACCAAAGCCCAGCAGGGTCCCGGCCGCTTGATAGGTGGCAATGGCGGCGGCCTCCCCGGCTTCCGCCGCAACTTGAATGGTCTTCGGGGTCGCAGCGGCCACCGCCGGTAAATCCAGAGCGGCCCGTTTCTCTCGATAGGTCTGCACAATGCCCACCGCGGACACGTACCGGCTCAAACACCCCGCACTGCCGCAATTGCATGGCCGGCCGTGGCGGAACATATTCATGTGGCCGATCTCGCCCGCTGAATTGGTCGCGCCGCGCAGCAGATGGCCGTCCACCACGACGCCGGCGCCCAAGCCGGTGCCGATCGTCAGCATCACCAGATTGCTCTCACCCTGGCCCGCGCCCAACCGCCACTCGCCGATGGTGTTCACCCGGACATCATTGTCTATCCGCACGGGCACACCAAACTCTTTATGTAAAACAGCACCGACCGGCACGTCCTGCCACAGCGGGAAATTCGGTGAAAACATAGAAATCCCCCGCTGGGCATCAACTAACCCCGGGATGCCCAACCCAATGGCGGTCAGGTCTCCCGGATGCTGGGCCAGCATGGCCTGAATACCCGCTGTAATTGCCTGCAGCGTCTGTGCCGGCGGGGCTTTGGCCGGTGTTGGCGTCCAATGCTGATCGATCAGGCGCTGGCGGTCAGCGAATAGGCCAATCTTGATATTCGTGCCGCCCAGATCAACGCCAATCGTGTATGCCATCATGTCTACTCCTCTCGTTTCTAAACACTCTCCATTGTATTACACTCGATGTAGTGATTTCTTGCAAGGGAGAAAACAAGATGGTTTATTACGAAAAAATGACCCAACAGGGCTTCGATCAGCTAGGGGCGGACATCGAGGCGTTGAAAAAACAACGGCCTGGGCTGATCAAGGCGCTGCAGGCCGCCCGGGCGCTGGGCGATCTGTCCGAAAATGCGGAATATTCCGCCGCCAAACGGGACCTGCGTCATCTGGAATCCCGCCTGCGCTATTTAGGCAAACAGCGCCGCTATGCGGACATCGTGCACCCCCAGGCCAACGCCATCGTGGAAATCGGCAAGACCGTTGACTTGCGCTTCGACGATGACGACGATACTGACACCTACGCCATCGTGGGCAAACCCGAAGCGGATTTAGATGCCCAAAAGATTTCCCAGGCCTCGCCCTTGGGCGCTGCCCTCCTCGGCCATACCGTGGGCGACACCGTCACCGTGCAAGCCCCCAGCGGGACTTATCCAGTAACGATTCAGGCTGTCCGCCTGACAAGTCCGCCCGAAGGCTGATTTTCGTCCGCTTTACCGAAATTTAGGCCAGTGAAGCGGTTCAATAGCGTATACTGAAGTTAGTGACTGAGTTAATCAAGGAGGCTTGCTTTTTATGGAAGTTGAAAACTTATTCCGTTTGCACGACGACCGCTTGGCGGCCGTTTCTGAGGGTCATCCCGAACCGTTCTCCGATGACGCCTTCCGCACGATCATTACGAATTCCATCGGCAGTATTGCCCGTATTTTTAATTTGAATCCCACCAACCACCACGTGCAGGTGCCGGATAGCGGCCAGGTCATTGACTTCATCATGCAGGATGAAGATGATACCGGTATTTACTATCCCACCGTTGTGGTCCACAACACCGACTTATTGCCGACCATTATTTACCGGCTCAATGCCGTGGCCACCCAAATTCCTGATGAGGTGCTGAATCCAAGTTTGAACAGCACCACCACCCAGGCCCCGCCAGTCAGCGATGATGGTCAAGTCGATGCCGACGACGTGCCTTATCAAGACGATCCAGACGCCGCCACCCAACCGCAGCAGGCCGCCATCAGCGATGTCATTCCGCTGCTGGTCATTGATCACATGGACGACACCACGATGGCTTTCTTGAAGGCCACTGAAGGTTTAGTCGCCCACTTTATTCTGGTAAAGCGAATCGACGCAGACTTGGTCGATATCCGTGCCCTGCCGAGCATTGACAACCGCAGCGGCATTGAACAGGATGACGAACCGAAGCAGAAGCGCAGCTGGCTGGATACGTTCCGCAGCTGAGCAGGATATGAATGAGTGGCCCCAAAACCGGCACGGCCGATTTTGGGGCCTTTTTTAAGATAAGAAAGGTGATTACTTGTGGCTTGGTGGCACACGGCGACGGCGTATCAGATTTATCCCCGCAGTTTTCAAGACAGCAACGGGGACGGCTTTGGGGACATTCCCGGGATCATTCGACGGCTGCCTTATTTGCACGAATTGGGTATCCAACTCATTTGGCTGACGCCGATGTATCCATCACCGGGCTACGATAATGGCTACGACATCAGCGACTACCAAACAATAGACCCGCGTTACGGGACTTTGACCGACTTCAAAGAAATGCTGGCCGTCGCCCATCGCTACCATATTCGAATCATGATGGATCTAGTGCTGAACCACACGTCCACGGAACACCCCTGGTTCAAGGCCAGCCGGCAGGACAAAACGAACCCGTATGCCGATTTCTACTTCTGGGCAGACGCCGCGGCGGGGCAGGTCCCGACCAATTGGCTGTCCCGTTTCAGCGGCAGTACCTGGGAGTGGGATGACCAGCGCCAACAGTATTATCTGCACATCTTCGAGCAGCACATGCCGGATTTGAATTGGGATAATCCCGTCTTGCGGAAAAAGATCTTAGCGATGATGGCCTGGTGGGCAGAACAAGGGATCGACGGTTTTCGCTTGGACGTGATCAATATGATCTCCAAACGCATACCCTTTGGCAACGTCAGCCGAGCCACACCTCAGGACGATGGCCGGGCTTACTACATCAACGGGCCCCACGTTCATCACTACTTGCAACTGATGAATCAAAAAATATTTGCCCCCAACCACATGATCACCGTGGGCGAACTGGCCTCAGCCGGCGTGGCCGAAACCGGAGAGTTCACCAATCCCGCCAACCACGAACTGGCCATGGCCTTTTCCTTTGAGCATCTGAAAATTGACTACACGGATGGCCGCAAGTGGACGCTGGGTCAATTTTCGCTGCCGGCCTTAAAGGCGGTGCTGACCAAATGGCAGGTGGGCATTGCCCGGGAACACGGCTGGAACGCCCTATTTTGGACCAATCACGACCAGCCCCGAGCAATTTCCCGGTTTCTGAATGATGATCGCTACCGGATTGAATCCCAGAAATTGCTGGCTATCGTACAATTTGGGCTGCAGGGTACGCCTTATATCTACCAAGGGGAAGAAATCGGCATGCGCAATGCCTATTTCACAAATATTGATCAATATGACGATCGGGAAAGCCGCAACGCCTATGCCGCCATGCGCCAGGAAGGCGTCGACACGGCCACTGCGCTGGCGATTCTCCAGCAGAAGTCCCGGGACAACGCCCGCACCCCGATGCACTGGAACCATACGCCCAATTACGGCTTTACCACTGGCACGCCATGGTTGCAGCCCGGGCTTGACGATCCAGTCACCGTCAAGGACGCGCTGGCTGATCCCCAGAGCATTTTTGCCCTCTACCAGCAGCTCATCGCGGCCCGGCCGGCGTATCCAGTCTTCACGGATGGCGACTTCCATATGCTGGCCCCTGACGACACCACCGTGATGCACTATCAGCGCCGCAATCAAACCGCTGTTCTCAGTGTTTGGGCGAACTGGTCCGGGACGCCCCAGTCCCGCCGGGCGGCCGATCTGCGAAATACCCGCCTCTTAGCCCACAACTACCCGGACGGCTTGCAGATTGCTGGCGAATTATTCACTTTACGCCCCTATGAAGCCGTTCTTTTAGTGGGAAAACAGGTACAATAAGAAGCATCAAAGAAAGAAAGCAGGGATGGTATGGCTGACCATTTCCAGAAGAAAGCAGCCCAGCAGTTGGGTTACTTGCATGCATATTTCTATAACAATTTTACTCCCGTGACTGGGATCACCATGGGCCGGGACGAACGGGCGGATACCCGCACGATCCCCACGGCGGTCCAGTGGCGGCCGGTGAGTTTAGGCACGGCGTGGCAGGGCCGGGATGATTATTTCTGGCTGCGCTTTTCACTCACTGTGCCGATGCTGGCCGAAGACGCCCATTACGTCCTCCACGCGGTCTTAGGCCGCACCGGCGGCGGGAATAATTCCGGCTTTGAAGGATTGCTATTCGTGAATGGCGCACCCTATCAAGCCGTCGACAGCAACCACGAAGAAGTCCACTTTGGCACCCGTTACAGCGGCCAAACACTGTCGATTGCCATTAAGTTGTGGACTGGTTTGGAAGGCGGCGGACCGCGGCAGATCCAGCATTATACCTTAGATGACTTGAGTGCCGGGATCATCAATCAATCTGTGGTCGACTGTTATGCCTATTTATGGAACATTGTCGGCACCGTGGCGGAACTCGGGCCCGATGAGCCGCTGCGCTACAGCTACCAGACACTGGTCAAGCAGAGCCTGCGCCGCTTCGATTGGGCCAGCCTGACCCCCGCGACGATCGGGCCGGTGTGCGACCAGGTACTCGCGGACATCCACGCCTTCATTGCTGCGCATCCCCATGAGAAAAAAGGCTACCAAATCACCGCTGTGGGCCAGACCCACATTGATGTCGCCTGGCTGTGGCGGCTGCGCCATACCCGGGAGAAAATTGCCCGGTCGTTCAGCACGGTCTTGGCGTTAATGGATGAATACCCTGACTATCGCTTCTTCATGAGTACGCCGCAAGACTTCGCCTTTCTCGCTGACGATTATCCTGATCTATATCAGCGGGTGGCGCAACGCATAGCTGAAGGCCGCTGGGAAGTGGACGGCGGTACGTGGCTGGAGCCGGACGTGAACATGCCCAGCGGGGAATCACTGACGCGGCAATTTCTTTACGGCAGTGCTTACTTCAAACAGCACTTCGATGCGGATGCCCACGTGCTGTGGCTGCCGGATACCTTTGGTTACTCCGCCGCCTTGCCCCAGATCATGCACGGTTTTGGCGTCGATAATTTCATGACCACCAAGATCAGCTGGAATGACACCAACCGGGTCCCCCATGATACCTTCTATTGGCAAGGAATCGACGGCAGCCGGGTGCTGACCCATTTCATCACGACCATCGAACCCTGGACCAACTACGAGGATCCGGCGCAATGGCAGTATACCTATAACGGCGATGTGACACCGCACACCGTCATCGGCACCTACCATGTTTACGCGGACAAACCGGTCAATGACCATCTGCTGTTGGCCTACGGTTACGGCGATGGCGGCGGCGGGCCGACGCGGGAACAGATTCAAAATATTCGCATCCTGAACGAATTGCCTGGGATGCCGACGATCCATAATGGCCGGGTGGCCGATTTCTTCAGCGGCCTCCAGGATCGGCTGCACCACGCTGCCGAACCGGTGGCGGTCTGGCGGGGCGAGCTCTACCTGGAATTCCACCGGGGCACCTATACCTCTCAGGCCCGCATCAAAGCCCATAACCGGCGGGCGGAATATGCCCTGCGGGATTTGGAAATGCGCTATGCGGCGGCCCATGTGGAACAAGGCCTCCCCTATCCCCAAGAAACACTGCATACCCTTTGGACAACGCTGCTGCGCAACCAATTCCACGATATTCTGCCTGGTTCCGCCATTCACGAAGTCTATGCCGATGCTGAAAAAGAATTCAGCCAGTTATTCGCGACCATTGCCCAACTGCACCGGGATTTAGATGTGCAAGTAACCACCGTGGCGGCGGGCCAGTCGTTAGTGCGCAACAGTCTGCCCTGGTCGACGACTCAGCTCATCGGTGGTCAAGAGGTGACCGTACCCGCATTGAGCACGATCAGCCTGCCAGCAGCGCAGCCTGCCGCGGCGCCCGCCATGGCGGTGATTGACGGCCGGACCGTGCACACTCCTTTCTATGATCTGACTTACGCTGCCACCGGTGCATTGACCAAATTGTGGGATAAGCGGACCCAGCGGGATGTGCTGGCCGATGCCGGCGGCAACATCCTCACCCTGTATGAGGATCGTCCCTTGCAATATGACAACTGGAACATTGACGCGGATTATCCAGACAAAGTCAGCGTACTCCAGGCTGATCAAGTCGCGGTGACCGCCAATACCCCGTTGTATACCGATATTACCAGCCATTATGCCTTCGGTCAGTCGACCATGACCCAAGTCATTCGGTTGTACGCCCACAACCCGCGAATCGATTTCCGTACCACAGTGGATTGGCACGAGCGTCAGCGGCTGCTGCGGGTCGCCTTCAATACGCCGATCCTCGCGGCCAGTGCCCGCTATGATATCCAATACGGCAACGTCACCCGGGCGACAGACGACAACACCTCCTGGGATCAGGCCAAATTCGAAACCGTCGCCCACGAATGGGTGGACCTGGCTCAGCGGGATTACGGCGTCGCCCTGCTCAACGACAGCAAGTATGGCCACCGGATCAAAGGCAGTCAAATTTCATTATCCCTGTTGAAATCCGGCAACTACCCGGACACCACGGCAGATGAGGGCATCCAAACCTTCACCTACGCCTTGCTGCCCCACACCGGCGATTTTCTCACCGGCCAAGTACCCCAGGCTGCAGCCGAATTGAATGAACCGCTGCGCTGCACCGCCGATCGGACCGCGGAGACGTTAACGCCGCTCTTTACGATCACCGGTGATTACCCCGCCGCGCTGGATGCGGTGAAGATCAGCGAAGACGGCAGCGCCCTGATCGTCCGCGTTCACGACTACTCCGGCACCGACAACCGCCTCAGCTTGACCCCGCGCTTTGCGGCCAAGACCGCCCAAGCTGCTGCGCTGGATGAACACGTCACCGATGCCACCGAATTGCTGGCGGCCGGTCAAGTGACGCTCACGTTGCATCCTTACGAAATTCGCACGATACGCTTCACTTGGTAACGACTCGCACGCACAAGCCCCGCTTGATCAGCAATTGATCAAGCGGGGCTTTTCTCACTTATTCAAGCACATCATGGATTGTCACCACCCCCACCACCTGGTGGTCGTTATCCTCCACGATCAAATTCGAAATACTATACGCCGCCATCTTCTGCCAGGCCGCCTGGTTCCGCTCTTCCTGATTGATACTGATAAACCCGCGGGTCATATAATCCGACGCCTGGGACCGCTTGACCTGGGGGACATCCAGAAACTTCTTCCGAATATCCCCGTCGGTGACGATCCCAGTAATGGCATGGGTCTGACCGTTGCGCACCATTGTAATGCCCAACCCGAAGTCGCTGATCCGATAAATCACTTCATTAATCGGTGTATCCTCCGTTACGTAGGGCAGTCGCGTATGCATCACGTGCTTCACTCGCTGCAGCAGCATCCGGCCGATATTGCCGCCGGGATGAAATTGGGCAAAGTTTTCCTTGTCAAACTGCCGGACCTTTTCCAGCACCACCAGCAAAGCATCCCCGAAGACCAGGGTGGCGGTCGTGGAGGCGGTGGGCGCCAGCCCGGTGACGTCAACCTCTTCATCCACACCGACATCAATGGCCAGAGTCGTATTCGTGGCCAACGTGGATTGGGGCGCCCCAGTGAGGGAGACCGTGGTCAGTGCTTCGCCATGGATCGCTTGCAAGGCGAAGAACGTACGAATCACTTCCTGGGTCTCGCCGCTGTTGGACACGAAGAACACCAAGTCGTCACTGGCCACTCGGCCCAGATCACCATGGTAGGCATTGGCTGCATCGATGACGAAACTCGGCTGGCCGATGGACGATAGCGAAGCCGCGATTTTCTGGGCGATGATTTCCGATTTGCCAATACCGATAAAGATCAAGCGGCCGCCGGTTTTGCGAATCATTTCGATCAGCTGATCAAAATGATCATCCAGACGAGCCGCGACGCCGGTGAGGGCATCACTTTCCTGGGCAAATACTTTCTGGGCGATCTCATAATAAGCCATCTTGCACCCGCCCCTTCTGAGCCGCTTGATACTCATGGAACAGTGTATTGGCCTCGCGGAAAATCGGCGCCGCCTTGGCCAGATAAAGCTGATTGTCCGCATCTGAAATGGCACTGGGCGGATCGGGGTGCACTTCGGCAAAGATTCCATCAACGCCCACGGTCAGGGCGGCGCGCATCAGTGGAAAAGCAAAGTCCCGCTGACCGCCGGAATGGTCGCCGTACCCGCCGGGCAGCTGGACGGAGTGGGTGGCATCGAAAATCACCGGATACTCAAATTGACGCATCGTGATCAGTCCAGGCATGTCCACCACCAAACGGTGATAACCGAAGGAAACACCGCGTTCAGTCAACAGGATTTTTTCCGTATAGGGGTCCAGCTTGTCGACCACGGACCCCATATCCTCTGGCGCCATGAACTGGCCCTTCTTCACGTTGACCACCCGGCCGGTCTTGGCGGCCGCCACCAGCAGATCGGTTTGCCGGCTCAGGAAGGCCGGAATTTGGAGCACGTCAGCGACTTCCGCCACCGGCGCGCATTGGTAAGATTCATGAACATCGGTGACGATCGGGACATGGTAAGTTTCTTTGATCCGGCGCAGCACCTTCAGGCCCGCTTCCAGCCCAGCGCCGCGATCGGCCTCGCCGGAACTGCGGTTGGCCTTATCGAAGGACGACTTGAAGACATAATTGATATGCAGTTCATCCGCCAGGGACCCGAGAATCTCCGCTACTTGGGCGCAGGTGTCATAGGATTCAATAGCACACGGGCCGGCCAGCAGCGTCAGCTGATCATTGTGGAACCCATAGTCTTTAAAAACCGTTGCAATTGTCGCCATGGTCAAAACCTCCTTGGTTTCTCACCACGCTCCCCATCGGACAAGGCTGTCCGCATGGCATACGGTCATTTCGCCAGAGCACTCAGGCTCTTACATATCAGTTTACTTACTAATTGTTACTAAATAAATAATAACGAATGTTCTTAATATTTACTTAACAAAAGACCATTAAGAGTAAAACAAAAGACACGGCTCAGCACCGTGTCCTCATGCTAGTTTACTTACACTAATTATTCTGTAAGAACAATTGAACATCCGCAATACTGCGGTCGCCGTCGTACTTGGCGCCGACCTGACCAGCCCGGAAGGCCAGTAAAGTCGGCACAAAGGAAATCTCGTACGCGTCTCGGAATGCCTTCAACACGGGATCGCTCAAAGTGTTCAGCGTATCCACGTAGTACACCGTCTTCCCCGTGGCCGCCTGAGCCAAGACCAGATTCGGCATCAGTACTTGGCACCACGGGGTTGGCGCCTGTTGGGGCAGCACGCACGCCCCATCAGCACATTGCGTTGTCTTTTCAGTGGTTTCGGTTGTCGGTTCAGCCATATTCATCGATCCTCTCGTATCAAGTTACACTGAGTATAAGAGGTCAATGTGGGAATTGCAATCTGCATGCCGCTATTTATCCGTCAGCACCACATACGTCATATCAATCGGCCCATGGACCCCAACGACCAGGACCATTTCAATGTCCCCCGAATTCGATGGTCCGGTGATGAAGTTGATATTCGACGTGTGCAGCCGGCCCGCCTTCAATTCCGTGTCATACCAGTCCATGGCTTGCCGAGAACGCGGGACGATCCGGCTTTGGGGCACCAGCGCGACGTAGTGCTTGGGCAGAAAGTGAAAGCTGCGGCCCTGCCCCGGCGTGGTTGCCACGGTGATCGTGCCGGATTCAGCGCAGAGAAACTCCACACAGCCGATGGCCAAGTCAGCATCTTGGGCCCGCTGAATGTTCTCCGTTCGGCTGCCCGCCGGATCCCAGTAAGTCGGCCGCGGCGCGACCTGCGCCGCCCAATCTGTTAACCCATAGGCGGCGATCCGCTCATCCGTGGGCAGCAGCAGCGACTGGGCGGTCTTATCCGTGATCATCTGGTCCAGCACGCTCGGCAGATCCGCCGTGGCCGCCGTTTTGAATGTCACGTGTTCTGCTTCGCTGTTTTCCTTGGCCAGGGCAAATAACTCCGCCGGGGTTTTATCTGCCAAGGTAGTTTCCGGTAAATCATTCAGCGGCACAAACGGATGATCCGTCAATTGATGCCGCGGCCGCTCAGCCTTGGCGGCAATAAAGTTCAAAAACTCCTCGCGATTATCACTGGTCATCGTTACTCGCCCCTTTCTGCGCCTCATGGTCCTTGAACCAGCGGCGGAAATTCTCCGTATGCTTCGGCGGCCGCGGGGCATCCCGCACGTCGGTC
Source organism: Schleiferilactobacillus harbinensis DSM 16991 (assembly GCF_000425885.1). Classification (GTDB taxonomy): domain Bacteria; phylum Bacillota; class Bacilli; order Lactobacillales; family Lactobacillaceae; genus Schleiferilactobacillus; species Schleiferilactobacillus harbinensis. The sequence goes on from NZ_AUEH01000032.1 coordinate 34,943, forward strand.
CAGCCCTTGGCCATGGACGGTGCATGGGTGATGTGGCCTTGGTGATTATACAGATTGTCCACAGTGGTCGGTTTCTTTGAGACAAACGGCAGCGTGGCGGAATGATCGAATTGCAGCGCCATCTGGAACAGGTCGGAATGGGCCGTGCCCATCCCGATGCCCTTCATGATCGCTTTGTTAAAGGCCTTGTCGGTCTTCAGTTTGTCCATCATCACTTCCCGGTGCTTGATCAGCAACCGGTGCAGCGGAATCTTCACCGGGCACGTCTCGGTACAGGCCCCGCACAAGCTGGAGGCAAAGGGCAGGTCGCCGAATTTCTCATACCCGTCCAAAACCGGGGATAATACCGCGCCGATCGGCCCCGGATAGATCGAGCCGTAACCGTGGCCGCCGATGTGGCGATAAATCGGGCAGACATTCAAACAGGCGCCGCAGCGAATGCACTGCAAAACGGATTCAAAGGGGGTGCCCAGCGCGTTGGACCGGCCGTTGTCCAAAATCACGACGTGCAGATCTTCGGGTCCGTCGCTTTCGCCCGCGACCTGCTCGCCGCTGAAGGAACAATAACTGGTCAGCTTCTGGCCCACCGCGCTGCGGCTGAGCATATTGTCCAGGACTTCGGCTTCCTTCAGACTCGGCACCAGCCGCTCCATGCCCATGACGACGACTTGCGTCTTGGGAATCGCCATGGTCAGATCGGCGTTGCCTTCATTGGTCACTAAATTGATCAGTCCAGAATCGGCAATGGCAAAGTTGCAGCCGGTGATGCCCATGTCCGCTTGGAGAAAATAACCGCGGAGGTATTCCCGGGCAAACCGGGCCATGCGAGTGGGATCGTTGTCGCCGGTGTAACCCAATTTTTCAAACACGCCGCGAATCTGGTCCCGGTTCTTATGCAGCGTTGGGAAAACGATGTGGGTCGGTTCATCCCAGTTATCCGATTGCAGAATAAATTCCGCCAGGTCGGTCTCCATCAGCTTCATCCCGGGCAGCTTTAATAATTGCTTGTCCAGATCGATCTCGGTGGTCACCATGGACTTGGATTTCACGACCCGCTGTACATGCTTTTCTTTGGCTAAATTGGTGATGTAATTGACCGCGTCGGTATCTTTTTTAGCAAAATAAACATGGCCGCCGCGTTTCTCCACATTATCTGCGAATTCTTCTAGGGTGTGTCTGAAAATTACTTAAGCCATACCCATATTGCTGCAACGTAAACCGCGCCCAGAAAGACATGCGCGAGCTTATCATAGCGTGTGGCTATACGCCTGAACTCCTTCATCTGGTTGAAGAAGCCTTCGATTAGATGTCGCTCCTTGTAAAGATAGAAGTCGCACGGCCAGGGGTTCACTGCATTGCTTTTGGGTGGGATTGTGTAGTATCCCTCCTGAGACGTGATGAAGTCTCGTAGCGCCTGCGTCCCGTACGCTTTGTCCGCCAGGACATTGACGCTCTTCAATGGAATAGTACCGAGCAACGGTGCAGCCACTGTACTATCGTGTACCTC
>NZ_AUEH01000033.1 GCF_000425885.1 Schleiferilactobacillus harbinensis DSM 16991
TACTTCATAACGTTTGGGTATAACCATCCTGCACACTCCGTTTTGTTTTTAACAAGAAGTATACAGGATTTCGGGATTTTCAGACACTCCCTAGTGTCATTTGCGAATTATCGCTGCTGCTCTTGGCAAGTGGCGTTCCGTTTGCGGCCTTGATCACGACAGGCGGCACAGCGACGCCGTATTGTTTGGCTACCCGCTGAACCTCAGTTAAAGCTGATTCAGCATAGCTTGTTTTGTCCTGTGTATTTTGATCAGCAATAGCACTGCTGACGGTAATGATGACCTGCGCCACGCTGCCGTCTGCGCTTGCTGGGAAATCCATCGCGGTCACAGTACCGCCGGAAAGGGCGACCGCACGATGTAATGTATTGGCAAATTCTTCGCTGGCCCCGCTTAAAGTCGGCGTGGCCGCTGGTTGACTGCTGCTTGCCGCAGCCTGCGAAGACGATGCAGCTGACGACGAAGAAGAAGATGAAGATGGGGCGCTCGACGACGAGGATGGGAAAGACGATGATGACGAACTGGACGGCAGCAAACTGTTGCCTGATTTACTGGCGGACGAGCGCGAATTGCGGTCGGTTTTAGACTCTGATTTAGCCCGCGAACGGGCATCCCGTCTGGCCCGGCTTAGGGCCAAGGATGACGTGCTTTGGGCTGCCGAATCGTCAGCGGCCGTCATAATCACCCCAAGCAAGGCCAGCACAACAAACGAGCTGGCGAGGACGGTCGCCCCTTGGCACCAATGGATACGGCGCCGCAGCTGCTTTTGCCGGCGGCTCCAGCTGGCATCAATTCGCCGACTCGGTCGCCGCCGTTGCCGGGCGGTCACGATCCAAACCGTGACGATGACCAATAGGGCAACTAATCCCCCAATAAAACAAATTAAAGCAATGAGTTTCAATTTGCTCCTCCCCCCTAGGCGAACAAATTTCTTATTTCAGTTCCTGCAGCAACTCGCGGCTTTGCTGCCGCGCCGTGGTGAGATTGGCCTGCATGATTTCCATTTGCTGGTACAAGGCACCGTAATATTGACTCAGGCGGCCCATTGCAGTATCCAGCTCTTTTTCATCGGTCATATCTGCGGTATCCGCGTAGAATTTCTGCTCCGCCTTGGTAAATTCATCCATGAATTGGGTGAATGTATCATGGTCCAGGCCAATGATTTTTAGGCTTTGCACGAGATCTTGAATCTTTTCCGTCGGCAGGTTGGGCGATTTGGATTTGGCAAAGCTGCTCAAGGTGTTCTCGGCGTCGCTCAATTTCTTGTATTCAGCTGTCAGTGTGGTCATGGCCGTGGTGCGCTTGGCAAAGTTGGCATACACGTCGCTTTGCTTATTTTGCAGTAAATTTTCGTTGGGCTTTTCCTTGTGCTCGGTGACATAGAGTGATTGGCTCTTTTCCAAACTATTGGTAATTGCTGTCAGCTCTTTGCCCTGATCCTGAATCGTGTTGGTCACTGTGGTGGCTGACGCCTGGATTTGTGCTTTATCTGTCAGCGGGCGCCGCTCGCACGCGCTGATCCCGCCAATGAGCAGAAACAGCATACCAATTAACCCAATTCTTCCCAAATTCACATGGCGCATACGTGACCCTTCCTTCAATTCCCGTGTTACGTATATAATACCATATATGGTAGGAAGGACGATGGTCACAATGACAGAGGAACAACGCTCATGAGAATAGGAATGCGGACGATCAAAACGGCACTGACGGCTGGAATTGCGATGGCCATTGCCGCCGCGCTGCATTTGGATTATTGGTCCCTGGCCGGAATCGTCAGCATGCTGATGATTGCCACCACAACCCGGGCCACCGTGCGGCTGGCGCTTTTCCAAACCGTGGCGACGGTAGTCGGGTTGGTGCTGGCCTGGGGGCTTTTCACATGGATTCCCTACGCACCGCTGGCATTTGCCGTTTGGCTGCTCCTGTATATTGCCCTGTCGAACTTGGTCGACTTGCAGGATACCATGATTGGCAGTGCGGTATTTGTTTTACCGCTGCTGGTGGTCAAACCGATCACGGTGGCGATTTTGCTGAATCAATTATCCGTTTTGGTGATTGCCGCGTTGACCGGGCTTTTCTTCAATCTGTTCATGCCGAATTTGACCGATCAGATTTCTTTCCATGTTGAAGGGGTCGAAAAGGAGCTGATCACCGTGTTGCGGCTGCAGGGCACGCTGCTGATATCTGGAGAAACCAGCGTGGAAGCGCAGCATACTTTATGGGGGCATTTGAGCAGCTTGAAGCAGGCCATCAATGAGGGGACCGCTTGGACAGCCCGGCATCAGGCCAATCAGCTTTTTGACGATAACGAGTACTATGCGGCATATTTTGAAATGCGCAACAATCAGTATGAGTTGTTGCGTCAAATGCAGCTGCTGTTGGATACGCGGTTGGCTGAAATGCCTCAGCACCAGCAAATGGGGCGGCTGCTGGTGGATTTGACCAAACGGGATCGCAAGAACAACCCGATTCCGCCGGTGCTGGCGGCAATCGAACGGCTGCAAGATGATCTGGCCGCGATGAGTTTGCCAGAAACGCGCAAGCAGTTTGCCCAACAAGCGGCCGCGACATCGTATTTGATTTTTTTGCGGCAAATGCTCCGCTTGAAAGACGCCTTCGATAAGATCGTGGCAAGCCAGAACAAATAAGACTTGGTAGCGCTCTTTTTCATTACGATTTTGAGCGTTCTGACTTTACTTTCTCGCGCGGTGCATGGTATTATTATGATGTACTTTTTGAATGGTTACGGTTCGAATGTTTTCAAAAGACTTTCTTCCAGTACCAAACAAAAGATGCACAATTTTTTACCAATCAAGGAGGAAGTTCTCATGGAACATGGAACTGTCAAATGGTTTAACGCTGAAAAAGGTTATGGCTTTATCACTCGCGAAGATGGTAGCGATGTATTCGTTCACTTCTCCGCAATTCAAGGCGATGGCTACAAGACCCTCGAAGAGGGCCAAGGCGTAACTTTCGATGTTGAACAAAGCGACCGTGGACCTCAAGCTGTCAACGTTGTAAAAGACTAATTTTTGACACATGCTCAAAGAACGGAGGCGCTTCAGCGCCTCTTTTTTCGTGGAAAGGAAGCAGATCATGGGACTGGAGCGGATGACTGGCGATTGGCACCAGTACAAGGACTTGTTTTTGTTAGCTGATGAAGATGAGGCAATGCTGGCGCGCTATATTGAGCAAACAGAACGCTGGCTGTGGACGGTGGCCAACACAACCGTCGGCGCGGCCGCCGTACGGGTCGTTAATCCTTACGAGGGGGAGCTGATGGCGATCGCTGTCGCCCCGGCGCATCAACAGCAGGGGACCGGCAATGCCTTTTTGCAGGCACTCATCGCCGCTTATGCCCGCCGCGGCTGGTGGACACTGACCGTGGGTACTGGCGATACAGGACCGGCGCAGCTTCGTTTCTATCTTAAGAACGGCTTTTGCCCAGATCATATCCGCCCTTTTTTCTTCAGCCAATATGCAGCGCCGATCGAGGATCAATGGGGACCATTGCAGAATATGATCGTCTTTAAGCGGTTATTGAAGCCCTTGCCGCACTGGGTTGTGCCCACAACTGCCGCTATTTGGCAACCGCTGGCGGTCACTCAGCCGCTGGCGCCCTGGCCGGTGGCAACGGGTGATGGCACGATGGGGTGGTCTCTCGCGCCGGTGAAGCAGGCCCAAACATTGACGTTCGTCGGCGCGGCCTTTGATTTTGCGCTCAACCAATGGGCGGCCCTCTTGAATCCTCAGCCGCTGGCGGCGGATACTGATTTAGCTGCGCTTTGGCGGTATTGGCGCCGTGCCTATCCGGCGTATGTGGTACCGGCCAATTATTTCCGGGGAAATAAATAGCCCGTTGTCAGCGAGACTGGCAACGAGCAGTCGTTATCCGGCTGACTATTTCAAGTCAGCCTTTTTGATTTTCGGCATCATCCAGGCCAGCACCAGGACTGCCAATACGGCTACCACCACAGCAATACCAAAGGCGGTGTGCAAGGCACTGAGGAAGACGCTGTCCTGACCAGCGGGATAAGTGGTGACCCGCTTTCCCAAATGGGCAGACATCACCCCGAAGAGGATACTGGCGGACGCAGCAGTGCCGGTCACCATGCCCAGGTTTCGCGCCAGCGCATTGAAGCTCCCGGTGATTCCTAAATCTGTTTTCGGCACCACCGACATGACGATATCGCCCAACGGTGACTGGAACAATCCGGTTCCCATGCCCAGCAGCACGGTAGCCACCCCATAAAGCACGATGCCGCCGCTTAGCGGCAGGAAAAGATACAGGACGTCGGCCAAACCGATCAACGCAGCACCAATCAAACCGACCAGTGCAATGTTCATCCGGTCGGCCAGATAACCGCCCAAAGGCGCGAAGAACACCATGGTCAATGGATACAGTGTCAGCAGCGCGCCGGCCATGCCCGCGGGCAGACGCAGGGTATCTTCAAGATAGAAGGGCATTAAGACGGTCATGAAGAATTGGACGACAAACACCAAGTAGACCGCGCCAACGCCGCCGGAGAACAGGGCGTTTTTGAAGATCCGCAGCGGCAGGAGCGGTTCGTGCACGCAATTTTCAACGATAAAGAAGCCGATCAGCGCAACGATGGCAATCCCGAGCAAGCCCCAGATCAGCGGAGTGAAGCCCATTTGCTGGCTCATATTCAAGCCCCAGAAACCCGCGCCGATCGCTACGGCTTGGGTCAGGAAGCCGCCCCAGTCCACGCCGCCTTTCACCGGTGCCGGGCCGGCATGCATGAGACGCAAGGCGAAAATCAAGGCAATCACGCCAATTGGCATATTGATCCAGAAAATATACGGCCAGCTGCTCACGGCGAGAATCAAACCGCCTAGGCCGGGACCGGCGACGGCGCCCAGGGCGACAAATGTCCCAACGGTACCCATCGCCCGGCCTCGTTCCTTGATGGGAAATTCAGCGGTGACGATGCCGTAAGTGTTCGCCAAGGTCATGGCCCCGCCGACCGCTTGGACGAACCGGCCCAATAGCAGGAAATTAAAGCCTAGCGGCGTTCCGGACATGGCGGAGCCCAAAACAAAGACGAACGTCCCGAGTTTGAAGATCTTCTCCTTGCCCCACAGATCGCCCAGCTTGCCGAACAGTAGAAGCAGGGCACTCAATACAATGAGGTAGAGGGAGACGATTCATTCCATTTGACTCGCTGGTACATGCAGGTCCCAGGTCATGACGGGGATGGCAATGTTGACGATCGATGAGTCCAAGTTCGACATGAACGCGAAGATTCCTAAGATAATGATCACTGCCCAGCGGTGCGGGTCCACCGTGGGCTGAGTTGTCGTTTGCTGCATGAGAAATCATCCCCCCTGTAAATTGCCATCATTATGGACCGGAAATTCAGAAAAAGCATGCAAATTACTTACCGGCCGCCATGCAAAAAAGCCAGACCACAGTCTGACTTTTGGCAGTGTCAGGACATTCAATTATTGTTGAAACGCAGAATTATCTTCAAATGGATACAGATAGCCCCATGACCGGCGTATCGCGGTCATCGCGTCCATGACTTCCGTCGTCCATTGCCAATCATCCCGGTGAGCGCTGGGGTTTTGGCAGGCCTCCGCGAAATCGGCTAATTCATAGGCCATCGCCTTGTTAGTTTCCCCAGTGGTGATCGTAGTGGCTTTTCGATTGATATCTGTGAACACGGCTGCCTGGGCCCGGGGATAATCCATGATCGTCAGCATGCCCTTGGTGGTGGCCACACTGATTTGCTTAGGCAGGCGGCCGTAGAAACTCAAGGATACGTTGGTCAGAATACCGTAATTATTGGTGAAGCTGGCCACAGACCGATCATCAACGCTGGTTGGGCCCATTTTCATGGTGGTATTCAACAGCTGAGGAGCATCCGGCTGGAACATCCGCGCTGCACTTAGCGCATAGACGCCGATATCGAGTAAGGCCCCGCCGGCCAATTGCGGGTCCAATAGCCGGGAATTGGGATCGGTATTCGAGTTATTGGAGCCAAACATCACATCGATCACCCGGATATCGCCAAAGACGTCGGCCTGTTGCATCGCCCGCAACTGGGCATACAGCGGCATGTGGTAAATCGTTTGGGCTTCCATCACAACTTTATTCTGTTTCTTAGCCAGAGCCGATACTTGGCGCAACTCGTGACTGCTCATCACGATCGCTTTTTCGGACAGAACATGTTTGCCAGCACGCAGCGCCGCCATGATTTCTGAAAAATGGAAGCGGTGGGGCGTCGCGATGTAGACAGCATCTACAGCCGCATCGGCAATGGCGTCTTCGTAACTGCCATAAGCATGTGGGATGTGATACTGATCAGCGAATTCCTGGGCCTTGGGCAGTGCGCGCGAAGCGGCCCCATACAGGGTCGTTCCGGCCACATTAGCAGCATCCTGGGCAAAGGCATGGGCGATTCCGCCGAGCCCGAGGATCACCACATTCAAATTGTTCGTCATTAATTTGCTCTCCTTTAAAGAAAATGCAATATTCTTCGGGTACACTGATACCTGTCCCTATCGTAACAAAAGCATCGGCCAAGGGAAACACATTCAAGGTGATCCTTGGTACAATTAAAGCAGTCAGGAAAGCGAGGTATTCAATTGGCCAAAGGCAGACGGCGCAAAAGTTATGGGCACCACAATACGGTTTCAGCGATCATCGTTTATACGTTACTCGCCCTGCTGCTCGTGGGCGGGGTGACCGTTGGCGGCGCGATGTGGTATGTACACCATACTGATGAAGAGCAGGCTGCCCAGGCCTCCGCGGCGAAGGCTGCTGAGGTGCGGCGCAAACAGGCCTTCATTGCGAAAGTGGCGCCCACTGCGCAGTCACTTTACAGTCAATATAAGATTTTTCCAAGCATTACAATTGCTCAAGCCATCCTTGAATCAGACTGGGGTGAAAGTTCGCTTTCTGCCGAATATAACAATCTTTTTGGCGTCAAAGGCACCAATCCCGCCAACACCAAGGAAATGACGACACAGGAGTACATCAACGGTGAATGGCAGACGATCAAGGCGCGCTTTCGGGTCTATGCATCCTATGCCCAGTCGATCACCGATCATGCCCAGCTGTTTACCCGGGGCACGACCTGGAATGCGCAGCAGTACCAACGGGTCCTGGCTGCTCAGGATTACAAGACTCAAGCCAAGGCGCTGCAGGCAGACGGGTATGCCACTGATCCAGATTATGCCAGTAAGCTGATTGAAATCATTGCCACTTATGGGTTGACCAAATATGATCCGGCGGCGGCCGGTCAAACCAGTCAGGCGAGCGCTAGCAGCCGCTGACCGGTGGTATTTATAGGGCACTTTGTGGTAATGTATAAGTTAATTTAAAGCACTATTTTTCAATAATTGTTCGCTTTTGCGGCATAATCACTGAATGGAGGATACAATATAATGAAGTTGTTGGAACAAAGGATTCGCGAAGATGGTCAGGTACTCCCTGGCGATGTACTGAAAGTCGACAGTTTTTTAAACCATCAGGTGGATCCAGAATTGATGGCTGAGGTTGGCAAAGAATTTCAGCGCCATTTCGCCGACCAGCCAGTCACCAAGATTCTCACCGTGGAATCCTCAGGGATCGCCCCGGCGGTATTCACCGGTTATGCCTTCAAGGTTCCAGTGGTTTTTGCCCGCAAACATAAGTCGGTGACACTCAAGGAATATATGTTCACGTCGGTCGTGTATTCTTACACGAAAAAGGTGAGCAACCATATCGCCATTGCCCGCAAATTTTTGAGCGCCGATGATAAGGTCTTGATCATTGATGATTTCTTAGCGAATGGTCAGGCTGTGGAAGGGCTGATCGATATCATTAACCAAGCTGGCGCGCAGCTGCTCGGCGTGGGTATTGTCATTGAAAAGACGTTCCAAAAGGGCCGCCAGTTGTTGGATAAGCGGGACATTCCGGTTTATTCACTCGCCCGGATCAAAGAATTCAAGGACGGTCAAGTGGTCTTCACAGAAGAACAGGAGAATCCCGATGGCGCAGAAGCCTAACGACATCGTTGAAGTATCTCAACCCCAAGCCGCTGTGCTTGGCATCCAGCATTTGTTGGCGATGTATTCCGGCTCAGTTCTCGTTCCGTTACTGATCGGCTCGGCCATGGGCTTTTCGGCCAAGCAGATGACCTATTTGGTCTCAATCGATATCTTCATGTGCGGCGTGGCAACGCTGCTGCAAGTGCATGCCAACCGCTTTTTCGGTATTGGTCTGCCGGTCATTCTCGGCTGTGCCATTCAGGCGGTGGAACCGTTGAAACTGATTGGTCAGCGCTTCACCATCGGGACTATGTACGGCTCAATCATTGCCGCCGGCTTGTTCGTGTTTTTGATTGCCGGGGCATTTGCCAAACTCAAGCGCCTGTTCCCGCCATTGGTCACAGGAACCGTGATTACCGTTATCGGTTTGTCACTGATTCCCGTGGCTTTCCAAAACCTGGGCGGCGGTGATCTCAGTGCCAAGACCTTTGGTGACGCAAAAAACCTCACCCTGGGCTTTCTCACGGCCTTGATCATCCTGGCGCTCAACGTCTGGGCCAAGGGCTTTCTGCACAGCATTGCGGTGCTGGTTGGGCTCGTCGTGGGCACCCTGGTGGCCGGTGCGCTGGGCATGGTGTCATTGACGCCAGTGCTCACTGCGGACTGGTTCCATTTCCCGCAATTTAATTACTTTGAAACACCGCATTTTGAGTGGTCGTCCATCCTGACGATGATCCTGGTGTCGTTAGTCTCCATGGTGGAATCCACCGGCGTATACTTTGCACTGGGGGATATTACGGAACGTAAGATTCAAGCTGATGACTTGAAGAAGGGATACCGGGCCGAGGGTTTGGCCATTATTCTCGGTGGTTTTTTCAACACCTTCCCGTATACCGCCTTTTCTCAAAACGTTGGCCTGGTTCAGTTGTCGGGGATTAAGACCAAACGGCCGATCTATTGGGCGGCCGGTTTCCTGATCCTGCTGGGACTGCTGCCTAAGGTTGGCGCTCTGGCGACAATTATTCCCGCACCGGTCCTGGGCGGCGCGATGATCGTCATGTTTGGGATGGTGGCCATGCAGGGGGTTCGAATGCTGCAGCAGGTTGATTTTACCCAAGATCACAACTTGCTGGTCGCCGCTGTTTCCATTGGATTAGGCCTGGGTGTGACCGTTACACCGACAATTTTCCAAGCGCTGCCGAAGACGTTACAATTACTCTTAGGCAATGGGATCGTCATCGCGACGATTTCGTCCGTTCTTCTGAACACGATTTTTCAGCATCAACGGCATCCTGAACTGGCGGAGACCGCCGGCTTAAATGAAGATGCGGATGATGGGAAAGGACATGGAAACGCATGAGCTTTATTGCGCCAAACCAAACCATTGGCATCATTGGGGGCGGCATTGACAGTTACACCTTGACGCTGGCAGCGCGGCAGATGGGGCTGCACCCCGCAGTGCTCACCGCCACCGCGAACGATCCGGCCTTGGCCGCGGCTGACTTTGCACTATTTGGCGATTTGTCTAATCCGCTGCCTTTTTCCGACTTGGCCGATATGAGTCAGGTGATCGTTTATGCAGACGAAAACATCAACACTGATCTGCTCAAAGGGATCAGCGATCATGATCGCCTGCCTCAGGGCATTGATATTCTCAGCATTACCCAGGATCGCTATATGGAGAAGGTTTTCTTTGAAGATCAGAATCTGAATACCGCCCCTTACGCAATGGTGGTCAATTTGGATGATGTTCGGCGGGAAATTGAATCCATCGGGTACCCGGCGGTGTTGAAGCCGACGCAAAAGGGTTTGGGTCCTAAGAAACAGCGTATTCTGTACAATGAGAATGATTTGGAGGCGGCGGCCGATTACTTTGATGGTGCCACCGCGATCCTAGAATCTTGGGTACCCAAAGCCCGAGAATTGTCCGTGTTGGCGGTCAAAACTGCAGACGGTGCGGTGACTGTGTATCCTACGATCGAAAACATGTACAGCCCCGCCCATCAATTGCAGGCCTCCATCATGCCAGCCCGCATTGATGCGGCGACCAACCACGAGATTCGCCGAATTGCCCGCTTGCTGGGGGACAAGGTACATTACGTGGGCGTTTTTGGCGTGACTTATTTTCTCACCGCGGCGGGCGTGCTCTATGTCGCCCGCTTATTTCCAGGTCCCCGGGGCAGCGCCAATGTTTTGGAATATACGACAGGATATTCGCCCTATGAATTGCATTTACGGGCGGTCTGCGATTGGTCGATCCCAGAACCCAAGCTGGATCGGGCCGGCGTCACGGTGACCATATCGCCCAACACCTTGGCGAAGGCCATTGAATTGATCCGCACGCAGCCAAACACGCACTTCAGCTTTTATCCCCAGCGCGGTGATCTGGCGCCGGATGCCCCGGTGGGCTTTGCGTCCTTTACCGCCTGGGAGTTGGAAAATGTAATTGCCCGAGTGGAAGCTTTGGGCATCTGGCACATTCAAGATAAGGAGAAGCCGACTACTGATGATTGATCGTTACGTACGCCCCGAAATGGGTCAAATCTGGACCGAAGATAACAAGTATGCCGCTTGGTTGAAAGTGGAGATTCTGGCCGTGCAGGCCTGGGCCAAGCTGGGCGAAATTCCCCAGGCAGAGGCTGATGCAGTGGCCAAGAATGCCCGAGTTGACGCCAAAGAAGTTGCCCGCTTAGAAGAAATCACCCGGCACGACGTGGTGGCCTTCACGCGCACAGTGTCCGAAAGCCTTGGCCCGGAAAAGAAATGGGTCCACTATGGCCTAACTTCTACGGATGTCGTGGACACGGCTTATGGCTATCTGATGAAACAGGCTAACGAGATCATTAAGGCCGACCTGCTTCATTTGCGGGATGTCGTGGCGGCTAAAGCCAAAGAATATAAGTATACCGTCATGATTGGCCGGACCCATGGGGTACACGCCGAACCCACGACGTTCGGTCTGGTACTAGCCAACTGGTACGCCGAGATCCAGCGGGATATCGAGCGTTTCGACCATGCCGCGGCAGGGGTCGAGGCTGGTAAGATTTCCGGTGCAGTCGGCACCTTTGCTAATACGCCGCCGGCGGTGGAGGAATACGTTACTAAGAATCTCGGCTTGCGTGCGCAGGACATTTCCACCCAAGTTTTGCCCCGGGATCTGCACGCCGAATACGTTGGCGTGATGGCGATTATTGCCACGTCCATCGAGCGGTTTGCCTTGGAAATCCGCCACTTGCAGCGGACTGAAGTGCGCGAGGTCGAAGAATTCTTCGCCGCGGGACAGAAGGGGTCTTCAGCCATGCCCCACAAGCGCAATCCCATTGGTTCTGAAAATGTCACTGGGCTGGCTCGGGTTATTCGCGGCCATGCACTGACCGCACTAGAGGATGTGCCGTTATGGCATGAGCGGGATATTTCCCACTCTTCCGCTGAACGAATTATTTTACCGGATACCACCGAAGCGCTGGACTATATTCTTCACCGTTTTGCCAAGATCACGGAGACTTTGACCGTCTTCCCGGAAAAGATGAAAGCCGACATGAATATTACCCACGGGCTGATCTATTCCCAACGTGTTCTGCTGGCCTTGATCGAAACCGGCATGAGCCGCGAGGCCGCTTACGACCTCGTCCAACCCAAGACTGCCCAAGCTTGGGACGAGCAGCGCTCCTTCCGCGGCTTGCTGGAAGCCGATCCGAAGATCACCGAACGGCTCAGCAAGAAAGATCTGGATGCCGCCTTTGATTACCACTGGCACCTGCGCCATGTGGACGACATCTTTGCCCGGTTGGGTTTGGACGATTGATTGAACTGACGTATAATTGACTCCTAAGATTGGCTGGGACAAAAGTCTTGCTCGGTGTACCGAGTGCCAATGCGCAGCAATCGGAGGTTGATGGGGCTCAGTGGTGGAAACCACACGGCGGCTCTGCCGCCGATGTGGTTAGGCGACTTTGAGACCGCGGTTTTTGCGGGCTCAAAGCGCCGTCACCACGTTCCAGCCCCAATCAACCGGAGATTGCGGAGCATTGGCACGGCAGTGCATGCAGTGCTTACTTTTGTCCCAGTTTTTGTTAACGATGAAGACAAACTCAGAAACAGACACACAGAATAGGAGACTTTATTTTCATGGCCCAAGATTTACTGGCAAAATTAAATGACAAACAAGCAGAGGCCGTGCAGCTCACGGAAGGACCTGTACTGATCATGGCCGGGGCCGGCTCTGGCAAGACCCGGGTCCTCACCCACCGGGTGGCCTATCTGATCAAAAATAAGGATGTCAAACCGTGGCATATTCTGGCCATCACGTTTACCAATAAAGCAGCCAAAGAAATGAAAGAACGGATTGCCCGCCTCCTGGGCGAAGAAGAAAATTCGGTGTGGGTTTCGACCTTCCACGCCCTGTGTGTCCGTATCCTCCGCCGGGAAGCCGATGCCATCGGCTATTCTCGTTCCTTTACCATCGCTGACAGCGGGGAACAGCTGACGATGGTCAAACGACTATTGCGGGAAGCTAATATCGACCCCAAGCAATACGACCCCAAGGCCCTGCTTGGGGCAATTTCGAATGCCAAAAACAATCTGGTCAATCCCCAAGATTATGAAAAGAGTGCGGTATCGCCTTTTGAAAAGGTCGCCGCACGAATCTATAAAAACTATCAGCAGCAGCTCCACCTCAATCAGGCCATGGATTTTGATGATCTGATCATGCAGACGATTCGGCTGTTCAAACTGAATCCGAATGTACTTGCCTATTACCAGGATAAATTCCAATATATCCACGTGGATGAATACCAGGATACTAACGAAGCCCAGTATCAGCTGGTGGCTTTGCTGGCTGCCAAATACCGCAACCTATGTGTTGTCGGCGATGCCGATCAGAGTATTTATGGCTGGCGGGGCGCCAACATGGAGAATATCTTAGATTTCGAGAAAGACTATCCCGATGCCAAAACGATCCTCCTGGAACAGAATTATCGGTCCACGAAGACCATTTTGCAGGCAGCCAACGCGGTCATCGGCAATAATACGAATCGCCGGCCCAAGGAATTGTGGACTGAAAACAACACCGGCGAACCGATCGAGTATTATCGCGGCCAAAGCGAAAAAGACGAGGCCTACTTTGTCATTCGAAATATTCAGGAACTGATGGACTCCAGCCACTATCACTATGGCGATTTTGCTGTGCTCTACCGGACCAACGCCCAATCCCGGGTGCTGGAAGAAACCTTGCTGCAATCCAACATTCCCTATAAGATCGTGGGCGGCAATCGGTTCTATGACCGGAAAGAAATCCGGGATGTCCTGGCCTATATCCGCTTACTCGTGAATCCGGCAGATGATATGAGTTTGACGCGGATCATTAACGTGCCCAAGCGCGGCGTGGGTGCTGGTTCAGTGGATAAGTTGCGCCAATTTGCCGACGAACATGATATGACGATGCTGGAAGCGGCCCACTCGGTGCAGTTGACGCCGATTGGCGGCCGGGCAGTGCATGGCATCGAACAGTTCACGCAATTTATGGATAAACTGGCAGCCATGAAGGGCGAGGCGACGGTGACTCAGATCGCCCAAGGCATTTTGGACGATTCCGGGTATACTAAAGAATTGGAAGCAGCGCACACCGATGAGGCCCAGAGTCGACTGGAAAACTTGCAGGAATTTATTTCCGTCACCAGCGAGTTCGACAATAATTATCAACCGGAGTCTGAGGATAGTGATATGCTGACGGACTTTGCGGCCAACGTGGCTCTGCTGTCAGATCAAGACGATATTGCAGAAGAAGAGACCCAGGTTACCTTGATGACGCTGCACGCGGCGAAGGGGTTGGAATTTCCGGTAGTTTTCATGATCGGTATGGAAGAAAATCTTTTCCCGCTGAGCCGAGCGGCCATGGATGAGAATGAGCTGGAAGAGGAACGGCGGCTTGCTTACGTGGGAATCACCCGCGCCCAGAAGCAGTTGTATTTGACCAATGCCTATTCTCGGATGCTTTATGGCCGAACCAGCAGCAATCCGCCGTCTCGGTTTATCGCCGAGATTCCGGCGGAACTGATCAAGAGCGACAACATTTTGCAGGAAAGCCCGGCGCCCAAGAGCGATACCGAGCTGCCCTTTGCCCGGCGCCGGGATGAACGCGCTCAGGCGGCGACCTATGGTGCCTCGTCCTACACTTACAGCGGCCATCGGGACAAGGGCCAATTCAAGGTCACGAAAGTCGCCAGCCAGCAGCAGACCCCTGCCGCTCAAGTGCGCAATTGGGCAGTGGGCGACAAGGTCAGTCATAAGGCCTGGGGTATCGGTACCGTAGTCGCTGTCGCTGGCAAGCAGGATGATTTAACATTAACTATTGCCTTCCCGGATGTCGGGATCAAGAAATTACTGGTGGCCTTTGCCCCCATTCAAAAAGTAGAAAAAGACTGATCGGAGAGGAGCATCATCGATGACTTTACCTAAACCGTTAGACCAATATGATGAAACCAGTGCGGCGGCGGCATTGAAGAAACTGCGGGCCCAAGTCAATCAGTACCGGGAAGCTTATTACACCAAGGATCAGCCCTTGGTGGAAGACTACGTGTACGATACCGCATACAACGATTTGCAGGCTTTAGAGAAAAAGTTTCCTCAGCTGATCACGCCGGATTCTCCCACCCAATTGGTGGGAGATGAAACACTGCCCGGTTTTACCAAGGTCCGCCACGATATTCCCATGCTGTCCATGGGCGACGTCTTTTCTGTCGACGAACTCAAGACTTTCGATGATCGCCTGCAGGGCAGCGTCGGGTCAGCCGTGACCTATAATGCAGAATTAAAGATCGACGGGCTCGCTCTTTCCTTGGTGTATCAGGGCGGCAAACTGACCCAAGCGTCGACGCGCGGCGATGGAATCATCGGCGAAGATGTGACCGCTAATATCAAGACGATCAAGGCCGTACCGCGGACGCTGCCGCGGCCGATTGATGTAGAAGTCCGGGGCGAATGTTACATGCCCGTGTCGTCTTTTGCTAAGCTCAATGAAGACCGGGAACAGCGGGGCGAGGCAGTTTTTGCCAACCCCCGCAACGCTGCAGCAGGCTCTTTGCGTCAGCTCAATCCTCGGATCACCCGCGAGCGGGATTTATCCGTCTGGCTGTACACCATCGTTAATGCCCAGGACTATGGCATTACCACCCAGGCAGACGCGCTGCGGACGCTGAGCGAGTGGGGGTTCCCGGTGAATCCTAACAGTCGGGTCTGTCGTACCTTGACCGATGTGGACCATTACATCACGGATATGACGCCGCAGCGCCAGACATTGGATTACGGCATTGACGGGATCGTTTTGAAGGTGAATGATCTTGACTTGCAAGCACAACTGGGTAATACGGTGAAGGTCCCCCGGTGGGAAATTGCCTATAAGTTCCCACCAGAGATGGCTCGAACTATCGTGCGGGAGATCACTTGGACGGTGGGCCGTACCGGCGTGGTAACGCCCACCGCCGTGATGGATCCGGTGCAGCTGGCCGGGACCACGGTCAGCCGGGCGACGCTGCATAATGTGGATATGCTGAAAGAAAAGGATATCCGAATTGGGGATACCGTTGAGCTGTTCAAGGCTGGCGATATCATCCCCGAAGTCTCGCGCGTGGTGACCGAAAAACGGCCCGCGGACGCGGCGCCGTACCAGCCGCCGACGGCCTGTCCATCCTGCGGCCAGCCGCTGGTCCATTTAATGGATGAAGTGGCACTGCGCTGTGTGAATCCGAAATGTCCGGCCCAAATTACGGAGGGGCTGACCCACTTTGCCTCCCGAGATGCCATGGATATCACGGGGCTTGGGCCTAAAGTGGTGGCGCTGCTGTATTCTCACAAATTAGTCAGTGACATTGCTGATTTGTACCGGTTAACAGCAGCCGATCTGGCTGATCTGCCCGGTTTTAAGGAAAAGTCCATTAGCAATTTGTTAAATGCCATCGCTGGGAGTCGACAGAACTCTCTGGAACGGTTATTGTTTGGGTTAGGGATCGACCATGTGGGTGCCAAAGCCGCTCAGCTGATTGCCCAGGCCTTTGGTACCATGGATAAAATCATGGCGGCCAGTGCCGATGAGATTACGGCCATTAAAACAATTGGCCCGACGATTGGGCAAAGCATCACCGCTTTCGTCAGTAATCCGGGGGCGCAAAGCTTGATCAACGAGCTGGCAGCCGTCGGCGTGAATATGACTTATACCGGTCCGGCCGCTGAAGCGGAGGCTGCCGCCGACTCGCCGTTTAACGGTCAGACGGTGGTGATTACCGGTAAGTTCGCTGATTTCTCCCGCAAGGGCTTAACGGATCAACTGACTGCTTTAGGCGCTCATGTGACCGGTTCGGTATCAAAGAAGACCACGATGGTCGTGGCCGGGGAGGACCCCGGCAGCAAAGCAGACAAGGCCCAGCGGTTAGGGGTCCAAATCATTGACGCCGATCAATTAGCAGCAATGTTAAAGGAAAGTCAAACAGAATAACGGAGTTGAAGGAAACTGATGTGGAAACGCATTCTGGCGCTGATCGCCATGGCTTTGTTACTGGTTCTTGGGGGATGCGGCAAACTTGCCTCCAGTTCAAGTACCAGTACCACGAGCACGACCAGCAATCGCAAAGTACAAACCACCGGCAACTATAGCAGTACCGGATACAATAGTATCGTGACTGAGGGTCATTATAAGACGAGTGCCGCCCGCGGCGTCGCAGCCGATTATGCCAATAACAGCTTGGATGTAAAAGGCATGGAAACCGGTTTGCTGCAATTGTCCGAAGGGGTATTCTCACCAGATAAATATTCCTTCCAGGAGGGTCAATACTTGACCAGCAGCAATGTTCAAAACTGGCTGGGCCGGCAGTCCAAGAGCAATAGTACCGGGTTGAATCCGGCCAGCAACGGCTCGACGGATCCGGATAAACGGACTCCGGAATATTTGGGCACGATGTTGGAGCAGGACTTCGTCACCGGTTCAGGGTCGAAGACTACCCTGGGCGGGATCAGTATCGCCCTGGGGATGAATGCTGTTGATTATTATCAAAAAGAACAGTATGGCGCTACTTATCAGACAAAAATCAGCGCCGATCAGCAGGAGACCCAAGGCAAGAAGATTGCCCAGGAAGTTGTGACCCGCTTGCGGGCCAAAGAGGGCGTCGGCGATGTGCCCATCTTTGTGGCACTCTATTCTTTAGCTGAAAAGGACAGCCTGGTCTCCGGATCGTTTTTTGCAAAAGCCACGGCGACGGGCAAGACCCTCGATAAGTGGGACAAGGTAAATCAACAATCCGGCGTACTGCCGACGGTAAATAACGCTAAAGCGATCAATAGCAATGACGCCACCGCTTTTTCCAATTTTCAGACGCAGGTTCAGAATTTCTTCCCGAATTTAGCTGGCGTTACCGCCACGGTCCATTATACCGACGGTAGTTTGACCCAGATGACGGTCAATATTCAGACGCAGTTTTATAGCCAAACGGAAATCATGAGTTTTACCAACTATGTTGCCTCCGTGGCCAACAAACTGCTCCCCAGCAACGCGCCAATTCAGATCATTGTCGCCAGCGTCAATACCACCCAGGCCATCATCAGCCGCAGGGCCAGCGACAAAGAATTTTCAATCAATATTTTGCAGAACTACTAACAGTACCGCCAAGGGCCATCCGCACGGGTTTGAAACAACTCACGCGATGGCTCTTTTCTGTGAAAAACCATTTGGCGTTATATGGTAGAATGAAACGTGAGAATTTGTAAAAGGGATAGGCAGAAAGCCTGCTCCGGATACGCCGTGCCAAAGCTCCGCAATCTCCGGCTGAGGGGGCTGGAACGCCATGACGGCGCTTTGAGCCCGCAAAAACCGCGGTCTCAAAGTCGCCTAACAACATCGGCGGCAAAGCCGCCGTGTTGTTTCCATGGCTGATCCCCCTCAGCCTCCGATTGCTCCGCATTGGCACTGGATACGCTGGAATGGATATTTCTGCCACCTCCGACAGAAAGGAATGACTGGCATGATCGATCGTGACCAAGTTGCGCACGTGGCAGGCCTTGCCAAGCTGCAGTTTACCGACGACCAATTGACCGCTTTCACCAAACAGATGGAAGACATCATCGCGATGGCGGACCAATTGGATGAGGTCGACGTGGGCGACACCACGCCCATGTACCAAGTAACCAATTTGAGCAATGTATTCCGGGAAGACAAACCGGAACACTGGCAGACCCGGACCCAATTATTGCAAAACGTGCCCGAGAAGGAAGCCGGCTTAATCAAGGTACCGTCTATTTTAGATAACGGGGAGGGCGAAGCGTGAGTACGAATTACTTCGAAGAGGACATCACATCATTGCATGATGCCCTGGTCAATCAAAAGACCACTGCAGCCCAATTGACTGCCGATACGCTGGATCAGATCCAGACCAAAGATAAGCAAACGAAGGCGTTCATCACGGTAGCTGCGGATGAAGCCAAAAAACAGGCGGCCGCGGCTGATACCCAAGGGATCACGGCGGACCGTCAACTGGCTGGCATTCCTATCGCCATCAAGGACAATATCATTACCGACGGCATTTTGACCACTGCTGCCAGCAAGATCCTGACCGGTTTTATTCCCGTTTATGACGCCACCGTCACCAGCCGCTTGAAAGAGGCTGGTGCAGTCTTAGTGGGTAAAACCAACATGGATGAATTTGCCATGGGCTCCTCCACTGAAAATTCTTATTATGGCCCGACCCACAATGCCTGGGACTTAGATCGGGTACCGGGCGGGTCATCCGGCGGTTCAGCCGCGGCTGTCGCTGCTGGCGAAGTCGTTGCCGCTTTAGGTTCTGATACTGGCGGCTCCATTCGTCAGCCGGCCGCTTTCAACGGTATTTTCGGGATCAAGCCAACCTATGGCCGTGTTTCCCGCTGGGGGTTGATTGCCTTTGGCTCGTCTTTAGACCAAATCGGTGTGCTCAGCCGACGGGTCAAGGATTCCGCCATCGTGCTCCAGCAGATCGCTGGCCAGGATGAGAACGATGATACCAGCCTGCCAGCCCCCGTACCTGATTATTTGGCCGCCATGGACGGTAACATCAAGGGCTTGCGGATCGCGATTCCGGAAGAATACTTAGGCGAAGGCGTGGCCCAGGGGGTGCGCGACGCGATTGAAAAAGCGGTGGATACACTGAAAAAGCTTGGCGCTACCGTGGATATGGTCAGCCTGCCCCACACGAAGTACGCTGTTCCCACGTATTATTTGATTGCTTCCTCCGAAGCCAGCTCCAACCTGCAACGGTTTGACGGCATTCGCTACGGCTTCCGGGCGAAAGATGTCAAGAATTTGGAAGACGTATACGTGCGTACCCGCTCTGAAGGCTTTGGCGACGAAGTGAAGCGGCGGATCATGCTGGGGACTTTCTCCTTGTCCGCTGGGTTCTACGATGCGTACTTCAATAAGGCTGCGAAGGTTCGCCACTTGATTCAGGATGACTTCACTAAGGTCTTTGCGGATTATGATTTGATCGTCGGACCGACGACCCCGACGCCGGCATTCAAGATTGGCGAAAAGGTCAACGATCCGGTCACCATGTACATGAACGATATTTTGACGATCCCGGCGAACTTAGCTGGGATTCCGGCGGCCTCCGTACCCGCCGGCTTGGTTGACGGCATGCCGGTCGGCCTGCAATTGATGGCCAAGCCCATGGCGGAAGCCACCATCTTTAAAGTGGCAGACGCTTTTGAAGCGGCCACTCAGTTTTACACCCAGGTACCCACTGCGATGAAAGGGGAGAAGTAAGGATGAATTTTAAAACCACGATTGGTTTGGAAGTCCACGTTGAACTGAAGACAAAGACGAAGATGTTCTCCCCGTCCCCAGTGACTTACGGTGAGGCCCCCAACACGGCGGCTAACGTGATCGACTTCGGGTTCCCTGGCGTTTTGCCCCGGGTGAATAAGAATGCTTACCGCTTAGGTATCATGGTCGCGCTGGCTCTGCATGCCAAGGTGACCAACGAGACCCACTTTGATCGAAAGAACTATTTCTATCCCGATAACCCCAAGGCTTACCAGATCACCCAGCAGGAACGACCGCTGGGTACGAACGGCTGGGTGGAGATTGAGGTCAAGGGCAAGAAAAAGAAGATCGGGATCCACGAACTCCACGTGGAAGAAGATGCCGGGAAGAATACTCACGGTGCGTCCGGCTATTCTTACGTTGATTTGAACCGGCAGGGCACCCCGCTGGTGGAAATTGTCTCGGAACCGGATATTGCCTCGCCAGATGAAGCTTATGCTTACTTGGAACAATTGCGGCAAATCATTCTGTTCACCGGTGCCTCCGATGTGAAGATGGAGGAAGGGTCCATGCGGGTGGATACCAACATTTCGATTGCCCCGATTGGTTCCGATACACTGGGCACCAAGGCCGAGCTGAAGAACTTGAACTCTTTTGCCCATGTACGGGACGGCTTGGCGTACGAAGAAAAGCGCCAGGCTCAAGTGCTCATGGCCGGTGGTGAAATTCGCCAGGAAACCCGCCGGTTCGATGAGCCCACCGGGACGACGATCTTGATGCGGGTCAAGGAAGGTTCCGACGACTATCGCTACTTCCCTGAACCGGATATTCCGCCGTTCCATATCAGTCAGGAATGGATCGACGAAATCGGCAGCGAAATTCCTGAGATGCCGAACAAACGGCGAGAGCGGTACGTCAACGACTACGGTTTGCCGGAATATGATGCCGGTGTTTTGACGGCGACCAAAGAAATGTCTGATTTCTTTGATGCGACGGTAAAAGCCGGTGCGCCCGCGAAACAAGCGGCCAACTGGCTGATGGGCAATGTGAATGCCTACTTGAACGAGCAGCAGGTGGATTTGTCAGCCACCAAGCTGACTCCTGACCACTTGGCCGGCATGATCAAGCTGGTCAGCGAAGGCACGATCAGTTCCAAGATTGCAAAGAAGGTCTTCCAAGAGATCATCACCAGTGATACGGATCCCCGCGCTTGGGTTGAGCAAAAAGGCTTGATCCAACAATCTGACCCGGCAGTACTGACACCGATCATTGATAGTATTCTGGACAATAATGGTCAATCGATCGAAGACTTCAAGAACGGCAAGGACCGGGCGGTTGGCTTCTTAGTGGGGCAGATCATGAAGCAGACCCACGGTAAGGCCAATCCCCAGGTTGTGAACCAGATTCTCATGGCAGAATTGAAGAAACGGTAAGACAAATGGTTTTGGAAAAGGATTGAAGACGAATGGTAAAACGGGCACGGCTCCTCTATAACCCGGTTTCCGGGCATGAAATCATGGAACGCAATGTAGCCGGTGTCCTGGCTGTGCTGGAGGACGCGGGCTATGAAAGCAGCACCTTCCGCACCCGGCCGGAAGAGGGTTCCACGCAGGCCGAGGCCAAGCGGGCCGCGTTAGCCGGCTTCGATCTGCTGGTGGCCGCCGGCGGTGATGGCACGATCAATGAAGTGGTCAACGGTATTGCTGGACTGAAACACCGGCCGATGCTGGGAATCATTCCGGTGGGCACCACCAACGATTACGCCCGAGCGTTGAAGATTCCTCGGGAAGATCCGGTGGGGGCGGCTAAGATCATTGCCAAGGGCCAGCATATCGGTGTGGACATTGGCAAAGCCAACGACCAGTATTTCGTCAATATCGCCGGCGGCGGTAATATGATGGACCTGACCTATGAGGTACAGTCCGACGTCAAGTCGGCCCTGGGCTATTTGGCCTACCTGTTGAAAGGGGCCGAGATGCTCCCGCGGATGCGGCCGATTCAGATGCACTTAGCTTACGACGAGGGGACTTACGACGGGGAGGCGTCCATGTTCTTCCTCAGTCTGACCAACTCGGTCGGCGGGCTGGAGCAAATTGCGCCGGACGCGGTCTTGGGTGACGGTCAATTTACGCTGATCATTGTCAAGACGGCCAACCTGGTGGAAATCGTCCAATTGCTGACGATGGTGCTGACCGGCGGCCGGCATGTGAATGATGATCGAATCATTTACACGCAGACTAAGCGCTTGGACGTGGCGGCTAAACACGGTGAGCAGTTGAAAGTTAATCTGGATGGCGAATACGGCGGCGATGCGCCGATGCATTTCGTCAACTTGAAGCAGCATATTCAGGCCTTTGCCAACGTGGCTGCGATTCCAGACGACGCCATCGCGGATCAAGATGAGGTCGTGAAGGGCAAACTGCTTGCATCGGTTCATGCCCTCCACGATGCGCACCCGAATGATAGCGAGGACACAGCACATTAATTGATTTTAGTAGACAAGGCTAGGGTCCCAGGGGCTTTAGCCTTGTCGTGTCTATTGAAGAAAGGAACCAGTATGGCAAAATTCACAGTACCAGTACGCCAAGGCCAGGAACTGACGACCACCGTGCAGGATTTAACTTATGAAGGGATGGGGGTCGTTAAGGTCGATAATTACCCGTTGTTTGTCGACAATGCATTGCCCGGTGAGGAGGTGACCGTATTGGTTACCCGCACAAATAAACAATACGGCTTTGCTCGGGTGACCAAGCGGCTGACCACTAGTCCCGATCGGGTTGCCGGTGAATTCGCAGATTATTTGCAAACCGGCATTGCGCCGCTGGCCCACTTGAAATACTCTGCGCAGCTGCAATTCAAGCAAGATCAGGTCAAACACCTCTTTGCTGCCCAGCATCTCGATATTCCGGTGCTGCCTACACTCCCCAGTCCCCAGCAAACCGGATACCGGAACAAGGCCCAGATTCCGGTGCAAATGATCAACGGTACGCTGACGACCGGCTTTTTCCGCAAACGAAGCCATCATTTGGTCCCGTTGACAGATTTCTTCATTCAAGATCCGCGGATCGATGAGATCATCGTCACAGTTCGGGATATTCTTCGAGATCTGGACGTTACGGCGTATGATGAGCGCACTCGGCGCGGGCTGCTGCGGCATATTATGGTGCGGCGGGGGCATACGACCGGGGAAGTAATGATCGTCTTGGTGGTGACCCGGATCGTACCGATGTTGAAGCAAGCGGCGCAATTGATTGAAAAGGCCGTACCGGATCTGACTACGCTGGTGTGGAACGTGAATGCAGCCAATACCAATGTGATTTTGAGCGGCGACAATCAGATTATCAGTGGTCCCGGCTATATTGAAGATACCATTGGCGAACGGCGTTTCAAGATTTCGCCCCAGTCATTTTTCCAGATCAACGCTGCTCAAACGCCGCGGTTGTATGCAATTGCCCAAAAACTGGCGGAATTTACTAGGCACGAGACGGTGATCGATGCCTATGCCGGGATCGGGACCATTGGCCTAACGATTGCCCCGCAAGTTGATCACGTGTACGGGATGGAAGTGGTCCCGGAGGCGGTGGCCGATGCGGAGGCCAACAAGGCACTGAATCGCATTGATAATGCCGACTATATGGTGGGCACGGCGGAAGACGTCCTCCCCCGCTGGCAGCAGCAGGGGATCACCGCCGATGTGCTGATCGTGGACCCGCCCCGCAAAGGGTTGGCGGAATCCTTTATTACGACGGTGGGCGCGATGAAGATTCCTCGGGTGATCTACGTCAGTTGTAATCCGGCAACGCTGGCTCGGGATTTGGTCCGCTTCCAAGCCTTAGGCTACCAAGCGACGAGTCCCACCCAGGTCGTCGATATGTTTCCCCAGACACCCCACATTGAGAGTGTCACCCGATTAGATTTGAGGTGAGTCCGTGCGTCGCCCTGATCCAATTTATACCAATACGTTTCGCCGGCATTGGGTCTGGTGGCTATTGCTGCTGCTCGCGGTGATCATCGCTGGGGTTTTGGCCTGGCGGTATTTTGCTCCCGTAGACCTGACCCGCGGCGAGTATCCCGTTAATGGGACTTTGGTCAGTCAAGAAGACGGAACGATTGATTTTCCGTCGTTGAAAAAGGCTGGGGCCCGTTTTGCTTATATTCATGCCGCCCAGGGGGCCAGCTATCAAGACGATCGGGTCGGCGAGAATTTGGCCAGTGCCCAGGGCGCCCAGCTTGCCGTCGGGGTGGAGCATGCCTTGAGTTTTGACACGACGCCAGCGGCCCAAATGGCGAATTTGACCAAGGCTGTGGCGGGCAACTGGGGCAATCTGCCGGTGGCGGTCACCCTGAGTTTGTACGGTACTTATGAAAGTACGCCGCCAGACAGGGCGCGGGTCACCGCACTGCTGAACTCAATGCAGAGTTTGCTGCAAAAAAACGGACGATCCATGATCGTCCGTACCACAACTGAGTTAGCTGATCGTTACGCCCTGACTGGTCATTATGCACTCTGGTACAGCGACGCCCAAACCGCCGCGAAGACTGTGCTTTTTGTCCAGCGGGGCAAATTCCCCCATAATACTGCCTTACCCCTGGTGACTTTCAACGGTGATCGGACCCGCTGGCAACAACAATTCCATGTTACGCTGACGGCGCTGGCCCTTGCGGGTGCGCGGCCGTGATTGGATAATTCAGGTTGCTGGATTCGTCATAGACGGAAACCGGGCCGTGCTCGTTCGTATGCACGACCAATTGATAACCGAAATGATCGACAAAGGTCAGAGCGCTGCCATCTAAACCGGTAATATGGCCGGGCAGTTCTTGACCATCGATTTGAATGACGAGATCCGGGGTGATCTTCAGCAGGTGATTATGGTGGGTCTTGGTGTCCAAAAACGACCAGGTGCCGACGAAACGCTGTGAAAAGTCGGGTGCGGGTGCCTGCACTGTTTTAGCTTTCGGAACGATATGACGAGCAAAATGCTTAATGTTCGCCAATAAATGTAAAGACCGCATCATTCATCCTCCTTTGATTCACAATTATCATACCATGGATATGTTGCAGACGGCTTACATTTGTGTTAGCAGTCAAAAAAGAAAGGAATCGGATACAATGTTGAGAATCGCAACAATTGGTACAAGTATGATTACCAACGAATTTATTGCCGCTGTGAAAGAAAATCCCCAAACCGAAGTCGGCGCCATTTATTCGCGGAATGCGGATCGCGGGGCAGCGTTTGCGACGACCATTGGCCTGCCCAACGTGCCGGTTTATGATGATTTGGATACGCTGCTGGCCGATCCAACCATTGATTTAGTCTACATTGCTTCCCCTAACAACCTGCATTTTGATCAAACCAAAGCGGTGCTCTTGGCTGGTAAACACATGATCACAGAAAAGCCGGCCTTTACCAACCCGGACCAGTTCGCTGTGATCGCCCGCTTATTGAATGCCCGCAATCACCAGTATTATTTTGAAGCAGCGCGGCATATTCATACGCCGAACTTCATTAAAATGCAGCATGCGCTGGCCGGACACACCGTGACCGGTGCGCTGCTCAGTTACGCGAAGTATTCCAGCCGGTATGATCAGGTCCTGGCCGGTGAAGAACCCAATATCTTCAGTCCCCGCTTTGCTGGCGGCGCTCTCCAAGATTTAGGGGTGTATTTGGTCTACGCTGCAATTGCCTTGTTCGGCAAACCGCTGGCGGCCCATTATGAACCGCACATGCTGACCACTGGTGTCGATGGCGGCGGGGTGGGCACCTTGACCTATCCCAACTTCACCGTTGTGCTGCGTCCGGATAAGACTGTGCAAAGCCGAGTGCCGTCAGAGATCTATTTAGGCAAAGATACGGTATGGACCGACAATATTGCGGAATTGCAACAATTACGTTACTACCACGGCAGCGGGGAGCAGTTTGACGATCTTGCCACGACTCAGCCGGCCAATGGGATGAGCAGTGAATTAGCCCGATTTGTCGATATTATCCAGCAAAATGATCGGGCCGCCTTCGCGGAACTATTCCAGTTGTCTGCCCGGGTAAACGAAGTCTTGTATGCACTGCGCCAGGATGCGGGCCTGCACTTTCCGGTCACGGTGGAGGCGGCAACTGATGACGAATGAAGAAAAAGCGGCCCAACTGTGGCAGCAGACGGGCTTTGCCCAGCAGACGGTGATCCAGACCGCGGTGGCCGCACCGTTGCTGGCCGGTCAGTCCGTCGCTGGCGTGGCGCCGACTGGTTCCGGGAAGACTCTGGCCTATGGGATCCCGACACTGAGCCGGCTCACACCGGGGGCTGGGTTGCAGTTGGTGATCATTGTGCCCGCCCAGGAGCTGGCGATCCAGATTCGAGATGTGTTGACGCCTTTGGCTAAAACGCTAGACCTTGGGTTCCAAGGCTTGATTGGCAGTGCCAACCGGGAGCGGCAAATCAAACGTCTGCGCGAAAAGCCCGAAGCGGTGGTCGCCACCGTTGGCCGCTTCATCGATTTGCTGGAAGAGGGCAAACTGCGGCTGGATACCGTCAAAACCCTGATCGTCGATGAGTTCGATTCGTTTGAACCGGATGCGTTGGCGGATATTCTCAGCATTCGCCGGGGCGGTCTGCCGCAAACGGCGAATCTGGGTTTGTTCTCGGCTACTGACAGTCAGGCAATTTTAGGCGAATTCAAGGCAGCGTGGCCAGAGTTGACCTTAGTCGACGAAACCAAGACGGACAAGAGCCGAGGGCCGGTCAAACATTTACTGCTGGATCGGCAGATGATCGGCAAAATTCAAGTGTTGGAGCGCTTAGCCCGGGAAAAGCACCAGCGGATCTTTGTCTTTTTCAACCATAAGCACGTCCTGCAAAAAGTGGCTAGTCAGCTGCGCTACCAGCATGTGCCGGCCAGTATGCTGATCACCGATGGCCGGCAAGTCCAGCGGGCTGAAGCCTTGCAGGACTTCCGCAGCGGGAAAGTACCATTACTGCTGACCACCGATGTGGCCGCCCGGGGGTTGGATGTGGCTGATGTGACGGCAGTGGTCAATTTTGAGCTGCCGGACACCTTGACGACCTACATTCACCGCACTGGCCGTACCGGCCGGCAGGGGGCCCCAGGGACGATTTATAACCTGGGAAATGACCATGATCTGCGGGATCTGCGCCATTTGGTGGGGGACCGCATTGCCCTAGAAACTGAACCTGGGGAAACTAAGCCGACGGCAAAGCATCAGCCGGCAAATTCCGCAACAACCAGTGAGCCCCCTGCACCCTCTGCGCGCAAACCGCGAAAGAAGGCGCTCACCAGTGCTGAAGAGGAGGAAGCCAGTGCCAAAAAGCGGAAGAAGCGCAAGGAACGCTGGCGGAACAAAAAGAACGTGGGCAAGCACTGGTAATTGTTATTTTAAAAATAACAGCCACCGGCTTCTCCAAAATCCCGGTCTGAACGCGTTTGCAGAGATGCAGACGCGTTTTTTACCGAGAATCATGAATTCGTTCCCAAAAGGGCCCAAATAACTGTTATTATTGTTGCTGGACGTTTTTTCAATGTGTTATGCTGAAAACGTGGGAAACAGCATAGCACCAAAAATCATTTAAGAAAGCAGGTGGACATATTGGCAGATGAAGATAACGACAACATGGAAGCTGTCATGGGTCTTATTATTAACGGTGGCAACGCCAAGAGCAGCGCCATGGAGGCCATTATGGCCGCAAAGAAGAACGACTTTGAAACGGCGGATCAGAAGCTGAAGGATGCGGATAACGCGCTGACGGATGCACACAACGCCCAAACGGGGATGCTGACGCAGGAAGCGCAAGGCAACCACGTCAAGGTCACACTTTTGATGGTCCATGCCCAAGATCACATCATGAATGCCATTACTTTCCGGGACTTAGCCGGGGAAATCGTTGATTTGTACAAACGGTTAGCTAAGGAAGGCAAGTAAACACCGACCACCTGTGCCGGTCACCGGGCGGTGGCCGGCCTTGCTGTCCTCGGAACCGGGGTGAGGGCAGGTGGGTGAAAAATCGAGAGGAGAAACTTCATGAACGGATTAATACGCTGGTTGGAGAAGTACATCGTGCCAGTGGCGACCAAAATCGGCTCAATTCGCTGGCTGGTTGCTCTGCGGGATGCTTTTATCGCCACAATGCCGGCCACTATGGCCGGCTCCATCGCATTAATTTTAAACACGTTTGTGCGGGATATTCCGACACAAATGGGTTGGACCAAATTTGCTGAGTCCATGCAATGGCTGATCGGGATCAACGGCCAAGTTTGGACCGGTACCATCGCCGTGATCGGCTTGATCTTTGCGGCGACCTTCGGCTATCATATGGCCAAGCAGTACAAAGTTGAGCCGCTGTCCGGCGGGATCGTGACCTTGGGTGCCTTCCTGATGGCCTTGACCCAAGCAGCTAATGTGACGACGGCATTACCGCGCGCCATCACGGGCGCGGCGGCTAAGACTTTGACGGAAGCCGGCGCGACGCTGACTACCGTTAAGGATGCCGCTACCGGCAAAATGGTGCATCATTTAGGTACCAGCGGCTGGGGTTTCTTCAATTTTAACGGCCAATTCGGTTCCCAAGGGCTGTTCACCGCCATGATCATTGGCGGCGTTGCCATTGCCATCTACATCTTCCTGATGAAGAAGAACATCACCATCAAGATGCCCGACGGTGTGCCGCCCGCGGTCACGCAAGCCTTCGCCGCGATCATTCCGGCGTCCGCGGCGTTCTATGTCGTCGGTATCTTCACTTGGGGCTTCACCAAGCTGACTAACCAAGCTTTCGTGGATTGGGTGGCCAAAGTGATTCAAGAACCGTTGCTGCATGCGTCCCAGGGGTATGGGATGGTTCTGCTGCTGACGGTTCTAGTCCAGATCTTTTGGTTCTTTGGGATCCACGGGACCAACGTGTTGGGCCCAATCCTGGATGCCATTTGGCTGACTGCCCAGTATCAGAACATCAATACCGCAGCGGCTAATCCAGGCGCTAAACTGCCATTCCTTTGGACCCGGACATCCTTTGACCTGTATGCTTGGATGGGCGGTGCCGGCAGTACGCTGATCCTGCTTATTGCGATTTTCATTTTCTCCAAACGGCCGGATGAACGCGCGGTGGCGAACTTGGCCATTGCCCCGGGGATCTTCAACATTAATGAACCGGTTATGTTCGGTCTGCCCATCGTGCTGAATGCCATCTACTTCATTCCGTTCGTGTTGGCCCCAACCGTCATGGTCTCCATCGCCTACTTCGCGGTGACCCACGGGTTGGTCGCCCCGATCAAGAACCAAGTGGTGTGGAATATTCCGCCGTTCTTCAACTCGTTCCTGGCCACGGCCGATTGGCGTGCGCCGGTATTGCAACTGATTAACTTCGCCGTGGGCTTCCTGATTTGGGCACCATTTGTTATCGCGTCCAATCGGATCAAGCCAGACGAGATTTCGTAAAGGAGTAATCAATTAATGATTTTCTTGAATGCACCGATCCAACAGGATAAGATTATTGCCTTGCTGGATGATCAAACTGTGAATGGGGTCCACTACAAGCTCACCAGTCACAATGGTATGAAACTGGTCTTCCAGACGGATGCTGACGACTTAGAGGCGGCGGCAGCCAATGCGAAGAAGGCAATCAAGGCCCAGCAGTGGGGCAGCGTGCTGTTCTTCCAGGCAGGCGTCGAGAAGTAATGCGCAAGCGCAGTCTGTTCATCATGAGCTTGGGCTTGTTGATGATGGTGTTTAGTCCCTTCTACGGGAGTGCCACCCATCTCAATTATTGGTGGCTGGGCGGCGGGGCCTTCGTGCTCCTGATTGGGATCTATGACGCTGTCATGGGTTATCGCTTAGCCGCCAAGGGAAAGGAGCATTCGCAGAAACATGGAGATTAAACAAACACTGAATGTGCCGGCGAAGTATCTCTGGCACAAAATCATCGAGTCCGTTTTGTATGATGCCCGGCGACAGACTGGGAAACCGCTTCAGGAGACCCAATTGGCCGGTCTGAAGTACACTAAAACGTTCGCCAATCACCAGCAGGCCACGTTGCAGATCCTGACCCTGGAACCGAATCAGGAGTATGCTTACACGACCACCACGTCCCGTAATGCGTACACGGTACGCTACGCGCTCACAGCGGTGGATGCAGAGCATACGACCCTGGTCTATACTGAAAAGATTGATTCCAAGGGCGGTCTGCAACGGGCCAACGATATCTTGACCAGTTTCCTGCTGGGTTGGGGCCGTAAGCGCAACTTCAAGAAGATGCTGGCGAAAATGACCGAAGAGTACCATCAAGACGGTCAGGCCGCCAGCTGATCACACTTTACAACCTGCGTGTCGTTCTATATCATAGACTGAGTATGTGCTCTTAGCTCAGTCGGATAGAGCGGCGGTCTCCTAAACCGCAGGTCGAGAGTTCGAATCCCTCAGGGCACATTTATATGTGTTCCAGGCTTTTCCAGCCTTAGCAGAAACGTTGATAATACAGCATTTCTGCTTTTTCTTTGTCCCCGGTTACCCCTGCTTATAAAGTTTCTGTGCGCAAACTGTGCGCAGTGGGGTGAAAAATGCTGTGCGCACAGCCACCCTGTGCGCAACGTACGGGCTCAACGGGTCTGGCGTTTCTCGGCTTCTTCTTCCCCGTCATCTCGCATCGCCGTAAGAGCGACCAATGTTTTGTTGCTCTCCTCGTTTTCCAGTTCATTGAGGACGTGGCTGTAGATCGAAAGGGTGGTGGTAATATCCCGGTGGCCGAGACGCTTTGAAATGTAGTAAACGGAGATACCCTTGAAAAGTAAATAACTGGCGTGGGTGTGACGCAAGCCGTGGAAGCTCAGGTCCTGGACTTCTGGACGGACTTCCACACGCTTCAATACTTTCCGCAGCATTTTGTTTACCCCTGACGATCCTGGCACGGTGCCTTGGGCATTTAGAAAAAGCAGACCTTGTGGATTAGCGATGTGCAACCGATTAAGCCCGAGCTCCTGCTGGTCCTTCAAGCGTTTAAAGAGGGTGAGCAGTTCATCGTTAACTTTGATGACCCGGTGCGACTGCATATTCTTTGTCTCTTTGAAGTGCCCGGGCTGCGTCCAGTCGTAAGTTTTGTTGATTCGGATTGTCTTGAAGGTCCAACTAATATCGTCCCAGGTCAATCCGCCGATTTCTGCAAGACGAGCACCAGTGTATAGTGCTGTGGCGATCATGTAGTTAGTCACAGTATTCAGTGTTGGGCCTTTGGTGACCGATGCCAGCACACGTTCTGACTCACCGGCGTTGAGATACTTCAAATCAGCCGAACGGCTCTGACGGCTACCGGTGGCGACTGCTCCACGGGTAAAATCCCTACGGATTTTATTTTCGTCAAGCGCGTTATTCACAGCCATCCGAATTTGACCGTTAATACGGACTGCGGTAGCCTTGACCCGGTCTTTTCCAATCTCGTTCAAAAATTTCTGATACTGATCATGGGTGATCTTCGAGATAGGTACGCCGGCAAAGTGATCGTTTAGGATGGTCAGTGTGTATTCATACCATTTCATTGATGCCGGCGCAACTAGCGGTTGCTTGTAGGTTAGGTACCAGCGCTTGAAATATTCCGGCAGTGGCTCCATGGACTCATAGAGTGTGCCATCCTCAAAGTTGACGACCTCATTCTTGCTGGCCCAGTATTTGGCTTCCCGTTGCGTATCGAACGTTTTTGCCTTAAACTTTCGCGTTCCATCTGGTGCGTAGTAAGGCACACGCGCCTGGAATCGTTTGCCGCGTTTTGTAATTGTAGCCATTGTGATTACCTCTCTTTCTGATATACTGGTGTATGCAAAGAGCGCGCACTACCAGTGCAGTTCTTGCTTGTCTGCTCACCCGTCCCGGCCAAAGGTATGGGGTGGGCAGTTTTTTTGTCTAGTAGCCGTAACCGTCCGGTGCTTTACCGCTGTCGTCAATCTTGGCAGCGTATACTAGTGGCACTGTGATTTTTCCGCCGGCCGTTGAATCATATGTGGTCGTTCCTAAACTCATACCGTAGAAAGTGATCTTGTCATCTTCCAGTACGCGAGATCCGTTCATGATTTCTGGGTTAAAGCCAACCAAAATAATATTGTCAATGTCGCCATCTATAGCCACACGTAAGTCTGTTTCATCATCGCCTTCGACGACTTGTATAACTTTGCCAGTGAATGAAACCTTTTTACCTTTGTAATCGTCAGGCGTTCTTGCCAGTTGGTCGAACGACGCCCCAGGCTGATAATCTGATGGGTTAAACGATGAAGACTCAGCAGCAGAGGACTCACTACTGGATTCTTCTTCAGACGATTCTTCACTAGAGCTCTCCTCACTAGAACCCTGGTCAGAAGTTAACACCGTACTAGTTGAACTGGGGACATTCAAGGCAATTGATTTGCCCTTCAGTTTATTAACATCTCCACCTATGCCTATCTTGCTTTTTGAAGCATAAAGCTTCAAATGATAGGGACCTCCCGCCCCGTTCGTGCGAAGGTGAAACTTTCCATTGGTAACCTTAACAACATCAAGGATGGAATCGTCCATTACGAAGGCGACGTACTTGGCGCCGGCTGGTGCAGTTCCTCCGACGTTCATATAGTGGTCTGAATCAAGTACAGCTTTACCGTTCTTGACTCCAGAGGTGATTTCAAATACCGGGCCGCTGCTGGCAGATGTCCCTGTCTTGCTCCCGTTACTTGATGTGGTGCAACCTGCAAAAAAGATCAGGCAGAACGCCAGTCCAACCAAAACAAAAGCTTTCTTCATGATTTTTCTCTCCCTATGCTACAATTATTGTTGCAAGCAATAATTCTCGGCCTCTTCCCATTGCAGTGGGGAGGGGCTATTTTTCTAGGTAGAAATTTTGGATCGTGCTATTTACCCAACTTTCAAGGCTGCTGGGAATACAGAGGTTGTCCATAAATTGGAATAAATTCGCATCCTCGGGTTCCACATCGGCAAAGTACAAGGGGACAAGTATTCCGACGGCACCACGGTTTGCAGCACCTTCTGACCCATATTTGGCGTAGCAGTTGTGATAGTAGAGTGTACCGGTATCTCCGTTAAGAATGTGTTCTACCTCGTGAGCAGCATGCATCGGCAGGGCATTGTGCTCTCGCCAGTTGCTGTTTAAGATGATCGTCCGCGTCTCACAATCAGCACACGGCGGAGTGTCTGGGTGGTGAAATGGTCTCATTATTACTGCTATGTCGTTGTCGTAGGCAATATTGAGCACCTGGCCAAGCAAATCCGAAATACAGTCATCCATACTATGCCCCTAACTTTTCTTCTTTTTAAGTTGTTCCCGGCGCCGCTTCAAAATATCCTGGATAATTTCCCAGTCGTCTTCCGGAATTGGCATCCCCTGATAAGTAAAAACGTTTGTTCCCGACAAGTCAACTGGTTTCTTTGAATCAGTTGATTGATCGTCAGTGTTGCCGAGTAGGTAATCCACGGAGACGTGGAGAACGTCGGCAACTGCCTGTAATTTGTCGGCTGCTGGTTTTGATGTCTTCCATCGATAAATTGCATTTGTGCCAAGTTCAGCACGGTTATTCAGCTCTCGAAGACTCATCCCTCTTTTTTTTGCAGTGGTTTGGATTCGTTCAAACAGCGTCATAAAGGCATTTCTCCTTTTTGACAGACCTAGTTTAACAAATACGTTCAAATAAGTGTTGCATTGTTTAACATATTCGCTTATACTAAGTTCATCAAGTAATTCAGTGCAACAAATCAGCACTACCGGCATTCAACTTTGGCGAGTGAAACTGGTAGAAGTATGGGTGCGTACCGCTTATTTGCTATACCCATAGTTTAGCGTATTTGTTAAATAGTTGCAACTACTTGATGAACAAATAACAGAAAGGACCGAGAAAATTGCCAGAAGAAAAATTAGTGCAACAGGCCGAGGCGGTTACCAAGCAAATCAAGATTGCTTTGATTGAGCGGGACGTAACCCAGCGGCGACTTTCAGTCATCATCGGTGAATTGCCACAGCAAGTCAGCCGCGCAATCAACGGCGGTATGGACCCGAAATCACGTCGGATTCGCCAGAAGATTTACAAGGTTTTGAAAATGGAAGAATCGGAATAATGCGGGGTGGGTGATCCAAATGCAGCAAGTGAAACTATCAACTGACACCGATATGGTTGTGCTCACTCAGACTGAACTAGATGAGTTGCGGAAGCAGTCACAGCAAGCGGTCGAAGAATCACTGATTGGAGCTCGCTGGACCATGACAGATGTCATAAAACGATTGTCCGGCTATCGGCGAGAGGAGCTGATAACTCGTGTGTTAATTCCCAACAAAGATGAGTTGGATAAAATTGGTGCAATTCTGTCTTGGCCGATCGGTCGCAGTGGCCGTTACTTGTTTAAGGCTACGGTCATGGCTCAGTGGATGGAGGACAACCTGGATCGCATCAGTCACGGAGGTTGGGATTAGGAGGTCAGCGTTAATGCTCACAATCGACATTCTTAGTTTCGTTCTTGGCGGCATTTGTCTACCGGCTATCTGGCAGATGATTAAGATTGCTATCAAATCTGTACTAGAGGGGGATGACTTCGATGACACTTGGGGACACCATCGAGCACCGTATCATGACGGTCGTTGAGTATCATTTCAGGGCCACTGACCAATGGCAGCGGGACTTCTCGCGGCACTTGTATCTGCGGCTCATCGCAAACAAACGAATGGAGGAACAGTAATGGACACACGATATATCTCATTCAAAACGGTCAGCCAAATCTATGACCGGAAGGAACGGCAGATGCGGGACGAACTTTTACAGATGATTGATTATTCGCGGAATAACGATGATCTGCTGGAAGACCCAGAGTATCAGCGGCATGTTGAACAGGCCGCAGCTGCACTTGATGATCTGGAATGGATTGACAGTAACGAGGCCAAAGAAAAAGCCGCCGACGAGGCAACGTCAGACGGCAATGTGAAAGGGAATGTTTTACATGAATAGCTTAAACCAAAACGAAGTATCTGTCACGAACTTCGGTGTCAAATTTACGCCGGCGTCTCTGGCTATCCAGAATTATGACGCCATGGTTGAGCAGACCAAGGCTATTGCCGCCAAGTACGCTAATCTGATGATCAC
>NZ_AUEH01000034.1 GCF_000425885.1 Schleiferilactobacillus harbinensis DSM 16991
CGTGATGATGACGTATGACCTGTTGGCGTGGCAACAGCGGTTAAACGAGGATGAACGCACACTTGGCGATCTGTTTTACGAGATGAATGAAGTCATGCCAGACATTGCAGTAACGCAAGCACTGGCATGGCTTCTGAAGGCACTATCCACACTGGGAGCCACTTTAGTGGGCACGGCAGAGGAAGTAATAAATAACATCGTTGACCATTTTGTCAGTTTTCTTCCGAAGAATCTTGTCGACCTATTAGGAATCTGACAAAAACAAGATCATTCCCGCCGCCATCTCACAATTACCAAGGCATCAGTGCACTTTCGGGCTTTCAAGTTTCAGCTTTCTTGAAACAAATCGCGCGAGACGCCCCGCATAAATTAAACAAACAATTAGAAATGCTGGAATCAGCAAGCCTGGTGTGCCAAGCAAGCGCGGTGCCCAGGGAATGCTGAGGACCGTAGCAACGCCAAGCAGAGTGACCAGCACAATGCAATAGATTGTGTCGCATTGTTTTTTTCCCATAGTGTGCCTCATTTCTGCTTTTAAGGAAAACCAATCAAGCTCAATATAGCACAACTGCCCGCATAGCACATCAATTAGCTCAATTATTTGGTATAGGATAACCGTTCGGCCAAGTTAACCAAGTGGTCTAGATTCTCGCTGAACGCATGCTTGGCAATGGGGGCCAGCAAGGTCAGCGGCAGGCGCGGCACCGCTGTTTCATCGAGATAAACCGTTTCGGTAATCGTTGTGCCTCCTGCTTCACCAGCTAGGTCGAAAATCAAATCGTAAGCGACCCGCCCCTCGGTGCTCCGATAAACGACCTGATTAGCGGTCTTCCCGACGGCGATGTGTTCGGTTTGATTCAAGGCGGCACCAGAGCGGTGGACGGTGAAGCCATTGGCTGCTTGGGTCACGGTTTGGACCTCGGGGACCCATTGCAGTAAAGCCTCTGGATTTTCTAGGATCGTTAAGACTTGTTCCTTGCTGGCTTTCGCCATAACGACGTTCGTGAATAGTTTTTTCATAATGATGAGCTCCTTTGATTTGATGAACTCAGCATACGAAAAAAGGATGCTAGACTAAAATCAGAATACTGATATTTATGTCCGGTTGACGTTATACGCCTGCAACGCCGCCCCAGTCCGAGAATCGGCCTGGGCCATGGCTCCTTCAGGCGTGCCGGAATAAAGTACTTCCCCGCCATAAATCCCGGCATCGGGGCCCACGTCAATCAACCAATCCGCCTGGCAAATTACTTGCAGATTGTGCTCGACAATAATCAGCGAGTTGCCAGCGGCGACGAGGTCATCGAAGAGCGTCAGCAGCTTTTCAACATCCTGCATATGCAGGCCGGCTGTGGGTTCGTCCAGCAGATAAACCGTACCGGTCTTATTCAGCTGCACCGCCAAATTGAGCCGCTGTTTTTCGCCCCCGGACAGGGTCGTCAGGGGCTGGCCCAGGGTCAGATAATCTAGGCCGACGCGAGCCATATTTGCCAGCGGAGCATGAATCGCCGGGATATCGGCGAAGAAATCGATTGCCTGGGTAATCGGCATGATCAGCACATCACTGATGGTTTTACCGTGATACAAATAGCTGAGGGCCCGATCATTGTAGCGTTTGCCATGACACTGTTCGCATACCTGAACCACGGGATCCATGAAGGCCATATTGGTGATGGTGACGCCTTTGCCCTTGCACAGCGGGCAGGCACCGCGGCCGTTGTAACTGAACCAGGTCGTGGAGACGTGGTTGGCGGCCCCGAAGACTTTGCGGATCGGGTCCAAAATATCCAGATACGTGGCCGGGGTGGAGCGGATGTTGGCCCCAATTTCACCCTGGGCCAGATCAATGTAGCCGTCCTGTAAGTGCCGCCGCAGGGCCGCCATCAGCGAACTCTTCCCCGAGCCGGCCACGCCGGAAATGATGGTTTCGATGCCCAAAGGCACGTCCACGTTGACGTGTTTGAGGTTGTGCACGGTGACGTCCCGCAATGGGATCGTCTGCTTGGCCGTCCGGGGCGGGTGACGGAAGGTGAGCAGCTTTTGCAGTAAGCGGCCGGTGAGGGTATTACCAGCCAATAACTGAGGATAGGTCCCGGTGAAAGTCACCTGGCCGCCAAACGTCCCAGCGCCGGGACCAATTTCGACCACATAATCGGCCAGCGCGATGAGCTCGGGATTGTGTTCAACGATCAAAATCGTGTTGCCCTTTTCCTTCAGCCGGCGCAGGGCCTTTTTAATCAGCTCAATATCGTGGGGATGCAGGCCGACACTGGGCTCATCCAATATGTAGACCATATCCACCAGGGCGCTGGTAAGGAATTTGGCTATCTTGATCCGCTGGGTTTCGCCACCGGACAAAGAGCTGGTGCCCCGGTCCAGGGTCAAATAACCCAGCCCGATATCGATCAAAGAGCCAATCTTGCCTTGCAGTTCCCGGACCACATCCTGGGCCAGCGGGACAGTGATGGCGGCCAAGAACTGTTGCACGTGCACCAGATCCATGGCCAGCACGTCCGCAATATTTGTGCCGTTGATCTTGTTAGTCAGGACCTCCGGCCGCAGCCGGGTGCCATGACACGTTGGGCAAGGGACGCGGGTAACGATTTTCGCCAAAGCCGCCTGATGGTGTTCCGCTTCTTTTTTACCGATGATCGACCGCTTGATCCGCGGTACGACGCCTTCATACAGCGCGGTACGGGGCCATTTCGCGGGCGCATGGGGAATAGTTTGCTGCGGGGCATAAAGGAGTGTGTCCATTTCCTCTTTGGTATAGTCCTTCAGCGGCTTGTCGTTATCAAAAAGACCGCTGTTCACATATCGCCGCCAGCGCCAGGTATCAGGACCGAAGCTGACGAAGGTGATCGCGCCCTGATTCAAGGATTTATTCGGGTCGATCAGCTGGTGGACGTCGATATCATCAACATAACCTAATCCCTGACAGGTTTGGCACATCCCTTGGGGCAAGTTGAACGAAAAGGTATCGGAATACCCGATAAACGGTTTGCCGATGCGTGAAAACAGCAGGCGCAGCAAGGAATAAATTCCTGTGTAGGTCGCCAGGGTGGAGCGGGCGTTTTTCCCCACCCGTTTTTGTTCGATCACGATGGCGACGGGTAAGTGGTCGATTTGGCCCACGTGGGGCTGGCCGTACTTTGGTAAATACTGCTGGGTGAAACTGGGAAAGGTCTCGTTCAGTTCTCGCCGGGATTCGGCCGCAATGGTGTCAAACACTAAAGATGACTTGCCGGAACCGGAGAGACCGGCGAAGACGGTGATGGCGTATTTGGGTATCTTCAGCGAAACGTGTTGCAGGTTGTTTTGGGTGGCATCGCGCACGGCGATATACCCCCGGTCAAAAAGTGCAGTGATGGCGCAGTCCCCCTTATTGTTCTGGAAAGTCGCTGAATACCTCTTCACCAAACAGTTCGTTGAACAATTCGGACCGGCGCTGGGCATCATTGGCGGCATCCGCCTGACCCAGGGCTTCCGCCACTTTGGCCAGCAAGTAATAGGCGTTAGCTAACATGTAGTGGGAATTATGGGCCGTGGTAAAGTGGATCCCTGCGGCTAATAACCGCGCGCTTTCGGTATATTGCTGATCATGATAAAAGATCAACGCTGCCAAGTAGAAGATAATATTCAGGTTCTCATCGTAACGCGCTTTGGTGATCCCCTTCAAGGCTGCATCGATATCGGCTTGAATCGCCGGCGACACTTGCTGACTCTTCAGCATGGCAATATAGGCCGCGCTGATCTTCGCCAGTCGGGTCAGCACCGGCGGTACCTTGGTCCGTGTGGCGCTGGCCAGGGACAGCTGCAGATTTTGCTGGGCGTCATCCCAGTCTTTGGCACCCTGGAACTCCGCGACGGCCAGATAGTAATAGTACGCCTGCGTCTCTGCCCCGTCGGCGATGCTGTCGATGACGGCGTCCCGGTTCAGAAAAGTCAGGAGCTGCTGATATTCGTGGGCATCGCACAATTGGGCAACTTTTTGATTAAAATCAGTGCGCTGGCCAATGGCAAAGTTATTAGCCAGGGTGATCGCATCCAAACTCAAGCCCAGCCGCTGGCACAGGGCAATCAGCAGCGCAGCATTCGGCGTGTATTGATCGTGCTCAATGGCCGACAGCATAGCTTGGGAACAAATATCCTGGGCCGCTTGGGCCTGGGTGAGGCCGGCATCCTGCCGGGCTTGTTTCAGTACTGGGCCAATTGCCATGAATGAACAACTCTTTTCTCGGATAGTTAATACTTCTATCATACAACAAAGAAAAACGCCTGACCGGTCCAAAAACCAGGTCAGGCGTTTTCTCTCGTCCTTACCGACTGAACAATAAGCGGAAGTACCGGGTAATTCGGGTCTCGTCCCGGCGCAGGGTCCGCACGAGCCGGTTACCGTAAATGATCCAGCCGCCGTCTGTGAAATAGACCAGGGCCATGGCGATCAAGCTCATCATAATAATGGCAATCATGCCAAGAATCATGTCCGCCACCTTCTTCTTTTGCCGCGCAACATCTTTCAACACTTTAATTATACCACGAATGTAAGCGATTGCTTATTTGGTGTCTTGGAAATTAACCGCTGTTTCTTTCTTTGAGGCCAACCGATTGGGTATAATGATCTGACGAGAGAAAGGTGACGAAAATGGCACACGAGATTGGTCCGCTGCTCAAAGAACTCCGCGAAGCCGAAGAGCTGACCCAAGCCCGACTTTATCAAAACGTCTTGAGCCGGCGGCAGGCGATCCGGCTGGAGGCTGGGGAAACCGACATCAAGGCCGAGCACCTGCTGACGTTGTTGGATCGGCTGGATATGGCACTGCCGGAGTTTCAATACCGCTTGCAAAAGCGCCAGCCCCAAGTCGCGCCGCCCACACCCCAAACGGCCATGCTGGACACCGTGGCGGCAAAACTCAATACGTGGCTGGATGCTGATATGACTCCCGGCGAGGTGCGGGCAATGGAAAACTTTGCGCTTGGCCGCCCGTTTTTCACCGTGAACCAGATCAAGACGCTGATGACGATTGCGGCTAGACTGCCCTGGGACGCGTATGATCGATTGACTAAAAAACTGGCGGCGCAATTAGCGGATATGGCGGATATGCCCGGGGTACAGCGCCTGCGCTACACTCTCTATTTCAACAAAACCATGTTTTCCCTGTTGGGCGGCTTGCCGGATACCGCGTTGCGGCTGGTCCCGCAGGCTCAGGCACTGGCCAGTGACCGAATGGATGATCAGATCATGCTGCAGTTTCTGCAGCGTATGGCCGAGACGCTGGTGACCAAGGATCCGGCCGCTGTGTATGCAGCCACGGAAGGACTGATCACCCATCTGCGCGGCTTGGGCTTGGCAATGATGGCGGATTCATTAATCGATAATCGGCGGCACATGCTTTCTTCGGTGAACCTGCATCCCCGCTGGACGCCAGCGGAGTTAGGGGCGGCCGCGCGGCTGTTTGCTATTGTTCCGTGGGAATTAAAAAAAGATCGGCAGGGTTATCTGGCTAAATTTCCGGGATTGCTGGCCGCCGCTGGCCAACCGCTCAGTGCCTATCGCGATGTCTATTAATCCGCTATAATGGACGAATACGTTTTCAAATTGGGGAGAAAGTGGGAGAAAATTGTACTCGTTATTGTTAGCCATCATTTACATTGCCTTTATTAGCCTGGGCTTGCCTGATTCTTTGATTGGTGCTGGCTGGCCGGTCATGCACACCGCGCTGGGAGTGCCGATTGCGGCGGCGGGGCTGATCACTATGCTGATCGCTGGCGGGACCATTGTATCCAGCATCCTGTCAGACCGGCTGACCCACCGCTTTGGGGCGGGGCTGGTCACCGCAGTGAGTGTTTTGACGACGGCGGTGGCCTTGCTGGGCTTTTCATTAGCCGGGCAATTTTGGCAGCTGTGTTTGTGGGCGATCCCTTACGGTATGGGTGCCGGGGCGGTGGATGCTGCGCTGAATAATTATGTTGCCTTGCACTATGCCGCCCGGCATATGAGCTGGCTCCATAGTTTCTGGGGCGTGGGGGCGGCTATTAGTCCGTACATCATGAGTTTTGCGTTGAGCAGCGGTCAGGGCTGGACCGGCGGGTATCGCATCGTCGGCTTATTGCAGGTGGGTCTCGCCGCGGTGCTGCTAGTAACCTTGCCGTTGTGGCGCCAGGGTAAAGAGCCCGCGTCCACTGCGGCGGCTGCGCCCGTTCAGCCCGCCACGGCGCCGCTGCACCTGGCTCAGATCATCCGCATCACCGGCGTGCCTTTTGTACTGACGGCTTTCTTCGTTTACAGCGCCGTGGAACAGGCCGCGGGTATTTGGGCCAGCAGCTACTTAGTCCAAAGCCGCGGAGTGGCTGTGGATACCGCTGCCAGTTTTGCGTCCTTCTTCTATCTGGGCATCACCGGCGGCCGCTTTCTTTCCGGCTTCATCGCCGATCGGCTAGGGGACCGGCGGCTGATTCGCTGGGGCGCAATTCTAGCGCTGGCTGGCATCGCCCTGATCGTGCTCCCATTGCCGACACCCTTGGCCTTAGCCAGATTGATCATCGCCGGCTTAGGCTGCGCGCCGATTTTTCCAGCTATTATCCACGCCACGCCGACGAATTTCGGGGCCAATCGGTCCCAGGCAATCATCGGGGTGCAAATGGCAGCGGCGTATCTCGGCACGGTCTTCATGCCGCCGCTGTTCGGCTGGCTCGCTGGCCGGGTGAGTATGGCGTTGTTCCCGCTGTATCTGCTTTTCTTCGCCATTGTGCTGTTGGCGGTGACGGAACGGCTGAATCAAGTGCTGGATCGGGAAAAAAGCCGCTTCGAATAAAGCGCTTGTTCCACGTGGAACACTGGTTTTACCGGTCCCTATCCTCTATACTTAGCCCTAAGGAGGGTAAGACGTCGCTGGGTCCGGGCTGTATAGCCGTTGTGGTGCTCTCTGAATTTTTTTCAGAGGACTTTTTTCATGGCGGTTAAAATTGCACCCTGGGCCGGCGGCGATACATTATGCAAAATTGGGAAGATGAGTTTGATCCAAAACTGGTAGCGCTGATGCACCAGGCGGACAAGAAGATTGCCCCGCGCTTGGCGGAGATCGACGATCAGATCGTGCAAAATCAGGCCAAGGTACTGCGAGCATTTCAAAAACACCACGTGGCGGAAAGCCATTTGTACGGCTCCACCGGGTACGGCCATAACGATGAAGGGCGGGACGTGCTGGAGGCCATTTACGCCGATGTGTTAGGCGGCGAAGATGCCTTGGTGCGGCCGCAGCTTGTTTCCGGCACCCATGCCATTGGGGTCGCGCTACTCGGCTTGGTCCGGCCCGGCGATGAGATTTTGTACATCACTGGCGAACCTTACGATACGCTGCAAGAAGTTCTGGGCATGGCCGGCAACGGCATTGGCAGCCCGAAGGAATACGGCATCGGCGCAGATTATGTGCCGTTAAAGGCAGACAACAGCGTGGATGTACCAGCGGTGCAAAAACGCATCGGCGAACACACCAAAGTCGTCGCGATCCAGCGCTCCCGGGGCTACGCCACCCGGCCGTCCTTCACCGTGAGCCAGATCAAAGAAATGATCAAGGCCGTGCGCGCAGTGAAGCCGGATGTGTGGATCTTTGTCGATAACGCCTATGGCGAATTTTCTGAAACCGTCGAACCATTGGAAGTTGGCGCGGATATTATGGCCGGCTCGCTGTTTAAGAATGCTGGCGGCGGTATGGCCAAGACCGGCGGCTACATTGTCGGGAAGAAAGACTTGATCGAACGGGTCAGCTACCGGTTGACTGTGCCGGGGATCGGCGGCGACGAAGGGGCCACCGTGGGTCTGCTCGCGGATATGTTCCAGGGCTTCTTTATTGCCCCGCAAACCACTGGCAACGCCATTAAGGGCGCAATTTTCGAATCCGCTCTATTCGATAGTCTTGGCCTGGACGTTGACCCGAAGTGGGATGCACCGCGGACTGACTTGATTCAAACCGTCAACTTTGGCAACGCGGCCGACATGATCAAGTTCGCGGAAGCCGTTCAGGCCAGTTCGCCAGTGGATTCCTTTGTTACCCCGATCCCGGAGCACATGGCCGGGTATGAGGACGAAGTGATCATGGCCGGCGGGACGTTTGTCTCTGGGTCGACCATCGAATTCTCCGGGGATGGTCCGATTCGCCCGCCATATACCATTTACATGCAGGGCGGGTTGACCTATGCCCACGTCAAGGTGGCCACGATGCAGGCCGCCCAAAAAGTCTTTTTCGATAACAAGTAATCCGGGGAATCGGGCCCACCGTAACGGGCCCCTAATTGGGAGGTAAATAGTATGTTTCTGAAAATCGGCACCACGCCTCAGTTGGCCCAAGTCCTGCACAACTTGCCG
Source organism: Schleiferilactobacillus harbinensis DSM 16991 (assembly GCF_000425885.1). Classification (GTDB taxonomy): domain Bacteria; phylum Bacillota; class Bacilli; order Lactobacillales; family Lactobacillaceae; genus Schleiferilactobacillus; species Schleiferilactobacillus harbinensis. The sequence continues at coordinate 8,366 of NZ_AUEH01000034.1, forward strand.
CTGACTGATCTTGCTCAGACTGAACTCGCGGGGATCAACGCAGCGGTGATCGCAGATACCGATGCCACGAATATTAACCAGCTGGCAGAAAGTCCCCTGCCTATTCCAGTCTTTATCCTCGGGCAACAGGCGCCGCCGAGCCTCCCTGGGGCACTCCTTTTGCCCGCCATCACGGACACGGCCATTGCCCAAATCAAAGCCGCTGCGCTGCAATACGAACAGCGGCAGATCCCGCCGTACGTGGCTGATTTGCTGGACTTTGCCCAGGCCGATCCGACGACCTTCGCCACGCCGGGCCACCACGCCGGCCATTACGATGAACTGGCCCCTGCCGGCTGGCTGCTTAAGCAAGCCTATGGCCAGACCTTTTTCAGCAGTGATACCTCCGATGTGGTCACCGCACTGGGCGATATGCTTACCCACGGCGGCACACCGCTGACCGCGGAACAGGCCGCTGCCAAGCTGTGGCACGCGGATAAGACTTATTTCGTCACCAACGGGACCACGGGCTCCAACAACATCGTCGCCAGCGCCATTCTCCAACCTGGCGATCTGGTGCTGTTCGATCGAAACAACCACAAGTCCGTGTACAACGGCGCGCTGGTCATGAATGGCGCTATTCCGGTCTATCTGGATACCCTGCGCAGCGATCTCGGGCTGATCGGGCCGATAGATCTGAAGGACGGTACGGAAGAAAAGCTGCGTAATTATCTGCGCACCTTTGCCCCGAAGCAGGCCGATCAGCCCCGCCCGTTCCGGTTAGCGGCCCTGGAGTTGGAGACCTTTGACGGCATCGTGCCGGACGTGAAGATGCTTTTGGATCGGTTTGGCAAACTGGTGGATTACATGCTGTTTGACGCCGCCTGGGGCGGGTATGAGCCCTTCATTCCGGCCATGCGGCCAATGGATCCGCTCCAGCTGCCGCTGGGGCCGGACGATCCCGGGATCATCGTCACCCAATCCGTCCATAAGCAGCAGTCCGGCTTTGCCCAGACGTCCCAGATTCATAAGAAAGACAGCCACCTCAAGGGTCAGGCCCGCTACGTCAGCCATGCTCAGTTCAACCACGCCTATTTGAAGCACGTCACCACCAGTTATTCTTACCCCCTGTATGCGTCATTGGCGGCGAACGTCGCTTTGAATGAAGGCACGGTGGGGCAGAAGATCTGGCGGCAGGCGCTGGCCGATTCGCTGGCCTTCCGCCGGGCGCTGGACGATACCCAACTGTTCCGGGCATACAATAGCCCGGAATTGATTACCGCGGAAACCGATACGGCCTATACCGATCCCCAGGCCTGGGCGTTGGCGCCCCAGGCCAAGTGGCACGGTATACCGGATTTATTGCCGGGACAGGCTTACTTGGATCCGGGCAAGGTCACCGTCGTTTTACCCCATGACCGCCAATTGGGCGTTTCCGGCTGGGTCGTGGACCGGTATTTGCTGGACCACAATATTGTGCCGGAAAAGGCCGACTTCAACTCGCTGCTGTTCCTGGTGACACCGGGCTCGCGGATGACCGACTGGCGCCGGCTGCTGGATGTATTGAAGCAGTTCGAGACGGATTTCTTCAACGACAAAACGGTGGCGGAGACGCTGCCCAAGCTGGTGGCTGAAACCGGCGACCGTTATGCGCACATGACGCTGCGGGCATTATGCCAGCAGCTCTCGGATTTCTTCAAGGACGAGCAGCTGGTTACGCGCCAGCGCTGGTTGTTCCAGAACAGCAATAACCGGGACCAAGTCATGTCGGCGGCCCAGGCGGATACGATCTTTGCCACGGGCCGATACGAAACGGTACCGCTGACCCAGAGTGCGGGCCGGGTGGCGGTGGAAGGGGCGCTGCCGTACCCGCCGGGAATTTTCGTGGTGGTGCCGGGGGAGACTTGGACACTGCCGGCGATCGATTATTTTCGGTCGTTGTTTGCGGGGATCGCGCGGTTCCCGGGGTTCACGCCGGAGATTCAGGGCGTGTTCGCGGATGATGACGGGGATGCGATGGTGCATGTTGCGAAGTAAATAAAGCGGTCGTTGTACGCCGTGCCAAGTGCTCCGCAAGCTGCGGCTGAGGGGGCTGGCGACGCGCAGCAAGTGCGAAGCCGAAGGCGTAGCTAGCCATGACGGCGCTTGGAGCCCGCTGCGCGGTCTCCAAGTCGCCTAACCACATCGGCGGCAAAGCCGCCGTGTGGTTTCCATGGCTGAGCCCCCTCAGCCTCCGCTTGCTACGCACTTGGCACTACATACGCCAGACTCGCCACACTAAAATTGAATTGATTTCCAGCACCACATTTTATATTTAATACGGAGGATCATTATTGTGCAGGAAGAAATCACCCCGAACCGGCGGTATATGAGCTGGCCTGTTTTGAGTCTGCTTGTTTTTATTACCGTTATTGGGTTCGAAAATATCTTTTATCCGTTCCAGAACCAAGGCTTATCGGTCGTTATTAACTGGGTCATTTTGCTGGTGATTTACATCGTGCCCTATGCGCTGATCTCGGCGCAGTTGGGGACGACGTTTACCCGCGCTGACGAGGGCGGCGGGTTGGCGACTTGGATGCGCCGGACGTTGGGCGACACTTGGGGGTACTGGACGAGCTGGATTTATTGGGCGCAGACGCTGCCTTACCTGGTGGATGTGTCTAACTCGGTCATTGTCGCGTTGTCCTGGCTGATTCTGGGCGATAACACGCTGGGGAAGCGGATGTCGAATTTGACGTTTGGCCTGCTGACTTTCGCCATTATTCTATTGTTTATTGTGTTAGAAAACCTCTTCTCCCGTTCCCTGGAAGTGATGTCCTTGATCGGCGGGGCGGCGATGTTTTTGATGGCGGTATTGTTCGTGGCGCTGACTGCGGCCGGCTTGGCCAAGGGCGTCCACTCCGCAACGATCTTCACTTGGGCGGCGTTCCGCCCGCATTTCTCCATGCATTACTTCGCCACCACGGGGCTGTTGATCTTCGCCACGTCTGGGGCGGAGTTGGGGGCGACGTATGTGGCCCAATTGTGCAACCCGAAGAAGGAGTTTCCCAAGGCCATGTGGGCACTGGCAATTATGACCGGCTTCCTGGTCATCTTCGGTTCCTTGGCCCTGGGGGTCTGGTTCAATGCCAACCATTTGCCGGATGACCTGAAGATGAATGGCGCCTACTACGCCTTCTCCATGCTGGGCAAGGCCTGGGGCTGGGGCAAGACGCTGATGTACATGTTCGCCGGCACCCAGCTGCTGTTCATGCTCGCCCAGCTGGCGGTCTTGATCGATGCCTCCAGTCGGGTGCTGTCGGCGGATACGGCCATGCGCTTCATGCCGAAGTGGCTGCTGCAGAAAAATAAGCAGGGCCGGCCGGTGCACAGCTACATTTTCACCGCCGCCCTCTGCCTGTTCCTGCTGCTGTTATCCGGCACCTTGCCGAACATCAACGCCATCTTCAACTGGCTGCTGAACTTGAACGGGATCGTCTCTCCGTACAAGACCGCCCTGGTCTTCGTCGCCTTCCTGGCACTGCGGGCCCAGGCGGATAAGTTCACCTCCGGCTACACGTTCATTAAGAGCAAAGCCGGGGCTTACCTGGTCGGCGGCTGGTGCTTCGTCTTCACCTTCATCTGTGCCACTCTGGGCTTCTTGCCCCAGGAAGTGGTCTTTGGGACGACTGGGTGGACGCACCAACTGGTCATGAATATCATTTCGGTCATCGTTCTGTTCGGTTTCGGCTTCATCATGCCGTTGCTGGCGCGCCGCGATATTGCGAAAGAAAATCTAGAGTAACCTAAAAAGCGGGTCGTCACCCCAGCGGATGACGGCCCACTTTTTGCATTCAGCGATACTTGTGTTCAGCGGTTTCCTGCCGCTTCTTAGCGATATTGGCTTGTGCGTTCTCATCGGCAATCTCGGTCCACCGATCGGACCGATTCGCCCCGAGCAGGACTTTGAAGAAAGTTGCAATGGCGTGCCGCATCAGAGTCACGTCCTTTCTCTCTCCTACCGCGCCGGATTCTCCTTGATGCCGTTGGGGTCAGTGAAATCAATGAAACCGACGTTGGTGTCAATGTCGCCGGAATCTCCAGACAGGCTCATCGTGTCGTATTGCGGGTGGAAGCGCACGACCAAATGATCATCCATGCCTTCCATCCCGTAAGCTTTGACGTAGACCTTGCCCAGATTGGAATCAATCGTGGCGTCGTAGGTGTCCAGCGAAGCTTCGGGTCCGATGATGTTGATGGTGAATTGGGTCTGCATGTGGATCATGGCGTGTTGGGAATAGGGGCCGACCCCATCCTCAAACGTCAGCAGCAGCCGATCGCCGTCTTTCCAGCGATCCTGAATTCGTTTTGTAACGGTTTCGTCGAATTTAATATCTTGAGTCATGATAGAACCTCCTTAATCCAACAGTGGTGCCCCTGCTAGGCACCACAGACAGTGTAAAACTGTAACCCTTTCAAGCGTCTACAGTATACGGCGAAGTGGCTGAAAAGGGGCAAACGACGCTCACTGAGAATGACTAAGCCGCCTGACTAGTCTGACTGAAAGTGAGTGTCGCGGTCTAGGCCAATGTATGATATAGTTGCATAGAAATATTTAACCGTATTTATATAGAAGAAAAATCACTTAGGCAGGAGATTCAGCGTATGCACTAGGGGATTGGTTGGTTGATTATCGGCGGCGGGATTTTATTAGCGGGTTGTACCCAACAGGCGCAATCGGCCAACACGACTATTGATGCGCCTAAGGTGGCGCTGGTGGCGCCGCAGAAGGACACCGATTTTGCGGCGGCCCGCCAAGCTCTGACGCAGTTTTTGACCAGACAAATGGTTCAACCGGATGGTATTTATACTAACTTTTTGGATAGCCAGGGCACCGGCGATACCGCGACGGGTCATGAATATTTAAGCGAATCCACCGGTCTGTGGCTCCAGCATCTGGTGCTGACGAAACAGCCGGCGGCGTTCAAGACCTTTTATCAACGCAGCAAGACGACGCTGTGGCAAGGGCAGCAGTTTACCTACCGCTATGATCCCGCCCGCAATTATCGTTATCCGGTGAACGCCGGGGTGGATGATTTGCGCATCGTGAATGCAGTGGGGCGGATCACCCGCCAGACCAAGCAATCCGCTTGGCAGCATACATATACGAAGCTGGCCCGGACAGTCTTGGCTAATACTGTGCCCCAGGGCCGGGTCGTGGACTACGTCGACGCCCAGACCCATGAACGGGCCCAGCAAACTACGCTGTGTTACGTGGATCTGGCCACGCTGCAGCCGCTGCTGCCAACGCGACAGTACGCCCAGGCCCTGGCTTTAGTCCAGACGGGCCGGTTGACCGGGTACTTGCCGCTGTATGCCACGCGCTATGATTTTCAGAAGCACGCCTATACTGGGACAGACAGCATTAATATTGTTGAATCACTGCTCACCGCGGTGCATTTGGCCGAAGTGGAGAAAGTGCCGGCGGCGACGGTGAATTGGGTGAAGGATCAGGTGCAAAACGATACGCTGTATAACCGCTGGGGGGCCGATGGGACGCCCCAGACCACCGACCGGTCCGCGGCCGGTTACGCGCTGGCGGCCCAACTCGGCTTGTTTACCGGCGACCGGGCTTTGGCCAAATTGGCCCTGCAGCGGGCGCTGGCCTTTCAAATCACCGCGGCCGGCGCCCCGCTCACCGGGGCCCTGGGCGATCTGCCCAGCCAGCAAGTTTATTCCTTCGATAATCTCACCACCCTAGTGACCCTAGATATGTACTTAAACGGAGAATCATGACCCAATTCAAAAATAAAATTAAACAATTCGGCCGTATGGTTCAGCAATGGTGCTCACCGGCTCTTTTTGCCGTGTTGGCGGCCGCCGTCATCGTCGGGCTCTTATTATTTGTCCCGCCGCTGAACGGGTACGCGGACAATGGCGATTTTTACCGGATGATGGATGCCGTCGGGCTGTACCATCGGCTGGGCCAGCCATACCGCATAGTGGCCTACATTAATCCGACTTATGGCATTCGCCAATACTTTAACGAAAATACCGCCGCGCTGTTTTCTTCCCAACCGCTGTTCATTCGTCCGGCGATTTGGTTGAATCAGCTGGTTTTCAACCGCTTAGTGTTTGATATTCGCTTCCAAGGGATCATTTATTATGTTCTTTTTTTGGGCGCTTTGTATCTTGTGGTGCGGGCGGTGACCCGGGGCCGCGGTCTGCGTCAGTACGTGTTAGCCGCCGTCTGTGTCTTTGTTTTCGCCGACAGCAGTTATACCCTCTACTTCAATTCTCTGTTTGGCGAAGCAGCCATGGCAGTCACCGGCATGGCCGCCGTGGCGGCGTTATTATTGCTGGCTCGCCGGGAAATTCGCCCAGCGTGGCGGCGCTGGCTGCTGCTGGCGATTTTTCTGTTTAGCGCCGGCCTGTTGATCACGGTGAAACAGCAAAATGCCCCGCTGGCTTTAAGTTATATGGTCATGGCGCTGGGCCTGCTGCCGCTGCTGCCGCGCCGCAAAAAACTGTTAGCCGCCGGAGTGCTGGCCGCGCTGCTGATTACTGGCGGGATGACTTACAAATTGATCACGCCGGAGTTTCAAAACATCAATCGATGTCAGACAATGACCCGGGGTATGTTGTTAATGGATAAAAATCCGGGTAAAACGCTGAAAGAGGGAAAGATCAATCCCCAGTTTGCGCTGCTGCGCCAGTCTGTTTATTACCAGAGTTATCAGCCGGTGAACACTCGGGGGACCGTGGTCCAACGGGATTTTGTCCAGCGGTTTGATTTCGTCTGGGTGCTGCGCTTCTATCTCACCCATCTGCCCGCGTTTGGCCGGATCCTGGATTTGGCAGCCAAGGATGGGCAGCTGACCCAGGTCAAAGCAGTGAGCAATTACTCAGCCGCCAGCGGCCGGACCAAGCAGGCGCAAACCCATTATTTCACGGGATTCAGCAGCTTTATGGGTACGTTCTTTCCAGCAAAGTTTGCTTTTTATTGCTTATTTGTGGCGGTTATGATGGGATTATACGCCGGCGGGGCATATTTGGGCTTTCGCCGCCACCAGGCCTGGCCGATTATGAAATTGGCGGTTGTGACGGGGCTGGGGTCGATCATTATCGGGGTGATGGTGATCTCGGTGGTGGGCGATGGCGACGCGGATCTGGCGAAACATTTGTTTATGGTCGCGCAGAGTACCGATTGGCTGCTGATCCTGCTGCTCAGTGACGTAACCAATCAAACCCTGTTCCGGGAACCGGAGACGGCGGTATGAACCGGTGGCTGATCGTGATTTTTGCCAGTTTGGCGGGGCTGATCGGTTTCGCCAACCCGGTCCAGGCAGCGGCCCCGGAGCGGGTCCTGCTGGTTTACGATAGTGAAAATATCCAAGCGGATGGGCAGTACCAAATCGACAGTTTGAGCCGCATACTAGCCAGTCTGCATATTGTTGTTCAACGGGAGAATATGAGCGCCTATCGATCGGGCACACTGACCGATCAGCGGTTCAGCGGCGTGATCACCATGGTGAATTGGCACCAAAGCCGCTTGACCAATGCCCAATTTCTTCGGGACCGGACGGCTTTTACCGGTAAAAAACTGCACATTGGCCAAAATCTGACGGCAGCGGAACAGGCGGCTTTGGGGGCGGGACAAATACTGACCCACCAACAATACACCTTACAGGATACGGCCAGCGGGGCACGCCAGTTACTGCCGTTCATGAGTGATCAATGGTCTTTATTTCCGGCAACAGGAGAGCGGATCGGCACGCTTCAGCAGCAAGGCACCGACCGGCAGTATGCTTTCGGGACGATTCGCGGCAATCAGGCCTATTTGCCGACCTACAGTGCCAGCGGGCTGACCAATGTGCTGAGTACGCGGTTGCTGGCGCAGTTCTTTGCCGGCCGCGCAGCCGAGCAGAATCCAGTACTGGTCCTGACGGGGGTGACCCCTGTCAGCAATCTCCCCTTACTGCGCCGGACCACTGCGTTTCTGCGTCAGCAGGGGATTCCCTTTACAGTCAGTGCCACGATGACGGCATTGAATCCAGAGTTGCCGGAACATAGTGCCTACCTGCGGGCACTGGCTCAGGTGCAGCTGGACGGCGGGGTGATTTTCTGGCAGGTACCAGAGGTGTACGATCTTACGGCCCAGACCGCCGCCATCCTGCGCCAGCAGTTCAATGCTCAGCTGGGCGAGGCCATTAAAGAAATGGTTTATCCGGTGGGTATCAGTGCGCCGGGGTACTGGCAATTTGACCGGACCTTCCGCCAGTCCTTGACTCCGGCAGACCAGACCGTGCTGCTGCCGGATCCGCGGAATTATGACTTGCGCCGGTACGCGCCGACCACGACGGCTGCGCCGCTGCCGCAGGCTCTCGCCGCGCTGGCCTGGGCGGAGGAAAACACGATGACCGGGGTCGAGGCGCTGCGGTTTGCGGCCCCCACGGCCCTGACCATTGCCCTGCCAACGACGACTAAGAATTTCCAGGCCCTGCGCCGGCAGGTCCGGCGCTGGCCCCAGCAGACCTGGCGGGCGCTGGGGGAAGACCCGGTGGCCCGGCAGCTGCAGGGTGCTCGCCATACGGTGGCAATCACCGCCGGCCAGTACACCGTGGACGGTCAAGAGGCGGTGCTCGGTCAGCGGGCTGTGCCCCATGCCCAGGCGAAACGGACAGCCACGGCTGCGTCCCAGGTCAATGCGTTTACCCGCTGGCAGGGCACGGTCTTATTGATTTTTATTATTATCGCGTTGGCGATCCTAACGGCCTTTCTGCTCTACGGTCGGCGGATTTACCGCAATCAGTTTCAGCGAAAGGGGCCTAAACCATGAGTGTGTTAGATTGGTGTTTGCTGGTGGCGATCACGACAATTTGGCTGATTCTGGTGGTCAATGTCGTGCTGGTCATTGCCGGCTACTTAGAATATCTGCAGCAAGTGAAGCGGCCGGTACCGGCGCTGCCCCAGGTACCGCCGTTTGTCTCCGTCATGGTACCGGCCCATAACGAGGGCATTGTGATTGTAAAAACCGTGGAGGCTTTGCTGCGTTTCGACTACCCCCAGGACCGCTATGAGATCATCGTCATCAACGACAACTCCGATGATGATTCCGCGGTGCTGCTGGCCGCACTGCAGCGGCAGCACCCGGATCGCCAGCTGACCATCGTGAACACCGATGCGGCCAATGGCGGCCGGGGTAAGAGCAATGCCCTGAATATTGGGCTGGCTGCGGCCCAGGGCGAAGTCTTGGCGATCTATGATGCGGACAATACACCGGAAGCCGGTGCGCTGCGGATTCTGGTCAGCGAACTCATGGCCGATGACAGTCTGGGCGCGGTGATCGGTAAATTCCGCACGCGCAATCGTCATGCGACCCTTTTGACCCGGTTCATCAATATCGAGACCCTCTCGTTTCAATGGATGGCCCAGGCTGGCCGCCAGCATTTGTTCGGATTGTGTACTATTCCGGGAACCAATTACGTCATTCGGCGGGAATTGATCGATGCCATCGGCGGCTGGGACGTGCAGGCCCTGGCGGAGGATACCGAAATCAGCTTCCATGTGTATCTGCACCATTTGCGGATTTTATTTCAACCCAAGGCCGTTACCTGGGAACAGGAACCCCAGACGCTGCCGGTGTGGTTTCACCAGCGGACCCGCTGGGTGAAGGGCAATATCTATGTTATTTTGAAAAATCTGCCGCTGCTGGCCAAGCCCAGTGCCCGGATCATTCATTTTGATCTGCTGTATTATCTGGCCATTTATTTTCTGCTGATGGCGTCGCTGGTGTTGTCCGATATCGTCTTCGTGTTTTCCGTCGCTGGGGTGGTGCACTCGCATCTTCAGGGATTTTCCAACACCTTGTGGCTGCTAGCCATCATTTTGTTTGTGGTGAGTACGTACACGACGATCACGACGGAAAAAGGCGAACGCAATTTCAATAATGTTTGGATCATTATCTTAATGTATGTCACGTACAGCCAGATGTGGCTGGCCGTGGCCGTTTACGGGATGGGAGAATATATTCGTGAACAAGTATTTCACAAACAGGCACGCTGGTATAAAACGAAGCGCTTTGAGTAAAGGAATTACCGCCTGGGTGCTGGGGTGGCTGTTGGTGTTAGCCTTTGGGATCACGGCGGTGCACGCGGCTGATCTCACCTATACCCAGCCCCTGCAAAACGTGACCCAGTCCTTGACGGGGCAGGGGATCACCAGCGATACGTATTTTGTGAAAGAAGACTACTGGGATGTGCAGCAGGCTAAGCTGATTTTTCATTATCAGGTGAGTCAGTTGGCGGACCAGCGGACATCAGACATCACGGTGGTGCTAAATGGCGTCAAGTTTGCTTCTTTTCGGCCGAAAAATGCGGCGGGGCTGCAGACGGAAACGATCCAGATTCCGTTGCGGCTGCTGGCCGGGAGCAATCACCTGCAGTTTATGGGCCAGGACCTGACGACCGCTGCCGGTACCGCTCAGCGGGTGCAGACGCCTGCCAATTGGCTGACAGTTTACCCGGAATCCAACGTGAATTTTGTTTATGCGCTGAAGCCGCCGGAACCGGCAATCCGTTCGTTTTACGCCCATTTCAGCGGGATGGACACGATCAGTAACGGCCTCAGCGGTATTGCGGTGCCCCAGAGCCCGCGCAATGCAGAACTCACGGCGGCGACTTACGTCCTGGCGGGGTATTCCCGGGTGATGACCAATGAACAGGATCAGGTACCGATTGCCCCCTTTGGTACCGCGGATTTGGCGAAGCGGGTCTATCAGGTCGTGATTGCCCGGGCAGATCGGCTGCCGGCCAGTTTGCGCGGCAGTATCAGTCAGACTGAGTTAGCCAAGGGCGCAGTGATCCGGACGGTTTACCGGGGCGGCACGTATTATTTGGTACTTACCGCGCGCACCGATGCGCTGCTGATCAAGGCGGCCCGCTTTGCGGCCAACCAGGAATTGATGACCCAGACCCGGGCCGCGGAAAAAACGATCACTGCTGCAACGCCCACTTACAGCAGTTCGCTGCAGGATAACAACGGCCATTACCAGTTGACTGCGGCGGGTACCCAGCTGACCGGCGCCGGTCGGCAAAGTGCCGCCTATTTTGTGCGCCTGCCCATGGATCAAACCAACGCCGCGGGCAGCCAATTCCGGCTGACGTTCCGCTACGCCCAGAACTTGGACTTTGCCCGCTCGCTGGTGACGGTCTACATCAACGACACGCCCATCGGCAGCCAGCATTTGCGGCGGACGGCGGCCAACCAAGCAACGCTGGCCCTGAATATCCCCGCCAAGCTGGCTGTGGGCGACGCGATCACGGTGCGGGTCGCCTTTGATCTGGCCCTGGCCGGCAGCGGCAGCCAAGACAATGACCAAACCCCCTGGGCCTACGTCGCCCCCCAGTCTGAGTTATTTGTCCGGACCAAACCGGTGACGGATCAGTTGTTTTCTAACTATCCGAGTCTGTTTCTGAAAAACAACCGGTTCAATCAGATCGCCATCGTCCGGCCCCGGACCATGACCCCCAGTGACTTTGCTACTTTGACCAATATTGTGAATTTGCTGGGTAATTTCGCCAAGAGCAACACTGGTGAAGTGGTCTATTATACAGGTCAGCCGGCCGCCGCAGTTTTGGCAAACCACAACGTCATCGCCTTCGGGACACCCCGGGCTAATTCCTATATCCATGCCTTGCAGCCTCATCTGTATTTTCAGTTCAACAAGACAGAAACCGGCTTTGTCTCCAATGAAAAGCTGAGTATCGAAGCGGCGTACGGGCGTACTCTAGGGACTGCCCAATTGCTGCGTTCGCCGGTGAATAAAAATCATGTGGTGCTGGTGGTCACCGGCGGAACGCCCCAAGCGGCGTATCTTGGTTCGACGCAAATCAATTTTCAGAAGAATATTAGCCAACATGCCGGTGATTTGATCGCGGTGGACAGCGATAACCAGCTCTATAATTACCGGTTCAAAAAGACAGCCAGTCCAACAGCCCCCAAGTCCCCAGTGAAACGGCTGCTCAAGCGGTCCAGTCTGGTGATTTACTTGACTGTGGCGGCGGTGATCTTCATCGTTTTGGCAGTGCTGGTTGTCCTGCTGCTGCGCAAATACGGCCGTCAATCAGGGAAAGGGCGTGAAGAATAGTCATGAAACCGCAACGGCTGAATTTAAAAACAGACTTGTACTTGCTGGGCTTTTTGGCGCTGTTCGCAGTGACGGCACTCTTCATGGGGCTCACCGCGACCCACATTTTGCTCAACACTATCTATCTGGGGATTGCCCTGCTGCTGGTGGCATTGACCTATTTTCTTGGCTTGATGTTTGGGCTGGTGGCGAATATGGTCTTTATTTTTGGGCAAGGTACGATTATGGTATACCAAAACGTGTTGGCGGATCAGACCGTTTCTCTGGTGATGATTTTTTGGCTGCTGATGCCCTTGGCCTTGTCGGTAGTTTTCCACGGCGTGGCCCAGACGACACTGCAGCTGCAGACAGAAATCACCCACTTGGCTGAAAGCCAGGATCAGTACAGTGCCTTCGACGAAGCCACCCATTTGCGAACCACGGTAGCCTATTACGAAGACGCGGGCGTGTTCTTGGAAACAAGCCGGCGCTTTTCGATTCCCGTCAGTACCATTGCCATTCGGCTGCGGTATTTGGGGGAGCTGCGTCAATTATTGTCGCGAGCGCAATTTGCGGCGCTGATTCGCACGGCGTCCCGGACGTTGGACCATGCGACGCGGGACAACGACGTGGTGTATTACGTGAATCAGACCACGCCGACTTGGGCGGTGCTGCTCTATACCGATAAGGCAGGGGCACAGATTGCTGCTAACCGGATACGCACGTCTTTTGCCGCTCAGCTCGCGCAGCAGCCGGACATGCCGGACGTGGATGTCAGTTTGATCATCGGGATTGCCAGCAGCGCCCCAGCGGCGGTAAAAACCCCGGCGGAGCTGATGCACGCCGCACTCAAAGAAACCGAATATGACGTTTGATGCATTGCACTTTTCCCACAATTTGCTACGATATTAACAAAACAGATGAGCGGCTTTAGAATCAGGGTGAAAAGAGGTAAGACTGATGATACAGGGGGCTTGGATCTTATCGATTGTTTTTCTTGGTCTGGCTGGTATCGGCCTGATCGTGCTTGTACATAATCGACGGCAGCCGGTACCGACCAGACAGCCGTGTACCAATCAGTGGCGCTATTTTGTTCAGCCGCAGGTGAATGATGCCAGCCGGGTCGTCGGCTATGAGTGTTTGCTGCGCAAAAAGCAGGCTGACGGCACCTGGTCGGTACCCCAGGAGGACAACAACTTGACGTTGGGGCAGCTCCGGCAGCTGCTGGCGCCCACGTTCAGTCAATTACCGGAAACGCCCATTTCACTGGCAGTGAATTTGACTTATGAGCAAATCATGGGGCATGAGTTTGCCAATTTTGTGCATTGGACGATGCATCAGATCGCACCGCTGTATTTGACGGTGGAATACCGGTCTGACCAAGTCCCCGGCAGGCTCCAGCAATATCATTTCCTGCAAAACATTCGCGCGGCTCAGGATTTCGGGGCTAAGTTTGCCGTGGACAATGTGGGTTCCGATTTGCAGGCCCTGAAGCATATCGAATGGCTCCTGCCGGTGGTCGATGTGTTGAAATGTTCCATGGCGGCTTTTCGCAAGGATGATCCGTCGATTTGGCTGCACCTCAATCTGGGGTTTTGGAATCAGTTGGCTAAGGAACGGCAAATTAATTTGGTGTTAACCGGCGTGGAAACTGAAGAAGATGCAGCGTTAGCCCGGCAGCTCAAAATCCAATTCTGCCAGGGCAATCTGGTGGGTGAACCCGTGGAAATGCCAGCGGTGGTCCCGCCAACGACCCAGACGGCCTTGCAGCGGCCGCGGGATAATCGGCATGTGGAACACATTGAATGACAAAACTCTGATGGCTCGGTTCTGAGTCCTCATTTTTTATCTTTTAAAATTAAAAGCTTGCCAACCCGGATGAGGGTGTGCTATCTTTAGGTCATTAAATATTAACGAGGTGAAACACATGTCCATTTCTGTACGTATTGCGCTGCTTGCATAACCAGTTTGACTGGTTATTGCGATTGACTGACCGTATGTCTGTATGGCATACATCAGCTCATTTGCGTACGTACAGGATATTGCGACGTGTGTTTTTTTGGTGTCAGCCAAGGGCGGAGTCTTTTGGCGCGCATCGTTAAATAAACACTGCTTTCATGCAACCTCTCCTGGCGCCGTAAATGGGCATCAGGGGAGGTTTTTTACGTGTTACATTACTTAACCGACGACCGCAAGCACTTGGTGTATAACATCGTGCTGACCCTCGTCAACGCCTTCACCATGACCTTCTACGCTTACGTGCTGCAATGGGTCATGTATATTGCCACTGGCAAGGTGAAGATGAGCTTTTTCAATGCAATTTTGCTGCTGCTGGGCTATGTCGTTGTGTCTAACGTCATTGATTCCCTGTGGCAGTACGATAGCTTGGCTTGGCCGACGCGGATTTCACAACGGATCCGCAATGACGTCTTTGCCACGATCGATGATTTTGATCCGTCCACCTTCAACCGCACCACGACCGGGAGCTACGTGGCGAAGCTGACCAAACAGGTGGATCTGGTCCAGCAAAGTTATTTCCAGATTATTTTGTTTCTAGCCTATAACGCGGCCCAGTTGGTCATTGCGACGATCGGCACGCTGCTGATTAATCCACTGATCACGGGCTTGATCGTACTGCTGAGTATTCCGTCGGTGATCCTGCCGTTTTTGACCAAGAAGTATTTGGAAAATGCCAAGGAAGGCGTCGTGGACCAGCTGGACCGTTACACCAGCCACATCACTGATTTTCTGCAAGGGTTCACGACAGTGCAATACGCGCTGTCCCAGCCGATTTTCTTCCGTCGCCACCAGACGGCGAACCAGGAATTGACGGATGCCAGTACCCGGGATGTGAAAGTACAGAAAATTATTGGCGGAGTCTCCAATGCCTTCTCCGATGTGCTGTACTTCGGCACATGGCTGCTGGGCGCGTGGTTCGTGCAGCAAGGGCAGATGGACCTGGGCCAGCTCGTGGCCTTCTCGCAATTGTCCGCGATGCTGAACTGGCCCATGGCCAGCATGATCCGCTACCTGACGGAACTCTATGGCGGGCGCAAAGCGGCCAGCGAGTTGCAGACGGTTCTGCAGCAGGGTCAGCAGGCCGAGGCTAAGATGGCCGATCTGACGCCGACAGATCCGTTTATCGTCGGTCGGCACTTGGCCTTTCAAATTAACGATCAGCCGATTCTGAAGGATGTTTCCTTCCGGCTGGGGGCCAAGGAAAAGGTCCTGCTGGTGGGCGCCAGCGGTTCTGGCAAATCGACGCTGGTGCGGACACTGCTCAACGAAGTCCACGGCTATTCCGGTCAGATGACCATTGACGGGCAGGATTTGAAGCAGATCAACCGGTTGGCGGTCTACCGCACGATCGGCATCATGGAGCAGCACGGTTATATCTTCCAAGGCACGGTCCGCGAAAACGTCAGTCTGTTTGATTCCCAATATCCGGATCAGCAAATTGCCGCGGCCCTGGATCGGGCGGGGCTGGCAAATTGGTTGACGACCCACGACTTGGACACCCCGCTGTCTGATCGCGGTCCGGAATTATCCGGCGGCGAAAAGCAGCGGCTGGCGCTGGCCCGGCTGTACCTGCGCGGCTATCGCTACTTCATCTTTGATGAATTGACCACTGGCTTGGATCCCAACATTGCTACGACGCTGGAACACGATCTGTTCCAGCTCCCGCAAGGATTTCTGTTGATTACTCACCGGTACAACGATGAGATCTTCCGGGCAGCAGACCGCATCCTGGTCATGAGCCACGGCCAGCTGGTCGCCCAAGGTAATTTCCGTTCACCGGCCGTGCAACGGGAACTGCGCCGCCTGCAGCTGGTGGCTGACCCGGGGACCGGACAATCGGCCCCGCTGGTGCTGGCCCCGGCGGAATAAATGGGTTATTACCCAGGAAATAATTTTTGAAAGGAGCGATGCGCGATGGGCACAATTCAAATTCAACATCTGACCTTCGGCTATCCAGACCAGGAAACGCCGTTACTGAGTGATCTATCCGTGGCCTTCGATGCCAGCTGGCATCTTGGCCTAGTCGGGCGCAACGGCCGAGGTAAAACAACGCTGCTGCACCTGCTGATGGGCGATTTGCAGCCCAGCCAGGGGACGATTACCACTGATCTGGCATTCCATTATTTTCCCCAACCCTTGCCGGCTCAGGCAGACACCATGACCGTCAGCGCCGTTTTACTGGCGATTAGTGCCGCCGAGCCCTGGCAGTGGCAGGTGGAAATGCAGGATTTAGGTCTGCCGCTGACGATTCTGGACCAGCCGTTTGGCACCCTTTCCGGTGGTGAACAGACCAAAGTGCTGCTGGCTGAGCTGTTCAGTGCACCAGCGGGTTTTGCGCTGATCGACGAACCAACGAATCACTTGGACACCCAGGGCCGAGCCCAGACCGCCCGGTATTTGCGCCAGAAACAAGGTTTTATCGTCGTCAGCCATGACCCGGGTTTTCTCAACGACACCACGGATCACACGCTGGCGATCGAGAAGAAGCAGGTGGCGTTGTACCAGGGCAACTATGGTGTCTGGCACCGGGAGAAGACGGCCGCAGATGAGCGGGAAGCCGCTGAGCAGGGCCAACTGAAGAAAGAAATTAAGCGGCTCACCGTGGCCGAGCGCCAACGGGAAAGTTGGTCGAATAAGACGGAAGCCAAAGTGTCCGCCTCAGCGGACCGCGGGTTTGTCAGCCATCGGGCGGCGAAGATGATGCGCAAGGCGAAGAATCTGGAGCGGCGCAATACCACCGCCATCGCGGACAAAGAAGCACTATTGAAAAACGTGGATGAGGTTGAACCGCTCAGGGTACCGTACACCCCGTGGCGGGAACCAGTTGTTCTGCGGGCCAATGCGGTGACAGTGCGCTTGGCCGAGCGGCAGCTGTTTCAGCCCGTCAGCTTTACTCTGAATCGGGGCGACCGTTTGCAAATCCAGGGACCCAACGGCATTGGCAAGTCCAGCCTGATTCACGCCTTGCTGGGACAGTTGCCAACCAGTGCTGTCCAGGGGGCGTTTCAAATCCCCCAAGGGCTCAGCTTGGCCTATTTGCCCCAGACCTTTGCCGATCCAGACAAACTTTTAGAGGCTGTTGGGCCGGATGCTTTGAAGGACCAAACGATTCTGTACTGGCTGCATAAAATGGGGATGCCGCGGCCGCGGTTTCTGGTTCCCGTCAGTCATTGGAGCATGGGCGAAAAGAAAAAGCTGCTACTCGCTGCTGCACTGCAAAAACCGGGCAATGTCCTAATTTGGGATGAGCCGACCAACTATTTGGACGTGGATACCCGCAACCAGCTGCTGGCTGGCGTCCAGAAAAGCAACGCCACGATGATCATCATCGATCACGACCGGGAGTTTACGGACACCGTCTGTAACCGCCGGCTGGCCTTGGTCCGATGACCGGGTCAACGCAAAGACCGTTCTGCTGTCCTCGTTTTCGAGGATGGCCGAGCGGTCTTTTTAGTTATTGGTCAGTCAAGGAATGGGGCTTGCCTTCTATTTGCAAGATCCTCTGTACATGGGGGCGATTCTAATGCTCTTCTCTCATCCCCCAGATACGTTCTTGGCATGCGGCATACAACCGGCTGCCCCCCTGTTATAATGAGCTGTTGCGTTACTCTATTGGAAGAAGGAAGCTGTCATGTCATCCCGTCCCCGTCATCCCGCCCGTACCATACTGCTGGGCGTGCTCAGTGCCTTTGGGCCGCTGTCCATGGATATGTACCTGCCCGCTTTACCAGAAGTTGCCAGCCAGCTGCACACTACCAGCGCCGCTGGCCAGCTCACGATCACCAGCTGTATTTTTGGTCTCGCCGCCGGGCAGATCATTGTCGGCCCGTTAAGCGATCGGTGGGGCAGAAAACTGCCGCTTCTGGCCGGCGTTGGGCTGTTCACCTTGACCAGTTTCCTGATTCCCTTCACCACCAGTATCTGGCCGCTGATCATTCTGCGGCTGTTCCAAGGAATCGGCGGCTCAGCGGGCCAAGTACTGTCCCGGGCCGTGGCCCGAGACCTGTTCAGCGGCCCGCAGCTGGGACGGTTCTTGGGTATTTTGATGTCGATCAATGGGATTTTCCCGATCATCGCCCCGCTGCTTGGCGGTGCTGTCCTCAGTTTTACCGACTGGCGCGGGGTGTTTGTCATCCTCGGCGCGATCGGTCTGATCCTCTTTCTGTGGACCTGGTGGGGGCTGCCCGAAACGTTGCCTGCTGATCGGCGCACCGCGACCGGGTTCGCCGCTTTTACCCAAATGTCTGAACTATTTAAAGACCGGCCGTTTATGGGCTACATGCTCAGTCAGGGCTTCGTTTATGGGGCATTATATGTTTATATCTCCGGTTCCGCTTTTGCCTTTGAAACGGTCTTCCATTTTTCGCCCCAAGTATTCAGTATTATTTACGCCATTAACGGGGCCGGGATGATCGTCGCGACGCAGTTTGCGGCCCGCGGACTGAATGATCAAAACGGCCGCAAAATATTAGGCGGCAGCATTCTCACCGCCGCCATCGCCAGTACCCTGCTCTTATTCGGCATCAGCCAGTGGCCCAGCGGGTTGCTGTTAGCTGGCGGCTTGGTCATTATTATTTCTCTTGTTGGGGCCGTGAACACCACCGCCACGACCCTGGCCCTGGGCAATGAAGCCCAACACGCTGGTGCAGCCAGCGCGCTGCTGGGCTTGGGCATGAATGCCATCGGCGGCCTGATGTCTCCCGTCGTGGGTCTGTTCGGCACCCGCAGCAGTTTGCCGATGGTCGCGCTGATCATGGTGTGCGAGTGGATCGCGTTCCTGCTGCTGGTGGGGTTGACGCGTAAAACGGCGCATTGATGGTATCTTTCCCGGAATAATTTAATTCCGGGTATTTTTTTTGCAACCTTTTGGATCGTCTGGGTACTAATAGGCGAAGGGGGGAGAGGAAACCGTGGACATTGTCACCCAACATCGGCTCATTCGGCAGGCCCAAAAGGGAAATGCCGCCGCTTTCGCCACCCTCATGGTGGACGCTGCTGACTACCTGACCCGCACTGCCTATCTCTATTTAGCGGACAGCCACGATGTCCAAGACGCCATCAGTGCGGCTACCTTAGCGGCTTTTGAAGCGTTGCCGCAACTGAAACAGCCCCGGTATTTTCGCACCTGGGTGACCCGCATCTTGATTCGCCAATGCTATCGCCGCTACCGGATCAAAGCCCATGAAGTGTTTGCGCAAGAGGCTATGCCTGAACCTCCGGCCGATCCGAATCGGCTGACGTCTGATGAGAAAATAGATTTACTAGCTGGTTTACGGGGAATCAATCAGGCCCATGCGCTGACTTTGATGATGCATTACTACCACGGCTTATCCGTGAAAGAAATCAGCACACTGCAAGAAATTCCGGAGAACACCGTCAAATCAAATTTGCGCCGAGGTCGTCAAGCTTTGCGCGATTGGTTAGGAGAGGATTATCTTGACTGAAGAAAATAAACAGTTTCGGACCCTCGTTGATCAAGTGACTGTTGTTTCGCCAGCGGACGTTGCGCAAACCAAAACGACGATTCAACGGACACTGGCTAGTTTACCGGCGAGGCCTGTTCAGCGGCACCTGAGGCCCTGGCATATCGGGGTAGCCAGCGCCCTGATCGCGCTAGTCTTGCTCACCATCGGCGGAATCGTTAATCCAACGATGAACCGGGCCTTGGCCCAGGCACCCATAGTTGGCCAGTTCTTTGCCCGCTTTTCTGACGGCGATGCGCTGAGTGTTGTGGTGCAAAATAACGGCCGCAGCGAACGGGTGCATGGACAGGCCACGGTGAACGGCCTGACGTTGACACTGGAGTCGGCCTATGTGGAAGGCCAAACTGTTGGTATCGAGGGTGTCGCTACCGGTGTACCCGCAAAAAAGGACGATTGGTTTGATGTTAAGTTGGGAACCCAAGCACCAGCCAGTTTTGAAACAAAATCGACAGAAGTGAGAAAGTTAGGGAAGAATCGATATTATTTTGCACTCTTTGGCACCTTAAGTGTTGTGGATAGCCGGCGAATAGTTTATTTGCCACTGACCATTGACCGGTTTGCTGGTTATCGGGGGCCTTGGCAATTCAGTTTCAAACTGACGCCAAGTCGAAGCACTACGATCGCGCTCAGTGGTCAGGCACAGTTGCCGAATCAGACGCAATTGACACTCACCCAGTACACCCGCTATTCTGGCGGGACAGGATTGCTGACGCTGCAGCAATCAACCCCGGATGGCCAATCAGAAATCAGTATTCGGTCCATTAAACCAGTGCCGACTGGGGCAGAACTGCTTTTGAACGCTAATCCGCTGTATCTTGAGGGTACAAAATATGGGGAGCAAAAGACAGTGGTGGGGTATCGTATCAAACAATACCCCGCAGGCATCAAAAATCTTTATATCACTGGTGATGTCGACGGCCGGGCGTATGCTGTCACGATACCGGTGAAATAGGTACTATAGGCCGCGGACGTATCCATACCCGCAGCTTTTCTGTTAGAATACAGGGGAATCTAAGGCTTTAGCGGAAAAGAAAGGTGCTCATCCACCATGCAGAAGAAACAAACTGATCAGGAAGAAAAAAAGAAGACTCCAACTCCCCTAGAGACGGTTATTTTTACCGCCATTGTTCTAGTGGGCATGTTGCTTACAGCGGGGATTGCGAAATTACTGAGACTGGATCAGGACACCACGTTAATTATTGAAATTATTGCGTTCGTCGTGGTAGTCTTGGGCGGTAATTATCTCAGCAAGATACTGGCCAAAAAGCTCGATTAACGATCCAGGGAGGACAAGCAATGACGACTTATGCAATTACCAGTGTCACCGGCCGTTTTGGCCGTGTGGCCGTCAAAGAATTAGCCCAACTGGTACCGGCGACAGATATTGTGGCGCTGGCGCGAAATACTGAAAAAGCGGCAGTCCTGGTGCCCGCCGGCGTGACTGTCCGGGCGGGCGATTATACCCAACCGGCAGAACTGGTGCAGTCGTTGCAGGGAGTGGATAAGCTGCTTTTCGTGTCCTCGATCCCCAGTCGGGTGATGCCCCGGCCGCAACAGCATCAAAATGTCATTGATGCTGCCAAACAAGCCGGTGTCTCTTTCATTGCCTATACCAGTTTCCCCACGCTGATACGGCCACCGTGCCGCTGGCCCGGGATCACCAGCTCACTGAACAGGCGATTCAAGCCGCTGGGCTGGCCCACGCCTTTTTGCGCAATAACTGGTATTTAGAAAACGAGTTGGCCTTTCTTAAAACCGGCGCGGCGGGTGAGCCGTTCATTTATTCCGCTGACGCTGGTCGGGCCGGGTATGCGCTGGAGCGGGAGTACGCCGAAGCCGCGGCGCACGTCCTTGTGGCGGCGGCGCCCAAACCCGTCTATGAGTTTGCTGGTCCCGCTCGGACGTTCCGGGATTTAGCCGAGGCGATTCCTGGGGAGTTCCCCATCGAAGCGGTGAGTGACGAGGCCTTTACCCAGCATTTGATCGCCCAGGGGGCTGATCCGCGGCTGGCGCAATTCCAAACGGCCGCCCAGGCGATGATTCGTCAGGGCGTGCTGGCTGAAGATACGACAGATTTGCCGGATATTCTGGGCCGGCCGCTGACGCCGCTGGCGGATGCGATTCAAGAAGTTTTGCAGAAATAACCTAAATAGACCCGGTGCACGGCGAGCCAAAGAGTGGCTCAGTGCACCGGGTCTATTTTTTGTTTATTCGTGCTGGCGTACCGGAATCACACCCCGCACACCGCCCCGCGGATTCGGTGTATCGCCGACATACCGCGGAATCAGGTGGCAGTGGCAGTGAAACACCGTTTGCCCGGCCACAGCGCCGCAGTTTAAACCAATGTTGTAGCCGGCCGGATGATACTTGGCGGCCAGCAGCGCTTTGCCGCGCCGCACCAAATCGGCCATATCCTGCTGTTCTGCCGGCGTGAGCGCGAACCAATCCAAGCGATGGGCGCGGGGAATGATCAGTAAGTGCCCTGGGGTTACCGGCGATCGATCAAAGAAGGCCAAGCAGGTCGTATTCGCTAAAACGACCTGGGACGGCGGCAGTGTGCAGAATGGACAAATCTGCCCAGCGGGGGTCTCGCTTTTCTTCATTCTCGCTTACTCTCCGCGGCTCGGGCTTGCCGGACGAAATGGATGACCAAGGTCACAATGACTGCTCCGGCGACGATCAATGCAAAGACATTATTGGGGATTTCAATATTGATCATCGGAATTCCTAAGAACAGCTTTACCGCAATGATCGCGATCAGTGCGTAGGCCATCACCTCTAATTCCGGAATCTTGGCCATCAGGGCCATGATGATCTCGGCGACGCCCCGCATGCACAGAATCCCGATCATGCCGCCAATCAGAACGACGACGGGATTGCTGGATACGGCCAGGGACGCTAAGATCGAATCGATGGAGAAGACAATATCCATCGATTCAATGGAGATGACGACCCGCCAAAACAGGCTGATCCGGTGGTGTTTCCCCTGGAGCAATTTGCTTTCGCCCTCAGTGGCGGTATCTCCCGCATGGTGATACCGATCCCAGAAGAAGCGAAAGGACAAATAGGCTAAGTAAGCTGATCCAAGAATCTTAATGAACCAGAAGTGAATTAAGTAAGTACCTAAGCCGATGGCGATGAAGCGAAATAAATACGCGCCCCAAATCCCATAAAGCAGAGATTTGCGCTGTTCAGATTCGTCTTTAAGCACCTGAGTCTGCGCCGCCAGGACCACGGCGTTGTCTACGGACAGCAGACATTCCAGCAGAATCAGGGAGAGGATGATCAGCCAGTCATTACCGGACGTAATAACGTGGGCCCAGTTATTGAGGTCAAAGAAGGGACCATACATGCGTTGTAGTATCGGAGATTACTCCTTTCTAGAAGCGGCAGATTGCTGGGGAACGAATAGGAAGATAATAAACCCAATTAGGAAGAAAATGAATAGGGAGCTGGCGCCGATCGTCGAGCGGCCGGTGAGCTGAGTGATGGCGCCGACCAGCAGCGGCCCAAAGATGGCGGAGAACTGGCCAAAGATATTATAGAAGCCGAAGTATTCGCTGGCTTCCTGCTTCGGGATCAAGCGGGCGTAGTGGCTGCGGCTGACGGCCTGGATACCGCCCTGATTCATGCCAATCAGCACCGCTAGGAACCAAAAGCCGATCTGATCGTGGAGGAAGAAGGCATACAGCGTGATGAGGGCGTAAAAGCCCAAAGCCATCAGCAGGATCGGTTTCGTGCCGAAGCGCTGGGCCAAGCGGCCGTACAGAATGGAGAAAGGTACGGCGATCACTTGTACCAGCAGCAAAACGACCATCAGCATACTGCTGCCCAGGCCCAGATCCACCCCGATCGGTGTGGCCATGGTGAAGATCGTGTCCACGCCATCAATATACAAGAAATAACTCAGTAAAAACAAGGCGACCGGCCGATTGCGAATGATTCGGCCGGTGGTGACCCGCACCCGGTGCCAACTAGCCCGCACGGGGTGGTCTACTGGGTCTAGGTAATAGGTCTGGCGGACATTGCGCCACATGGGCAGAGCGAAGACGATCCACCAGATGGCCGACAGAAAGAAAGAGAACCGAACAATGGCGGTTTGCCCCATGAAGCCGAAGCCGTTGGTCAATTCCAGCACCATGACCACAATGAATGGAATAACACCGCCAAGATAACCCAGGGCAAAGCCGTTAGCGGATACCCGATCCATCCGGTCGGCTTCAGTCACGTCTGTGAGGAACCCGTCATAAAAGATGTTCGCGCCGGAATAACCGATGTTAGAAATCACGAAGATCGCCAGCAGCAGACTCCACCAGCGCTCTGGGACGAACGGGAGGAGGGCGGTGGCGATGATCCCCAAAGCCGTGAAGCGGCGGAACAGCATCTGTTTATAGGGCCGGTAGTCGGCAATCGCACCCAGGACCGGCGCGAGCAGCGCCACAATCAGGGTACTGAACGAATTAGCATAGCCCCAGTAAGCGGTGGAATTGGCTGCTGATACCCCAGCGCCGGTAGCCACCGCCTTAAAGTAAATCGGCAGAATTGCCGTGACAATCACGATCGCATAGGCTGAATTGGACCAATCATACATCATCCAGCTTTTTTCTTCTTTAGTAAAACGCACGCGCTGCCCCTCCCTTAATCATTTATTGATTAGTATACCTGAAATATGGGCTGTATCGAGTATAATGAATGGATAAAAACGCGGACAAAGGAGATTTTACGCAATGGAGACAATGAATGAACGGATGCTGGCGGGTAAATTATACAAGGCGGCGGATGCCGAGATCAGAGCGGCCAGCAAACGGGGGAGTGATTTGGTTTGGGAATTTAATCATATTCCGCCCCAGGAAAGTGCCAAATGCTTGGCGGTGTTGAAGGACTTATTCGCCAGTGTGGGTAAGCATTATTATATTGAGCCGCCGTTTTATGCGGATTACGGCAGCCACACCACGATCGGTGAGGACTTTTATGCCAACACCGGCTGTGTCTTTTTAGACACGGCGCCCATCACCATTGGTCAGCGGGTCTATATGGCCCCGAGTATCAGTCTGTATACCGCCGGCCACCCCATCGATGCGGCGATTCGCGGTGAAGATCTTGAATATGGCAAAGCGATCACGATCGGCAACGACGTCTGGATTGGCGGCGGTACGATTATCAATCCTGGGGTGACCGTGGGCAGTGATGTCGTGATTGGGTCAGGCTCAGTGGTCACTCGGGATATTCCGGATCACGTTGTGGCTGCGGGCAATCCGGCGCGGGTATTGCGTTCAATCACAGAAAAGGATCGCACCGTTTGGCAAGCCCAAAAGGACGAATTCTTGCATTGGCAGAAGCAGACCGGCTGGAAATAAAGCCGGTAGATTTACCATTTCTTAATCTATATGCGCTTACATTATTGC
The DNA here is from genome assembly GCF_000425885.1 of Schleiferilactobacillus harbinensis DSM 16991. GTDB lineage: Bacteria > Bacillota > Bacilli > Lactobacillales > Lactobacillaceae > Schleiferilactobacillus > Schleiferilactobacillus harbinensis. Next base: position 33,358 of record NZ_AUEH01000034.1, read on the forward strand.
AGATATATTGCGTAATCATCTGGTTTATTACGTTTCATTTACGGCGGTCCATAGTCGTTGCTTTTCATCTAGTCTCCCGGTACGATAGAATTAAATGATAGTTTGATGAAGTGCAAGGGGGCATAGCGACATGGGTGTTTTTAAATGGCGAGAGCGGACTAGACCATTCTTGAATATGCTGTGGGGTGCAAAAACACCAGCAGTTACGACAGTGCGGACGGCGCTGCAAATGACAAACCGGCAACTGCGCGCTGCGTTTGCTGCCCAAGCCAACGTCCGGGGTGAATGGTTGGAAACTGTTTTGGGCCAGCTCCGAGTGCGCTCAGTCCGTTACCTGCAATTAGATGATGGCCAATGGAGTGCTGTACTGACGGCGCAGTACGTGAACACCAGCGATGCTGCGGTTCAGCCCGCTGCTTTTGTCCAAGGCGGCTGGTTGCTGGCTTCCCAGCAGCGGCAGGAATTATCCTTGTTGCGGCCTAACCGGGAACTAGTGGCTGCGGTAGTCACTGCCTATCCCGCACTTAATGCATTATGGGAAAACCTATATCGGCCGATTGCCCCCGGGGAACGCAGCGTCTTCGCCGTGATCGTCCCGCTGCTTGAACAGGTACCAGTCACAGTACATCTGGCAGATCGTTATGGTGATCTGCGTCAGCAAACATATAATAGCGGCCAATTGTTGGCCGGGCCCATGCTTCATAGCATGAGCTGAAACTTGAAAGCTGGAAATCACGTTAAACATGCGTGGTTCCTGGCTTTTTTGGCAAAAAATAAGCGCAGACTCTCCTGCGTTGTATACTTGATTCGACCAAAAATCTGATACAGAGGAGAGCCGCGCCATGAATATTATAGAACATACACGGACTGAATTGGGACTTAAGAACATCATTCTTCGTTTTTCGTCACTCGTGGGCTTGAGCAAGCTGACAAAAAAGGCGAATTTTAGAAGACGCTCATCAATTTCACTGACCAAGGTGCTGGCATGGCTGATCCAAACCAAGTTTTTGGGCCGTTCCCTTTACCGAGCGATGCCCGATC
>NZ_AUEH01000035.1 GCF_000425885.1 Schleiferilactobacillus harbinensis DSM 16991
CACACCGATCATGCATTCCGATCAAGGCTGGCAATACCAAACCCGTGAATACCAGATCCGGTTACACGCCATGGGAATCGTTCCAAGCATGTCCCGCAAAGGCAACTGTCATGACAATGCCCCAATGGAAAGTTTCTTCAACCTGCTTAAGCGTGAACGTCTCAATCGACAACCGATTAAGGATATTAAGGAGCTGAAACAAATCGTGACGCATTACGCCAGATAGTTTAATCATGATCGAATTTCACTGAACAAAAACGGCCTGACCCCGATTGAATATCGGAATCAAACCGCTGCGTAATTAATTTCCAAACTGTCTAACTTTTTTGTTGCACTTCACAATTGGGCCACGGTCTCTTTGGTAGTAAATTGCTCATTTGGCCCGGCGATGATGACAGCTACGCTGCTAACCGCTTGAAAATAACTGACCCACGTCAAATACTGACCGCTTTTATCATACCAAAAGATAAGTCCATGATAGGCCGCAAATGCCCGGTCAAGAAGGCTCGCGATCTTTTTCTCCTGGCTTGAATCAGTCATATAATCATCCCCTGTAGTTATGAGTGGCTTTGTGCCTGCTTACATTTAGAGAGTATAACTGCCAATTGTGTTCTTCTCTTCCGATAATCGCCAGTTTAGCCATTTAAGCGTTTACACCATTTTATCATATCAAAAAACGGTCCAGTATAATAACTGGACCGCAAAATAAAAAGAAACCACTACCCATTTTTGTGAATGAATCAATTAAATATTGAGCTCAATTACTCAGGCAACTGCCCATTCCAGCCAGCATCCCGAGTCAATTCCAACGAATCATACCCGGCCATGGTCAGATACATCTTACCATTGCTGATCTTCGCAAGAATATTATTAATCCCCGGCTTAGTGGCCCGGAAGAGCACGCGGCCGTCAGCCATTTGTTCAGCAACTACCGGTGACTGAGTTGTATTCCCGTCTTGGGTTACGACCATCGTCCCAGTTGTGGTGTAATAAATCGTAAACCCGTCTGCACCATCCCACTTACCGTAGAATTGCGCCAACGGTACAGCGGATTCAGTCGAGCTGCTTTCAGCTGCTGCCTGCTTGCTGCTAGAAGACGCAACGCTGCTAGTGCTGCTGCTCTGCGGTTGACTGCTGGTTGTCGCAGCAGCTTGCTGCTGACTGCTTTGGGTGCTGGCTGCCGGTGCGCTGTATGTATCATTATTCGCTACCGGTTGGCTGGATTCAGTTGATTGGGAAGCACTGTTTTGATCAGTGCCCTCGCTATTGTCCGGTGTGGAACTAGCGGCAGCGGCGACCTGCTTGTCACTGCTCTTTTTGCTTTCAGATTTCTTTTCTGACTTCTTAGGTGCCTTCACGGATGAGGATGTCGTATCGGACTGGGACACTGCAGCGCTGTGATTGTTGGTGCCTTCACTGCAACCAGCCAAAAGAATTAACGATAATGCGGATATAAGTGCGATGTGCAATGTACGTGTCTTCATATTTATCACCTCGTAAACAGTGTAACCGACCAAAACGCTGGAAACAACCCTATGTTACAAAATTGTTACCTAGTTTGTAAGGCTTTAGAAATATTTAGACTTTTGTCCGCCAATGGCTTTCCCACCCCAGACTCGGTATGCTGGTAGTAGTAACTAGCGAAAGGATGACCACCATGAAATACAGAACTTTAGGAAAAACTGGTTTAAAAATCAGCGAAGTCTCCCTCGGCACCTGGCAGCTTGGCGGCAAATGGGGCGACCCGTTCAGCACTCAAGACGCCCAAGACACCCTCGCCGCGGCCTATGACGCCGGCGTGAACTTTTTCGACACCGCCGACGTCTACCAAGACGGCCAAAGCGAGCACGCCATCGGCCAGTTCCGCAAGACTCACGACGACATCATCATTTCCACGAAAATCGGCCGCAAGCTACCGGAACAAACGGCGGCCGGTTATTCACCGGACAATATCCGCCAATGGATCGATGATTGTCTAACCAACCAAGGCGTCGACGCCCTGGACAATGTCCTGCTCCACTGTCCCAGTTTCGATACATATTACACGCCTGAGACTTTCTTCACGTTGGATCAGCTCCAAAAAGAGGGCAAGATCAAGAACTACGGGGTGAGTGTCGAAAAGGTGGAGCAGGCTATCAAGGCCCTGGACTACAACATCGGCAGCGTGGAGATCATTTTCAACATGTTCCGCCTGCGCCCGGCCAAGCTGTTCTTCGAGCTGGCCAAGCAGCACAACGTCGGCATCCTTGCCCGGGTGCCGCTGGCTTCGGGCCTGCTGTCTGGTAAATACACCCTGGATACCCAGTTCGGTCCCAACGATCAACGGACGACGAATCGTCACGGGGAGCAATTTGACAAGGGTGAGACCTTCTCCGGTGTCGACTACGCCACCGGCGTAAAAGGCCGCCAATGAACTGAAGACCCGGCTGCACACCGATAACCTGGCCGCCACTGCCCTGCGCTGGATCCTGATGTTCGACGCCGTCTCCACCGTGATTCCCGGCGCCAGCAAGGCCAGCCAGATCAGCCGCAACACGACGGCCGCCGACCTGCCCGCCCTGACTCACGAGCAGATGGGCATCGTCGAAGACGTGTACGCACAATACATTAAGAACCCGGTCGATTATCTCTGGTAATCAACCGCCCCGTCACAGTTGAGAAAATGGCTGACCAAGGCCTATGCGCGCTGGTCAGCCATTTTTCTATCCCATTACAAATCCCGATACTCGTACAATCTCCGGGCCAGCCAGAGCGACCCAATAAACAGCACCGCACCAACGGCTAAGGCAATCCCGCCAATCCGCAGGCCCCGACGAGAAAGAAAGCCGGCCGTCCCCACGAATTGGGAAGAAATACCGCCCAGATACCCGACAAACAACCCAGTAACGATAAAGGGCAGAAAAACCGCGTACGGCGCTTTCTCATAGCTCACCCGCATCAGAATCGGATACTGCACGGCAGTCATCATCAGCAGCATGTACGGGCCGACCAAAGAGATAGACAGCAGGATCTGGAAGTCGCTGCCGAACAGCGCTGGCCGCAGCAGATGGATCACCATCAGTGTCAGCCACGTATTCCCCAACATCAGCAACCCCACCGTGAGCGCAAACAGATAGTGGCCATGGACCACATCCCGCCGGCGAATCGGCAGCATGGCGTACAGCGCATCCAGACTGCGCTGGGCGCTGGAGATAAACGGCGTGATCAGATACGCGCCGGACCCGCCGATCATGCCGCCGAAGCCGATCAAAAACGCATCTTCGCGCATCGGGCTGTACGCTAACCCAATCGTGATCAAATCAATGGCCAAGTAAATATAGACCACATTATTCCGCGCGCTGACGGCGTGCATGTCGAGCATCATCATTTTATAAGCGTTGCGCATGCGCGTTCCTCCCAAACTTATTCATCACAAATCCCGCTGGCCGTACAACCGCCGGGCCACCAACAGCGACACCAGGAACACCGCCGCCCCACCGGCCAAGCTCAAGCCTAGCAAGGGATACCCGCGGGCAGAAAAGACCCCCCGGGGCCCGAGCAGATCAGTGGACGACCCGGCGATGTACCCCGACACCAGGCCCGCCGCCACGATCGGCAAGAAGATCAAATACGGCGCCTTTTCGTAACCGATCCGCATCACTATCGGATATTGCACGGACGACATCAGCAGCAGCATAAACGGCCCGACGAGGGCAAAGGCAATCAAAATCGGCAAATCAGCACTGAACAGCGTCGGCCGCAGCCAGTGAAGTACAATCACGATCAGCCAGGTGTTCAGGAGCAGCAGTCCGCCAAGCGTGACCGCAAACAAGTAATGCCCATTCACCACATCCCGCCGGCGCACTGGCAGCAAAGCATAAAACGCGTCGAGTCCGCGCTGACCGCTGGCAATGAACGGGGTGATGAGACACGCCCCCGATCCGCCGATCAGACCGCCGAACCCAACCAGGAACGCCGTTTTCTGCATTGGACTGAACGCTAAGGCCACGGTGACCAGGTCCGTGATGAGATAAATGAACAAGATACTGCTGCGTGTATTCACGGACCGCATATCGAGCCGCATGATCCGCACTGCATTACGCATGGGGGCCCCTCCCAAAGTAAATCATCAATTCTTCCAGCGTGATGCTTTCCTGAAGCAGGGTATCTGGCAAACCCACCGTCTGATCCACCGCCAGCAAGCCGCTGAGCCCTTCGCTGTGGGTCCGCAGACCAATCAACGCGGCACGCAAGGCCGGCGTCAAATCAGCTAAGCCGCCTTTGATCAATACATACTGACCCAGCAGATCATCCACGTGGCCAAAGAACTGCTGCCGGCCGCCGCGAATGTACAGCAGAAAGTCCGCGATTCGTTCCAAGTCTCCGGTCAGATGGGTCGACAGCAGCACCGAATGCTGCCCATCCGCGATAAAGTCCTGCAATCGGGTCAGCAGTTCATCCCGGGCCAGCGGATCCAGCCCCGCCGTGGGTTCATCCAAAATCAGCAAGCGCGGATGATGGGCTAAGGCCGCCGCTAATTGCAGCTTCACCTGGGTCCCCCGGGACATGCTCTTATACTTGGTTTTCAGCGGAATCTCCATGTCGGTGCACAATTGGTCAAAATACGCATCATCCCATTGGGGGAAGAAAGACCGCAGACTTTTCGCCACCTGCTTCACCCGCCAATAATCGGGATACAGCGTGGTATCCAACTGCACGCCCAAACTGTCCCGCAGAGCGATCCGGTCGGCCGCGGTAGCGGCGCCGAGCAAGCTGATGGTTCCCGCATCCGGCCGGATCATATCCAGCAAGGCCTTGATGGTGGTGGTTTTCCCCGCCCCATTGGGCCCGATCATGCCCATGATGTAGCCGGCGGGCAAATGGAAATGGATCCCATGCAGGGTGAACTCCTTATACTGTTTCGCTAAACCGTCCACGACGATCAGATTTTCTTCCTCACCGGTCACCATCATCACCACTTTCTGCTGCAATCAGCGTATCAAGCATCGTGTGCAGGTCCTGCACGGGAATCTTCGCCAGCTGGGCCGCCGCCAGGGCGTCGCCGAGGTGCTCCTCAATCTCCCGCAGGGCGTGCTCCTGAACCAGCGCACTATCCTGGCCCAGCACGTAACTGCCCTTGCCCTGGACGTTGTTTACAAATCCCTGCTCCTCCAAGTCATGGTAGGCCCGCGTCGTGGTGATCACACTGATCTGCAAATCTTTCGCGAGCTGACGAATGGAGGGCAGCAATGTGCCCTCCACCAGATCGCCAGCAAGAATGGCGGTTTTAATTTGGTCTTCGATCTGTTGATAGATCGGAATACCCGCTTTATTTGATACGACGATCCGCATACTGCCGCCTCTGCTTTCTACAAGATTGCTTATTTCGTATTTGCTGGTACAGCTTTGCCCCGGCCCCGTTCGCTGCGGGCGATCGTCCATGACTGACGCAGCGCATGCCAGATACTGTTGTCGGAGTATGCCAGCACATTGGTTTCATAGAGTTTCGCCGCTAGCCAGGTGAAGACGATCAGAAAGGCCGTGCTGATGGCCAGCGCGATCACGGCCTCGCCGCTGCTGACCTGACCCACCGCCAGCCGGGAGGGCATCATCATCGGCGACAGGAACGGGATGTAACTCATGATGCTCATCAGCGGCGTGCTGCCGTTGGCGGACATCAGGGAGGCCAGATACCCGATCAAGGACAGCATCACCACCGGCATGGAGGCCTGGCCAGCCTGTTCCTGACTGGCTACCAGGGACCCCAGCAGTGCAGACAGCACGGTGTAGCTGAGAATTCCAACAATGAAGAAGCCCAGGGTCACTGCCAGGAAGCTGCCGTCCAGCATTGACCAATCCACCTGACTGACGATTCCGCGAATCGTTTGATTATTGCGGCCCACCAGCAAGGCAATACCGGTCGCAATGCCGTACAGAATGATTTGAACAACCATCAATGCCATGATCCCTAATATTTTACCAATAAATTGGGCCCGTGCGCTAATCGCCGCAAGAATCATTTCTTCGATCCGACTGCCCTTCTCCGTGGCGATCTCTTGAGCGGTCATGGATCCGTAGCTGAGCAGGAAGCCGTAGAACAGCACGCTGATCGCCATGGCCAGGAAATACTTAGCCCCCTCGTCGGCGCCGCCCTTGGTGCTCATCTTGCCGCTATCCGAGAACGTCACGCTCCGGGTAGTCACCGTGGGCGGCGTGAGCAGCTTGGTCAGCTGAGCGCCGGTCAAGTGCAGTTCGCCGGCCACGGCCGCCGTATTCAGCTGGCTCAGATCCGCCGTCAGCGTGTTTTTGCTGACGTCTTGGCCGCCTTGGCGGCTGATATACCGGCTGGTGTATGGCGTTTGGGCATTGACGGTGAGGACCCCGTCAATTTTCTTATCCCGCAGCGCTTTCTCGGCCGCGGCTTGACTGCCGTATGTCCGATACTTCACTGAATCGCTGGACTGTTTGCTTAGCCCTTGCTGAATCGGTTGCGCGGCGACCACGCCGACTTCAGCCGGGGCCGTCGTACTGCTGACGTAATACCCGATCCCGAACATGATCAGACCGAGAACCAGCGGCGACAGGACGATAGACCACCAGGTACCGCTCTTCAGATTTTTGCGAAAAACTTGGTTGAAAACAATTTTGACTGTGTTCATGCCGATGCACCTGCTTTCAGTTTGAAAATTTCATCCAATGTCGGCGGCTGCTGACTGAATTCCGGTAAATACCCCTTCGCCGTGGCGGCTTCGAACAACGCCCGACCCGCGGCCGGATCGCTCAAGGTCAGCGTATAGCGCGTGCCCTGCTGGAGCACCTTGGCGACCCCGGGGAAGGCTTCTAATTCGGCGTCGCTCAGCGGCGGCTGTTCCAAATAGACCTTGGTCCGGCCAAATTGATGGCGAATCTCGCTGACTTTGCCGTTCAGCACGGTTTCACCATTGCGCAGCATAACAAGATGATCAGAGACTTCCTCCACGTTGCTCATGTCATGACTGGAGAAAATAATGGCCGATCCGTTCTCCTTGAGCAAACGGATCCCATCTTCCAAGAGGCCCGCATTCACCGGATCCAATCCAGAGAAAGGCTCATCGAGAATCAACAGTTTGGGCATGTGGATCAAAGTAGCAATCAGCTGAATCTTTTGCTGATTCCCCTTCGACAGGTCTTTAACTTTATCGGTTTTCTTCCCCTTAACTTGGAACCGGTCCATCCACTCGTCTAACCGCGATAGGGCATTGGCCCGGGAGAGGCCGTGGAGCTGGGCAAAGAAAACGATCTGGTCGGCCACCTTCATCTTCGGGTACAAGCCCCGCTCTTCCGGCAGATAACCGATGAACGCCCGGTCTTGGTTGGCGATGGGCCGGCCATTCCACAGCACCGCCCCATTATCCGGATGGAGAAAGTTCAGAATCATTCGGAACGTCGTCGTCTTCCCCGCGCCGTTTTGGCCGATCAGACCCATGATCGTCCCCGGCGCGACGCTGAACGTTTCGTTATGGACAGCGGTTTGACCGCCGAATGTTTTGGTTAATCCCTGCAATTCCAGCATTGCACTCACCTCTACTGTTCATAGTGTTTATACTGTACATATTACAATATATACAGTATAGGCAATTGGAAGAAAAGTCAAGGGAAATCTCTCGGAAAATTTGCATTTCTTTTCCAAGAGATTTCCCTTTTTGACTTTCCCGACACGTACCCGCACAACACCCCCTGCAAATGCTGTAAAATAGAGACAGCGTGTGCAGGAAAGAATTTTTCCACAAAAAAAGCCCCTGACACATCATCGAAATCATGTGTCAGGGGATCACTATGCCGGTGGCAGGAGTCGAACCTGTACTCGGTGTAAACCGAACAGCGACCTGAACGCTGCGCGTCTGCCAATTCCGCCACACCGGCAAGCAACGTTAAATATATTATCAGGAAAAGGGCGGCTTGCCAAGTCCTTTTCTGCAGAAAGGCGAATTATTTTGCAAAAAAGATTGATTACGGAACAACTGGCCCGGCGCGTCGTGCGGCCGCGGGCTCGGGATACGTATAAGGGCAGTTTTGGCCACGTTCTGGTGGTCGGCGGTAACGACCAGTATGGCGGTGCCGGTATCATGAGCGCCGGAGCGGCTGTTCATGCCGGCGCGGGCTTGGTGACTTTGGCTACCCGGCCGGTGAATTTCACGGCCCTGCATACCCGCTACCCCGAAGTGATGGCCATTGACTATACGGACCACAAAATGCTGGCGGAACTGATCACCGGCGCGACGGTGGTCGTCATCGGTCCTGGTCTTGGCACCGATCAAGAATCAGCGGAGACACTGGAGTTTACGCTGACCCACGTGACTGACCAGCAAACGGTCGTCATCGACGGATCGGCGCTGACCCTGCTCGCCGCCGAGAAGAAAATTGAGTGGCCCGCCAGCCATATCATTCTGACACCCCACGAGATGGAATTTGCCCGGCTCAGCAAGCTCAAGATTGCGGCCCAAACGCCGGAGGCAATTCAGTCCTATATGAACACATTGCCGACAGGAACGATTCTTGTCCACAAAAGTGCCCGAACAACGTTGTACACCCCGGGAAGTCAGGACTATTGGCAGAATACGACTGGCAATCCCGGCCAAGCCACCGGCGGTACTGGCGATACACTGACAGGGATCATCGCGGCATTTGCTGCCCAATTCGGCTGGTCAGAAGAAGCGATTGCGGCGGCGGTGTTCACACATTCGGCGGTGGCCGACCAATTAGCCGAGACTGAGTATGTCACCTTGCCGACAATGGTGATCGATCACGTGTCGGTGTATATGCGCCGGTTAAGCCAATCATAGGCTGCGGGGCAGTATAGAAAAATCCCTGACTGAGCGACTAATGCCATGCAGTCAGGGATTTGTTCCACTATTCAGTCTTCATACTGGCAATCATCTTCATTGCCGTCTCCGCACTGTGCGCCTGGACTTGATAGACCTTGTTTCCGACTTGCCAGGTGAACTTCTGGTTCAAGGCCGCGAAACTGGTCCCCACTTCTAATTCAGCTGCACCCCGGGCATCCGGCAGTGCGTATTGATTCGCCCACGTAACGATTTGCTTCCCTGTCGCCACGGGATCTTCTCCGTTCACTGCGGCGGCATGAACGAGGAACGACCACTGGCCCTTGTTCCAATGCAAGTATCGTTGACCGGCGCCAGCATCGATCGTGCCGGTAACGCCGCTGCCGAGATCAGCCGTGGGCAAACCGGCGACGTTTTGCTGATAATTCACCTGACCAGCGGCCGCGTCATTATTCGCATAGGTTGTTTCGGTCAATGTGGCATAGGGATATTCGTTTTGCAGCGAGGCCGCGTTGAACGCTTCTGCCTGATCGCCGACACTGTAGTAGATGGTCTTGCTGGTATCGGTTTGGGCATAGCGGATATTCAGATGATCACTGCCGGCACCGAGCCCATCGGCTTGGGGCAGCGGCATTTTACCCAAAACATCCGTCAACTTTTTGTTTAACTCAGCGATCCGGGTCGTGGCGGCTTGAACTTGGTCAGTACTGGTTGACGAGGAAGCGCTGGCTTCTGAACTCGAACTTTCAGCTTCTGATTTCTTGCTGACTTGACTAGCACTGGCGCTGCTGGATTCTTTGGCTTGGCTGGCCGGTTTCTGGCAACCGCCCAGCAGAGCGGTCAAAACCAGGGCAAATGCCGCAATTCGTTTGATGCGCATGGTAAAGTCCCCTTTCAAAACGCGCTTTGTCGGCCTGACCCAAATGAATTCGCTTTTAGGGCTTGGCAAAGCAGTGATTATCTGATAACATATTAATGTTGCATGCCGGTGTGGCGGAATTGGCAGACGCGCAGCGTTCAGGTCGCTGTTCGGTTTACACCGAGTACAGGTTCGACTCCTGCCACCGGCACTCGCACGGAGAACTGCATTATTGCAGTTCTTTTTTTGTATTGCTTGCAGAAAGCGCTGACAGGAGGAATGGGTCATGAACTTCAACTTGAGCCCCAGAGAAATTGCGATTCTGCGTTACCTGGCTGGTGTCTTCGTTGGCTTTGTATTCTTCATCTTAATGGGCTATGCCGGCTGGCAGCTGCTGCAATCCACGGCCATTGTTGCCTTCTCAGTCGCGGTTACCGCCTTGATCCCCAATCTATTCAAGCTGAGAAAAAAGTAGCCTGCGGCCTAAAACTTATCCCACTCATCACCCAGCAGGTCTTTCTTCTTCCGATCATACTCATCTTGGGTAATCGCACCATCATCCAACAGCTGCTTATACGCCTTGATCTTGGCGATGGTATCTGCCTCTTTTTCCTGGGCCTGCTGCTTTTCCGCCTGTTCGGCGGCCGCCTCAGCCTTTTGCCGTTGCAAATACCAATAGACTGCACCGGCAATGACGGCCAGAGCGACAACGACGTACCAATATTGAACCACCAGGGCGATGATCAACAGGACCCCGAACGCGCCCCAACAACCTAATTTACCTGAACTCTGCCGCACGACTGGCCACCCGCCTTTCCCTATACTATAATTTTAGCACAGTCCCCGATCAGCCACAGAAAACGCCTCCGTAGATTTTTTTATCCGCGGAGGCGCCTTTTTTATTTTCTCACCAACTGAGCCGCGGTCATCATGGCGGTCAGCTCATCAGGATGGAGCGGCCGCACCGCGCCGGGCAGCAGGTCATCTGCCAAAACCAGCGGGCCGAATTGGGTCCGCTCCAGCGACTGCACTTCTTTACCCACCGCGCCGAACATCCGCTTCACCTGGTGGAACTTGCCCTCATGCACGGTCACCTGGGCGTGCTGACCAGGTAACGGCACTAAGGCCGCTGGCGCGGCGGTGAAGTCTTTCAGGTGAATGCCGGTCGCGAACTGGCGGACATCCGCCGGGGTCACCGGGGCATCTAACCCGGCCACATAGACTTTATTCACGTGCCACTTAGGACTGAGCAGCCGGTGACTTAATTCGCCGTCGTTGGTCAGCAGCAACAGCCCGGTGGTGTCCTTGTCCAGCCGGCCCACCGGGGCAATATCCGGCCGATAGAGTTCATCCGGAAGCAAGTCCATCACGGTGGTTGCCTTGGCATCCTTGGTGGCCGTAATCACGTCCGCTGGTTTATTCATCACATAATACACATATTGGGTGTACACCAATGGTTCAGCACCCAAGGCCACCTGATCTTGATCGGGGTCCACCTTGGTTTTCGGATCTGTCACGGTGGTGCCATTGAGGGTCACACTGCCCCCGCGGAGCAATTTTTTCACTTCCGCCCGACTGCCCAGTTGCAGGTGGGCCAGAAACTTATCGATACGCATCATTTGATATGCAGCCTCCTTCGAATACCCGCGACGCGGGCGCCCAGCAGCCGATCAGCAACCCGGAAGCGGAGCACCAGATAACCGTAGACCGCGGCGCCAAGGCCGGCGGCCAGCAATAATTCAACCATCGCTAACATCCGATCCCGGGCGGGGAAAACGATATTCATTAAGAAAACAGCCAGCGTGACCACGGCAAACATGATCGTGGCATAAACGAGAATCTCCGTCGTGCCCCGAATGAGATCGCCCATGCGGAAGCGGAAATCACGGTACAGCAGCGCAATCATGAACCCGCAGCTGACTAGGAAGCCAATACCCGTGGTCGCCAGAGGGCCGAAGACGCCAAAGTAGTAAACAAAGGAATACTGCAGCGTAATTTTAAATATCGCACCATACAGCAGGTAGCGAATCGCCTGTTTATTCAGGTAGACGCCCTGCAAGATCGCCGCCAGCACCGTGAACAGCCCCATGATGATGGCGATGTACGAATTGAACTGCAAGACCATGGTGCCCCAAGGATCGTAGCGATAAAACACCGTGTTCAGCGGCTGAGCCACCGCGGCCATACCCAACGAGCTGGGCAGCATGACAAAGAAAAACAGCTCCAAGGTGTTGTTGATCTGCTCCCGCACACTCTTCATGTCGTTACGGGCCTGGGCTGCGGACAGCAGCGGCACCACGGTCAGCGCCATGGACGCCGCCAATGAGACAATGATCATCACCAATTTATTACTGTTGAACCCGAATAATTGGAAGAAATAATCATTTTGGTCCCGGGTCAATTTATAGAACATATCCATGAACGGGTTGAACGTATACTGATCAAAAAATTGATACAGCGTGATACTGGCATCCAAAATAATGAACGGGGCCGCCTGCCGGATGATATCCGTAATGATCTGGCGGGTCGACACGGTCAGGCTCTGATCACTTTGCGCAATGGCCGCGTTCATCCGAGGAATCTGGCGCATGTATAAATACACCAAATACACCAGGCCGGCGGCCGCCCCGATGAAGGCCGCAAAGGTGGACTGGGACACGGCATCAATATAATTGCCGCCCATCACTTTCATGATGGCAAAGGTGGCGCCTAGAATGTAGACCAGCCGGGCAACTTGTTCCAACAGTTGAGAAATCGCACTGGGGGCCATTTCAGCAAAGCCTTGGAAGTACCCGCGCAAAATACTCAGCGGCGGAATCAAGAGCAGCGGCCAGCTCAGTGAGCGGATAATGGGGATCATCCGTGGGTCCCCTGCCGCCAGGACCGGCGCCCCGAGGTACATCACCCCCGCAGTCACGACCCCCATGCCGCCCATCAGCATCAATCCCTGATAGAACAGCCGCCGGGATATTCCGTACTCATTCAATGAGTTATAGTGCGAAATCTGTTTTGAAATCGCCCCGGGGATCCCCACCGTTGAAATAATCAGGAACAAACTATAAATATTGTAGCCGCGCCCAAACAACGCGTTGGCTGAATGATAATGGGTGCCCATCCAGATGCCCCAAGGGATCACATAAATTGCCCCGAGGACCCGGGAGATGATACTGCCGGCCGTCATCCAGGCGGAACCGACCAAGAGGGACTTTCGGTCCGAATTCGCGTCCTGCTTCGGTTTAGTCCGGACATCCGGCTGTTTTTCTTCAGACATCATTACCAATTCTCCTTCACCGTCAATAAACCGCAATGCCCTTATTTTACCCAAGATTGGGAACGCTGACTAGTTAGGCAAAAAAATAACACGCCCAAAGAGGACGTGTTACCTGGATCCGTCGTTATTTCACAACAATGTTAACGATTTTGTTAGGAATGGTGATCACTTTGCGCACAGTGCCGTCACCGATGAACTTCTGCACGTGCTCGTTGGCCAGCGCTTGCTTCTCCAGTTCATCCTTCGGTGTATCCCGGGCAACGCTGAACTTGCCGCGCATCTTGCCATTGACTTGGACGATGATCTCCGCCGTATCCTCAGTCAATTGGCTGGGATCGTACTTCGGCCAGGGAGCCAGCTGAACGGAGGTGTCATGGCCCAGTTTTTGCCACAACTCTTCGGCCATATGCGGCGCGATCGGTGCCAGTAATTGGACAAAGCCCTCCACATAAGCCACCGGCAGATCATCCACCTTCTGGGCTTCATTGACGAAGACCATCAGTTGCGAAATCCCGGTGTTATAGTGCAGCGCACCGAAATCATCGCTGACTTTCTTCACGGTCTGGTTATAGATCTTAGTCAAGCGGCCGTCATTGATGGTCGTGATCCGATCCCGCAGCTTGTCGTCGTCATCGATGAACAGGCGCCATACCCGGTCTAAGAACTTCTTGGCCCCATGCATACCGTCTTCGCTCCACGGTGTGGAAGCTTCTAGCGGACCCATGAAGAGTTCCATTAAGCGGAAGGAATCGGCGCCGTATTCCCGAATGACATCATCGGGGTTAACGACGTTGCCCTTGGACTTGGACATCTTCTCGTGCCCGGCACCCAGGATCAAGCCCTGGTTGACCAACCGCTGGAACGGTTCCTTGGTGGGTACAACACCGATGTCGTAGAGGAACTTGTGCCAGAAACGGGCATACAGCAAGTGCCGTGTGGCGTGTTCCGCGCCGCCGATGTAGAGATCCACCGGCAGCCAGCGCTTCAATTTGTCAAAGTCGGCCAAAGCCTCGTTGTTATGGGGATCGATGTAGCGCAGGAAGTACCAGGAAGACCCAGCCCATTGGGGCATTGTGTTGGTTTCCCGCTTGCCCTTGCGGCCATCGGGGCCGACTACGTTCACCCAATCCGTCAAGTTAGCCAAAGGGCCTTCCGGTTTGCCGGAGGGCTTGATATTTGTCGCCGGCGGCAGGCGTAAGGGCAGCTCTTTCTCTGGTACGAGTGACGTTGTCCCGTCTTCCCAATGGATCACGGGAATCGGTTCGCCCCAGTAACGCTGCCGGGAAAAGACCCAGTCCTGCATGTGGTAGGACACTTTGCGGTCCCCGACATGGTGGGCTTCCAACCAGCTGATCATCCGCGCCATGGCTTCTTTTTTATGCAGCCCATCCAAGAAACCAGAGTTGATGTGGGCACCATCGCCGGTGAAGGCTTCTTCGGCGACATTGCCGCCTTCCAGAACGGGAATGATCGGCAGGTCATGGGCTTTAGCAAAGGCGTAGTCTCGGTCATCGTGAGCCGGTACGGACATGATTGCCCCAGTACCGTAGGCCGCCAAAACATAATCAGCGATCCAGATTGGCAGCTTCTTGCCATTAACCGGATTGATGGCGTAAGCGCCGGTGAAGACACCAGTCTTTTCCTTGTTCAATTCCGTCCGTTCCAGCTCGCTCTTCCGTTCAGTGGCTAAAACGTAAGCATCCACGGCGGCCTTTTGTTCCGGCGTGGTGATCTCTTTGATCAATTCCGATTCCGGGGCCAAAACGGTATAGGTCGCGCCGAACAGGGTGTCCGGCCGGGTGGTGAAAACATCGAAGGTTTTATCCGAATCAGCGATCTTGAAGGTTACTTGGGCCCCTTCAGACCGGCCGATCCAGTTGCGCTGCTGTTCCTTGATGTTTTCCGGCCAATCCAGATCATCCAAATCAGCCAACAGGCGGTCGGCATAGGCGGTGATCTTCAGCATCCACTGACGCATCGGCCGGCGGTAGACGGGATAGCCGCCCCGCTCCGTCTTGCCGTTTTCAATATCCTCGTTAGCCACGACAGTACCCAAATCCGGGCTCCAGTTAACCGGCACTTCTGCCTCATAGGCCAAGCCTTTTTTGTACAACTGTTCAAAGATCCACTGAGTCCACTTGTAGTAATTGGGATCCGTCGTGTTGATTTCCCGGTCCCAGTCAAAGGACAGGCCCATGGAATTCATCTGGCGCTTGAACGTTTGAATATTATGCTCCGTAAACGTGGCCGGATCATGACCCGTCTTAATGGCATATTCTTCGGCCGGCAGGCCAAAGGCGTCCCAGCCCATGGGATGCAGAACGTTAAAGCCCTGGGCCCGTTTCATGCGGGCAATCGCATCGGTGCCCAGGTAGCCGTGGGGATGACCCACGTGCAGACCTTGGCCGGACGGGTACGGAAACATATCCAGGACATAATATTTCGGCTTATTGGGGTCCTCTGTCGTCTTGAAAGTATGATGTTCCGCCCAATAATGCTGCCATTTTTTCTCGACGGTCCGGTGATTGTACGCCATGTTTGTCTTTCCTCCTCAAATGTATAAAAAAAGCCCCACGAAACTATGCAGTTCCATAGGACGGTTAACCCCGCGGTGCCACCTATTATTCGTCTTGCGACGCACTCAAGGGGATAACGCACCCAGCGGTCCAACCTACTATCAGTTCAGTTGCACGGCAAGTCTAACCAGTTCACCGGGGCCAAGGCAACTGCTCGCATCCACCGCAGTCTCTCTGAAGCGCTCTTGCCGGTTACTCATTTAGACGCCTTTAGCTTGAATCAATTGCTCCCACAATACCATAGGCTGGTATGGGATACAAGGTCTAACGGACTTTTAATGTCTGCCCCACCAAAATTAAGTTAGACTGCAACTCATTGACGGACTTCAACGTATCGGTGGACATCTGGTACTTGGCCGCGATACTGGCGATGGACTCACCAGCAGTCACGGTGTGGGTATGATCGTAAGTCACCGGCTGCTGCTTGGCCGCGGCCGGCTGAGCTTGACTGGTCTGTTGGGTCGGTTCAGTGGGAACGTATTGTTCCTTCACTTTTAACACCTGACCTGGAAAGATCAGCATCGTTTGCGCATCCAGATTATTGAGAGAAACGATCTGACTCGCGCTCACGCCGTATTGGGCAGCAATACCGTCCACGGAATCACCGGCTTTGACGGTGTATGTGGTCACGACCAGCTTGCCGGCCGGCCGATCATAATCGGTCAGATGGTAGCGGTCGATCAGTGTGTTCAAATGGGTATTGTAATCTGTGGCAGTAGCGTAGCGGCCGGTCAGAAACTGCGTGGCATCCTGATAGGTGGCGGCATTTTGCTTATGGGCCCCCGTATACATCGGCTGCTTCAGCAGATTGACGTAATCCTGCAGCGATTGGGTGTAATTATCATACTGGCGAAAACCGGCCTGGATCGTATACCGTTTGCCAGTACAGTCGTCTTCCTGGGTCGCCATGCTCACGGACTGGCCGTTGAAGCTGCCCTTGATGCCAAAGAGATTGTAGTTCGGCGCGGCGGCTAACCCGCTTTGGCCCCAGCTGCTTTCCAGAATTGCCTGGGCAATCATGACCGATGCGTACAAGTCATTCTTTGCGGCCAAATCCCGTGCGGAGTCGCCAATCGTTTTGATAAACTGGGTATGCGACTCGTCCGTATTAGTGAATACCGTCGCCTGCGGCGGGGCAGAAACGCTTTGCCCAGTGGCCTGGGCACGACCGTGAACAGCCCCTAAAATGCCCACACCCAAACTGGATACAGCCGCGACTGTGCCCGTCCCGGCCAATAATTGTTTGCGGCGTAACTGCTTCTTGGCGCGCTTCAATCCTTGAATTCGTGCAACTCGACTTGCCACTATTACCCACCCTTGATTTTTATGACGTAATTTCTCAGCTGTTTCTATTATAATGGACTCAATGCCCGCTGTGGAGTAAAAGTTCGAAAGGATGTTTATATTTAATGAATGCGCAACACCGAGCGATATGGCTGACCATCTTGAATTACGCGGTATTTATCGTCCTGCTGATTGGCGTCGCCACCCATGCTGGTTTTATCACTGTGATCGACCATGCCGGTCAGCAGTTAGCGAACCGGGTAACGAATCCGACCATGACCAAGATCATGCTGACCATCACCCAGTCGGCGAATCCTTTGAGTTTGATTGCCGTTACCGCTTTGATCATTATCCTATTGATCAGTACCCGCCAGTGGCGCTGGGGTCTTTTCGTCGGTTTAGCCGGCGGTGCTGCCAGTCTGCTCAACCTGATCATCAAATTGATCATTCAGCGGGCCCGGCCGACACTGCCCCACCTCATTGAACAGGGCGGCTACAGCTTCCCCAGCGGTCATTCGGACAGCAGCATCGCTATTTACGGCGCACTGATCCTATTTCTGCTGGTCACCCAGCGCTCCCGCTGGTGGCGGACCACCGCGGTGATTTTACTCACCGCCTTCATCCTGTCGATCGGGTTCTCCCGCATCTACGTCCATGTCCACTTCCCCACCGACGTCTTAGCCGGCTGGTTCTTGGGCTGGGGCCACATCTGCGTATTATGGCTGATTGCCCGGCGAACCTGGCTTAAGAATTCTCTTGCTGGGCGGCAGAGCGCCGGGCGTGGGCGGTCTTAGTCCCCGCTGCCCGGGAGCGCAGTTTGTCCGGTACATCAAAGAGATTGCACAGCAGCGCAATGGCAATGATGCCGATCCCGACGATATACACGCCGTGCAGCCCGCTGTAAAGAATGTTGCGCAGCGTGGGCAACAGATGAGCCGGTAATTGGGCCGCTGTTTGCGGATCAATCAGTTTGTTGAGCATATCCGTCGTTAAGCCCGCATGACCGGCGACACCTTGGGCAAAATGGGTGTTCAAAACGATCCCGAAGACGGAGACCATCAAGGTTTGACCCAGCGTCCGGCTCAACGTATTGAAGGACGTAGCCACGCCGATTTCAGATTGCACCACGGAGTTCTGGACAGTGACGGTGGTAATCGTGATGATCAAGCCGAAAGCCAAACCCAGCCAGCCGGCAATCATTAGGAACGCGACGAAGGGTGTGGTCACTGGTACGATGGCCAACGCGGTGGCGCCGACCAGCAGCCAGGCCAAGGCAATCGTCAGCACATGCTTCGGACTCCACTTCACCAGCAAATGACCAGCCAAAAACGAGCCAATGATCCACATCAAAGAGCTGGGCGTGACGGCGAAGCCGCCCATGGATGCCGGCAAACCCAGAATAC
Source organism: Schleiferilactobacillus harbinensis DSM 16991 (assembly GCF_000425885.1). Taxonomy (GTDB): domain Bacteria; phylum Bacillota; class Bacilli; order Lactobacillales; family Lactobacillaceae; genus Schleiferilactobacillus; species Schleiferilactobacillus harbinensis. The sequence goes on from NZ_AUEH01000035.1 coordinate 18,195, forward strand.
CCTGCATCCACATCGGCATGTAGGATTCGAAGCCGATTAGAAAGCCGGACACCAGGGCCGCGACACTATTTTGGATCACAAAGGACCGATTTTTGAAAAGGGCCAGATCGATCACCGGATCGCTGGCCTTTTTTTCGAGGCGGATAAAGGCGACTAACCCGACGACCGAGAGAACCAACGCGGCAAAGGCGATGGGCCGCGAGCCGGCATCGGTGAGCAGCTGCAAGCCGATCATCAAGGCAAACAACGTCACCAGCAGGCTGCCCACGCCGGGGTAGTCGATCTGCACGGCCCTGGTCTGCTTTTCTTCAAAGAAGAAGAACTGCACTAAGGCAATGGTGATCAGTCCCACCGGCAGATTGATAAAGAAGATCCAGTGCCAGGACAACCGCTCTACGATAAAGCCGCCCAAAAGCGGCGCGATGACCGACGCGATGCCCCAGGCCGAGCCGTTGAAGCCCAGCACCTTAGCCCGCTTTTCAATTGGATAAATATCCGCGATGATGGTGAACGTGACCGGCATGATGGCGCCGGCCCCAATCCCCTGCAAAGCTCGGAAAGCAATCAGCTGGATCATATTCTGGGCCAACCCGGCCAAGCAAGAGCCGACAATAAAAATCACCAGTCCCACTTCCAACACCGGTTTGCGTCCAATGGCATCGGCCAGTTTACCATACACCGGCGTAACCATCGCGTTGGTCAGCAGATAGATCGAAAAGACCCAGTTCATCAATTCCACCCCATGCAGACTGCCGATGATCGTCGGCATCGCCGTGGAGACAATGGTCCCTTCGATGGCGGTCATAAATGTGGCGACGAAGATCGCCGCGGTCGTTACCGCGACATTTGTTTGCTTTTTGGTCATTATTTTGACGATTCCCCCTATATATTCTTTGTATGTCAGTTTTTCAGCAGCGCCCACTTCGTCTAGAGAACCGAGTGCCAATGCGTAGCAAGCGGAGGCGGCCAGAAGCTAGGGCGTAAGGCAGAGCGGGCAAAAACCTAAGGGCGGGTTTGTGCCCGCTCTGCCTTACGCCTACGCTTCTGAACGGCCGCCTGAGCCCTCTGGGCACAAAAAAGACGACCCCCACAGAAAAAAACTCTGTGTTTGGTCGCCTCTTAAAACTCGCCGGTTACTGAATTAGTTATTGCCAGGCAATAATTTCTTCAACGCAGGCACTTTATCCAAGTGCTCCCACGGTAAATCGACATCTGTACGTCCAAAATGACCATAAGCCGCGGTCTGCTTGTAAATCGGCCGCTGCAAGTCCAGCATCTTGATGATGCCGGCTGGTCGTAAATCAAAATTATCCCGGATGGCCTGCACGATCGCGTCCTCCGGCACCGTATTGGTCCCAAAGGTATTCACCGCCAAGGAGACCGGCTCGGCCACCCCGATAGCATACGCAATCTGCAGTTCGATCTGATGGGCCAATCCGGCTGCCACAACATTTTTCGCAATATAACGAGCGGCGTAACTAGCCGAGCGGTCCACTTTCGTCGGATCCTTTCCTGAGAACGCCCCACCGCCATGGCGAGCCGCTCCGCCGTAAGTATCGACGATGATCTTCCGGCCGGTTAACCCAGAATCCCCCTGGGGGCCGCCAATCACAAAGCGGCCCGTGGGATTGATCAGAATGCGGGTATTTCCGTCCAAACACTTGGCCGGAATCACGGGCAAAATGATATGCTCCGTCACGTCTTCAGTGATTTGGTCCAGTGTCGCATCAGGATCGTGCTGCGTGCTTAAAACAATGGTATGGACCCGGGCGGGCTTGCCGTCGGTGCCGTATTCCACAGTCACCTGGGCCTTGGCATCCGGACGCAGGTAAGGGATGATTCCCTGCTTGCGTACTTGCGCCGTCCGCCGCATCAGTTTGTGTGCCAGCTCGATGGGCAGCGGCATATATTCCGGTGTCTCATCGGTGGCATACCCAAACATCATACCCTGGTCGCCAGCACCAATTTTGTCCAGCGGATCCGTATCCTGCTCCCGCGCTTCCAGAGAATCGTTGACTCCCTGGGCAATATCCGGCGATTGCTCGTCAATAGCGGAAAGCACTGCCACACTGTCGCCGTCAAAACCGATCCGATTATCGGTATAGCCGATATCCTTGATCGTTTGGCGAACGATGTGTTGAATATCCACGTAAGCCGTGGTTGAAATTTCTCCCGTCACGAGCACTAAGCCCGTGGAGACGACCGTTTCGGCCGCCACCCGCGCCTGCGGGTCTTGGGTCAGAATCGCATCCAGGATCGCGTCGCTGATCTGGTCAGCGATCTTGTCCGGATGGCCTTCGGAGACAGACTCCGAAGTGAATAAGCGTTTTTCCATGGTTTCCCCCTCTTCGGTTACAAGGCACGGCCTCGGCCGTCACCTATCGGGAATTGTAACTTGCCAATATTAACACATTTACCAGCAAATACCAACAATCCAATTCGCCAGAGGCTGCCGACTACGGTATGATGGAAGGGAAGTTTTTAGAAAAGCAGGTGCCCGTTCCATGTCCGAAACAACAACCGAAAAATGGCTCCATCTAGCCGGCTGTGCCGGAGTGCTGTTGGCGGCGCCCTGGTTATTGGCTTGGCAGAATAACCACTTTGCCCGCTGGGGTGCTTTGACCCTGGTTTCTTTGGCGGCTATTGCCAACATTTTATACCAGGAATGGTTATTGCCCCGCCATCCTAAGACCAATCTGATCATTCTCTGGCTCGGACTCAATCTGGTGCTGGGGGTGCTCGCCGGGTTGACCAGCAACTGGTTCATGCCGGTGCTGGCGGTCCTGGCCGCTGTCCTCTGGCTCGCACCGCCGGCCCTCGCCCGCCGGCCGTTGGAACAGCAGCTGCTGCCGGTAATTGCTTACGGCTTGGCGCCATTCCTGCTCAGTATCGTCCTCTACACCGTGGCTGAGGGTGGGCTTTACCTGCCCGCATTGTTTTGGCCGCTGATCCTGCTCCTCAGTCTCGCTGCGAACGAAACGATGGCAGGCATCAGCAGCGGGCCGATTCGGCTCACGATCGCCGTGGCGACCTCAGCCGCGATTCTCGCCATCGGCCTCGCTTGGGCGCACCTGGCAATCTTAGCCTTAATTCTGCCCGTTCTAGCGACGCTGATCGGCATGATGCCCCAGGGTAAAACCTATTGGTCCGGAGGCATTCTAACCTTAGCCAGTGTGGTGTATTGCTTATTGATCCATTAATCGGCACTGTCCAGCCGCTGCTCGCCCTGCAGGGCCTGGATCGGATCGATATCCTGAGAGACTTCCAGGCAGCCCAGATACGTCCCCTCCAGCGACCGAATCGCAAAGTAGCGGATGTACATGTAATGCCCCCGGAAATGGATCCAGAAATCAGCATGATCCCGGGCGCCGCTATGGAAATCTTGGAGAATTTTTTCGACCTTATCCACGCTCTTGGGCGGATGACAATTCACCACCAAGCGGCCGATCACCGCGGTGGTCCGAGGAAAAACCCGATCGGGATTATCGCTGAACCAGCGGACGGTATCTTGGGCATCCACGAAGGTCATCTCAAACGGCAGCAGCCGCAAGATATTGGTCAGCTCGGCGAGGGTGAAACTGCCGGTGGGCAAAACCACTTGGACATTGCCGGCCGCGTCGGCAGTGATATGGGAAATAAAAGGTCCGGAGGCTGCTTGGCGCCGTTTGCGCCGAGGCGTCGGCGGATCTTTTTTCTTGGCCGGCATTTCGCCGTCGCCGTGCAGTTGGGCCATCACCGCCGCCGTATCTGGCGCTGGCGGCGCGGCCGGCCGCGGCGCCTGGGCTGCCGCCAGCTCTTGGGCACTCTCATTCAACTGCTGGGCCAGCGCGGAGTTCCGTTTGGGGGCTGCCGCCAGTTCCGCCTCAGTCGGCTGCCAGGGCAGCGGCTCCGCAATCAGCGTATAGCCGATCGGCCCGCTCTCTGCAGCCACCGTTCCCCAATCCGCCGGGGTGAATATTTCCAGCACCATCGGCAGCAAAATCGCGTCTTCTTTGAAGATCATTTCGTCGACTTCTTTGGCCGCCTTTTGCACCGCTGCTTCAATGACATACTTATCCGGCAGCGGGTCCGTATTGATTAACTGATTAGCCTGTTTGATCAGCCCCCGGATCTCGTCATCCACGCCCCACATCACTTTGGGCGGCGCCGTGACGCCGAGTTTGTCCATGATGGGGAAAATCAGATTTTCCTTGCGGGCATAATGATGATCGATTGTGGCCAAATCTTTGAGGGCGTGGCGCAAACGGCGCAAATAGTCGTTGTCGGCCCCGTCCTGGATCCATTTCTTCAATGTCGGCAGTAATTCATCGTTGAGCAGCGACGCGAGGACCGTGTTCTCCAGCTTCATCACTTGGACGGGGTGGCCTGGGATCTGTTCCTCTGGGGTTTTGCTGTCGTTAGTGATCTTGCCCCGAAAAACTGCGGCATGAACGTTGCACAGGTTCTGAATCTCCATTGGGTTCAAGCCGCTGGCAATCAACTGGCGCTCCGCCGTGGTAATTTCTGCAACGTCCACACCGTCGAAGGAGTCGTCAAACATTTTCTTGGCTTCTTCAAAGGAACCGCCATGGTGCAGCAATTCCAGAATCTCGACGATCCGGTGCTGACGCCAGGCACTGTTATGTACAGGTAACGGGCTATTGGTCATTATCAACCACCTCATATCCCGCCTTCGCAAAGTCTTGCTTGACCTTGGCTAGGGAAATTTGCATCAACCGCGCGCCCTTGCGCAGATCAACGAAGTGGCCAACGGTATTGAGCACGGCCGGATCGGCGATGCGGGTGAACCCAATGTCCACCATAATGCCCACAATGTCGGGGTGGGCATGGACCAGGTCGTACACCGGCGTGGTTGCTTTGATTTGTATCATCCGCGTGATTCCTCTTTTCTGTTTGTCTCTATCGTATCAAAAGATGCCTCGGTACTGGGTACTAAAACAGACTAACTTAAGTGATGGATATTGATCCGGCGGGATCGATGTTCATCACTTTTCCTTTCAGGTAAAGTGAGCGTGAAGTCGACGTCGTAGGAGCCTTTTTGGCACTTGATGTCGTAACTAAAAATGGCGGCTTCACTGTTTCTGCTGAGTCTGGTCGTAGTCTGATGGACGCTTGACGTCGTGTATTGAAAAGTAGATTTCCAGGACGCAGTGGAGAACTTCATAAAGACAAGGTGGTAGTTGTTATGCGCATTGCAATTGGTTTGGACGTTAGTTCAAAGACCGCCAATGTATCGGTGGTCGTTAATGATGGTGAGGTGACAAGAGAAGCTGAGGCCTGCAAGGTGAGCAATGATTTGGTAGGTTTTGGCACGATTTTCAAATTAATCCATAAGTACAGCATCAGCGATGAGTTTCCCGACGTGGTATTCGAAGCGACCGGTGTGTATTCGCGCCGCTTACAGCACTTTCTACAGACGCACGCTGTCGCGTACACGCAACTCAACCCACTGAAGGCTAAACAGGAGTTGGCCGCGATAGGCAGCCTGCACCGGCGCAAAACCGACCAGATGGATGCCCTTGGCTTGGCCCAAAGCCAGTTAATTCTACAACGGGCTAAGACTTACGTGCAGGATCCGGTTTATGTTCAACTGATGGATGAAGAGCGCTTTTACCAGGAGATCAACAGTGATATGGTAACCGCCAAGAATCGCCTGCATCGCGCGTTACAACTCACCTTTCCAGAGCTGGAAGATGTGATGAGCAGCACTGATGGTGAGTTTTATTGGCGACTGGTACAAACTTTCCCGCATCCAGATTTACTGTTGAAGTCTCATGAGCCGTTTGATCAACTGGTAGAGACCATCCGCCACCTGACGAAGCGGACTTTGTCCGAGTCTCATGGTCAACGAATCGCCGAGAAGCTGAGTGATAGCGCCTTTACTGCCGCACCGGCTGTTTCCGCCGCACCAACTGAGATTAACCAGGTGACGTACCTCGCAGGTGAACTTATTCGGCTTTCCGCCCAGAAGCAGCACATCATCAACGAGATGCTTGATCTGGCGAAAGAACTGCCGGAACTGGACATCTTGAAGTCTTTGCCAGGGGTGGCAGATACTTCGGCAGTCACTTTGCTGGCCGAGTTTGGTGACCTTCATCGTTTCCAAACAACTAATCAGATCAACTCATACGTGGGCATTGATCTGCGACACTATGAATCCGGCAACTACGAGGCAGCCGATCACATCTCCAAGCGGGGTAATCCCTACGCCCGTAAGATCCTGTTCAAGATGATTGGGACCATGGATTCGGTCGCTAAGCTGCCTAACCACCCCAACCACATCGTTGATTACTACGAAAAGAAAAAACAATCTTCTCAGTCGAAAGGGACTAAGAAGATTGCCATTGCGGCGGTTTCCCGCCTCATCAGAACTATTTACCACCTTGTCATGCACAATCAGACTTATGACTACCAGAAAGCCTCGCTAGGCAGGTAAGCAAAGCCGTCATGCACAATTCCATTCTATAGGCTTTGTTCAAAAACCGAAAGAGCAAAGTTCTGTTTGGTGTACCTCAAGGACCCTTCAGAAGCATCACTACATTCTCCTGAGGACCCGAACCAAGGACTTTGTAGGAATCAATAACGAATCAAGAAAAGAAATTCCTTGATAGGCTTGACTTTGGGTAGAAAAAAGGCCCATCTCATGTAAATGAGATGGACCCGTATGATGGAGGCTACAGGGCTCGAACCTGTGACCCTCTGCTTGTAAGGCAGACGCTCTCCCAGCTGAGCTAAGCCTCCATGTCTTACCGACTTGAATTATTATACGGGAAAGACCAGGGGTTAGGCAAGCCTTTTTTTAAACAAAAACGACTTGACCTTAGGCAGCCTCCGCCCTCAAACAAAAAAGCAGCAAGACCTAATCCGCCTTGCTGCCGCACGTTCGTAGTGATCAGAATTTCTTGAGAGAGAAAATTCTGGAGATGAGAGATAGAGATGGGACTATTTGTCCGTTACTTTATTGTTGGCATACTTCACCACCTTCATATTGTGGATGCTGATGTAGCCCAGCTTCTTAACAGCGCTGTCCTGGACTGCGGTGGATTGCATATATTTGATGTATGCTTTCGTTGCGCTGCTTGGTTTCTTAGTCGTATACATGTGCTCGTATGACCAGATCTTCCACTTGTTGGTAGTGACGTTGTCGTCCGTGGGCTTTACCCCGTCAATACTCAAGGCTTGCAGGTCATCCTTGAAGTAGGAGAAGGCCAGATAGCTGATGGCGCCCGGCGTCGTAGCGACGATCTTTTGGACCGTGCCGTTAGAATCCTGTTCCAAAGACTTCACTGCGGCCTTGCCGTCCGTGACCGAGGCTTCAAACGTCGCCCGGGTACCAGATCCTTCAGCCCGGTTAACAACGGTGATCTTTTGATCCTTGCCGCCGACTTCTTTCCAGTTGGTGACTTTCCCGGTGAAGATATCGCGCAATTGGGCCATGGTCAGGTTGGTGACCCCGGCATCCTTGTTTGCGACCGGCCCCATGCCGACAACGGCCACTTGGTGGTCGACGACTTTAGAGGCATCGATCCCGCCCTTTTGTTCCGCGAAAATATCGGAATTACCGATGTCCACTGAGCCTTGGGCGATTTGGCCCAGACCAGTGCCGGAACCGCCGCCTTGAACATTGATCGTCACGCCAGGGTTCTTATCTTGAAAGTCCTTGGCTACAGCGTCCGCCAAGGGCTGCAACGCAGTGGAACCAACGGCCACGATTTTCCCCGACGTGGTACTCGTTTGTGTTGACCCTTTAGCCGTACTGGACTTTGTGGATGCGCTCTGACTCCCGCAGCCGGCCAGCAGACCAGCAACTGTCAGCGCGATCGCACTGATTAAAATACCCTTTTTCATTCTTCACACCTCATTGAGTTATTGTGTCATTTCTTAACAACTCTCAGTGTACAGGGTGTACTTCACGATATGTCCCGGTTTCAGTAAACAGCGTGTAAATTCGGCATAAAATTGTAAACACACCGTAAATTGGCGAATGTTCGGCAAAAGTTGTCATTGACAGCGGCCGCTGGATTCGGTATGCTGAACACAATTTAAGAACCTTTAACTGAGTCCAGAGAGGCTTAGAAGGTCGCGGTGCGCCGCACACAGACAGATCGACTAGGGTCGCCTTCTATCCACAACTGGGTAGTGGGCGACTTTTTTGTTTGCGCCCTGCTCTGTGTTAACGCCGCCAGCCGGACCTGGGTCCAATTTAAGAAAAGAAGGCAACCCATCAATGTTTATGAACTTTGTATCTGCCCACCAGGTTTCCCCCGCCGACGCGATGACGCTGATCGACCGCGCCGAGGCGTTCAAGAATGGCACCCCGGTGCCCGAACACGGCCCGGTGTATGCTGCTAATTTGTTTTTTGAGAATAGCACCCGGACCCGCACCAGCTTTGAAATGGCGGAGCGCAAACTGGGGCTGACGGTCATTCCTTTTGACCCGGCCCACTCGTCAGTGAGCAAGGGCGAGACCTTGAGCGACACGATCAAGACCTTGGCGGCCATCGGTGTGAACATCGCTGTCATGCGCCACCCCGCCGACGCCTACTACGAACCGCTGCTGGCTGCCAGCCCGACCTTGGCCATCGTCAACGCCGGCGACGGCGCTGGTCAGCATCCGTCGCAGATGATGCTGGACCTGATGACCATCCACGAGGAATTCGGCAGTTTTGCCGGCTTGAATGTCGGCATCGTCGGCGACCTGAGCCATTCCCGGGTCGCTCATTCCGACGCCGAGATGCTGACGAAGCTGGGGGCCAACGTCTTCTTCTCCGGTCCGGAGAAATATTTCTCACCGGAATACAAGCAATTTGGCCCGTTCCTGCCCCTTGCTGAACTCGTCAAGAAAGTCGACGTACTCAACGTGCTGCGGGTCCAACTGGAACGCTTCAACAGCGGCGAGACCGCTGAGTTCTCCCGCGCCGACTACCACGCCAAATACGGTATCACCGATGCCCTGGCTGCCACCATGAAGCCCCGCGCAATCATCATGCACCCAGCGCCGGTCAACCGCGACGTGGAACTCGCCTCCGACCTGGTAGAAGCCCCGCAATCCCGAATTTTCATGCAGATGCACAACGGCGTCTACATGCGCATGGCGATGCTCGAAGCCGTCATGCAGGCTCGCCAATTCGGTGCTGTCCCTGCCTCACAAGCCGCAACCGTAAGGAGATAACGATGACCAGCCAAGACTTAATGATCAAAAACGCCCATGTCGTCGGACCGGAAACTTTCAATGGTGATATTCGCATTCAAAATGGCCGAATCACCGCCATCGGCACGGATCTGCCAGTGGCCGCTGGCACACCCGTTTATGATGCTGCTGGCCGTACCGTACTGCCCGGCTTAGTCGATGTGCATGTCCACTTCCGCGATCCCGGCCAAACGGCTAAAGAAACCATCGCCACCGGCAGCAAAGCCGCGGCCCATGGCGGCTTCACCACCGTGGTCGCCATGCCCAACGTGACCCCGGTGCCGGATAACGCCGCCGACCTCGCCGCGCTGTTGGCTAAAAATAAGCAAACCGGAGTCGTCCACGTCCATCAATGGGCCCCAATCACGGATGCCCTGCGCAGCGACCGCTTAGTGGATTTTGAGCAGTTCAAAAAAATGGGTGTGCTCGGTTTTTCTAATGACGGCGTCGGCGTGCAGCATGCCGCCACGATGATGGCCGCCATGGCTGGCGTCCACGCCGCCGGAGCGCCGCTGGCCGCCCACATCGAGGATGAAAGCCTGCGGGGGGATGGCGTAATGAATGCTGGGCCTGTCGCCGATAAACTCGGACTGCCCGGTATGTCTAACCAGACTGAATCCAGTCAGCTCGCCCGGGACCTAGACCTCGCCGCCGCGACTGGCGTGCACTACCATGCCTGTCACATTTCGACTCGCCAAAGTGTTGACCTGATTCGCCAAGCCAAGGCGGCCGGCGTGCATGTCACGGCAGAAGTCACGCCCCACCACTTATTATTGGAAGATACCGACATCACCGGGGATGATCCGAATTTCAAAATGAATCCGCCCCTGCGCAGCCACGCTGACCGGCAGGCCGTCGTCCAAGGGCTGCTGGACGGTACCCTGGATATGGTCGCCACGGATCACGCGCCCCATACCCTGGCGGATAAAGGCGGCACAATGAGAACTGCCGCCTTCGGGATCGTCGGTCTGGAAACCGCCTTTGCCTTGCTCTACACCCGATTCGTGCGCAGCGACCGGATGAGTCTGCCGGAGCTGGTGGCGCGCATGAGCACCATTCCGGCTGCCGCGTTTAATCTGCCCGCCGGCCACATCCAAATCGGTGCGCCAGCGGACTTGACGATCATGGACTTAGATACACCCTATCAAATCGACAGCAGCACCTGGTTCTCCAAGGGCGTCAATTCACCTTTCATCGGCGAAACGGTTTACGGCCGCACCCAAGCCACCATCGTTGCCGGCCGCCTGGTTTATGATCAACAGAAAGAAGGTCACTAATTCAATGGCACGCGATTTAGTATTAGCCGACGGCACCGTATTCACCGGCGAAGCTCTAGGCGCCGACATCGAACACATCGGCGAATTGGTTTTCAATACCGGCATGAGCGGGTACCAAGAGACCCTCACGGACCAGAGCTACAACGGCCAGATCATCGTCTTCACGTATCCCCTGATCGGCAACGCCGGCATCAACCGGGATGACTTCGAAACCATCACCCCCACCGTCCAAGGCGTTGTCGTCCGGGAGGCCGCCACAGTCACCGGTAACTGGCGGTCAGAAATGACCCTGGATGAGTATTTGAAAGAAGTCGGCGTTCCTGGCATTCAGGGCGTGGATACCCGCGCGCTGACCAAGAAGATCCGGACTGCCGGCACCATGAAGGCCATGCTGGTGGACCACGCCGACAGCGCGGCCCTGGCCCGTTTGCAAACCACCCAGCTGTCCACCAACCAAGTCAGCACCAGCGCGACCCCGATGCCCTTCCCCGTACCCGGCACCGGCAAGAAAGTGGTCGTCGTAGACTTCGGGTTCAAGCAAAGTATTCTGCGGGAACTGACCAAACGCGATTGCAACGTCATCGTCGTACCGCCCACCACCTCCGCCGCCCAGATCGCGCACCTGGATCCCGACGGCGTGATGCTGTCCAACGGTCCCGGCGATCCCAAGAGCGTCGACTACGCCCTGCCGATGATTCGTGAGATTGAACAAAAAATGCCGCTCTTCGGTATTTGTCTCGGTCACCAGCTCTTTGCCCTGGCCAACGGCGCCGATACCTTCAAAATGAAATTCGGCCACCGCGGATTCAACCATCCAGTACGGGAAATTGCCACCGGCCGGATCGATTTCACCAGTCAGAACCACGGCTACGCGGTGTCACCGGACTCCATTGACCAAACTCGACTGCTGATCACCCACGAAGAAATCAACGACCACACGGTGGAAGGACTGCGGCACAAAGAATACGCCGCCTTTTCTGTCCAATTCCACCCGGATGCCAACCCTGGCCCCCATGATGCCAACCATCTCTTCGATGACTTCATGGATATGATGACCACATTCCAGCAGCAAAGAAAGGAAGTCGCCACCCATGCCTAAACGGCAAGATATTCACAAGATTCTCGTCATTGGTTCCGGCCCAATCATCATCGGCCAGGCCGCCGAGTTCGATTACTCCGGCACCCAAGCCTGTCTTGCCCTGCGGGAAGAAGGTTACGAAGTCGTGCTGGTCAACTCCAACCCGGCCACGATCATGACGGATAAAGAAATCGCCGATCAAGTTTATATCGAACCGTTGACCGTGGAATTTCTATCACGCATCCTGCGCAAAGAATTGCCCGATGCGATCCTGCCCACCCTGGGCGGCCAAATTGGTCTGAATCTGGCCATGGAATTATCGAAAACCGGCATTCTGGATGCCCTGCACATCGAACTGCTGGGCACCAAACTCTCCGCCATTGATCAAGCCGAAGACCGCGAGAAATTCAAAGAATTGATGCAAAACCTGGGCGAACCGATCCCCGAATCCCACATTGCGACTACTATGGACGAATCCTATCAGGTCGCCCACCAAATCGGTTATCCCGTCATCATCCGTCCCGCCTTCACCATGGGCGGTACCGGCGGGGGCATTGCCCATAACGATGAGGAACTGGCAACGATCGCCGAAAACGGCCTGAGTCTGAGCCCCGTGACCCAAATTTTGATCGAACAATCCATCGCCGGCTTCAAGGAAATCGAATTCGAAGTGATGCGCGACGCGGCCGATAACGCCATGGTCGTCTGCAACATGGAAAACTTTGACCCGGTGGGTGTGCATACCGGCGATTCCGTCGTTTTCGCCCCGGTGCAGACGCTGACCGATAAGGAAGTCCAAATGCTGCGGGATGCCTCGCTGCGCATCATCCGGGCCCTTAAAATCGAAGGCGGCTGCAACGTGCAGCTGGCACTGGACCCGAATTCTTTTCAATACTACATCATTGAAGTTAATCCCCGGGTGTCCCGTTCCAGTGCCTTGGCCTCCAAGGCCACCGGCTATCCCATTGCCAAAATGGCGGCCAAAATCGCCGTCGGTTTGCACTTGGACGAGATCAAGAACCCCATCACCCAATCCACTTATGCTGAATTCGAACCGATGCTGGACTACGTCGTCTGCAAGATTCCCCGCTTCCCGTTTGATAAATTCGAAAACGGCGACCGCACCCTCGGCACCCAGATGAAAGCCACCGGCGAAGTGATGGCCATTGGCCGCAACGTGGAAGAAAGCCTACTGAAAGCCACCCGCTCCCTGGAAGTCGGTGCGATCCATCTATATCGCGAAAAATACCGGCACATTAGTGAACAGGATCTGTCAGACCATATCATCACCCCGACAGACGAACGGCTTTTCTATCTGGCCGAAGCCTTCCGGCGGGATTACAGCGTCCCGGAAGTGGCTGAACTGTCCCACATCAACCCGTTCTTTCTGGCCAAGATCCAACATATCGTCCAGCTGGAAAATGATCTGCGCGACCATGTCCAGGATGTCCAAGTGCTGCACCAGGCCAAGCGCAACGGCTTTGCGGATGAAACTATCGCCCAGTTATGGCATACGGATATGGATACTGTACGTCAGCTGCGGGTGACCAACAAAATGCTGCCGGTATACAAAATGGTCGACACATGTGCTGGCGAATTTGCTTCCACAACGCCGTATTTCTACAGTACCTATGAACAGGAAACCGAAAGCAGCCGCAGCGCCCAGCCCAGTATTCTGGTCATCGGCAGCGGTCCAATTCGAATCGGCCAAGGCGTGGAATTCGATTACGCCACCGTCCACTCCGTCAAGGCTATTCAGCGCGCCGGTTACGAAGCAATCATCATGAACAGCAACCCCGAGACCGTATCGACCGACTTTTCAATTTCTGATAAGCTCTACTTTGAACCCTTGACCCTGGAGGATGTGCTGAACGTCATTGATGTCGAAAAGCCCCTGGGCGTCATCGTTCAATTCGGCGGGCAAACAGCAATCAATCTGGCTGAACCGCTGGCTGCCCATGGCGTTAAGATCCTCGGCACGCAAGTGGCTGACTTGAACCGGGCTGAAGACCGCGATCTCTTCGATGCGGTCATCAAGCAACTGGAAATCCCCCAACCGGTGGGCGGCACTGCCACCACCAAGGATGAAGCGTTGGCTGTCGCGGAACGGGTCAGCTACCCCGTCCTGGTCCGACCCTCCTACGTGCTGGGCGGCCGGGCGATGGAGATCGTCCACGACGCTGGCGAACTGGCTCACTACATTGATGAGGCCGTCGCCGTTTCCCACGATCACCCCGTCCTGGTGGATCAATATCTGGTCGGTCGGGAATGCGAAGTCGACGCCCTGTGCGACGGCGACCATGTCGTGATTCCCGGAATCATGGAACACATCGAACGTGCCGGAGTCCATTCCGGCGATTCCATGGCCGTATACCCCAGCCAGCATTTCGATCAGCATATTATTGACCAGATCACCACCTACACGACGGAGCTCGCTCGGTCGCTGAAGTGCATCGGTATCATGAATGTGCAATTCATTGTCCATGATCATCAGGTTTATGTCATCGAAGTCAACCCCCGGGCCAGCCGGACCGTTCCCTTCCTCAGCAAAGTGACGAATATTGCCATGGCCCAAGTCGCCACCCGGGCCATTCTCGGTCAGTCACTCATTGACCAAGGATACACGCCAGGTTTGCAGCCGCACCACGGCGAAATCCACGTCAAGGCACCCGTCTTCAGCTTTAATAAGCTGAACCATGTCGACAGCCTGCTCGGACCGGAAATGAAGTCCACCGGCGAAGTCATGGGCAGCGACACAACACTGGCTAAAGCACTGTACAAAGCCTTCGAAGCCAGCCACACCCACCTCCCCGCCTTTGGTACGGTATTGCTGACCGTTAAAGACAGCGATAAGGCAGAAGTCATCAAACTGGCCCACCGTTTCCACGAAGTCGGTTACCAGATTGCCGCCACGACCGGCACCGCAAAAGTGCTGAAAGAAGCCGGCATCCGGGTGATCCCAATGGCTAAAGTGTCTGAACCAAAGAGTGAAAAAAATGCCCGGGCAGACGCCGGCAAAGTACCGGATGACATTCTGGACGCCATTGCCGCGCATCGCCTGCAACTGGTGATCAACACCATGACCCTGGACCGCACAAGTACCAGCGACGGCTTCCGCATCCGCGAGACCGCCATCCAACATGGCGTCCCCCTGATGACCAGTCTGGACACCGCTGGTGTCATTCTGAAGGTCCTGGAGGCCCAAAGCTTTGCCACCCAGCCAATCTAACAGCTTGTTTGTTAAACACGTCTCCTGCGCTCGCAGGGGACTTTTTTGGCGCAAAAAAAGGCCCTCCGATTGCACGCGGAGGACCGTCTGTCTATTCTCTCTGGGGAGGGAAAATATTAGGGAAATTGCATTGCGCCAGGCTAGGGGTCCTGGCACGATTAAATATAGCACCATGTGGACTTTATGTCTATACCCTAATTAGATTTTCGCTAAAAAATGTCGCCCTTCCGCTTAATTACGCGACGCCTGATGCCCCGGCCAGACCAGCAGCCCAAGCGCTGCCGCCCCGATCAGTACGAAAACAATCGTCGCCAGCCAGTTGCCGTTAGCCCCCATGGCAAACGCCAAGGTAGCAAACAAGCCCGTTACCGTTAGGATAATACCGGACTGTTGGAGCTTGGTGAGGGTGTGGAAAGTATCTTTGAAGCCCGCCGCGAGCAGCAGCGCACCGGCGAATGAAGCGAGACCGAAGATGATGTGGCCGATGATTAAGGGGTTGAGCATGGGAGGTCCTCCTTTGAATGGAAAATGCAAGTTGTAGTGGAAGCGCTGACTGTAATTATAAAGGATAAACCATACCGATACAACGCCAAGCGTCTGTTGGGTATGCTTATGCTATATTACTGCTCTTACTGACTACCAGTATACCTTTGATTTGCTGCAGATCGCTCCCCAGGTCCGCAGCAAATAACGTGCAGCCGTGGCGGAAGCTAAATCATAAAGTCATACCATTGCCGCTGTTCTCCATTTTTCCAGCGGTATTGGTATCGTTTCCTTTTTCGTGAGATAATCACCTTATCCGATAGGAGATGATTTAGATGGACAACCAGTTGAACATACATTTTGAGGTTGATGGCGAGCGCGCATTCAAAATTGCAGTTTTGCGTGCGCTTGAAACCGTTGACTTAGGTTCAACGGAGCAAAACCTGATTAGCGCAAAGCCGGAAGAATTTGGTGATTTAGCTGCCAAGCTGTACACAGCAAAATTTGCCGAAACACTTGCTCCTTTAATCAAGGAAGAAGTCACCAATTCGCTCTATGCCAACATTGACCATCAAGTCGCTAAGCATGTGGGGTTTGATTCAACGACTTATCAGTTTTAGTAACGGCCTTTCCCGTGATTAACTGGCGAATTTTCATCGTGTGTTTTACAGTTGTCAACGCCGACGATAAAATGACATTTTTTGCCGATTAGAAAATGTTGTTTTTTGCCGGTTTAGTTGAGCTGCGTTTCTCCTTTCCAATTAGTGGTGATGCTTCAGTTAGGCCAGAGGCCTAACCAGTATCATTCGGTGCTTTGTCCGCTTTGGGCTCTGTGATATGGCCCTTCATGCG
>NZ_AUEH01000036.1 GCF_000425885.1 Schleiferilactobacillus harbinensis DSM 16991
CAGATACAGCTTTGAAGATCTGCTCAAACACGCCCGCGTCAACCCACAACCGGAACCGACTGTAGATTGTCTTCCAGGGGCCGTAACGCTCGGGCAAATCCCGCCAAGCTGCACCGCTGCGAATAAGCCATAATGTGGCGTTAAAAGCAGTACGATTGTCGACCTTAGGCGGTCGGCCGCGCGTTGACCGCTTTGGAAACAGATCAGCGATCCGTTCCCACTGTTCGTCGGTTACTTCATAACGTTTGGGTATAACCATCCTGCACACTCCGTTTTGTTTTTAACAAGAAGTATACAGGATTTCGGGATTTTCAGACACTCCCTAAATAGTTTAAAAATACAAGGCTTCAGTCCCCTGACGGGTGGCCACCGCATCCAGAATCGCGTGGGCCGTACCTTGCAGCTTAGTCCGGAGGGCTGCCATTTCTGCTGGCGGTACCGTCACCGTCGCCTTGGTAGGCGTGAGCAGCTGCACTTGCTCTGCATCCAGGAGCGTCGTCAGGAAGCGGGCATCGGGCAGCACCACCGTGTATGTGGTCGTCGGCGCTAATGTCGTGATCGGCACCAGCTTGCCGCGCACCAGAAAGACAACATTATCCGTCAGCCGATCGACTTCGCTCAAATCATGGGAAGAAAAAATGATCGTGCTGCCCTGATTATTCAGCCGCTGCAAGGCATTCCGCAGACTCTGGACCGCCTTAGGATCCAAGCCGTTCACTGGCTCATCCAGCATCACCAGCTTGGGCGCCGGCAGCAGGGCCAGCGTGATCAGCAGTAATTGCTTCATCCCCAGGGAATAGGTCTTTACTTTTTTCTGCGAAAATTGGCCGATACCAAACTCCCCAACGACTTGCTCGACCCGCTCTGCTGCCAGATGGTAACTGCGCTGAATCAGATCAATGTGGTCCTGCCCGGTCATGTTCATAAACAAGGTATTGTCGCCCTGCATATAGGTCATGTCGGTGTACAGCATCTGATCCGTATGCGGGCGGTCCAGCACCGTGACCGTCCCGCTGTCCACGCGGCCCAGATTGGCAATAATATCCATCAAAGTCGTTTTGCCGCTGCCATTGGGCGCGACTAACGCCATAATGGTGGGCGTATCGATGGTGAAATCAACATGATCCAAAATCTGCTGCGGGCCAAAGGATTTCGTGACCTGCTGTAAAGCCAAGATACTCATTGTGCCGCCTCCCTGCGTCTGCGCCGAATATGGTGCACTGCAAAAATCAAAGCAATCACCACTACCCCGCCAACCGCAATACCCATCAGCCATCGCTGAATCAGGACCTGCGTTTGCAATTCCGCTTTGCTGGCCGCCGTCGCCAAACGCCGGTCCACCGTCACGGCAAATGTCTGCTGCTTAACCGTTTTGTTCTTTTGCCGAGCGGCCATCGTTACGACATACTTGCCCATCCTGAGGTCAGCATGGGGAATGAAGAAAGTAAAGTTGGAGTGCGGCGCCATTTTAATCCGTTTAAGCGTCCGGCGCCGCGGCTGTATCGCTTGGTCCACGGCCCGGATGTCGCCGGTAATTGACTGGGCGGCAAAAATATTGCCGACGTGGTTGGCGACATCCACCGTAATGCCGTCCCGGCCGTTGTATTCACCGGCCGCGGCTTGGGTAAAATCAACGCGGGCCTGGGGCAATGGTGCCGCGCTAGTACGCACTTGAATATTGGTACTAAATGTTGTCCCGCCACCGCCAATTAACGTGTTGATATTCGCCACACCTACAGAAATTGATCCAACAATTAACGCCGATGCGGGTTGCTCTGCCGCCGGAATCGCCACAGTGAAGGGGAAGTCTTTAGTCTCCCGCGGCCATCGGCACCCTTTCCTTGGGCAGACCGCTAACAATCTTTGGCCAGCTGAGGGCATTGTCCAAGGGCGTGCGTTTAACCGTGTGTTGATCATCAAGCTGACCAAAATCGTTGGTCAGTGCGGCATCGACGCCGATATCAATATGTGTATCCTGATCACCATTGGTGACCCGGACAATCATTTTTCTCTGAGTACCTGGTCTGACCAGCACGGGACCAACCACTTCGCGTTGGCTGTCGGCGTACAGGACCTGAGAAAGACTAATGTCGGCCGCTTGCGCAGACCGCGGCAGCAGCATGAACGCCGCTAAGATAATTATCCAAACACCGGTAATGATGCATTGCTTGCGCTTCATCTGCTCAATCCTCCCCGGTCCCAGTTGGTGTATACCCTTACTTAATATATTTACGGTATCACACCCCCCCCATTTTTACAAAATAAAATAGCCGGCAAGCCGCACCGGCGTATTACTATTCTCTCAGTCAACATTTGACAGCAGGACACCTAACGCTAAAACGGTCCGAACGACCCAACCGCCGCACTGATCCCGACCGCCACCAAAATAATACCGAAGGCCAGTCCGCCATACAGAGCCAGCGGCATGAATGGCGATATATCCTTACCACCGCTGGTTTTAATCTTCCGAAAAGTCCGATACGCAATATAGATCTGAATCAAACCAATCAAAATGAACAGACCGCCAATTAGAATTGACATGATGATTTTCCTCCCCCTTTGAGTGCCGCTGAAAACCGTCTTATTGAAGCCGCACTGCGAAACCATGACCCGGATAACTAGCTTGAACTTTCGCCCGATCACCCAAAGCGTCATTCAATTCGGTGCGCAGCTCATCCACATTGATGCCTAAGTTGGTCACCGTGAAATAATAGGCATTCTTCCGACGCGTCACCAACCGAAAATTGCCATCGCCCACAGCCTGGGCTACTTGGGAGGTCACTTCTTGATCAGTCAGCATGTCCGGTTTCAAGATAGTGATGACGACATAGAACGGCGTCATTACCGCTTGATTCCCGCTCAAAAACAGGCCATTATTCACTGCCCGGAACAACCGCCAAATGCCCAGAGCCAGCACCCCAAGGGCGGCCAGTACAGCCAGAATATAAACGATCACCGCCGGCCCGACCGGCGGCACCAGCATCGCTAAGCCAATGATCCCTGCCGCCAAAACAAAGAACCCAAGACCGCCGAATTCCTGACGCACGATCCCTTGCCGCATGTAGTCGAGATAGTCCATGTAGGCGTCTTCCCCCGGCTGGACGGTCAAGTCTTCCGGCCGCATCGTCGCTGGCACATACAAATAATGCAAGAACAATTTGGGCTGCAATCGCACCGTCGTTACGTGCCCGCCGGCATAGCCGGTGTTCAAGGTGCTTTCGTGGGAAACAAACAAGTACACCTGTTGCGGCTCAGCGACTTTCGCAAACTGCCGAAAGTTCCCCCGCTGGCGCTGCAGCACATACCCCTCTTGAGCAAATCGATTCATATACTCAATTTCTGCCTCTAAACGCGCATTGCGCGGATAATATCGCCACATCACAGCTCACTTCTTTCGTGTAAGGCTTTGCAATATACCATGGGTATCCAATCCCATGGATATCATACCACATATGTTGAGAAAAAAAGCTTTGGAACCACCGAATATTCGGTGATGCCAAAGCTTATTAAAATCGTGTTGCGCTAAGCGTTCTTCTTGGCTGCTTCCTCAGCGGCTAAGTTAGCTTGTTCTTCTGCATACATCTGTTTGTCCATCCGACGCGCGAACGGCAGATAGATGAAGAAGGTCATAACCAGCATCAATGCCTGCCAAGCAGCAGTCTTCCAACTTGCGCCGACCAAGAATCCAGAAATGATTGGCGGCGTTGTCCAAGGCGGCATAAACCCAGTAAACAGCGGTATGATGCCCAACTTAATCGCCCAGTACGTCAAGCCCATGGAAATGGCTGGCGTGATAGCAAATGGAATGAACATCAACGGATTCATTACGATGGGTAAACCGAATAGAATTGGTTCATTGATGTTGAATATTGCTGGGGCCACTTCCAATGCCCCTAATGATTTCATTTGCGCCGACTTCGCGAATACAACCATGAAGATGACCAAACCGATTGTCATCCCGGAACCAGTAACAGTGCCAAATTGATCCAGCAGGGATTGCGTGACAATGTGCCCACCGTTAGCAACAGTCAGCGCCTTGCCAGACTTAAGAATACGGGCATTGTCCAAGGCATTTGCTTGCAGCAACGGTCCCATAATGCCGCCGATGATAATCGCCCCGTGAACGCCGAAGAACCACATAAATGGGATGATTAAGGCGATCACCAAGGTGCCACCGAACGAATCAGTAACCCCCTGTAACGGTGTTTGGACAACCTTATAAATAAATTGGGTCATCGTAGTATGGCCAAACTTATCAAAGAGGATGTACACGACTTCCCACATAACAGTAATTGAAAATGCTGGAATTAAAGCTGTGAACGAAGCTGCAACATTTGCAGGAACCTGTTCAGGCAGCTTAATCGTAATGTTCTTGCGCAAGAACCACGAATAAATCCAACCAGTAATCAAGCCAATGATGATTGCAGCAATCATCCCTTGGCCGCCCAGCCATGTCCGGTCAATAAAACCTGACAGGTAAGACGTATCCTTAATTAGTACCTTAGTCCCAGCCGGGTTCATGATGGCTGCTGTTGGCCGCATAACCAAAATGAAACCAACCAATGCAGTAATCCCGCCAGATAACGGCTCAAAGCCTTCGTTTTTAACCCAGGAATAGCCGATTCCCAGAACTGCGAATAACGCCATAATCCCAAACGACGCATTGTATGCTTGGTTGAACCAGGCCGACCAGCCTGTCTTCGCCATAAAGGCTGCCCAAGACGGAACTGGTAATGATGATAATAGCAAGAATACAGAACCAACCATGATGAAGGGGATGGAGAAAATCATCCCATCACGTAAAGCCATAATGGCTTTTGTGTTCACGAACTTCATCACAGGAGGCAGTATTTTGTTGTTAACAAAATCGTTCATATTGTTTTTCCTCCCAAATATTGAGTGAATTATTTCGCTTTCGTTCCCAACGAACAAATTCAATTATGCCCACTGAAAACGGTTTTGTATACCGTTTACATGGTTGAAGGAACAAAGTCATGGAATAAAAACAAACATGTCAGTTGATACCGGTTTCTTAGTGCACCAATCACTGTTCACGTATACACAAAGAAGAGATAAAAAAACACCCACCGCCGTCTTGCGATGACGGATGGGTGCCTAGACCGCTAATCCAAAGCGTGTAACTTCGCCAGATTCTCTTTGATTGTATCGGCGGAATGGGCGTATTGGTTTACTTCATCGCCGGTCAAATGCATCGGCGGATTACTGATAACACCAGCTCGGCCAATCATGGTCGGATGGCCAATGCTCACGCCGTACTGGGGGTCGTAAGACGAGCACGGGAAAATCCGGCCGGCATCGCTCATCACCGCCAGGGCCATTTCACAAGCAATCGTCGCGATGCCGAAGTTGGTGTAGTGCTTGGCGTTGAAAATCTGCCAGCCGCCGAGCCGGGCAGCCTCGGCTAAGTCCTTTTCCTTGAAGTCCGGTGAGGCCTTCACGGGCTCGTTGTTCACCCGGACGGTCGACCAGGCGGTGAATTGGGATTCGCCATGTTCGCCAAGGTTGAAGCCGCGGACATCAGCAACGTTGACGTTCATGGCTTCAGCCACTGCCCGCCGCATCCGGTAAGTATCCAAGGCGGTCCCGGTACCGATGATCTGGTTCCGGTGCAGGTCCAGCTTTTCTTGCCAGTAGGTCACCGCCACGTCACAGGGATTGCTGATGTCGATGAGCACACCGTGGAAGCCGGCAGCGGTCAGCTTCGGGGCAGCATCATCAATGGCGGCCTTCGTCGTCTTGATTTCCGAATTGCGGTCACCATCCTTGATCACGCTGATGTCGCCGCCGCTGAAGATCACGACGTCCGCATCCCGCAGCAAGCTGTAATCATTTGCTACGATGCGGGTATACGTATTCAATCCGCCCAGACTGTCTTGCAGATCCAGCCGTTCGGCCTCCGCCCAGCCGGGTTTCGTATCAATCATCAATAATGTATCGGCCAATCCTTTGGTCACAATATTGAAACTGGTCGTCACGCCAACGTGACCAATCCCGATGACACCAATCGTTCTTGCCATAATGCATTCCTCTTTTCTTGCTACCACTCTATTATACCGTCACTGGCCGTTGGTCACGTGCCGTTCGATCCGCCGTTCGGGCAGGACCCACAGCAATAACAGCAGTGTATCAACGATCACGGTCAAGGGCGGCCAAATCAAGGCCAAAAAGATGGCCGCCAAGTTGCCGATCATCGAAATATACGGTTTATTGTAGCCTTTCCCCACCAGTTTGCGAATCTCCGGGTTCTCCCCGTCGGCGTGGATCAGGGTCCGCACCAGCACGAAGAACATGGCATCCATCAACAGCATCACTGTGCCAAAAAGCATCTCCGGTGCCACACTATCCACGTGGTTATCCCCCACCCAGGCGGTGGCAAACGGGAACAGCGAGATGAACAAAATAAAGATCGTATTCGCCCAGAGCACGACGCCGTCAATGGAGCGTACGATTTGGAAGAGATGGTGGTGGTTGTTCCAATAGACCGCCAGGATCAGAAATGAGGCGAGATAGATGGCAAAGGTATGCCGCAGCGACCAGAGGGCACTGAATTTTCCACTCGCCGGGGCGTGCAGTTCCAGCACCATCACGGTAATAATAATCGCAAAAATCGCATCGGTAAAGGCTTCCATTCTTTGTTCGGGCAAGGTCGTCCTCCCCTTTCTAACCAACCCAGTATACACAAAAACAGCCAGAAGCGGCGGCTTGATGCTCTCTTCTGACTGCTTGAATGACTGCTAACGGACCTTAACCACAAATGCCTCATAGGGCCGCAGCTTGAGCTGACCAGTCTGAATCGTCTGGTCATCATAATTCCCGATGACGTGCTCGGTCACCGCATCGGTCAGCGCAAACTCATTTGTTTCCGCGGACACGTTAGCCGCGATCAACCAGCGCTCGCCCTGATACGTCCGATAATAAGCAAACACATTATCCGCCGTATCTGAAATCAACGCATAATCGCCCCAAACCACCAGATCGTTAGCCTGCCGCAGCGCGATCAGCCGCTGATACGTCGCCAATATTGAGTGGGGATCGGCAAGATCGTCTTTGACGTTGTACTGCCCGTAATTCGGGTTCACGTGCAGCCACGGTGTCCCGGTGGTGAAGCCGGCATTGGCTGTGGCATCCCACTGCATGGGCGTTCGCGCGTTGTCTCGGCCTTTGGCGTTGATGGATCGCAGAATATCTTCTTTGGAATAGCCAGCCTTGATCCGGGCGTGGTACATCCGGATACTTTCGATATCGTTGATTTCATCCACGGAAGTGACTGGATAATTGGTCATGCCAATTTCTTCCCCCTGATAGATATAGGGTGTCCCCTTCATCATGTGCAGGAGGATAGCAAACAGCTTGGCGCTTTGGTCATGGTATTGACCGTCATTACCCCAGCGGGACACGATGCGGGGCAAATCATGGTTGTTCCAGAAGAGACTATTCCAGCCTTGATCGCCCAGAGCGGTCTGCCATTTGGACAAAACCCGCTTCAGTGCCGGTACTGAGAGCGGCTTGAGATCCCATTTCTCACCGTCAGGCTGTTGATCCAAGCCGACATGCTCAAACTGAAAGACCATGGATAATTCGTGGCGGGCAGGATCGGAATATTCTTTGGCAATGGCTGGGGTGGCCCCCCAGGTTTCGCCGACAGTCATCAGATCCTTACCGCCAAAAGTGGCCTGGTTCATTTCTTGCAAATAGTCATGCAGCTTGGGCCCGTTGCCGGTGATCATTTTGTCCGGTTCTTTCCCGATCAGGTCAATGACATCCATCCGAAAGCCGCCGATGCCTTTATTGATCCAGAAATTCATCATCGCGTAGACCGCATGGCGGACTTTGTCATTTTGCCAATTGAGATCCGGCTGCTTCTTGCTGAAAAGATGCAGGTAATATTGGCCGACAGCGGGTTCATAGGTCCAGGCAGACCCGCCGAAAGTTGACTGCAGGTCGTTGGGGACATCGCCATCGCCTTGGCCATCCCGCCAGACATAGTAGTCGTGGTAAGGATTGTCCCGGGACTGGCGTGCTTCTACGAACCACTTGTGTTCGTCGCTGGTGTGGTTGACGACCAGATCCATAACGATGCGAATGTTTCGCCGTTTCGCTTCCGCAATCAATTCTTCCATGTCCGCCATGGTCCCAAACTCGGGCATGATTGCTTCATAGTCAGAAATATCGTAGCCGTTATCGTCGTTTGGCGATTGATACACCGGGCTTAGCCAGATCCCGCCGATGCCCAGTTCTTGCAAATAGTCCAGCCGTGAAATAATACCCTGGATGTCCCCGATACCGTCTCCGTTGCTATCTTGGAAACTGCGCGGATAGATTTGATACATGACAACGTTTTGCCACCATTTTCCCTTACTCATTCAATGACCTCAATTCTTATCGATTCGTTGATATTTTCCGTTTTCTAATTGCAGTGCAAAGGACTGATCGCCGGCCGTGACGGTGATGCGCGAATACAAGCCTGCCGGATAACCGGCTTTTGTTAACGTTACGGCCGCTTTGCCCTGGGCGAAGGTGATGTGATACTGGTTAAACTCACCCTTTTGATAAGCAAAGTCATACCCGTTATCTTGATAATGATCATAACTGGCGGCATCGCCAAACACCTTGAAGCTCATGGCCCGGTCTGGTTCATCGGTGATAAAGTCATGCGCTGGTCCCCAAGGAATCATGGTGCCTGCTTGCCCGTACAACGGCAAGGTGTCCAGCGGGGCGGCAGTTTGGATTTCTTGACCGCCGGCAATGACTGCTCCGGTCCAGAAATCGATCCATTGACCAGCCGGCAGGTAAACCAACCGGCTGGTCTTTCCCTTCGTCACCACCGGCGCCGCCAATAGTGCATCGCCGATTAGGTACTCATCATCGATGTCGTACACTTGCCGATCTTGGTCAAAATCATAGACCAGCGGGCGCATCACTGGCCGGCCGGTACTTTGCGCCAGGGCAAAGAGGTCATACAGGTACGGAACGAAGCGATAGCGCAGCTTAAGGTATTTGCGATAAATGGCTAAAGTCGATTCACCGAACAACCACGGTTCCTGGCGCCGGGTACCCAGCGCGCTGTGATTCCGGAATAACGGACTGAACAGCCCCGCTTCAATCCAACGGGTAAGCAATTCAGGAGTCGTGTCGGAACCGAAACCGCCCAGATCCGTCCCCGCAAAGCTGAATCCGCTCATGCTGAGATTACACAATTGCGGAATCATCATTTGCAGGTGAGCCCACAGGCTGTGGTTGTCGCCCGTCCACACCGTCGCGTAGCGTTGGGTGCCAGCATAAGCCGCCCGCGTAATGACAAACGGGCGCCGACCAGTCTGTTCTTTCAGTGCAGCGTAGGTGGCATGGGACATGTTGTGCCCATAAAGATTGTGCATCTTAGCGTGGGTCGACTTTTTATCATTGTCTGAAAAAACTGTATCGTCCGGGATTGGTCCGTCGAACGCCGCCGGCTCGTTCATATCATTCCAGATGCCATCAACGCCGATCTGAGTCAGGGCTGTATGACACTGGCCCCACCACTGGCGGGTTTTGGTGCTGCCGAAATCTGGGTATACCGTGTGCCCCGGCCAGACGCGATTCACATAGTCCTTGCCAGCAGGTGTTTTGACAAATACTTGATGCTTTTTACCGTCGTCATAAATTGGGTAGCCCGGTTCCCTTTTCACCCCTGGATCAATAATGGTGATCGCCTTGAACCCTTTTTTATGCAGTTGGGTAATGAGCATCTCGGGGTCCGGGTAACGTGCAGGATCCCAGGTGAAGACCCGATAGCCATGCATATAGTCAATGTCGAAATACAGTGCGTCGCAGGGCAAATCGTGCTGGCGAAAATCATCGGCGATTTGATTGATTTCCGGTGCGTCTTGGTAGCCGTAACGGGAATGCTGATACCCAAGGGTCCAACGCTGGGGTAACGGCACAGTACCAGTGAGATGGGCGTAATTAGTGACCACATCGGCCAAGCGGTGCCCCCCAATGATGTAATAGTTCAATGGCCCGTGGACCACACTGTAGGCATAGTAATCGGGACTTTCCTTGCCCAGATCAACGTGACTGCGGTATGGATTGTCAAAGAACAGGCCATAGGGGCGGCCTTGGCGCAGACCATACAATACTGGGATTGATTTGTAGAGCCGGGTAAAATTTTCCATTTGCGGCGCTGGATCGTCAGTGTTCCAGTTTTCGTATTCATAGCCGCGCTTGTTCATGAAGCCCGTCTTGTCGCCCAAACCATAAAAGACTTCGTCCGGGTCTAGTTGTTTGATGAGCGTTAAGGCCGCCGCCGCGTTGACCGCTTCATGACCGGCGTGCCCTTCCTCCTCTAAGAGCGACGTCTCGTCAGCGGCCAGGTCGCGGTTCAGCGGTTGGCGCTGCCCGCGATAATCCATGATGAGTGGGCGGTCGTTTTGGTCATACACGTCCATATGGTGATCGGGATAAATTTTGACATGGAGCGCGGCAGTACTGATTGCTGCAACACCGGCCTCAACTTGCACAGTAAAGTGCGTGGGCTGCGGTTTAGCCACCACGGCATAGGACGGATTGGCTAAGGCATCAATGGGACAGACGCGGATGATCGTGTCGCTGAAGACTTGCAAGGCAAGCCTGGTATGATCGGCAAACGTGATTTCTGCAACATTCTGGTTTTTCAGTGCCGCTAGCGGCTTTTCACTCAATTCAATTAGCCTCCTTGATATTAATTAGCTTGGCAATGGTATGTTGGTAAACGGCTTGGGCAAATTTGCCAATCACTGCTGGCAGGAAAAAGAACACAATGGGGAAGAAGGTACTATGAAATGTCAGGTACACCGCCGCTCCCACCAACCCAATGCCCAAGACCGCCTTGAGCGGATTACCCAATGTAACCAACAGTCCATTCTTAAGGTATTGGCCAAAGGTTTCATTCCGCCCGGCCACAAATGCCAAGCTCATGAGGTAAGAAAATGCCGTGAGGCCAAAGAATAAGGCATACACCCAGAACAGAATCGCAAATTGGGCACCATAGACTAAGGCGGCGTTAGCAATTAACCCGATCATGACAGCGTAGACCGCCCCGACGGCACAACTGGCCCAGTAGTTTTGCCGATATGAGCTGCAGATAAACGGAATGAGTTTGGTCGGTACGCCTTCTGGCTCTGCCCGGAAACGCCGAATGACCCGATCCACCACGACTAATGCCGGCGATAACACAAACGGGATCAAGGCCACCGCCAGTAACGTAATGGATTTGATTTCGTCGGGGGTCTTGGCATAACTGACCATCATCATCAACGCCGCATAGGGCAGGTCCAGCATGAACCACAGGATACTGAGCACAATAAACTGATAAACCGTGTGGGCCAGACCGTCGGCCATTCTCATAAAGTTCATGGGCTTACTCCTTTACCGATCCAATCGTCATCCCAGTGACGAAGTATTTCTGCAGTAATGGATAGATCAGCAGCAACGGTACCGTGGACACGACGATCTTCGCCGAGTTCAGGGTCTTATTAGAAATCGACGCTAAAGAACTCAGTTGGGAGACATCAGTGATTTTGGTGATATCGATATTCAGTTGCTGGATGTAGGTTTGCAGCGGATAATTCACTGCTCGGTTCATGTATAACAAACCACTGAAGTAATCGTTCCAGTGGCCAACGATGGCGAACAGGGACACCGTCGCCAGTGCCGGCAAGGACAGCGGCAGATAGATTTTAAACAGAATCGTCATTTTCGACGCGCCATCCATAATGGCTGCTTCTTCCAATGCATCGGGTAAGCCCTTAAAGAAGTTCATCAATAAAATGACGTTGAAAATCGGCACAGCCCCAGGCAGGACCAATGCCCAAATGGTATCCATCAAGCCGAGACTTTTCACTACGATAAACGTCGGGATCATGCCGCCGTTGAACAGCATGGCGAAGATCAGCAGATTCATGTAAATATTACGGGCATGGAACACCCGCTTATTCTTAGAGAGCGGATAAGCCATCAAGACGATCAGGATTAAATTGATGGCCGTGCCTAAAATAACCCGTTCCACGGAAATCCCAAAGGACCGCCAGAACTGACTGTCTTCCAGGATCAACTTATAGGAATTCAAGTTGAAGTGGATGGGAATCAACCCGACTTCATTGGCTGCCGCCGAGGCACTATCACTAAACGAAATAGCCACCATGTTCAGCAATGGTAATAGGCAGGAAGCAGTTAATGCCAATACGACGAGCCAAATGAAGAAATTGGCTGTTTTGCTAGTATGAGCTTTCACTCTTTCTCACCCTTCCTAAAAGATTTGCATGTTGGCAAATTTCTTTGACGCCTGATTGGCCGAAATCATCAAGGTGGCCCCAACCACAGATTTCAAAAGCCCAATCGCCGTCCCTAGACTGTACTGCTGCCCTAGCAAGCCCACGCGGTAAACATAGGTATCAATGATATCGCCTGTCTCGTACACAATCGGGTTGTACAGGTTGAAGATTTGATCGAAGCCGGCGTTCAGAATATTGGTTAAATTCAACGCGGTCATCATCATGATGATTGGCAGCATTCCTGGCAGTGTGACATGCAGCAATTGCTGCCAACGGCTGGCACCGTCGATTTCGGCGGCCTCGTAAAGTCCAGGATCGATCCCGGTTAAGGCGGCTAGATAGATAATAGAGCCATAACCGAAGCCTTTCCATACATCCGAGCCAATGATAATTTGCCGGAACCAGTGGTTGCTGCCCATGAATAGGATCGGCTTGACCCCGAACGTGGCCAGAAACGTATTCACTGGCCCGTGGTAGTCGAACAGATTCACCACAACAGCGGCAAGAACCACCCAAGACAGGAAGTTCGGCAGATAAACAATCGTTTGAATCGTGCGCTTTGCCCATTTGATGCGGATTTCATTCAGCAAGAGGGCAAATACGACCGGGACAATTGTTCCGAGCACGATCTTCCAACTGGCGATGATCACCGTGTTCATCAGAATCTGCAGACTGTCTGGAATTTCAAGCATGTACTTGAAGTTGGCCAAGCCGACCCAGGTCGACCCCAATATTCCTTTGGCAGGAATATAGTTTTGAAAGGCCATCACGATGCCCAGCATCGGCACAAAGCTAAAGACTAACAGAAACAGCATACCCGGCAGCATCATTAAGTGGTACATGAGCTGGGAGTTTTTGCCCTTCCCCTGCTTACGGGTCAGCTGCAGGTCGACCCCTTTTTTACGAGTCAATTGCATATGGAAATCTCCTCTCCATGATTTTTCTTCAAAATCAGCTTATTGCTAATCGACTCGTTAATGGGCTGCGGCATCCTTTTCAACTTCCTTAGTAATTTGATCGCCGCCCAGTTTCTTCCATTCTTTGACAAAATCATCAAACTTGTCAGGACTTTCTTGGTTCGTAACGATCTTTAAGAAAGTCGCGTCTTCCAGCTTAGCAAGGTTCGCGCCCTTTTGTTTCATGGTCTTGGTTTGACCAAAGAATACAGGGTGAACTTCTTCTACATCCTTCAGCGCTGCTTTCATCTTGCCGGTGGAAACGATTCGGGTAATATGGCCGCTCCAGGCATTGTTATCGGGATGCTTAGGATCTTTGTCGTAATCCTTGATCTTCAAATAGTTTTGATAGTCATCCAATACCAGCGTCTTGGGATCTTTTTTACCGTCTAATGCTTTCACGATGTTATCGTGCATATCAGTAGTTGCTGTCGCGTAGTTCACTAGAATATCGAAAGGCTTGCCGCCGTCGTACCCTTTTTTACCAAATTCTACGATTGGTTTGTAATCATAGTCTTCATAAACCAATTTATCGTTAAGCAGGCTGGCAATCTTCGGTAACAATTCAGGATGCTTGAAGCCCTTGCGGACAACGAAGAAAGTGCCGGCCGTGTTTTGGGTATACGCCTTGATTTTGCCGCTATTGTCTTTAATGATGTAGGGTTGCCAATTTGCCTTCGGGTTATTCTTATACGCATCAGTCAGCGGGTAATCGCCAGACCACCACGGCCCAAAGAATGCCCCGCATTGGCCGTTGGTGATTACTGTTTCAATCTTGTCCCGCACACTCATTTGCGGATCAATAATGCCTTCTTTGAACCAGCCCTGCAGGTAGGTCAACGCCTTCTTGGTTTGCGGGGTGATCGAACCATAGACGATCTTACCGTCCTGTTTGATCCATTGCCGCGGGAAGGAGTCGAACTTGGACATGATATCGTCGGCTTGGAATAGGGCGGCGTAATTACCGCCGACATTCTTGGACAAGCCTAACCCGATAGTCTTACCTTTGCCGTTATTACCAGGATCTTTGGCGACGAATTCCTTCAGGATCTTTTCAACATCGTTGATGGTCTTGGGCTCGGCTAAATGCAGTTTGTCCATCCAATCCTTACGAATCCACAGCATGGTAGGGATATTGTTGGTTTGGGTGGATGGCAACGCCATCAATTTGCCGTTGAAAGTAGCTTGCTGCAAAGCTCGGCCATCATAAGAATCATACATGGCCTTGATTCGTTTGGTCGTACTGGTCTTATACACGGACGACAGGTTGGCAATCAAATCGTTATCCACCAATTGTTCCAGCTGACTCTGGTTCACCGCCATAATATCGGGCAGATCGCCGCTGGAAATGGCCATGGCTACTTTTTGGTCATAGTTATCGCCGGTTTCGGCTTCAAACTTATCTTTGCTGACGGCGTTCAGGTTCTTTTTAATATAGCGGGTATAGTCGTTGTTCTCGTAAGTATCCCCTTTAGGCAGCTTAGGCGCGCCGGGGATGGCTTTGCCAATCGTATACGTGACGGATTGGCTGTACTTACCATAAGGCTTGAGCTCAGCCGTCGTGGCCTTGCTCGTGTTATCAGATGCGCCGGAGTCTCCCTTGCTCATGCAGGCAGCTAACAATAATGGTGCGGCTAAGATAACCGCAGATAAAACCAACTTGCGAATCTTCATGGAAAAATCCTCCTAATTAGTTTGGCTTACGTATACGTTTACGTAAGCCGTAAATTGAGGCAATATTGAATTATACCGACCGCCGTTCAACGATCGTGTGGGGTAAAATTTCAGACTCAATGGGCTGATTAGATTCCACCGCATCGATAATCTTCCGACCGGCCTTAGCCCCCATCTCGAAAAATGGCTGGCTGATCGCCGTTAATGGCGGGTTAGACATCTCAGCCACTCGGGTATTGTCGTACCCAATGACCGCAATGTCTTTTGGCACCTGTAACCCTTCCTGCGTGGCCGTCACAATGATCCCGATGGCGGTATCGTCAGATACGGAAAACACCGCTTCGGGTCGATTGCTTAATTGGAAATAGTATTTCATCGCCTGGATCCCGGATTCAAACGAGAACGTGCCATAAAAAATCCAGTCAGGATCGACCGGCAAATGGTGCTTCTGCATGGCGCGCTTGTAGCCATTGATCCGCGGTACCCCAGCGATTTGGTCGCTGATATTTGGCCCGGCAATGGCAATCTTTTCATAGCCATGGTGAATCAAATATTCGGTGGCATCAAAGGAAGCCGACTCATCATCGACTTTGATATACGGAATGCTTTTATCCGACTTGGTGGAAACCAAGACAACCGGAAAGGGCAGACCATTGATTTGGGTAATCACGTTTTGCACTAAAGCCATGGACGCAATGACCAGACCTTCGACCCGGCGTTCTGCCATGAGACTGATGATTTCGCTGAGGTTGATCCCATCCGCACTGGCATGCGCGATAATGACCCCATAACCATGCTTTTGGGCTTCTGACTCGAGCCCTTCGATAATATCCCCATAGAACAGAGTCGGTGACGTGGGCATAATCAGGCCAATGATGTGGGCCGAACTTTTTTTCAGACCGGCCGCCATTTCGTTGCGGTAGTAGTTCATACTCTCCGCTGCTGCCATGACTTTCTTTCTTGTTTCTTCGCTGTACCCTCCCAAATTGTTGAGCACCCTAGAGACGGTGGCGATCGATACACCGGCTAAGGTGGCGATGTCCTTGATAGTTGGCATTTGCTTTCCTCCACGTAAACGTTTACTAAGACAGAGTAACACATTTTGGCACGGATGCCAATATGTAATCGCTTAAATAACGTCTTATTTTCTCGATTTTGTACAGCTTTGAGAAATATCGTCAAATCGTCACTTCTGTAAGTCCTTAAAATAACACTTCCTTTCTTCTGGCAGAAACCGTATGCACTAGCAAGAGCCATCAAGAAAAATGTTCTGCTGAACACTGACTTGGCTGTGCAAGCCAAAATAAGCAAACCGCTTGCCCCTCAAGGCAATTGGTCTGCTTATTCAAAAAATGTTTGACTGCTCAAACCAGCAATAATACTCGCTGAAGTTTACTGCTTGGCGGGTACGACATCCGAGAGGTCAGCCCCGTTGGTTTGAATCACATGCTGGTACCAGTAGAAGGAATCCTTCTTAGACCGGGCCAGCGTGCCTTCGCCGGCATCATTCTTGTCGACATAGATGAACCCGTAACGCTTATCCATTTGACCGCTGCCGGCGGAGACCAGATCAATGAAGCCCCAAGGGGTATAGCCCATCAGCTTGATGCCGTCTTCTTCGACCGCCAGCTTCATTTGTTCAATATGCTGGCGTAGGTAGTCGACCCGATACGGATCGTGGACACTGCCGTCCGCTTCGCGCTTATCGATTGCCCCAAAACCGTTCTCGACGATGAACAGGGGCAGATCATAGCGATCGGCGAACCAGTTCATGGCATAGCGCAATCCTTGGGGATCGATCTGCCAGCCCCATTCTGAACGCTTGACAGTGGGATTCTCCACCCCATCCCGGCCTTCGACATACTTGAAGCTGGCCGGTTCGTTCTTTTGCGCCTTCACGGCGAAGGACATGTAGTAGCTGAAGCCAATGTAATCAACTGTCCCCGCCTTGAGCACGTCCAAGTCAGCCAGGGTAATATCCAGATTGAAGTGCTGATTCTTCTGGTATTGCCGCAGCCATTCCGGATAACGGCCCTTGGCCTGGACATCAGCGAACCAGTAGCGCGTCTGCATCGCCCGTTCGGCCTTGAAGACATCCCGAGGATCGGGGCTGGCCGGATAGATCGGCACCATGGCGATCATCGCGCCAATTTGGAAGTCCGGGTTGATTTCATGGCCAATCTGAACCGCCAGCGCACTGGCCACCGTCTCATAATGGGCCGCTTGGTACATCACTGCTTCGGCGTTTTCCCCTGGCTTGATCTGAATCCCAGAATTGGTGAACAGAGCAAACGTGCCGTTGTATTCAGTTTGGTTGTTGATCTCGTTGAACGTCATCCAATACTTGACCTTATCCTTATACCGCTTGAATACAGTCGTGGCAAAACGGACGAAGAAATCGATGACCTGCCGATTGCGCCAGCCGCCGTATTCTGTCACCAAATGGTAGGGCATCTCGAAGTGGGACAACGTAATTACCGGTTCGATGCCATATTTCAGCAATTCATCGAACAAGTCATCATAGAACTGCAAGCCTGCTTCGTTCGGCTCCGTTTCGTCCCCATTAGGATAGATTCGGGTCCAAGCGATCGATGTCCGAAAGGCCTTCAATCCCAATTCAGCAAAAAGCTTCACGTCTTCTTTGTAATGGTGGTAGAAATCAATGGCCTCATGGTTCGGGTAGTTCTCACCGGGCTGTACGCCGTCAGTGATCCGCCGAGGCGTTCCATTACCCCCAGCTGTCATGACGTCGGCCACACTGACGCCCTTGCCGCCAGCCTGCCAGCCGCCCTCCAGTTGATGGGCCGCCACAGCGCCGCCCCATAAGAAATTCTTTGGTAATCCACTCATAATCGATAATCCGCCTTTCTTCATGACTCTCCCTGTTAGTGTATCCGCTATCAGAAGGGAGGGCTAGAGCAAAACCGGGCAAAAAAACACCCGTCAGGAAACAAAATATGTTCCTTGGCGGGTGACTTGTTTTGCAGTGGGAAATTGGATGTGCAGAGCATTGACACAGGTATCAAAGCACAATCTTTCAGCCACACCCTACTCCGACTTTTCTTCCTCCCCCATCCGCAACTTCTCCAACCGGTGCCCCAGCAATTCCAGCAAATACACCACCGGCACCTGAGTCGTATTATTCAGCGACCCATTCTTGATTTCCGGCATATAGTAGGCGATGACCAAGTCCGACAAATGGGCCAGCGTCGAATTCGTCCGGTTCGTCACCGCGATGATCTGCGCATCCGTCCGCCGGATCTGAGTAACCATGTCCAGCACTTCCTTAGTCTCGCCGGACACCGACAGAATCAAAAACACCGTGTGCCTCAGAATCGTCGGATCATCGGCTAACGGCTGGAAAGGATCAACAATGGGCAGCGTCAGCTTGCCGGTATTGGCAATAAACCGGGCACCGTATTGCGCCAGATAACCGCTGCTGCCGATACCGAACGTATAGATCTGGTTGGCCGCCGCCAGCCATTTCACCGCTTGGTCCAGCAAGTCAGTGAAGTCCCGGGAATTCACCTTTCTGAAAAAATCAGCCAACGGGACTGTAATATCATATTGTTCCGGATGACCCTGATGCTCCTGGTTCAACCGATCTTGTTTCAATGAGAACTTCAATTCCGCGAATCCGGCATAGCCCATTTTAGTCGCAAATCGCAGGATCGTAGTCGTAGAAACGTGAGACTCGCTGGCCAGCTCGCGAATCGTCATTTTTTCCACCGCATCCCGATGTTTCATAATGTAGGCGTACACATCCGTCTCCAAACCATTCAGTGCCTGTACCTTGTCATAGGGAAACATTCATCCGCCGTCCTTTCGGAAAACCTTGATATATCCAGAATACAGCAGGATCAGCGCAACATACAACTCACCTTGCGTAATGTATGAGTGAGGTGAGCAAAATGATGATGATCTTTGGCGGTTTAACGGGAGCGTGTTGGGCGTCTTTTCTCTTATGCCAAGCATGGCGCAGTACGCAAAACGGGCCGCAGCCGGCTCGGTCGTTCTGCCCAGCCTGCCGCGGCCCGATCGCGGGCTACGATAATATTCCGGTACTCAGTTTCTTGATCCTGCGCGGCCGCTGCCGGCAATGCCGAACAGCAATTGATCCGCTGGGGTGGTACGGCGAAATTGCGGGCCTGGTGGGCGGCAGTCTAGTCATCCGCCAACCGCCCAGCGTCATTACCTTCGCAGTGCTGCTCAGCATCCTTGCCGCCAGTGATCTCTACCGGTACAGCTTCACCGACGGCTGGTTCTGGATCGGCGCCACGGTCTGTTTAGCCTGCGCCTGGCAAACCCTCCACTGGCTGCCCGCCGCTCTCATCTTCGCTGCTGGTATCTTACCCGTGTACTACCACAAACTTGGTGACGGTGATTGGGAAGTCATCACCCTCGCCGCCCTGCTTTTCGGCCTAACCCCAGTGCTGCTCTGGCTACTCGTCGCCAGCGGTTTGGGGATTGTCTTGATTCTGCTACGGCGGGGCAACCAGCACCAGCCACTGCCTTTTTTACCGGTCCTGTTTATCTCCTTGCTAGTACTGATCAGTCGCTAACAGATGGTAAATTTAGCAGGCTATCTAGTGCCAATGCGTAGCAAGCGGAGGCGGATGGGGCTCAGCCATGGGAACAACACGGCGGCTTTGCCGCCGATGTTGTTAGGCGATTTTGAGACCGCGAAGCGGGCTCAAAACGCCGTCATGGCTAGCTACGCCTGCGGCTTCGCACTTGCTGCGCTTCGCCAGCCCCATCCGCCGCAGCTTGCGGAGCATTGGCACGGCGGTGCTAGACGGACGAAAAAAGCACGTCACCAATTTACGATGACGTGCTTTCTCCCAAAAAACTATTACTTATCCGAATCCTTAGGCTTCGTCGCCGTCTTCGTCGCCGAAATCGACGGATCATCGTCCGGTGCAGTGCCATCGGCAGCCGTACCATCACTGGCCGACTGACGCTTCATCTGCGCCTCGATATCGGAAATGGAATAAACACTCTCCGGCTTCTCGCCGACAGTCTTCGGTTCCATCTCGCGGTACTTCGCCATCCCGGTACCAGCCGGAATGATCTTCCCGATGATGACGTTCTCCTTCAACCCGATCAACGGGTCGTTCTTGCCCCGGATCGATGCGTCGGTCAATACCCGAGTCGTTTCCTGGAAGGACGCAGCAGACAAGAAGCTGTTGGTCTCCAGGGCAGCCTTGGTGATCCCGAGCAGTACCGGCCGCGCAGTGGCGGGGATACTCCCCTTGATCAGGGTTTGCCGGTTCTGTTCGCCGAAATCAGCGATATCGAGCAAGGTACCCGGCAGAATGTCGGTGTCGCCCGGATCCATGACCCGCACCTTCTGGAGCATCTGGCGAATCATGACTTCGATATGCTTATCGCTGATATCCACACCCTGCATCCGGTATACCTTCTGGACTTCATCCAGCAGGTAGTTCTCGGTAGTCAGCGCATCGCGGACCTTGATCAGTTCCTTCGGGTCGATCGAACCAACGGTCAGCTTGTCACCACGATGGACGTGGTCGCCTTCTTTGACCGTGACACTGGACGCGTAAGGCACACTGTAAGTCCGGGTATCGGTCTTCCCTTCCACGGTGATCTCCCGGGTATGTTCAGCCGGATTCTCATCAATGGCCGTGATCTCACCAGTGACTTCAGTAATGACCGACAGACCTTTAGGATTCCGCGCTTCAACAATTTCTTGTACACGGGGAAGCCCTTGGGTAATATCTTCGCCGCCGGCAACACCGCCGGTATGGAAGTTCCGCATGGTCAGCTGGGTACCAGGTTCGCCGATGGACTGTGCAGCAACTGTACCGACTGCTTCGCCGACTTCGACTTCTTCACCAGTAGCCAAGTTCCGGCCATAGCAGCGACGGCAGACACCATGCTGCGTGTTGCAGGTGAAGACGGAACGAATCGTGACACTTTCAACACCAGCGTCAATGATCTTTTCAGCCAGGTCTTCGTCGATCAGGGTATTCTTCGGGGCGATGACTTCGCCCGTCTTAGGATCCATGACCGCCTTCATCGTGAACCGGCCGAAGATCCGGTCGTGGAGCGGTTCAATCATTTCGTTACCTTCACGAATGGCCGAAACCTTCACACCGCGATCCGTACCACAGTCCTCTTCACGGACAATGACGTCTTGGGCCACGTCGACCAGCCGCCGGGTCAAATACCCGGAGTTGGCGGTCTTCAAGGCCGTATCGGTCATACCCTTCCGGGCACCGTGAGTGGACATGAACATTTCCATGACGGACAAGCCTTCACGGAAGTTCGAGGTAACCGGGACTTCCATCATCCCGCCGTTCGGCGCGGCCATCAGGCCCCGCATCCCAGCCAGCTGAGTGAAGTTAGAAATGTTACCCCGGGCACCGGAATCACTCATCATGGAGATGGGGTTCGCCGGATCGAAACTATCGATCAAGCGTTGTTGAATGGTGTCCTTGGCTTCATTCCAGATGCTGATGATCCGGTTATGGCGTTCCTCGTCGGTAATCAAGCCCCGCCGGAACTGCTTGGAAACCGTCGCTACCTTTTTGTGGGCATCGTCAACGATTTCCTGCTTATCAGCCAATTCCGGTACATCGGCGATCCCGACTGTGATCCCGGACAACGTGGAGATGGTGTAACCCAAAGTCTTCATGTCATCCAGCAATTCGCTGGTCCGTTGTACCTTATAGATCTTGAATACTTGGGCAATGATATCGCTCAGGTAGCCCTTCTTAAACGGCTGAATCAATTCTGCGTTATCCAAATAATCATGGATATCTTGCCCCGCCTTCAGGAAGTACTTATCGGGTACCCCGTTGGTCAGGTTCTCAGTCGTCGGCTCGTTCAAATAAGGGAAGTCATCGGGCAGAATCTCGTTGAAGAGAATCTTGCCGATGCTGGTCACCAGAATCTGGTGGCGCTGGGCGTCCGTGAACGGCTTCTGCTTCAAACCGTCAATCGCTAACCCAACCCGAGTGTGGTAGTGAACCTTGCCGGTACGATAAGCCATGACGGCTTCATTCGTATCCTTGAAGATCATCCCTTCACCGCGGCGGCCCTTATCTTCCAGCGTCAGGTAGTAGTTCCCCAATACGACGTCCTGAGACGGCGTAACGATGGGCTTGCCATCCTTAGGCGCCAGAATATGGTGGGCAGCCATCATCAGCATCCGCGCTTCAGCTTGGGCTTCATCAGACAGCGGTACGTGGATCGCCATCTGATCCCCATCGAAGTCGGCGTTGTAAGCTTCACAAGCAAGGGGATGGAGACGAATGGATTTACCATCAACCAGTACCGGCTCAAAGGCTTGGATCCCCAAACGGTGCAATGTCGGGGCCCGGTTCAACAGAACCGGCCGCTCCTTGATCACATCTTCGAGGACGTCCCAGACGTCGTCGTTTTGCCGTTCGATTTGGCGCTTGGCGTTCTTGATGTTGGAGGCCAAGTTGCGCTTGACCAGTTCCCGCATGACATAGGGCTTGAATAATTCCAGGGCCATTTCCCGGGGTACCCCGCACTGATAGAACTTCAGTGTCGGGCCGACATCGATAACGGACCGGCCAGAGTAGTCAACCCGCTTGCCCAGCAAGTTCTGCCGGAACCGGCCTTGCTTACCCTTCAGCATATGGGACAGGGACTTGAGCGGACGGTTACCCGGACCAGTCACTGGCCGACCGCGCCGGCCATTATCAATCAGCGCGTCAACGGCTTCTTGGAGCATCCGCTTTTCGTTTTGGACGATAATGTTCGGGGCATGCAGGTCAAGCAGGCGCTTCAACCGATTATTACGGTTGATGACCCGGCGATACAGATCATTCAAGTCAGAGGTGGCAAACCGGCCGCCTTCGAGTTGAACCATCGGCCGCAGATCCGGCGGGATCACCGGAATGACATCCATCACCATCCATTCCGGCTTGTTGCCGGATTCCAGGAAGGCA
The DNA here is from genome assembly GCF_000425885.1 of Schleiferilactobacillus harbinensis DSM 16991. Taxonomy (GTDB): domain Bacteria; phylum Bacillota; class Bacilli; order Lactobacillales; family Lactobacillaceae; genus Schleiferilactobacillus; species Schleiferilactobacillus harbinensis. Next base: position 22,885 of record NZ_AUEH01000036.1, read on the forward strand.
TCCAGAATGTCCAACCGGCGGATCGAGCGGGTCCGCTTTTGGCCAGAAGCCGTCTTGAGCTCTTCCTTAAGTTCAACGACTTCCTTTTGTAAATCAACATCGCGCAACAGTTCCTTGACGGCTTCTGCACCCATCTTGGCGTTAAAGCTGTCGCCGAATTGTTCACGCTTCTCGCGGTATTCCCGTTCTGTAAGCAACTGCTTCTTTTCCAGATCAGAATCACCAGGATCGATGACGACGTAGGAAGCGAAGTAGATGATTTCTTCCAGTGCCCGAGGGGACATGTCGAGTACCAAGCCCATCCGAGAAGGGATGCCCTTGAAGTACCAGATGTGGGAAACAGGAGCGGCCAATTCAATATGGCCCATGCGTTCCCGGCGAACCTTGGAGCGGGTCACTTCGACGCCGCACCGGTCGCAGACAATGCCCTTATACCGAATCCGCTTGTACTTGCCGCAGGCACATTCCCAGTCCTTGGTCGGACCGAAAATACGCTCGTCGAACAAGCCATCGCGCTCGGGCTTCAACGTCCGGTAGTTGATGGTTTCCGGCTTCTTAACTTCTCCGTAAGACCACGAACGGATCTTATCCGGAGACGCCAAGCCGATTTGCATGCTTTCAAATTTATTGACGTCTATCAATGCGTGCCCTCCTACTTGTTGTCGTTGGTACTATCCTTCGCAGCTGGTGCACTCTTGCCATCAGTCGCAGCGGCGGTTGCTTTCGCAGCATCCTCTTCGGCCTTCTTAGCTTCCTGCTCCGCAGCATATTTGGACAGTGCATCGACGTTCAGTACGTCATCATCGTCATCGTCCATGTCCCGCAGCTCGATTTCGTTCTTATGACTGTCCAGGACCTTCATATCCAGACCCAGGGCTTGCAATTCCTTAACCAGTACCCGGAAGGATTCCGGTACCCCCGGCTTAGGAATCGGGTCGCCCTTCACGATGGCTTCATAGGTCTTGACCCGGCCCACGACATCATCGGACTTGTAAGTCAGGATTTCTTGCAGGGTATAAGCTGCCCCGTAAGCTTCCAAAGCCCAAACTTCCATTTCCCCGAAACGCTGACCACCGAACTGAGCTTTACCACCCAGCGGCTGCTGCGTCACTAAGGAGTACGGTCCGATGGAACGGGCATGGATCTTATCATCAACCATGTGGGCCAGTTTGAGGTAATACATCACCCCAACGGCGATCCGGTTATCAAACGGTTCACCCGTACGGCCATCGTAAAGGATGGACTTGGCGTCAGACGCCATGCCGGCCTCTTTGACCGTTGCCCACAGATCTTCATCCCGCACACCATCGAATACTGGTGTGGCCACATGAATGCCTAAGTTCCGAGCGGCCATGCCCAGGTGCAATTCCAGCACCTGACCAATGTTCATCCGGGACGGCACACCCATGGGGTTCAACAGAATGTCAACCGGGGTACCATCAGGCAAGTACGGCATGTCTTCTTCAGGAACAACGATGGACACTGTCCCCTTGTTACCATGCCGGCCGGCCATCTTATCGCCGACTTGGATCTTCCGCTTCTGAGCGATATAAACCCGCACCAGCATATTCACACCAGGGGACAGCTCATCGCCGGCCTCCCGGGTGAAGATTTTGACGTCTTGGATAATACCGCCGCCGCCATGGGGTACTTTCAAGGATGTATCCCGCACTTCACGGGCCTTTTCCCCAAAGATGGCATGGAGCAAGCGATCTTCCGCGGACAGTTCGGTCATTCCCTTGGGGGTGACCTTGCCGACTAAGATATCGCCGTCGCGGACTTCGGCACCGATCCGGACGATCCCGAATTCGTCCAAGTCCTTCAGCGCGTCTTCACCGACGTTGGGAATTTCACGGGTGATTTCTTCCGGTCCCAGTTTGGTGTCCCGCGCTTCGGATTCATATTCTTCAATATGGATCGAAGTGTAGACATCATCCTTAACCAGCCGTTCGCTCAAGACAACCGCGTCTTCGTAGTTGTACATGTTCCAAGTCATGAAGGCAATCAGCGGGTTTTGGCCTAAGGCTAACTCGCCGTTCTCCATGGCCGGCCCATCGGCGATCACTTCGCGGTCGTCGATCTTGTCGCCCTTGCGGACGATTGGCCGCTGGTTGTAGCTCTTACCAGAATTAGACCGGCGGAACTTCGTCAATTTGTACTTATCCAGGGCCCCGTCTTCGCGGCGGACCCGGATTTCCTTGGCATCAACGAATTCGACCGTGCCGGCATGTTCAGCCAGCATCGCGGTCCCCGAGTCATGGGCGGCCACATATTCCATCCCGGTACCGACTAACGGCGCGTGGGGATTGATCAGCGGCACAGCCTGCCGCTGCATGTTGGCACCCATCAGGGCCCGGTTGGAGTCATCGTTTTCCAAGAATGGAATACAAGCGGAGGCAACAGAGACAACCTGCTTGGGTGAAACGTCCATGTAGTCGACGTTGTCCGGGCTGGTTTCAATGTTGTCATCCTTGTGCCGGGCCAAAACCGTCTTGTCCCGGAAAGAACCGTCATCGTTCAAGACCGAGTTGGCCTGGGCAACGATGTAGTTATCTTCTTCGTCGGCGGTCAAGTAGTCGATCTTATCGGTCACCTTGTGGGTTTCCCAAGAAACCCGACGGTATGGGCTTTCGATAAAGCCATACTTATTCACCCGGGCATACGTGGCCAGGTTGTTGATCAAGCCGATGTTCGGGCCTTCAGGGGTTTCAATGGGACACATCCGGCCGTAATGCGTATAGTGGACATCCCGCACTTCGTAACCGGCCCGATCCCGGGTCAAACCACCCGGTCCAAGGGCGGACAAACGCCGCTTGTGGGTCAATTCGGCTAGGGGGTTGTTCTGGTCCATGAACTGGGACAGTTGGGAGGACCCGAAAAATTCCTTAACAGCCGCAACGACCGGCCGAATGTTGATCAATTGCTGGGGGGTCACGGTATTAGCGTCTTGAATCGACATCCGTTCCCGCACGACCCGCTCCATCCGGGCTAACCCGATACGGAACTGGTTCTGGAGCAATTCGCCCACGGAACGAATCCGCCGGTTGCCCAAGTGGTCGATATCATCCGTCGTGCCAATGCCTTCTTGCAGATTTAAGAAGTAGTTGACAGAGGAGAAAATGTCAGCCGGGGTCACGTGCTTGGTCTTAGGATCAATATGACCGTTGCCGATCATGTTAACTTCCCGTTCCGGATCCGTCTTGGAATAAACCTTGACGATTTGGAGGACCATCGGATCAGTCACAACGCCGTCTTCAGAGGGCGTATACGTGATCGTCTTGAAGTCATCCCGATCCAGATAAGGCGCCAATTTGGCCATAACTTTGCGATCGATCAAGTCGCCCTTATTGGCAATGACTTCGCCAGTATCCGGATCAGCCAAGGTTTCAGCCAGGGTTTGGTCCAGCAGGCGGGTCTTCAGGTTTAATTTCTTATTGAACTTGTACCGGCCAACGGCTGCTGTATCGTAGCGCTTGGGATCAAAGAAGCGGGCATACAGCAAAGACCGGGAACTGTCGGCTGTCTTCGGTTCGCCGGGGCGCAACCGTTCATAGACATCCTTCAAGGCCTCATCGACCCGCGGATCTTCTGTATTCTTGTGAATATCCTTTTCCAGCGTCAGCATCAGGGATTCAGAATCACCGAGAATGTCGATGATGTCGGAATCAGAGCCGAAGCCCAGGGCCCGCAGCAATACCGTGATGGGCAGCTTCCGGGTGCGATCGATGCGGACGTAAGCAATATCCTTGGCGTCTGTCTCGTATTCGAGCCAAGCCCCGCGGTTGGGGATCACTGTGGTGCCCCATGTCGTCCGTGAGTTCTTGTCGACTTGTGAATTGAAATAAACGCCGGGAGAACGCACCAACTGGGAAACGATCACTCGCTCCGCCCCGTTGATGATGAATGTCCCCTGCTCGGTCATTAACGGGAAGTCACCGAAGAAGACATCCTGGGATTTAATTTCCCCGGTGTCGTGGTTGGTGAGCCGTAATGTAACGTGCAGCGGTGCAGAGTAATTGGCATCGTGCTGGCGTGCTTCTTCTACCGTATACTTGGGTTCCAGCAGCTTGTATCCTTGATACTCCAAGGATAACTTGCCTTGGAAATCGTCGATGGGCATAATGTCATCGAACATTTCCTTCAAGCCTTCGTCCAAGAACCATTGATAAGAATTCGATTGAATTTCGATCAGGTTAGGCAGATCCAGTACTTCCTTGATGCGCGCATAACTTCTGCGGGTGCGGTGTTTACCATATTTCACTAAATGACCTGACAAATGATTCACCCCTCATAAGTTGTGACCCGAGCCGGCAGCGTAAATTGTTAAGGCTTTGTTAAGATCGCTGGTTTGTTCGGTTTTTGGGTAAAATAAAGGTCAAAAACAGTCCAGCTACCTGGTTGTTTTTGACCACTATTTTGCAAGTCCCGGACAATAGATCGCGACTCGCTTTTCCGACTCATAGACATATACTCTTACAAGTATACTCCGTAAATTCTAAAAGTCAACCCACCCACTGCATCGTCAATTCTGCTTCACCGGTGGCGTCGTCCACCTGCCGGGCAATGGTGGTAAATTGCTGCTGGGCGTAGAACTGATAGGCGGGCTGATTCTTGACGTAGACGTGCAGTGTGATACGCCGATGGTGCTGCTGCAGATAGCGGATCAGCGCGGTGCCGACACCGCGCTGCCGGCTGGCCTGATCCACGAAGAGCCCAGCCAGCTCATTACCCTGCATCCCGGCAAAGCCGAGGATCCGGCCTTGGTCGTCCACCGCGACAGTCACTTCGGCATCCGGCAGGGCTGCCAGCAGTGCGGCCTGATTCTTCTCCCAATATTCACTGGGAATGAAGTGATGGGCCTGCTGGTTACCGGCCAGCCAGATCTCACCCAACCGTTTCAGCTGGCTGGGCGTTAGATTGTTTATTGTATGCACTGTGACCATCATTGTCGACCTTTCTGCTCACGCATGTTGAACAGCCTTCCGCTGGTGCGGCCGGCGTACCCGCTGACCACGGAGAAAATCGCCAGGCCGGACGGGATGCGGACAATGGAACGTGACGATCTGCATGGCGTGGGGTGCGCGATCAATGGCGTTGCCGTCTTCATCGAACAAATCCTGCAGCGTCATCGCATAGTGAGTGAACCCAGGACCATAAAATTCAATGGGGTCGCCGATTCCAAAGTTGTTCCGCTGCTGAACCGTCACCGTCTGGGTGGCTACATCGTAAGCCTGAACTTCGCCAATGAAGCGGTACTGCGGCCGTTCCCGACCTTCGTCGAAAAGCTCATCCTGTTCCGTCGGGGTACCATAGTAAAAGCCAGTAGACATACCGCGCTGGGCAACTTTCCACAGGTCATCCACCCAAGCCGGATCCGTATGGTAATGTGCCGGATCGCGCATGTATGCATCCACTGCCGCGGAATAAACATTGGCCACCGTCGAGACGTAATGCACTGTCTTCATCCGCCCCTCAATTTTCAATGAATCCACGCCAGCATCGATCAAGTCCGGAATATGGTCGATCATGGCCATATCCACCGCACTCATGGAGAAGGCTTCTTTCTTCCCGTCTGGACCGACACTAGTCAGGTCGTTTTTCTGACCGAGCTGAGGCATGTCAAATATATCGTACTTCCAGCGGCAGTTCTGGGCACAGCCGCCCCGGTTGGCATCCCGCAGCCCCATATGATTGGACAGCACACAGCGGCCGGAGTAGCCGATGCACATCGCCCCATGGATGAAGGCTTCGATCTGGATGTCCGTGTGCCGGCGCATTTCTTTGATTTCTTCAATCCCGACTTCCCGAGCCAAGACGACCCGTTCCAAGCCCTCATCCTGCCAGAAATTCAAGGTTTCCCAGTTGCAGGAAGACGCCTGGGTAGATAGATGAATCGCTAAGCCTGGGGCGGCCAAGACGCAGGTCTGGATCAATGCTGGATCGGAAACGATCACAGCGTCAACACCGGTTTCCTGCACATGCTGGAAGAATTCCTCAGCCCCGGGCAAGTTGCCCTCGTGGGCGACGATGTTGGCCGCCACATAGACCTTGGCGTGGCGAGCATGGGCGTACTCGACGCCTGCCCGCATCTGGTCGAAGGAGAAATTCCCCGCCCGCGTCCGCAAGCCATAGGCGTCGCCGCCGATATAGACCGCGTCGGCCCCGTAGTCAATGGCCACCTGCAATTTTTCTAACGTCCCGGCTGGGGCAAGTACCTCTGGTCTTTTTATCATTTATTGCACCTCGTTTGGATCAATATCAAAGAATCCAGTATCCGTTGCGCGATTGGCGGGCGTGTTGTCCGCGATCACGTGCTGGCCGTCCGCGGCCAGATCTGCCGTCCATGTCCCCGCGGCCAGCGCATCCCGGGCGTGAACGAACGCCGCCGCAATTTGGGCAAACTGCTGGCCGGGCACGAACAATCCATCTAGCTTCCAGTACTGGATGCCCAAATCGTGGACCCTGGTCAGCGCCGGCATCAGGTTCACATCATTCGTGGCAAAGACATGAGTGCCATTGATGTCCTCATAGATCGAGTAATGGGTCTCCGGCTTATGCGGCGCGGAAATGAACAGACCGCGCTGACGGTCGGACCGTTCCTGGTGCTGTTTCACGAAAGAAAAATAGTTATCCACCAGCGGCCGGCCGGATTGATGAATCACACTGGCGCCATAGACCAGATAGGACACCGGAATATCGACATGCTGCATGAGCGGCACCAGCTCACCATAAGGCACTTCCGGTGCGACTTGCGCCGCCACCGCCCCATGCCGGCCCCAGAAGTTGATCTGGCGGGAACTGGTCACCAAATCAGCGCCGTCATAGAGATACGGTAGTGGAAACCGGTTGGTTTGCAGCACATGGATCGCCCCAGGGTCGCCGATGCTGACCATGTCCACGTGCAAGTCGGTGAGAAATTGGAGGTAGTCGGCTACTTTAACGATGCGATCGTTATGAAAAATAGCGTTGACCGCCACCATGATTTTCTTCCCGGCTTGGTGCACCAGCTCGACCAGGGCCGGTAATTCATCCCGGCCAAAACTGTGCGGGAGGCGCAAGCCGAATTCGTCCTCCCCGGCATATAGCCAATCCACCCCAGCATTCAGCAAGTGCTGAGCCTGTTCCAGGGATTCCGTTGTCGCTATGATCTCTGCCACGTTGTGACCATCCTTCCATTGAAAGCAATGGTTTTATTGTAGCACGAAAGAAGCACCAGACAACCGCAGAGGTGGTCTGGTGCTTCTTGGTATGCATTATGCTTTAACGGTTTCTTTCGGAGCAGCCGGTTTCTTCTGGTGATCGTGGGGGTGCTTCACCGTGACGGTGATCTTCCCCTTGCGCGCACCGATCGTAATGTGATCGCCGGCCTTGATCTCGCCGCTGAGCAGCATCTCGCTGACGCTGTCCTCGACTTGCCGTTGCAGGGCCCGGCGAATCGGCCGAGCGCCGTAGTCAGGATCGAAGCCCTTAGCCGCGACGACATCAAGGGCGGAAGTGGTCATCTTGACCGACACATCCTGTTCCTCAAGCCGCTGCAGAACTTGCTTGGACATGATCCGGACGATCTTGCGCAGTTGTTCCTTATCCAATGGATGGAAGACAACCACTTCGTCGATCCGGTTGATGAATTCCGGACGGAAGAACTGCTTCAACGCATCCAGAATCTTGCCCCGCATATCGCTGTAATCTTGCCCCTTATCCTGAACACCAAAGCCCACAGACTTGTCGTCGCGGACAGCGGTGGCACCCAGGTTGGAGGTCATGATCAGAATAGTGTTGCGGAAATCGACCCGACGGCCCTTGGCATCCGTCAAATAACCGTCATCCAGGACTTGCAGCAGAATGTTGAAGACATCTGGATGGGCCTTTTCCACTTCATCGAAGAGGACGACCGAATACGGCTTGTTGCGAACCTTTTCGGTCAATTGACCGCCCTCGTCGTAGCCTACGTAACCCGGAGGCGAACCGATGAGCCGCGAGGTGGTGTATTGTTCCTGGTACTCAGACATGTCGACCCGAATGAGGTTATCCTCAGAGCCGAACATTGCCTCAGCCAGGGCCTTAGCCAGCTCGGTCTTGCCGACGCCGGTGGGGCCGAGGAACATGAACGAGCCGATGGGCCGGCTGGGATCCTTCAAACCGCTGCGGGCCCGGCGAATGGCCCGGGCAACCGCGGAGACAGCTTCGTCCTGGCCAACGACCCGTTTGTGGAGAATGCTCTCCAGGTTCACCAGCCGTTCGCTTTCGCTCTTTTGCAGCTGGGTCAGCGGCACGCCAGTCCATTCTGAAACGACCTGAGCAACATCCTCGCCAGTGACTTGGATGTCGGTCCGAATACCGGACGTATCGTCCTTGGCCTCGGTAGCTTCCAGCTGAGACTTTAAGCTCATTTCGTCTTCCCGATAGTTGGCGGCCGTTTCAAAGTCTTGGTTCTCAATAGCCGCTTCCTTCTTGCTGATCAGGTCGCGAATCTTGTCCTGCAGCTTATCCTCCGGGGATTTCTTGTCGGCGGAATCCAAGCGGACCTTCGCGGCAGATTCATCCACCAGATCGATGGCCTTATCCGGCAGGAAACGGTTCGTGATGTAGCGATTCGATAGGACAACGGCTTCGTGCAAGGCCTCATCACTGATGGTGATCCCGTGATGCTGCTCATAACGCGGGCGCAGGCCTTTCAAAATCTGTTCGGTTTCCTCCGGGGTCGGCTCGTCGATCTGTACCGTGGCAAACCGCCGCTCCAACGCGGAATCTTTTTCAATATACTTCTGATATTCATCCAGTGTGGTGGCCCCGATCAATTGGAGCTCACCCCGGGCTAGCGCCGGCTTCAAAATATTGCTGGCATCAATCGCCCCTTCGGCACCACCGGCGCCGATCAAGGTATGCAGTTCATCAATGAAGAGAATGACGTTGCCATCCCGGTAAATTTCATCAATGACTTTCTTCAATCGGTCTTCAAACTCGCCCCGATACTTGGTACCGGCCACCAAAGACCCCATATCCAGCATCATCAGGCGCTTGTTGGCCATGTCCTCAGGAACCTTGCCGTCAACAATACGTTGGGCCAAGCCTTCAGCGATGGCGGTTTTACCCACCCCTGGCTCACCCACCAGGACGGGATTGTTCTTGGTGCGGCGGGACAGAATCTGAATGACCCGGCGGACTTCCTTTTCCCGGCCAACAACCGGATCCATTCCGTTCTCGCGCGCGAGTTGGGTCAGATCCCGGGCTAAGCCATCCAAGGTCGGCGTGCCCTGAGGATTGCCCGCAGCACTGCGCCGATCCGTCGGCCGCTTGCTGCCAGTATCCCGGACACCCATTTTCTTCAATAATACTTGACGCGTCTTTGACAGGCTCAGACCAAGATTAGTCAGAATCCGTGCAGCCAGAATGTCATCCTCATGGAGAATCCCCAGCAGCATGTGTTCCGTCCCAATCTTGCTGGCGCCTAAGCGCTTTGCCTCGTCACCGGCGTAGGAAAGAATCTGCTTCGCCTTTGGTGAATAGGGCAAGTAACTTGTCTCATCGGGCTGATCAGAAGCAGAAGTCGCCCCGAAGCCCGTGAAGCGTTCAATTTCTTCTTTCACGTCGTCCGGACTGATGGTCAGCTGCCGCAAGGTTTTGCCGGCCACTCCGTCCGTCTCCAGCACCAGTGCCAACAGCAAGTGCTCCGTCCCCACTGCATGGTGGTGGAAGTAGCGGGCTTGCTGTTGGGCAAGGGCTAACACGTTACGGGAGCTATTCGTAAATAAGTTGTCCAATTGACTCTGCTCCTTTCGTAGTCGCAAAGTGATTCAGGTGCTTAAAAATGAGAGGATCACGATGTCGCTATCAATACGATGTGAATTACATTATACATAGGCTGGCGACAGATGCAACCCCACCAGGAAATTTCTGGACTTTTCGCCCATTTCTTTTGTGGGCTGGCTCATCGTCGTTTTCTCATTGAAAACGGCTCATGGTAATCCTCGATACACCTTCTAGTCTAAACAAGGGAGCGAACGTTGTCTATCTTTTTGCGCCAGTCCGGTGGATCGGCCCGTAATAAACAACGACTGTGCTTTGTTATATGCCAAAAACAGACCGAAGTCAAAGACTTCGGTCTGTCATTAGTAATCGGGAAAACAGGATTTGAACCTGCGACCCCTACGTCCCGAACGTAGTGCTCTACCAAGCTGAGCTATTTCCCGATAGGAAAAGCGGAAGACGAGATTCGAACTCGCGACCCCCACCATGGCAAGGTGATGTTCTACCACTGAACTACTTCCGCATATTGAATTGTCAGACCCAAATCGGGAAGACAGGATTCGAACCTGCGACCCCTACGACCCTAACGTAGTGCTCTACCAAGCTGAGCTACTTCCCGAACATGCACCCAGTAGGAGTCGAACCTACAACCTTCTGATTCGTAGTCAGACACTCTATCCAGTTGCGCTATGGGTGCGTATTTAATTTGTGTACTTCATTGTAATGCCGAGGACGGGAATCGAACCCGTACGGTGATCACTCACCGCGGGATTTTAAGTCCCGTGCGTCTGCCAGTTCCGCCACCCCGGCATAAACTTTACAACGAAGCGGAAGACGAGATTCGAACTCGCGACCCCCACCATGGCAAGGTGATGTTCTACCACTGAACTACTTCCGCAAACTAAAGTGCCGACTAGACGATTCGAACGCCCGACCCTCTGATTACAAATCAGATGCTCTACCAACTGAGCTAAGTCGGCAGATTGACGCATGCGGGTAAAGGGACTTGAACCCATACGTCCAAAGGACACTAGAACCTAAATCTAGCGCGTCTGCCAATTCCGCCATACCCGCGACATGGTCAATGAGTCGTGACAGTCTCGAACTGTCGACCCTCTGATTAAAAGTCAGATGCTCTACCAACTGAGCTAACGACTCAATGGAGGCTACAGGGCTCGAACCTGTGACCCTCTGCTTGTAAGGCAGACGCTCTCCCAGCTGAGCTAAGCCTCCATTAAGAACAGCAGCGTCCTACCCTCGCAGGCAGTTTCCCACCAACTACTATCGGCGCTGAGAAGCTTGACTTCTGTGTTCGGCATGGGAACAGGTAGTTCCTTCTCGCTATCGCCACTGTACTTAAATTTGAGAGTTTGTTCTCTCAAAACTGGACATCATGAAGTGTCTTTCTTCGAATCACCAATGTGACTCTTTGAGGTGCGTACCTTCCGGTACGCTCTTGGTTAAGTCCTCGACCGATTAGTACTGGTCCGCTCCACCCCTCACGGGGCTGCTACTCCCAGCCTATCTACCTGATCATCTCTCAGGGGTCTTACTTCCTTAAAGGAATGGGAAATCTCATCTCGAAGGGG
>NZ_AUEH01000037.1 GCF_000425885.1 Schleiferilactobacillus harbinensis DSM 16991
CTTCAAGGATAGGTCTTCATGGCCTATTTTGTTAAATCAACCCGGTCGATTGGTCTAACTCAATCGGTGTTGCACTTCAATTTTAAATCCGGCGATGGAACGAATTGGTTTGCCTTGCCCAATAATTAGTTGACATTGACGCCAGTCCGACGTGTGTTGGACTGTTTTTTTATTAACGCCGTTTGAACCACCGGAGGATGCGTTCTCCGCGATATACCCAGCGATTCTCTTGCGCAATCACATGTAAGGCCTTTTTGCCTGCCACCGCATCTTGAATCTGTTCAGTCCGCAAGGCAACCAAATTCTGGGGCAGATTATCCGGGGCAAAATAGGCCAATTCTTTCGTCTCAGGACCGGCAGCAATCGGCTGTTGATCGCTGCTGACGTTGATCACAAAAATGGATTGGACATCTTCGTGCAATAATCGGAAATACGTTCCGACCAGGTGATCAATCGTCCCATTCAGGCCGGTTTCTTCTCTGATCTCTCGCCGCACGCCGAGTTCCGGCAGCTCACCCGCTTCCTGGGTGCCGCCGGGCAAATCCCAAAGCGGGTAATCCCGGCGGCGGACGAGGAGTACCTTGCCAGCGGAATCACGGATAACACCGAATGCACCATATGTCGTCACTTTGTTGCCTGCTTTCTTTGACTGCTGCACTGCATCAGCGCCTGCTTCTTATATACTGTATTCAGCCAATAATGACAGTATATCGCAAGAGGGGCACTGACAAACTTACATCTAAAGTCTGATACACCCCATTTTGCCCTTGAAGTAATATTATATTGGATATAGCATAAGACGTGAAATAGTAAAGGAGGTGCCCCAGTGAGTATTCAAGTGAGCAGTGAGCTGCTCGACGGTATGGTGCTGGCCTTACTGAAGCGTGAGGACATGTATGGCTACATCATCACCAACCGAATCGCCGAGTCGGTATCGATTTCCGTCTCCACCATGTATCCTGTCCTGCGGCGCCTGACTACCGCTGGTTTGCTGGAAACCTACGACAAACCCTTCCAGGGCCGCAACCGGCGCTATTACCGGATCACCGTCGCCGGACGCATGAAATTGGTTGAGATTTTAAAGGATTGGGAGCAGTACAAAATCAGTCTGGATGAGATCCTGTATCCAAAGAACGAAAAGCACCATACTAGGGAGGGAGTCAAGTGATCATGACCGTAGAAGAGTATTTTTCTGAATTAGCCCAGGAGCTGCAGCCCATGCCCGCCGCTGACCGGGACAGCGTCCTGGAGTATTACCACGAATACACCGAGGACGCCCACATCACCAGCGGGGATGCCTTGACGGTGCAGCTGGGTACGCCGAAGCAGTTGGCCGCTCAATTGCTGGCGAATCAATCCATCAAGGAGACCGTCACGGTGAACGAAACCGCACCGACGAAACCCCATTATCGCCAGAACGCCCACAATACATGGCTGATCGTCCTGGCTGTACTCTCCTTGCCCCTATCACTGCCGTTATCGATTGCAGTGGGCGCCATTCTCTTTGCCGGGTTGATCGCCATCGCCGCCGTGGCGTTCGCGGTGCTCATCACCCTGGGGGCATTGGTTCTGGCGGGCATCTGTGTCACCATTGCCGGATTATACATTGGTTTTACACTGATCTTTTCCAATTTATTCGTCGGCATGGCTTACTTAGGCTTCGCTCTGATCGGCATCGGTTTGACCCTGCTCTTGGCGCCTTTCACTTACCAAACCACCTTGTTCTTTGTTCATGCCACCAGCAATTTTTCCCGTTATCTTTATACCAAGGTCACCCGGAACAAACATTTATCGGCTGAAGGAGGCTCGCAATCATGATGAAGAAAATGTTGAAAACTGGTCTGCTATTCCTGCTGGTTGGATTTGTTCTAGCCGGTATTGGCGTGGCCAATGGCGGACTGCAAACCGTTGTCTGGGGCGACGGTCAGCCGCAAGTCCGGACCGCGACCACCAGCAAAACGACCGGTAAAGTGGCCGCCTTCCATAGTATCCAAGCGGACATCACTGATGGCGACGTGCTCATCCGCCCTGGCGACGACTACCAGGTGACGACCAACGGCTTGCCGCGCAAGGATTTCTCGATTCAAGTGCGCCAAGGTAAATTGACGATCACCCAACCCATCACCCACGATCAATACTTTAGTATGCGGGTCTTCGATTTCGAACGGGACCATCAAGTGGTCATTACTGTACCGCACAATACAAAACTCCAAAGCGTGTCCCTGGCCGCCAAAGATGGCGATATCACGCTATCCGAACAGACGATGACTGATTTGGCGATCGACAGCAGCGACGGCGATGTCACGCTGACTACAGCGGTCGTATCTGGCACCACAACGATCAAGGCCCTGGACGGCGATGTGACGGTCAATGATAGCCAGTTGCAAAAAACGGGATTGACCAGCCGCGATGGCGATGTCGTGCTGCGCCAGGTGACACTCACTGGCGGCACAATTGACTTGAGTGACGGCGACTTCACCGCTCACGACAGCATTTTTAACAAGACGGTGCGGGTGAGCAACTCAGATGGCGACAACACGGTTACCGGAGCTGATCAGCAGAAGGGCTACACGGTGCATAGCGCTGACGATGACAATTCTCTTTTCGGCAAGCACCAAGAAGATGGCGGAACGTTGACGCATAATGCGGATGCGGCAGATCATCTTTATCTGAACAGCAGTGACGGCGATAATAGCGTCCGCTAAGCCGTGTTTATTATCGCGTTAACCAAAAGGCACGATCAGCATCCAACATTCCGGATACTGACCGTGTCTTTCTGCTTATCAACTGTTAATTGATACCAAACGCCGGATCATACCGCAACACGCCTTGCACCTGAGCCAAGCCACCGGCTTGCAGCTCCCGCACCATGAAGTTCTCATCGGCCACCGTGAACGGGGCGGTGATGCGGTACTGGCTGGCGGGGACGAAGCCGAAGCGGCCATAGTAGGCAGGATCGCCCAACACTGAAATGGCCCGAATGCCATCGCCAAACGCCATGGCCTCTAAGTACATGATCAGGGCGGTACCTAGACCCCTTTTCTGTTCCGTTGGCAATACTGCGACGGGGGCCAACACCCAAATTGGCCATTGCTGGCCATCCGCGGCCACGACTTGGGCCAGGCTCAGCATGGCGTGGCCCAGGACACGGCCGTCATCACTGACTGCCACGGCATCATATTCCGGCCGATACGTTTTACTTTGCCGAAGCTTCGCCACCAGCTCAGCTTCATTGCCGTCACTGTGGGCGGCCGTGGCGAATGCCGCAGTGATTACCGGCAAACTTTTTTCTGCCAGATCCTTGGTAACTGGCGTAATTTGCATCATTGATCCTTCTCTCGATTTATTTCCATTTCTATTTTAACAAATTATTCCCCGGGAAATATGGCGATTCATTATCAACGCGGGCGATCCGGCCTACACTGGGAACAATAAAGTGCGAAGGAGAGGATACCCACTATGTCTGAACGTATTGCCCTATTAGCCGATGTCCACGGCAACGCCACCGCTCTGGAGGCCGTGTTGGCAGATGCCAAAGTCCATCAGGCCACCCGTTATTGGTTCCTGGGGGACATGATCATGCCCGGTCCGGGGACAGAAAATCTGTTCCAGCTGCTGGCCGATGTGGACACGGAAGTGATCCTCAACGGTAATTGGGAAGAGGCCTTCTTTGACGCCCTCACCGGCGATATCTATCCCGATGACCCATCGGACGTTTACTTTGTCCGGCTCAGCGAATACTTGGCAGAACACCTGTCGGCAGCCACGATTGCTACCATGAAAAAAAGACCGATCGCCGTCACGCGCCAAGTGGCGTCATTGACATTCGGTCTCACCCATAATTTACCGGATCACGCCGGCGGCCATTCGCTGTATCCCAATCAACCCCAACGCAACTATGATATGCTCTTTGCCAATCAGCACATTGATGTCGCCGTCTTCGGTCATATCCATCAGCAGCTCCTGCGTTACGGCAGCCAAGGCCAACTGATCATCAATCCCGGGGCAGTCGGTCAGGCCTATGACCCGCACGCGGTGCTTTCCACCGACCACCGCGCTCAATATGCTCTGGTGGACGTGGCGGACAACGGTATCAACCAAGTCGATATGCGCCGGGTCCCTTACGACGCCGAGAAAGAACTGCAGTTGGCCAAGGCGACGGATCTGCCTTACTTAGAATTGTATACAAAACTGCGCCGGCACGGGCATACTTTCACCCATGACGATGCGCTGCTGCGGCAAGTCAACGCCGACCATGGTTATCGCCAAGATGTCATCGACTTTGCCCACCGGTTGCATCAGAACTAGCGGCGCTGAGCAGCCCGCCAGTCCAAATATCGCCGCGCCCGCCAGATCCGCCATTGGGTCACGAGCCGCATTCCCCAGCGCGGCCAATGGATAAAGGCGTTGCGCAACTTGTACTTGTGCCGCCAAGCCGCCAGATCCGCGGCAATCTGCTGACGGGTCCAATACTGATAATCATGCTGCACATAACGCAGGGCATCCCGAATGTCCTGGTCGTCTGTTCCGTGCCACCGTTGCGGCATCAGGAACTGCGCCCGGGGCCGCGCGTGGAAGCCTTGTTTTTTGCGCTGGACGGCCACGATTCGGCCCAGACCCATGGGCGGCACCGATTTGTCCGTGTAAGGGCCAAGGGGGTAAACGATCAGTGCGCCGCGCAGAAATTGAGTCGCCGCGTCAAGGCCGACATTCTCTGTGTACTGCTTTAAGGCGCCTTGCAAATCATTCGAGAACGTCATCCACTGGGACCGGTGTTTGCCATGCCCGTCCAAGCCCTCAATTTTTGCGATATATCGATTCCGCTGAGTCATAGTTGCCCTCCCTTTTCCCACTGACTACTGTCGCAACTCCCAGCACCCTTGTCAATATTTTCCACCTGGATTCCCAATTTTCAGAAAAAGGGTGGTATACTACGGTGTGTATTGATTGAGTGAGCACTCAATCAATGCCGGGGAGGAGGAGCAGTTCATGATTCAAAGAGTATACGACTTCGATTCCGAAACGCAAGATGTCGTTCAGCCGGCCGGCAAGCGCCGTGCCCCCAACGTGGCCAAAGCTTTGGCCCGTCAATATAGTAAACCAGTGTACACTGCCGCTAAGCTTTTCGGCTATGTACTTTGTCCCGGTGCACTCCATGTACGGGTAGCTAATCCAGAAGTGTTAGCCCCCTATCAGGATCAAGGATATTTTCTTTACGGCAATCATACGCAACCGATGGGGGACGCTTTCTTTCCCATGGTTTTGACCCACGGCCGGCCGGCTCGCACTATCGCCAACGTCGAGAATCTGCAAGTACCGATCCTCGGACCGTATCTGCAAATGGGCGGCGCCCTGGTCGTACCGCCGGAACTGCATGCAATGCCTCAATTTTTGAACCAGGTTACTGCCTGTATTCAGGCGGGCCAACCAGTGACGGTATACCCGGAAGCCCATGTGTGGCCCTATGATACGCATATTCGGCCGTTTACCCGGGCCGCCTTCCATTATCCGGTGGCGTTACAGGTCCCAAGTTTTTCCATGACCACTGCTTATCAGCAGCGCCGCTGGGGCAGCCGGCCGAAAATCACCGTCTACTTGGACGGCCCATTTCTCCCCGACCGCAGTTTAGCCCCCCGGGCCCAGCAAGCGGCACTGATGAACCAGATCCACGCGCGGATGGTTGCCCGGGCTAAGGAATACAGTACCTACGCCTACGTAACCTATCGCAAGCGGGAGGTAATCCAATGAATATTCTTTATTCCGGCGACGCCCGCATCAGCGACGGCGTCCTCATTTCAATTCTGTCATTATTAAAGCACGTGCGCCAGCCGCTGCACATTTATCTGCTGACGGCCGCCATGACCGCTAACGGCCAGCATTATGCGCCGGTGAAAGATACCACCGCCGCATTTTTGAATCGGCTGGCAAGTCAACGCAATCCACAATCCACGGTGAAAAAAATCGATATCACTGCACTGTTTACCGCCGATCCGCCGTTGGCCAATATGGCCACTCGCTTCACCCCGGGCTGCATGCTCCGGCTATATAGCGATCAAGTGCCGGAATTGCCCGATCGGCTGCTGTACCTGGACGCCGACGTGGTCTGCCGGCAAGACCCCACCGACTTTTATGCCCAGGACCTGGGGCAGGCCGAATTCGTCGGCGTCCTGGATCATTATGGCAAATGGTTCTTCCACCACGGTCTGCGGCCTTTTGACTACATTAATTCCGGTGTTTTACTGCTGAACATGCCCCAAATCAGAAAGACTGGTTTGTTCGCCAAAACCCGGGAACGGTGCCGCACCCACAAGATGTTCATGCCGGATCAATCGGCCTTGAACAAGCTGGCTGTCCATAAACGGCTGGCCCCCGCCAAGTATAACGAACAGCACGACATGAAACCCGATACGGTTTTTCAGCACTTCAGCACCCGGCTGTTCTTTTTCCCTTATTTCCATACTCAAACGGTCAAACCGTGGCAGCCCCAAGCGATGCACCAAGTACTGCACGTCCACGCCTACGACGATATTCTCAAAGAATACACCGCCCTGGCGCCGGCCCTGAAAGGAAGTTATTCCCATGACAAAAACTAATTCTGAAATGCCCATCTTTTTCGCAATCAATGACGCGTATGTCCCCTGTCTGACCGTCGCCTTGCATTCCCTTACCGAACACGCAGCCCCGGCCAACCAATACAAAATCATCGTTTTGCACCAAGGCCTGACGCCCGCCAACCAAGCTAAATTGCAGGCACTGAGCACAGCCAATGTGGCAGTGACGTTGATGGCCATGGACGAGCAATTGGAAAAACAAATTAACGACCAGAGCAACAGTCTGCGCGGGGATTACTTCACTTATACGATTTATTTTCGCTTATTTATCGCCGACATGTTCCCACAATACGATAAGGCACTGTATTTAGACGCCGATATCGTGGTCGAAACTGATCTGGGCGATCTCTTCGCCGAAGACTTGGGCGATAACTTCTTTGCCGGTGTCGCGGATAGTTACATGAACAGTGATGACGTCATGGGGACTTACGCTGAAGAAGCTGTCGGCGTTCCCCGGGAAGACTATGTCAACTCAGGTATGTTGCTGCTGAACTTGACCGCTTTGCGGCGGGAGCAGTTCAGTCAGCATTTCTTATCCCTGCTGAATCAGTACCACTTCGCCAGTTTAGCCCCAGACCAAGACTACATCAACGCCATGGGCCACGGCCGGATCCATTACTTGCCCACTGCCTGGAATGTCCAGGTACGCAATACTGGTGACGCCGCCGCGACGCCGCATCTGGTGCACTATAATCTGTTCAGAAAGCCCTGGCACTACAGCGACGCGCCCCATGCCGACTTTTTCTGGCAAGAGGCCCAGCGTCTGCCGATCTACCCGGACTTTCAAAAGAGCCTGCAAGCCTACACCGCAACGGATCGGCAAACTGATTTAGACAAATTGGCCCACATGCAGCAGCTCGGGCGGGACATTTGCGCCAAACACCCCACCTTCAAAGAAATTCAGGCGCAAACAGGGAGTGTTGCATTATGATTGCTCAACTATTCGCCCCCAGTGACCGGGCACCGGTCATTGCTAATATTGAGAAAGCCGTCGCGGCCGACCAGTTCAACAGCAAAGTGGAAACGGACGACCCAAACATTTCAATCAACCGGGAACAGGAATTATTGACCAACTATGTCCGGGATATTCATACCTGGTCTTATCGCGCCAACAATCTGATTGCCCGTACCGCGATGAACACCGCCGCCCGAGTCGTCACCCGGAACATGATCGTCACCGGTCAAGAAAATCTAGCGGCAACGCCTGGCGGCGCGATCGTTACCAGCAACCACTTCAGTCCCATTGAAAACATGCTGGTCCGCAAAGCCCTGGGTATGCACCGGTTGTATATCGTCAGCGAAGCGACGAACTTCTTCATGGATGGGTGGCTGGGCTACCTGATGCGCTATGCTGATACCATCCCAGTCAGTAAGGACATCCATTATGCCGGTCTGACTCTGCCGGACTTGCTGACCGAGCGGCTGAATGCTGGTCACAAGGTGCTGATCTATCCCGAACAGGAAATGTGGTTCAACTACCGCAAGCCGCGGCCGCCTAAGCGCGGGGCTTACTTCTATGCTGCCCGCCTCAATGTGCCCATCGTGTCCTGCTTCGTGGAAATCGCGGATATGCACCGCCAGTTGACCGATCAATTCAACGAAACCCAATATCGGCTGCACATTCTGAAGCCAATTTTCCCCGACCCCGCCATATCCCCCCGGGATAACAGCCTGCGCATGGCTGCCCAGGATTATGCCCAGAAAAAGGCGGCATACGAAGCTATCTATCGGCAGCCTTTAGATTATAATTTCTCTCCCAGCGATATTGCCGGTTGGATTCCCGCTCGGCAGGAGGCGGTGCATGATGATGACCACTAATGACGATCTGCAACTCTTTCGTGATGCCCACATCCTGGATGGCTTGACCGACAAACAGATCAGCATCTTGGCGGCCGCCATTGATGTCTTCGCGGCCAATGGCTACGCCAATTCCAGCACCAAAGAAATTGCCCGCCGCGCTGGCGTGGCGGAAGGTAACATCTTCAGCACTTTCAAGAACAAACGCGGACTGCTCCACGCCATTATCGATCCGGTGCGCCAGTCGCTGTTTCCCCAGGCTATGGATGAACTCGTCAAATACAAGCTGGCCGTGAAGTACACCACCCTGCGCGAATTTCTCGACAACATCATTCGGGACCGCATCGGCTACTTGCGGGCGAACAGCAAAGTGATCAAAATCTTTGTCTCGGAATTATTCTATGATCAAGACATGCGCAGCCAATTCGTGCGCAAGTTTCCCGTTGCCTACTGGCTGCAATTTGATCGCCAATTTCACCACTTGAAGCGGCTCGGTCAGCTGGTCAACTGGAAAAATGGAGAAATCGGGGAAGTAATGTCCGGCATCATCGGCGAAGTCTTCCTTGGGTATCTTTTCTTTGGCCAGCCCTTGTCGGACGCAACAGTCCAACGAACGATCGATACATTGGTGACCGTTTTGACACCGCGGGTCTAAAAAATCTCCCCCAATCGTGTGTACACGCACCACGATTGGGGGAGATTTTTTCAGCTTAAGCTTTCAGTGTCTCCCGCACCAACGGATACACCGCTCCAATCAACCCAGCATCATTATGCAAACCGGTTGTTTTGACGGTACCCAGGGCCTTATCTTGAATATAGTGCAAACTCTCATGACGAATCAGGAACTCCTTGAACTTGGCCTGCAGCATGGTCATAAACTCGGTGTTGGCGCTGATACCGCCGCCAATCAGGATCAGTTCCGGGTCAAAGTTCGCAAATAAGTTCAGCAGCATGATGCACACATCTTCGATAAATTGATCAACAATGGGTTCGGCAATCGGGTCCTTATCTTGGGCCAGCTGCAAAATCTGCCGAGCATCGGTCACCGTGGGCTCATCGGGATAGACCCGGTGAACCGACATATTGTAGCGCCGGACCATGCCGCTGACCACCGCTGCATGCCAATTCAGCGATGCATCTTCCAGTTTTTGCGTCAGATCAATGTCATGGGTGATATTCCAGCCGAACTCGCCGGCCATCCCATGGGCGCCCCGGTAAACATCGCCGTTGATGACGATGCCGCCGCCAACGCCGGTCCCCAGGACCACGCAAAGATAATTTTCGACGCCCTGGGCATTGCCAAGCCAGTGTTCGGCAATCGCCGCGGCATTCGCGTCATTTTCTACTTTGACTGGCAAGCCAGTCATCTCTTTCAATTTATCAGCCAAAGGATAACCGTTGAGACACTTGATTGCTCCAGCCGTAATCATGTAGCCGTCCCGTCGGACAATACCGGGAATCGACACGCCGACACCGGCTACCGCGAACTTATTTTTGTACTGTGCAACAACTTTCTGCATCCCGGCTAGCAACGGGACCTGCTTCTTCTCCGTCGGCAGTGCTCCCTTCTCGACAATCTTTCCGGCAGCATCAACTACCCCGTACTTGATCGTTGTACCACCCATATCAAATCCCACGTAATACTTCATACTGCTTCCCCATTCCTTTTAGTCTTGATCATATTTTGCGAACACCCGTTGCAGCAGCCAGCTTTGCAGATACGCCGTGCCGGCAAAGCCCATCAGTAAGATGATGATGAACAGCCAATGGTACTTGAACGGCAGATAGAAGATGACGGCAATCATCAGCAGAAAGATGACGATCGATTCCCAGGCATTGCCCACCGCCAGGGTCACCGAATTGCGCAGAATCTGCCCAATGGTTTCCTGATAGCGAGCGGCCAGCGGAAAGATATACATCACCGCCAGCAACGCCACCGCGTAGACGGCAATCACCGCAATCATGACCGGTGAAGTGCCGCCGATCCACCAGTAGCCGCCCACCATTCCCGCGGCCAAACCAATGACCAGCAGACCCAGAAGGCTGCCCTGCCGCCAATTGGCCCGGTAAGCGCGCCAAAATCCAGGCGCCACAGCGACCGTATTGAGATCATCAAGTTTCAACGCCATACTGTACAGCGCCGTCAGTGATGCCCCGACGGTCACGATGGGCAGTGCTCCGATAACGAATAACACGTTCAAGACAATCAGCTGATAGATCTTCTGCAATATCCGATAAGCCTTGCCGTCTAGTGCAAAGAAGCGGGCCATCGTCATCATCTCCTTTAAAGAAAAAGGGCCGCCGCCGGCCCTTTCCCCATTATACAAGTTACTTCATATTCAATTTCTTCATGTTCGCTTGAATATTCTTGTCGCGGGTCTTGTTGATCTGATCAATACTGTTATCCTTTTCGAAGTCTTTATACTTCTTCAGGGTTGCATTGAAATCAGCTTCTGACTTGGCCCGAATCAAGCTCACCAGCGTTGTGCTCCAGTTCGTTTGAATCGCAGAGTACGCCCGAGCTTCTTGCGTACCAGGATCCGGCACAATGTTTTCAGTCTTGAATTGCGGTGTCAGATACTTCTGACCCCATGCCTGCATCTGCCAAACGGCCTTCACGTAGGAATCCTTGTTCAAGGCCTTGTAGCGGTCATGACCAAAGAGAATGAATTCGCCCATCCGGTACTGATTCTGCCATTTATCCGGATCAGATTGCTGAACCTTCAACGCACTCGGCGTCCACTTCACCATGCCGTCACCGGCATCTTCATAAGTCTGGCCCTTGATGCCGAAATTGACTAACATTTGGCCGCGATCACTCAACAAATATTCAAATACCTGAATGGCCTTAGCTGGATTCTTGGACTTATTCGAAATGTAATTGATCAACCAACCCGAAATCCCTGCTTGGGACAATGTTGGTTTACGGCCAACTGTACTTTGAATTCCGTCAATGGCGATATATTGCTCATCAGGATGCTTAGAGGCAAAGGTTTGCAAGTTGATCCCGTGATTGACGTCACTACCCATCATGATTGTGGCGTACTTACCAGCGTTGACTTTTTCATTAAAGGCATTGGAGTCATCGGTAAAGCTGTCATCGCTGATATTGCCCGCTGCATGGACTTCACGGAACGCATTCAGCCACTTCAGATAATCGCTGTCCAGGTTACGAGCATAGTACTTATTGTCTTTGGTAACGATCGGCACACCCAACATATCCTGAACGACGTTGTCCAGCGAACTGTTCCCGCCAGAGAAATCATTGAAGCCAAACGGGCTCAGCTTCGGGAATTTCTCCTTAATTGCAGCCATTCCTTTGACGAAGCCTTCTGGAGTTGTGAAGTCCTGTTTCCCGATAGCCGCCAAGACATCTTTACGGATGATAAAGGCATCTCGTGCGGGTACTTTGCCGGACTTGTAATCGGCTTCCGTATTGGAATAGTTCGGATAGCCATAAGTCTTGCCATCCTTCAGCTTGTACCAATTTAAAGTATCGGTCCGAGCGACTTTGTAGAAATACGGATCATACTTCGTAGCCAAGTCTTGCAACGGATAAGCCCATTGATCAGCCGTCCGGGCAACCTTAGAGTTTGGATCACCGATGGTCACGATATCCGGCAATTTGCCGGAGGCAAAGTACGTGTTTAACTTGGTGTCATCCCCGGTGACAAACTTGATGTTTAAGTTCAAATCTTTCTTGATTTGCTTGGTGATCATGTCCTTGCCGTAAGACTTGTTCCACCAATCCGCATTGACATACCAGGTCAGTGTGTTGTCTTTGCTCTTGTCGGATTTCCAAGCCGGGGTGTTCTTTGATACTTTGTAACCCGCCTTCGGTAGATTATCGCCCGACTTTGCTGAATCAGAACCAGAGGAACCGCACCCGGCGGCAATTAACATAGTAGCTGTCGCAACGGCAGCAATGACGCCAAGACGCGCCAAACGTTTTGTAATACTCACTGTGGACATCTCCCTCAAATATTTCTTCATGACAGACTATTCCTTCACGGCGCCCAACATAGTGCCGCTTACGAAGTATCGCTGAACAAACGGATAAAGAATCAGAATCGGCAGGATCGTGATCATGATCGTGGCCAGCTGCACCCCCCTTGATGTGGTACTGATCGCTACTTGGGCTTTCAACCCCGTTGTACTCGCTGCTTGGGCTTTGACAATAATATCGTATAAGCGCATCTGCAATGGATAGAGTCCTTCATTGGTCACGTACAGTTTCGTGGTCATGAAGTCGTTCCATTGCCAGACCCCGTTGAACAGGGCAATCGTGGCTAAGGCCGGTTTGGATAGGGGCAAAATAATGCTCCAGAACACCTTGTAATCACTGGCCCATCGATTTTGGCAGATTCTTCCAGGGAATCCGGTACTTGACGGAAGAAGTTCATGAGGATGATGACGTCGTAGTAGCTGAACAAAGACGGAATGATATAGACCCAGAAGGTATCCAGCATGCCCAAGGACTTGATCAGCAAGTAAGTCGGAATCATCCCGCCGGAGAAGAACATCGTGATGATGCCCATGGTGGAATACAACTTGCGGCCCCGCAACCGCCGCTTGCTTAATGGATATGCAACGATTGCACAGAACAGTGTGTGGGTAATGACCCCCACTGCGGTTTTGGCAAACGAGATAAAGAACGAACGCCACAAGCCCGGATCGCGGAATACCGCACGGTAATTATCTAGTGACAGCTGCTGCGGCCAAAAGATAAAATTGCCGTTACTCAATGCCGTTGATGAGGCAAAGGATGAAATGACAATGTTCCAAAGCGGCACAACAATGATCAAGGTAAACAAACTCAGAATGATGATATTGACAACATTAAACACCCGGGTGCCTTTGGTTTCGCGGACGCGACTGCCAGACTTGCGGGTACCGAATGGCGATTTTCGTGCACTTTTTAATTCCATGATTTTCGCCCTCCCCTTACAATACCGACTGGTTGTCGTTCAGTTTCTTGGTTACCAAGTTGGCTCCAACCAATAAGATCACGGAGATCACGGATACCCCAAGACCTACGGCGGTCGCATACGAGAAGTCGCCTTGGGTCAGCCCAACCCGATACACATAGGAGTTGATGACTTCAGCGGCTGGCTGGTTTTGAGAATTCATCAAGACCAAGGTCTGATCCAAGTTAGAACCAAACAGCGCGGATACCGAAAGAATCAAATTCAACGAAATGATGTTGCTGATGCCGGGCAAGGTAATACTCCAAATTTGGCGCAACTTCGACGCCCCATCCATTTCCGCCGCTTCGTAATAGGTCGGATCGATTCCGGCCATGGTGGCCAGGTACAAGATGGTACCCCAGCCGACTTCTTTCCAGACGTCGGACCAGGCAGCAATGTTCCAATACTTATTGGCATCCAACATGTAGTTAGCCTGAGAATGGAACCCAATCAAACCGAGGAACTGATTGATCAACCCATTAGAGGACATCCAGTTGATCAGCATCCCGCCTAAGATGATCCACGATAGAAAGTGGGGCAGGTAGGTAATCGTCTGCACGATTTTTTTGAATGGTCCCCAGTTCACTTCATAAATCATGATGGCTAAGGCGATTGGTAAGAAGAACTCAATCGTCAGCTTGATGGCACTGATGCCCACTGTGTTCCACACGGCTTGCCAGAAGTACTTGTCGCCCATGATCGTTTGAAAGTTCTGGATGCCATTCCATTTCGCCCCGCCAATGGTATCAGTGACTGAATAGCTCTTGAAGGCTAAGGTCAAACCATAGATGGGAATAAAGTTGAACACGATCATAAAGAGAATCCCTGGAAGCATCATCGACTGCATCTGCCATTGCGAGCGGAAATCGGTGAACCAATTCTTCAATCGAGTCCCGACACTCCGCTTTCTCCCCGCAGGAACTGCTTTCATTGTACACACCCCTTTGCACTGAATAAAAACGTTTTTATTATATTGGAAACTGCAAGCTCACTTGATGGTCGTCGAATTACGGACAACCAGCTGACCGTCCAAGACTTCTGACTGGCCTTGATCATTATTGCTGATCATGCCCACCAACTGCTTCACCGCCAGCACGCCTTGCCGCCCGATGGGATTCCGGGTAGTCGTGAGCGACGGTTGAAAATACTGCGCGATTTCGACATCATCGAACCCAATGACACTCACCTCTTGGGGCACACTGATGCCGCTCTCCTTCAATGCCCGCATAGCACCAATGGCTGAAATATCATTCCCAGCTAGAATGCCGTCCGGGATATCCTCCGGATGCAGACTGATGAACCGGCGCATTTCGCTATACGACGTCGGTTCTTCGAACAACCCGAGAATAATCAAGTCTTTATTCACGGGTAACCCATATTTTTTTAACGCATCCTCATAGCCTCGCTGCCGTTCGTTGCTATCGTAGTTATCTGGATAACCCGCAAGATAGGCGATCTTGCGACGACCAAGGCTGATGAGATACGCTGTGGCGTCAAACGCTTCCTGATAGGAATTGAACGTAATACTGCCAATCTTGTCCGCAACCATTGGCCGATCCAAGAAGATTGCTGGGACGCGGTGCTGACTGATCATATCAACGTCTGGGCCAGTGATTCGACTTTCAAAGACGATCACCCCGTCAACCACGTTGCCGAAGAGATAGTTTTGAATCGTATCATGGCGCTTGGTGACGAAGACGTTCAGCCCAAAACCCATGTTATCGGCCGTCCGAGCGATGGATTCGATCAACGCATAGAAGTAAGGCCCGGAAACACTGTTGGTGAAGAACCCCAGCATGTTGGTTTGGCCAGATTTCAATTGCTTACCTAAAAGATTAGGTACATAATTGAGCTCTTTAGCCGCGGCCAATACTTTGAGCTTGGTCTCCGCCTTAACAACGTCCACCCCATTCAATGCCTTGGAAACAGTGGCAATCGAAACGCCCGCTGCTTTGGCCACATCACGGATCGTCGGCTTCATCTTCATCACCTCCCACTTTGAAAACGTTTTTACTCTTGTAGAATAGCATCTCTTTTTGATAAATGCAAGCGGTTACACTTGAGAAACATGTCCCGAAATATGGAACGTCATTATCTGAAATAACAGCAATTTAGTAAATTTTACCCACGCATCGGCATGCTTATCAGTTTATTCTGATATATCACTCACCAGTGTCAATGAAATCCACCTATACGAAATAAAAACGTTTTTACTAAATAACTAAAAACAACACCCCTCAGTTAAGGAGTGTTGTTAATTACCGCCTAATCGTCACAGGGCCGTCCACCCGCCATCAGCGACCAGCACTGCCCCGTTAACAAACTTTGCTTCATCAGATACCAGGTACAACGCCGCGTTGGCCATGTCTTCCCCAGAACCTTGCGGTGACGAAAAGCCGCCAGAAGCCTGCAGCGCCTTTTGGCCAACTGGGTCTGGATCGGTGATCGTCGCCCCAATGTTGGTCACCACGGAACCGGGGGCCAGCACGTTGGCCCGGACTTTACCCTTCACGCCATAGGTCGCCGCAATGTTCTTCGTCAGCCCGATGATGGCGTGCTTGGAAGTAACATATGCGGCGCCGCCGCGGCCGCCGAACATTCCGCCAACGGAACTGATATTCAAGATTGCCCCGCCCGTTTCTTGTTCTTCCATGATCGGCACCGCTTCGCGGCACGCCCAGAACGGTGCGTATAGATTGATTTTCAATACTTTGTCCCAAGATTCGTCAGTAGCGGTAACCACGGTCTTGAAGTTATCCACGATCCCGGCGTTGTTGACCAGAATGTCCAACCGGCCGAATTCGGTTACCGCGCGGTGAATGAGTGCTTTAATCGCTGCTTCATCGCTGACATCAGTGACATCCGCCACGGCGGTGCCGCCTGCCGCAGTAATTTCTTCGGCAGTGGCCTTGATTCCTTTTTCATCCCGATCACTGGCGAGTACCTTCGCCCCTTCTTGGCCGAAGCGCAAAGCCATGGCCTTCCCCATACCGTTACCGGCGCCGGTAATAACGACAACTTTATCCGTTAGACGTGCCATTTTATCAATCTCCTTATCCATGTGACTACAATCACAATCTACTCTTCTATTATACCGATACCGGGCTTGCTTTGGCTAGTGCTGTTTGCGGAGCGCCTGACGCCAAAAAAACAGCACTCCGCGCAAGCGAAGTGCCGCCTTTCTTCCATATTAAAGTGCTGTCCAGCCGCCGTCGGCAACTAACACCGCGCCATTAACAAACTTGGCCTCATCAGATACCAGGTACAAAGCCGCATTGGCCATGTCTTCGCTGGAGCCCACCGGTCCGTCGTAACCGCCGGCATCCCGCAGGGCTTGATCGCCCAACGGGTCAGGGTCGGTGATTGCGGCGCGAATGTTCGTGGTGATCGTCCCAGGGGCCAATGCATTAGCCCGGACTTTACCATGCACGCCATACGTGGCGGCGATGTTCTTCGTCAAACCGATGACACCATGCTTGGAGGCCACATACGCCGCCCCGCCCAGGGCACCGAACAAACCGCCCACCGAGCTGACATTCAGGATGACCCCGCCGCTTTCTTGCGCATTCATGATTGGCACGGCTTCCCGGCAAGCCCAGAACGGTGCGTACAAATTGATCTTCAACACCCGGTCCCACGACTCATCCGTGGCCGTCACCACGGTCTTGAAATTATCGGGAATGCCGGCATCATTGACCAAAATGTCCAACCGGCCAAATTCCGCGACCGCCCGATGAATCAGTGCCTTCACCGCCGCCTCGTCACTGACATCGGTGACATCCGCCACTGCAGTACCGCCAGCAGCCGTAATCTCTTTGACCGTCTCTTTGATCCAGGTCGCATCGCGATCACTGGCGAGCACTTTGGCGCCCTCTTGGGCAAAGCGCAGCGCCATGGCCTTCCCCATGCCGTTGCCCGCACCGGTGATGACCAATACTTTATTTGCTAAACGAGCCATTTTCACCGTCTCCTTTTATGTGACTGCAATCACAATAACCGACTATATTGTAGTCAGGGAGACAGCCGATGGCTAGCGAGACGCCTCAGCAATGTGCCCACGATAAAACAACAGTCCGCCTAGTAACAGTACCGCACTGCCAATCAGCCCCACGGCCCAGCCGTAGCTGAAGTGCATCGCCTGGATAAACCAGTGCGGCTGGGCATGGGGATAGGCCGTCACCCGCCGACCGGCTTGTTGGGACATATCCCAATACAATAGCGAGGTGGCCAGTGATAACCCCAGTGCCATGCCGATATTGCGGCCTAGCGCCGCCATCGCTCCGGCGATTCCTTGATATTCCTTACCGGCATTGCCCATGATCATTGGATTGTTCTGGAATGCGCCATTGGCCACCCCGAACATCGCCAGCCCAAAGATCAGCCAGCCCAGCGACCAAGCGGGCTGAACAAAAAGAAAGAGGAGCAGCGGCACGAAGAAAATGAACAGCGCGTAAAAGGACACTTTTTCCGCGCCAATATGATCACTAATGATGCCGCCGGTGGGCGCGCTGATCATATTCAGCAACGGCACTGCCATCAGGATCAGGCCGGCGGTCGCCGAGGACAAAGCCAGTGTTTCTTGCAGGTAAAACGGCATGATCACATTGTTGAAATAACCCACCATGTAAACCAGCATCGCGGTGATGATGCCAATGGTGAACCCAGGTGAGCGGAAAATCCCCAGCGTGATCAGCGGCGCCGCCACCCGTTGTTCAATGAAAATGAATCCAACCACCAGGACTGCAGCCAGAGCAAAAAGTGCAATTACGCCCAGATGGCTGAAGCCAACCCCTTGTCCCCAGTAAATGGCGATGAAGAAACTGATGACCGCCAAGGCAAAGGTGCTATACCCCGGCCAGTCCACTTGGACATGGCGAAACACCACTGGCTCGTGGGGATAAATGCGATAACCGACAATGAACGCAATGATCCCAATCGGCACATTGATAAAGAAAATCCAATGCCAGTTAGCAATGGCCAGAATCACCCCGCCGATTCCCGGTCCGGCGATATTGCCGATCTGCACAAAGGTACTATTCAGCCCCAGGGCGCGACCGTGTTCACCCATGGGAAACGCTTGGGTGATGATGCCGAAATTCGAAGACATCACCATCGACGCGCCGAGGGCTTGAAACAACCGAGCACCCAGCAGCATCGGCAGGCTCACACTGAACCCGCAGGCCAGCGATCCCGCCACGAAGATCAGCGTACCTGTCTGGAAGACCAGGATCCGGCCAATCTGATCGGCCAGCCGGCCAAAGAAAATGAGCAACGCGCAAATCGCTACCAAATAAACAGAAACCACCCATTCCGCCTGATTCATCGGCACCCCTAACTCTCGGGAAATATGGGGAATCGCAATATTCACAACGCTGGCGTCCAGGGTCGACATAAACGACACCATAGAGGTGGCAAACAGCATGATCCAGCGGGACCGTTGTTCCACGTGAAACACTCCTTCATTTTCTTAATCATTCAGCCCACGGGCTATCATTATTCCCTCATCTGGGCTATGATAGCCGTACGGTACGTGTCTCCCATTGTACTGCAAAAGGAGGAATTATCTCATGGCACAAAATGAAACACCGCGGGTACAGGATGATCTGTACGGGTATGTGAATGGTGCTTGGCAGCAGACCGCCGCGATCGACCCGGATCGGGTGTCGGCCGGCGTCTCCACCGACTTGGATAAAAAGGTTGAAAAAGAGCTGTTGGCCGACCTGAAAGCAGCGCTGGCGAAAGCCCCTGCCAAACCTAAGGACAACTTCGATAAGGCCGC
This sequence comes from Schleiferilactobacillus harbinensis DSM 16991, assembly GCF_000425885.1. Classification (GTDB taxonomy): domain Bacteria; phylum Bacillota; class Bacilli; order Lactobacillales; family Lactobacillaceae; genus Schleiferilactobacillus; species Schleiferilactobacillus harbinensis. The sequence goes on from NZ_AUEH01000037.1 coordinate 19,155, forward strand.
TGTACTCTTCGGCAAAGCCCTCGACTTCGACCAACGGGATCGGGAAGGCCTCGGACCGATTCTGCCCCGACTGGCCAAAATCCAGGGATTGCCCGGTCTGGCCGCTTTCAATGCGGCCCTGCCCGAGCTGATTCAGGACGGATACGCACTGCCTTTCTATGTCTTCGTGGAAACGGACATGCACGATGCCACCAAGTATCAGGTGATGTTCACATCGCCGGACACGATTCTCCCGGATGTGACCATGTATGATGACCCCACGCAGAAACAAGCCCTACTGCCGGTGTGGGAGAAAATGGCCCGCCTGCTGCTCGCTCAGTCCCCGCTGAATCCGGCTGATCAGGAAGCCTACGTCAAAGACGCCCTGGCCTTCGACGCCCGCATTGCAGCACATCATTTGAGCCATGAAGATGCGGCGGTCGATGACAACTTGGATAATCCAGCGGCTTGGGACACTACTTTGGGCAAACTGGCGGGTGTTGCTGTCGCCGCCGGCCTGAAGCCGCTGCTGCCCAGCACCCCGCGCACGGTGAAATCATTGACACAAAGTATTATCAGCACTTTTCGGATACCTTCAATGCCGATACTTTCACCGAATGGCAGCATTGGGCCTATGTGGATGAACTCGTCAGCCATGCCCGCTACCTGAGCCGCGACCTGCGCAAGATTGGCGAACTGTATAACCAAGCGATCACCGGTCAACAGGAGCTGACCCCGCCGGAGCGGTTCGCTTACAACACGGTGAACCGGTTCTTCGCTGAACCGGTTGGCGTGTTCTATGGCAAGAAATATTTCGGACCCCAGGCCAAGGCCGACGTCACCCACATGGTCGAAGATTTAATTACCACGTATAAACAGCAGATCCATGACAATACCTGGCTGTCCGATCAGACCAAGGCAATGGCCGTGAAGAAACTGGACACGATGGTCATTAAGATGGGCTATCCTGAAAAGGCCCGCCCCCTGTATGACCGCATGGCCATTGACCAAGACACCCCGCTGACCACGACGCTGGATACGATCGCCAAGGTGACGCTGCAATACAGCTTTGCCCGCCTGAACAATCCGGTGGACCGCAGCGAATGGGTCATGCCCGCGCAAATCGTCAACGCCGCGTACAACCCGACGGCCAACGACATCACCTTCCCCGCGGGCATTCTGCAGGCACCGTTCTACGACGTGCACGCCAGCCAAGCTGATAACCTCGGCGGCGCTGGCGCCACCATCGGCCATGAAATCAGCCACGCCTTTGATAATAACGGGGCCTTGTATGATGAACACGGGAACAAGAAGAACTGGTGGCAGCCCGCCGATTTCGCCCACTTCAAGAAATATACTCAGGAAATGATTGCCCAGTTCGACGGCATTCCCTACGCCGGCGGCAAGATCAACGGCAAACTGGTGGTGAGCGAAAACATCGCCGACAACGCCGGCTTGAACGCGGCACTGCAGATCCTGCACCGCGCCGATGCCCCCGCCAGCGACTTCCAGGAGTACTTCATCAACTACGCCCGCTCCTGGCGGACCAAGATTCGCCCAGAATTTGAACGGGTCATCTTGAAGACCGACGTGCACGCGCCCGCCTTGCTGCGGACGAATGTACCGGTCCCGAATTTCCCGGAATGGTACAGTGCGTTCCACGTGAAACAAGGCGACACGATGTACCGTGAGCCGGCGAAACGGGTTGTGATTTGGTGAGTTAAAGCAGCCTCATAAAGTCCCACCAATGCCCACGTGGCCTATTTGGTGGGACTTTTTTGTTAGTGCGTTACCCTGTCATCACGTGATATCCTATTACAGTTAACGGGCTCCGTCATACCGCCCCGTTGACGGTGGTCAATGTGGAATTTCTTCTGTCTGTAGCTACTTCGGTGGCTACCGGGGTGCTGACCACCGGTGTCATTGCTGGCATTAAATACGCTTATCACGTATACACGCATCCTCGTAAGCATGTCAAACGTCATCATCATCGACGTCCCTAACATGTAAGGTGGTCAACAAAGAAGCTCTGGGCTTGGTACCCCAGAGCTTTTTGAATCCAAAAAACGGCTACCCTTTACGGGATAGCCGCCGACCGAGTTACCGCGTACAGCGGGTGGTAAAACCGCTGCGGTGGCTCTTGTGTCATTTCTTCTGTCTATCAATAGTATAGCAGAATGCCAGATAAAGTCCAACAAACTGAATCAAGCCGGACGTCGCTCAAACTACCCCTGATGATTATGCAATTGTTCATCCGCCGGCTTGAGCTTCGGAATACCGCCCATCGCCTCCGGGTTCTCCTGATAGGTGAATTTCTCACCATCCTTGGCCACTTGGCCCTCAAACTGCCGAGAACCGTCGCCATCGGAGAAGTTCATCAAGACATGGGAGTATTCTTGATACTCAATATCCTTCATATCACCGGGCACCACTACGCCGTATTTATCTTCCAGCTCTTCCTGAGCCTTCATAAACTGCAGCTGATGCTGAGTCTCCCGAGCTAATAAGAACTTCAGCATATCCCGGACTCCCTCATCGCGGGTCATGTAATAAAGCCGGCTCACCTGCAGCCGGGCTTCGGATTCCCGGACAACGTTGAAGCGCATATCCGCCACCAAGTTGCCGCTGGAGGTGGTGTAGCCGGTCGTCCAGGCGGCACCATTGGGATTGTTAAGACTGGCAGTTAAGCCATGCACAATCGCTTGTTCAGGATCCATTCCGCCCATGACTGCAGCCAATGCCGGATCGGACCGATAAGCTTCTTCTTCGGCATAAATTGGAGCCCCTTCCAGCAGTTGAGCCACCATCGTGGAAATCATTTCCACGTGGCCGATTTCTTCCGTACCGGTATCCAAAAGCAGATCCTTGTACTTCTCATCGCCTGATGACGACCAGCCCTGCGATAGATAAGAGAGCATGCCCGTCATCTCGCCCCATTGACCGCCAAGGGATTCCTGCAGCCGCCGAGCCATCAGTGGATCCGGCTTATCTGGGGTGGCGTTGTACTGTAACTTCCGAGTGTGCTTGAACATAGAAACTGCCTTCTTTCCTGAAAATGTAATTAATTGTATACAATTTAAATTAGCACAACCGTTTTGCGAAGGTCAATACGGTTTGAAAATTTTCTTCAGGAAAAAAACAGCACTGGTTTTTAGCCAGTGCTGCCCGATTGGTCCTCAAATCATTTTGACCCACTAAGAAAGCATGTGCTCCCGCGCCTGCGATTCAATATAGCTCGGCACGAAGTAGTCCAGAATTTCGTGAATCTCTTTCACCGGAATTTTTGGTGTCCGATCGTAAGTCATTAACCCATTGACTTCCTGCTCGGTGTCGTACAGCTGCGTGTAACAGAAGCCGTTGAGACTCTTTGACGAAGCCACCGCAGTAAAGATACGCTGCAGCTCGTTGCGGAACTCTGCATCCGAATGAGCCCCCGTGTATCCCCAGCCAGCATCGGCATCGGCCTTGTTATAGCCTATCCCGCCAAACTCAGTCAATAGAATGGGCTGCCCTGCATAGGCAAAGCCTTTGGCAAAAATGTCAAAACTGCCTGGCGGCTGACTGAGTAGTTTCTGCCAAGTACTCAAGCTGTCTTTGAAGTAGGCATACTGCGGTGATTCGGCAGACTCCCCGTGACTATAATTGTGAATCGCACAGATGTCAGTTTCTGTCTGTTCCCAACCATCATTGGATTGCACCAACCGGGTGGGGTCCAATGAATGGATCAGGTGGTAAAGAGCTTGGCTGAAATGCTGCTGCTGCCGATCATCATGGATACTGCGCACGCCCCAGCTTTCGTTTAACGGCACCCACGTGATGATCGCCGGATGATTGAAATCTCGAGCAATAATTTCTTGCCACTCTGCATATAACGCTGACTCGGCCCGGGCACTGAATACTGGTGCTGACGCACATTCACCCCAGCAGATGAAACCCAATTGATCAGCCCAATACAGAAAACGCGGATCTTCCACCTTTTGATGCAGTCGTGCGCCATTGAAGCCCATGTCCTTCGCTAATTTGATATCTTTCTTGAACGCTTCATCAGAGGGGGCAGTCAGCAAACCTTCCGACCAATAGCCCTGGTCCAAAACTAATTTTTGATAGTACGGCCGATTATTCAGAAAGACCATGCCGCTTTCGGTACGGACTTCGCGCATACCAAAATAGGAATCGACGACGTCTTGCTCACCATTCGGAGTCTTCGTGGTAAACCGTATGGCGAACAAGTGCGGATGTTCCGGGGTCCACAGTCGACCGTCATTATGATAGCCGCTGCGGAAAATCTTTTTGGCAAATACATCAGCCGTGAAAGTAAACGAATCGATTTCGGGAGTGACTATCGTTTCAGTCACCGGATCATCTTTGAAGGTGATCACCGCTTGGACTTGCGTACCCGGAACAAAATGCTTGATGGTTCCCTTGATCGTGATTGTCCCTGCTGAAATATCCGGGAAATACTGGACGCTCTCCAGATAAGTCTGGGGTACATATTCCAACCAAACAGTTTGCCAGATACCAGTCGTATTAGTATACCAAATCCCCTCACTGCGTCCGGTCCAGCTCTGCTTACCCCGTGTGACTTCTTCGTCATGGATTGGATCCCACACGCGGACCGTCAACGTATGTTCCGCTGAATCACTGACTTGATTCGTGATATCAAAACTGAAGCTTGTATGCCCGCCTTGATGGTGCCCAATAAACTGGCCATCCAGCCAAATATCGGCCCCGTAGTCCACCGCGCCAAAGTGCAGTAGTACTGTCTCTCCAGATTCAGCCTGGCTGGTCACCGTCCGCTGGTACCACACCACCGCGTGGCCTGTCGTATCACTAATGCCGCTCAATTGACTCTGATAAGCAAACGGCACCTCGATGTGTTCTGACCAGTCGTGCTCTCGATACCATTGCTTCCGTTGGCCTTCATCAGCGTCATCAAAAGCAAACTGCCATTGACCATTCAAGTTTTGCCAGTGTTCCCGTTGAAACTGCGGTTGCGGATATTCTGTTCTATACACTACAATCATCCTTTTCCTTTTGAAATTAGTGTGCTGCTGATACCGTTTTTTGCTGTTGATGGCGGTATAACATGATGATCACCAGTGTCGGGATGAGCAGAATAACACTGATGATATCTAAACAAACGTAGGCCGCTAAACTCTCCAGGCCAATGACGGCTGGAATCCCCCAACCGATTGTTGGCCGCCGCAGGTAGTACCGCGCCAGCAGCAGATTGACCAACCCGCTCAGCAGAAATGCGGTACCCACCAAACCGGTAATTGTTGCCACCGGTACAAACTGGGCATAGCCTTGTAATTCAGGAATCCGGTTTGGCCCGGCAAACCCCAAGATAATGGTCAAGATTCCATCAATGAACTGCCACACTGCACAGATCAACAACAATCGCTGACTCCATTTCTTTTTCATCGTGCACTCCTATCCCTTCACACCAACAGATAACGCCATGGATTGCAGGAAGTACTTCTGCGCGAAGAAGTACAGAATCAGTGTCGGCACAATTGCAACCAACGCTCCCGCCATCAATGTCGGAATATTAGCGGCGTACATACCTTGCAACAACTTCAACCCGGGCGTGATCGGCATCTTGTTCAAATCTGAAAACACGATGGATGGCCAAAGGAAGTCGTTCCAAGATCCGGTAAAAGTGAATAGCGCAACGACAAACAGCACTGGCTTGATCAAGGGCAGAATCACCCGGAAGAAAATCTGCCAATCCGACGCGCCATCGATCCGCGCGGCTTCATCATAAGAAATCGGAATATTGTCCATAAACTGACGCACTAGAAAAATATTGAACACTCCGGTGGCGGCAGGCACGATCATCGCCCAATCCGTATTGGCCCAGCCCAGAGTCGTAATAATCTTATACAGCGGAATCAGGTTCATTACTGGGGGAAACATCATTGTTGCCAACAGACCGTAGAACAGAATGTTTTTGCCGCGGAACTTGAGCCGCGAATAGGCAAAAGCGGACAGAGACACAACACAGAGCACCAGCAAGGTGGTGCCGCAAGCAATGACCAATGAGTTCAAAAACCAGCGAAACACTGGCGTATTGGTCGTATTCGCCAACAATTTAGTATAGTTGCTAAGGACCCAATTGATGGGCAAAAAGCGGAACCCCACCGATTGCATTTCTATATTGGTCTTAAATGATGATGTGATACCGTAAAGCAGTGGAACGATCCAAATCACACCCATAATGGTCAGAAATAGAAAGGCTAGCCACTTTCCGGCTCGATTAGTACGTGTATTTTGCATGGATTATTCTCCCTCCTAATAATCTCGCCGCAAGAAGTAGAACTGAATCATGGACACAATCAGGATGCAAACACCCAAAACAACGGCCATGGCTGAGGCTAACCCGGCTAAGGACTGACCAGCACCAAAAGCGTTTTGCTGAATGTACATCATCAGAACACTGGTTGATCCATTGGGACCGCCATTCGTCATCATTAACGGCTGACCGTAAATGTTGAATTGGGCAATCGTGGTCGTCACTAAGGTGTACAGGAACTGACCGCGGATACTAGGCAAGGTAATGTGTAAGAACTTCTCCCAACTAGAGGCCCCGTCGATATCGGCCGCTTCGTAGTAGTCTTTTGGGATGCCATTCAAGGCGGCCTGGTAGATAATCATATTGCCGCCAATCGTCCACCAGATAGTGACAATGACGATTGTCATCCAGGCCCACGGCTGTGTCCCAGTCCACACTTGATTAAGATGGAACAAGGAGTTCAGCGGTCCGTAGTTTGGATTGAAAATCAAAGTCCAAACGATGACCACTGCAGAAATTGAGAACAGACTAGGCAGATAGAACAGGCCTTGGAAAAATTTGCCGAATTTTGGTTTGGCATTCAAAGCGACTGCCAATAACAGCGGGACCAAGATACAAAACGGTACCGAAATCAGAACAAACCATAATGTATTCCGCAAACCCTCCACGAGCTGGGTATGGAACGTTGAGTTACTGAACAGGATCGTTTGATAATTCTGTAACCCCACAAAACGCGGAGTCCGTACAAGATCCCACTTAGTAAACGAAACATAAATTCCGAAGACCAACGGTACCAGGAAGAATATTGTAAAAATCACCAAGTGCGGCAATAGATACAGATATGGTTTGCTGGACTTTCGCCGCGTCTGCGCCTTTGCGCCCGCCGCAACATGTGTTGTCGTGCTATCCATGATGAGTTCCCCCTCAATCCGTGATCTGTGCATCAATTTTGTCTTGCACAGTACTTTGCATATCCTTCAAATATTTTTCGATCGACGTCTTACCAAAAACTGGGTCTAACGCATATCGATCAAGAAAGTCGGCGACATACCCGTTATAGCGATAATCGAAAATACGCAATGACTCTTGTTCTGTTTTGCTCTTCAACAGGAAGGACTGCCCCATCTTCTGATACGCCTTATTTTTTGTAATTGCCTGGGAAGCTGGATTCTGCCCTGCCTCAGCCCAATGAATCGAGTGGGTGCGGACCCAGTTAATAAACTTCAAAGTAGCTTTGGTCTTGGCGGTATTCCGCTTAGCTTGTTTCAACAGTACAAATTGATGACTGGAGGACCAATTCACCATTTTCTTGGGATCGGCTGACACTTGGGGCGCATTGGTCAGGCCGAACTTGATCTTGCTTTCACGAATCTGATTCACCATCCAAATCCCTTCAGGATGAAAAATCTCTTTGCCCGTCAAGAATAACTGCATGGGGTCCTGACCATCGCGGCTTGTAATGCCCGCGGCATAGAGCGACTTGTAAAAGTTCAACGTATTTTTAGCCGGCTCTGTGTTGAGTGTTGGGTCAACCCCATTCTTAGTTAACTCGCCGCCCTGTTGGCCCAGCATAGACAGATAATTTGGTTTCCACCAAGTTAGTCCAAGGGCAGTAATGCCGTCTTTCTTGGCCTTTTCCCCCGCCGCCTTAATTTCATCAAAGGTGACGATATTATCATCCAAGGCTTCGGGACAATATTTGGCCACCAGGTCTTTGTTGTAGTACATCACAAATGTATGGATATCGAGGGGAATACCATAGCGATGTCCTTCATAGGAGCCGCCGTTCCAAGCCTCTTGCACATAATTGCTGCTTTTGATATTGGGATAATTGCTGAGATATTGATCATACGTATCAAGAATGCCGTTATGCACGTAATCTTTGATACGTTCCACATGGACAATTTGCAAATCAGGAATCCCCCGCCCTGAATTGACAATAGTGGGAATCTTGGCATACATGTCCCCTTCTGTCAGGGAAATGTTCTTGACCGGATACTCTGGTTTGGTCGCATTGTATTCATTGACCAGCTTTTGCATACTGGTGCCATCGGGACCCGTGAACGGGTTCCAAAATACGATCGTCTTTGAATCTGACTGGGCCCGGCTACTTGTACATCCCACCGCCACGAAGGCCAGGAGAATAGTTGCCAATGCCAACACTAGTGAACGCAACCGTCGCATAATTAATTCACCTCATCATTGACTTTCCTTCTGAAACATTTCTTAAGCACTACTTACCATGTTGAAAATATCATCGTAGGTAAGCGCTGTCAATCCAATTAGACGGGGTTTAACGTAAAAGAGTGCTGGATTGTCATGAAGGTTCGAGTATCGTATAATAGTTAACAAAAAAGAAAACTGTGGTGATCAACTTATGGATCTGGATATTGAAGACACGTCACTGCCCGTCTATCAGGCCTTAGCCAACCCAGTGCGGCTAGAAATACTGCGGCTCCTCTTTCATACTGCTTACACGGCCACCGACTTGGCCCAACAGCTAAGTCTAAGCAAGGCAGCAGTATCTAAAAACCTGCATATTTTAGCAGATGCCGGTTTATTGCGTTTCCAACAATCCATAGCGGGCGATAGCCGCCAAGTGGCTATCATCCCCACTGTGGATAAGATCGTAGTTAACTTCCCAGAAACAATTTTTCCAGAGTACCATCAGCTGACCTACGACATCCCCGTCGGCAGTTATTTTTCCGTCCAAGATGTGCGTGAAACATGTGGTCTGGTTAGTTTAAAAGAGCGGATCGGCAAAATGGATGACCCAAACGTATTTCTTTCTCCGCAACGGTCGCACGCCCACCTGCTCTGGTTCACGCAGGGCGCGCTGGAATACATTATCCCGAACGAACTTAGTCAGGATAGCCGCTTAGAAATGCTGGAATTCGATCTTGAACTGGCCAGCGAATTTCCGCTATCGAACAACAACTGGCCGTCAAAAATCGGCTTCTGGATCAACGATGTGTTTGTGGGCGCTACGGAAATTCCCGGAAACTTCTCTGATGTGCGCGGACGCTACACGCCAGCTTGGTGGCCCAGTGATTTCAGCCAGTATGGGGTATTGACCCATCTTCGAGTGGGAAAATTGGACACCTCAGTAAACAGTCAATCGATTTCAGAAATTAGTGCAGCAATGCTGCAGCTCGAAAAGCAAAAAACGATCCGCTTCCGGATCGGTGTCCTGCCTGACGAAGATCGGTTTGGCGGCCTAACGTTGTTTGGTGCCGGTTTTGGAAATCACGACCAAAATATCAAGGCGACTGTCTACTTTTCTTAATACTAGTCACTGTTGAGTTGTTCTTGCCCGTTCTTTCTCAGAATACAAGACTATAATAGAACTGTATCAAGAAAGGATGACTTTCAAGATGTGCGGCAGATATTATATCGATGTACGCCGGAATAAGCGGCTGCGCCAGTTGACTGAGTCATTGGCGGACCACGATATGCCGGTGAAAACGGGGGAGGTATTCCCCAAGGATCACGCAGCGGTGATTATGGCCCACGCCCAGCACATGGCGCTGGGCAGCGTGGTCTGGGGCTTTCCAGGATTTAAGCCGGGACAGCTGATCATCAATGCCCGCTCGGAAACAGTGCTGATCAAAGAAATGTTCAAGGCGCCCTTCCTCAACGAGCGGTGTGTCTTCCCGATGTCCGGTTTCTACGAATGGAGCAAGGATAAAGAGAAAACTTATTTTCAAGATCCGCAGGGCCGAATCTTGCTGGTGGCCGGTTTCATCGCCCACTTCCCAGAAGGTAAACGATCCATCATTTTGACTACCACGCCAAATGACGCGGTGGCTAGGGTCCATGACCGTATGCCGCTGATGATTCCGCATAAGGACCTGAAGAAGTGGCTGTTCGATGACACCTATGCCGTCGCTCAGTTGCAGGAAGAGATGGCCGAATTGATCAGTACCACGAATGATCCCGATGCAGTGTTCAGTTGATTTCAACTAAGCTGTAGTGAAAAGCACTGAACGTCCGCGGTTGTACGGCAGGCGTTCAGTGCTTTTCGTCATTCCGGAACTCGTGCTTGATGCGGATGGGTTTTGGATCTAGACCTGGTTTGTCTTCAATCGGCTGGGCCAGTGCTTGCAGCCGATCTGCTTTACTTGGTGGAAGTGCAAGCACCATTATTGAAATCCAGATGTCGGTACTATAATCTAATTTCATAAGGGGGAATCACGATGAACGATCATCGTCTTTTGCGCGCATTGAGTTACATTTCAGTATTATTTGCACCAATTATTTTCCCATTGATTGTCTGGATGGTGTCCGATGCCGGATCCGAGACCCAGGCGGATGCTAAAAATGCATTACTGCTGCACATCATCCCTGGAATCGTGGCTTTCGGTGGCATGCTATTGATTGGCATTACTGGTTTCACTTCGAATAGCGTCCCCATCACTACGGGCGTGACGATTCCTATCATGATCGTAATTGTCGTGGTGGACTTGGGACTGGTGGTTTACAACTTGTACAAAGGCATCAAACTGCTGGCCCAAGACTAATACTGATCAGTGAAAGCCATCCTGCGGGGTGGCTTTTTTGTTTTAGGCACGATTCTTGCGTCGATCCGCCAATGCTTTATTGATCCGCGACACTCGCAGGGCCTGATCGACATAAATGATGGCCCAAACCGCCACGTAAATCAGCAGGAAAACCAGCCAGTAGGACCATTCCGTCAGCAGATTGCTCCAGTGGTTATACAGGATCGTCACTGCCACGATGCCGGCCGTACCCCCAAGATGGACGGCAAGTAATGCAAGAAATGACCACCGGTCTGAGTTAAAGATCAACGACAGTAAACTGATCAAGGCACTCATGACCCATACGCTGCCAATGTTGCGGGGTGTCGGCGCCGTTGTCTGCACTCCGAGCATGACCACCAGCAAATACATGAACGAGCCGATGCCAATCCCGCCGAGCACAGTCCGGCCCATTAATTTCCACATTTTTTGTGCCTCCTATAGACCAAGTCTCTGGGCGAGCAGCTGCACGTACTTGCGGCTGACGCTGGTCTTATTGTGTTCGCTGAGTTTCGCCGTCATGCTGCCCGAGAAGCTGTCTTCCAAGGACAATAGATGGTTGAGGTTGACTATGGCGTGTTTCGACACTTGGACAAAATCCGGACTGGCCAGCCGGTCGGCAAAGTGGGCCAACCGTTCCCGGGTCGTCAGTACGCCCGTCGTGGTGAAAACTAGCAGCTGCGTATCCTGCACGTCCGCCATAATAATATCATCCAGGCGCACCATTTGAATTCGTTCTTCTGTTTTGATCGGCACAATGTTCGTCTGATTGGCACCATACCGGTCAATGTAGGCCATGAGGGCTTGAACATTTTGATCCTCAACAGCCGCCTCCACGGTCACTGCCGGATCTGTCGACGCATAACGTTTGTTTTCAGAAAAACGACTGCGGACCATACCTGTCCCTCATTTCTGCCTAGAATTACGCGTTCACTAACGCCCGCCGCTGCCGAGCGGCCCGCCATTGCGGTAACAGGGCGAAAAACAATGCGATGAGTAGCACGCTTCCTACTATTCCGTATGTTTGGCCAACTGTCAACTGGCTGGACCAAGCAATCCGCACGCCCATTGTTGTTCGGAAACGAGTCAGCGCTGCGGCATGATGTTGGAACGTTGTCGTCAGTGTCGGGCCCATCAGTGTTTCCCGGTACAGGGCGGCGATGTAGGCCCCCGGCGTACATTTGAGCAATACTTGAGCGGCATTGGGCAAAGCACCGATTGGTACGTAAGTCCCCACCAAGAAGCCGGCAGCAGTACTGATCACCGTGCTCACGGCTCCGAGCGTAGCAATCTTCTTAATTCCTTGCACCAGCATGGTATTCAACGCCGTGGCAGTAAACGTGCTCAATAGCATGATCACCCCGACCATGGGCAGCTCAGCCCAGGGAATGGTGATGCCATCAGCAATGACAAAATACAGCCCCATGATCAGCAGCACCATCAGCTGCATGAATAAGCCGATAATCGCAGCACTCACCATGTAACTGACTTGCAAGCCAAACGGTCCGGCATCAGTCAACAACAGATCATCCCGCACGCCGTTTTCCCGATCTTGCACCATCCGTTCCAAGCTGGCCAATGTGGTCGTAATGCCCATGATTGTCATCGTCCCGCCAATCTGCCACAGATCCAGCAGCTGATTGGCGTTAGGCGCGGCACTCCATTCCGTGAGAATGCTTTGTTTCAGAAACACTAAGTAAAGCACGAACGAAATCAAGGCCCCTAATAAGGAGAAGAATACGCCTGCCCGATCCCGAAAATAAAGTAATAGGTTACGCCGAATCATTGCCAACATGTTAACGCATCTCCTTCCCAGTCAACGCCATAAAGGCATCGTCCATCGTACCTGCTCGATATTCAAAGTTCAAAATGACCTGCTTGTGGGCGGTGAGGAAGGCCATTGCCGCCTGCGCCGTCTGGGGATGATGGACCTGCTCCCCCGCAGCTGTCGTCACCGTTAACACATTTTGGGCATATTGCGTGCGAATCGTTGCCGCGGTTCCTTGCGCGATGACCTGCCCGCGGTCAACGATATACACCATGTCCGCGTGGTCGGCCTCGTCCAGATAGTGGGTCGTCAGCAGAATGGTCAGCTGCTGCGATTGCTGCAGCGCATGGAGCAATGACCAAATTGCGGTCCGGGTTTGAATATCCAAACCGGTAGTTGGTTCATCCAGGAACAGGATCGTCGGTGCATTGAGCAATGCCCGGGCAATGTCCACGCGCCGCCGCTGGCCGCCGGATAATGTACCATAGGGCTGGTTTTGAAAATCAGTTAAACCCAGTTCCTCAATTAATACAGCTACCCGGCTTGCCGGCACATCCCGGTACTGCTTAGCCCGAATCCGCAGGTTTTCAGTCACGGTCAGAGCCTTATCCAGCATACTGTTCTGGAACACCACACCGATTTTGGTCTCGTCGGCGTAACTGACCATCCCTGCGGTAGGCGCCAGCAGCCCAGTCAGCATATTGATCGTCGTTGACTTACCAGCCCCGTTCGGTCCCAAAACAGCGGTGAGGCTGCCCTTTTCAATCGTTAAATTGATGCCGTTCACGGCGACGTGATCGCCGTACGTCTTTGTTAGGTTCTTTGCAGTGAGTAACATTGCGCTCATCTCCCTATGCATGTAGATTAGCAGGCGAACGGGGCAGGCGTCTCACGATTTGCGGTAAGTGGTTGAAATTGAGGGGTAAGTGGTGCTTATGTGCCGGATAGTGACAACCCAGTATCCAGTTGCGTAATATTGGAGTAGCGCATGTGTCGCGTTGAAATTAACTTAGATCTCAGGAGGTTTCCCTACGTTGTCCGATAAATTTATTGCCTACCCCGCCATCTTTCACCCTACCCACGACGCCCGTGATCTATATCTCGTTAAATTTCCAGATCTCCCGCATACCTTTACTGAAGGCTACGGGCTGGCGGACGCCTATCTGATGGCCAGCGACGTGTTGGCCGAAATGAATTACAACCAGAAGGATTTGCCTGAACCGTCAAACCCCAAGACCTTCAAGCTTGAAAATGAAGACTTCACGGCCGTGGTCAGTGCGAACTTGTCAGCTAAGAAGCGCCAATTACGCCGGCACGTCCGGAAAAATGTGACAATCCCTGCTGATCTGGCGACTTGGGCGGAGGATGCCGATATCAATCTTTCAGCAGCCCTGGCTGAAGCCCTGGCCGCGAAGCACAAAAAGATGAAGAGCTAAAGGTCTCCGCTCCCATTGATTAACGTTGGTTTGTTTTGGATGGATCATCGAGTGTGCGTTCGCGGATGAGTATCTGACTGTCGTCGCCCTTGGTATGGGCTTCAAGTTAGTCTATGCTTTCATTGAAATATTGCTCTTCGTTCATCTGCTCCCCGCCAAGTCGCTTATTTACGGTACTTTCCTTCTTGGGCAGCACGAGCTCGATAGAACGCTCCATTTTCTTCAATGATTTGCTGTACCAGATCCCAATTATCTTTTGGCAGCGATGGCCGCTCTTCACACACACCCAACAGCTTGATCTTGGTCGGTCGTTCAATCTTGTAATCCGTCTCAATCGGATGCTCGGCACTGAGTTCAGCGTCCCACCCTTGATACCCCTTGGTATAAGTCGTGATTCGGCCATCAAATTGCAGCCGATCACCCTTTTCCAAATGACCGAGTTTTTGAAAACCCAACGTATAGTTAAACCACAAGTGATCGGTCAACACCTTGCCTTGTTCGTCAGTCACGTCATTGACCAGCAGAGTGGGTTGATAATAAGTGGCGTAGCGCACGTCCTTGGTCTTGTATCCTGTGCGTTCAAATGTGGCAGTGAAGGTATGGCGCTGCTCGGCCCCCATAGCTTGTAAGTTATCGCGCATTGGCACTCTGTCCTTTCTGTCCTATCAGCTCGAATTTTTCCAGGTGGGACAAACGAACGTTCCCTAATTTAATTATACGTAATCGACCGAACCGTCAGAAAGCAATAACGTGCGTTCCTTTTAAAAAAGTTGGTATAAAAATACCCGCTCTAGCATTCGGGTACACTCCCTTCAGGGTGGACAGACCAAATAATCAAAGGTCTGTTCTCCCAGAAGGGAGTTTTTTTATGCGGCGGAAGGGAATCCGTTAC
>NZ_AUEH01000038.1 GCF_000425885.1 Schleiferilactobacillus harbinensis DSM 16991
GCTCGGTACTATTCCATTGAAGAGCGTCAATGTCCTGGCGGACAAAGCGTACGGGACGCAGGCGCTACGAGACTTCATCACGTCTCAGGAGGGATACTACACAATCCCACCCAAAAGCAATGCAGTGAACCCCTGGCCGTGCGACTTCTATCTTTACAAGGAGCGACATCTAATCGAAGGCTTCTTCAACCAGATGAAGGAGTTCAGGCGTATAGCCACACGCTATGATAAGCTCGCGCATGTCTTTCTGGGCGCGGTTTACGTTGCAGCAATATGGGTATGGCTTAAGTAATTTTCAGACACACCCTAGTCAAAACGAGATCCGCTAAGGAGGCGCATGATGGGGGCACTCTATCGGTTCCTACTGAAAAGTCACTGGCATTCCCGCCGGCGCGTCCTGCTGGTGGGCCTCTTAGTGCTGCTCACCTGGGTGGCATGGTTCTGGTTTGCCCAGCAGAATGCCGCCGAGATGCGGCTCAATAATGAGATTCGGCAGGATAATGTTACTTTGATTACCAAAGGGTTCCCGATGGCCAGTATCGTACCGCCGAGTCCGCAGGCGACAGATAAGGTAGGGCTGACTGACTTCTTTGCCGCCGTTCAGCAGAAAAGGGCCCTGACTGCGGTGCAGCAGACCCAGAATGAACTGGCAGCGACCCGGGCGGCCTTCCAGGATAACTTCATCCTGCCGCTGGGAGCGGGTGCTTTGCCTGGTACGGACCGCTTCGGCCCCATTTCCTTTACCCAAACGCTGCGCCACCGGGCACAATTGGCTAAACAGCTGCAGACCGAGCGCCAACCGCCGGTGTCCATGCGGTACGGCACCCAGGATTGGAGTTTCCTGATCAGCTTCCTGCCAGTATTGACCTCCATTGTTGGCATCCTCGTGGTGACACTGGTCTTATTTGTAGAAGAAATCAGCGACACGATCAGCGCCCGCCGGCGTTTGCTGGCCTGTCTGCCCGGTCGGCGGTGGCAGTTATTTGTTGCCCAGTGCCTGGTCTTTTGTACCGATGCCGCACTGACAGTCGGCTTGATGCTGGGCGGCGGGACCGCCATGGCCGTTTTGCGCGGCGGTCATTTGCGGGCGGACTATCCGGTACTCACCCGCGTTTCCGGGACGATCGCCATCTGGCCGGCGTGGCGGGTGGTGTTAGGGACACTGCTGCTTTTTATGCTCGGCCTCATCCTGCTGTATCTCTTTGGCCGCTTGGCCTTAACCTATATCATTCGGATCAAGAGCGATCTGGGCCGGATGCTGCTGGCGATGGCGGCATACTTGGTCCTGGTCGGGCAGGCGGCCGTGAGTTTGCTGCCGAATCTGACCGGGATCCTGCTCAGCTGGCTGCCGTTGAATTACCTGCAGGCCAGCCGGTTGTTCTTCGGCACCGATTATTTGCCCATGCAATCCATGTACATGCAATCGCTGGATCGGTTTGGCCAGTTCGGCCGGTATGGTCAGGCAGCGGTGATGCTGCCGGTGAGCAACCTAAGTTATTACGATGGCGGCACCATCAGCAATCTTTTCCCACCCAGCCAAGCCGGGCAGGTGGGACTGCTCACGGCTGTCGGCAGCTTAACAATCACGGGCGCGCTGATTGCCGGTTGGCTGATGTGGCGGGCGACGAAACGGAATGAACTGATTTAGAAAGGCGGTGCTGGTATGTGGTGGGAATTTCGGCAATGGCGGCGGCAGTGGCTCAACTGGGCGCTGTTTGCGCTGGGCTTCGCGGTGATTCTGGGCAGCTATGTTTATGCCAGCAACCAGGCCCAGCAGGCCAACGCCCGGGAATACGATACCCTGCTGGCCGAAAGCCAGCAGCTGGCTGATGCTGATAAAAACTTGGCCGATCAAACGCAGACGGAGAAAGTGACCAAGCAGCGTGCAGCCATTCAACGGGAGCAGACGATCATCAGCCGTTATGGGCGCGCATTGACGGGTCATCGCAGGAACCTGCTGTCGCACCGGTTGGCCTATTACCGCCTGCTCCAGCACCCGGCCTTCCCATTTTCACAGCGCAGTGCGACCGTCATCCACCAAGCAATCACGCGGGACAGATACTTGCAGCAGCACGAACTTGTCCCGCGGGAAAACGTGTCGTCCTTAACCCCGGCGGCCGCCTTTGGCCGCAGCCAAAACGCCGCGGTCTTTCTGCTCATTTTGAGCCTCTTGGTTCTGCAATTTGGCGGCCTCTTCGCTCGGGATTGGGAAACGGGCAGTATTCGGCTGTTGCTGATGCTGCCCCAGGAACGTCAGCGGCTGAGCCGGCACAAGCTGGGGCTGGCCCTGGTGATTGCCGGCAGTGAGCTCGTGCTTTGGTCAGTATTCGGCTATCTGTTGGCCGCTATCCGGTCGGGGCAGCGATGGGGCGGCGCGTATCCTTGGCGTGCGGTGGGCACTTGGATCGTGACCTTGAACAGCGTCCTGCTGACCAACATGTTGACCATCATTCTGGTCAGCACGCTCGTGATCGTTCTATTATATTGGCTCAGCATTCTGTTACGGGATCGGTTTACGGTGATCGTGGCCATGATCGCGGTCCTGGGCAGCGGCGCGCTGTTCTTCGGCGAGGCGAGTACGAATCTGCTGGCGGCTTTGAACCCATTCTATCAGTTGGGTCTGAGTACCCATGTTGGGTTGCGGAATGTGCTGGTCTATGGCACACTCATGGGTATTACCGATACCGCACTGATTCTCGCTGCATTAGTCGGCGGTCATTTCTGGTGGCGGAAATCGACGAAGTGAGTGTTGCTTTCACTCGCCGTGCATGGTATTATTTTCAAGGTGCTTTTTCATCCAGTGTTTCCATTAATCGGAACGTGCTGAACTGACTGATGGGCATTATTAAGTCGAATAATCCAGGGTTTTCCTATTTTTTTAGACAGTGGGGCACGCCTGGATATGTGGACAGCAAATAAATCCAAAATTTGGAAGGAGACCCATATACATGCCAACAATTAACCAATTGGTACGTCAAGGTCGTAAGTCTCGTACATCCAAGTCCGATGCTCCTGCATTGAACTTTGGCTACAACAGTATGAAGAAACAATTGACAAATAATCCTGCACCGCAAAAGCGGGGCGTTGCAACTCGTGTCGGTACTATGACACCGAAGAAGCCGAACTCCGCTTTGCGGAAGTACGCTCGTGTGCGCTTGTCTAACTTGATCGAAGTCACTGCTTATATTCCTGGTATTGGCCACAACCTGCAGGAACATAGTGTTGTCTTGATCCGTGGCGGCCGTGTTAAGGATTTACCTGGTGTTCGTTACCATATCGTCCGTGGTGCATTGGATACTGCGGGTGTTGATGGCCGGATGCAAGGCCGTTCCAAGTACGGTGCTAAGCGGCCGAAGAAGAAGTAATTAGTTCCACCAATCAAGTAAACGTACAGGAGGTTTTTGCACAATGCCAAGAAAAGGACATGTTCCGACACGCGACGTCTTGCCGGATCCGATTTATAATTCAAAATTAGTATCTCGTTTGATCAACCACTTGATGTATGACGGCAAGCGGGGGACTGCAGCAACGATCCTTTACCATGCCTTCGACATCGTCAAGGAACAAACCGGTAACGAACCCTTAGAAGTCTTCGAACAAGCCATGAAGAATGTTATGCCTGTTCTGGAAGTTAAGGCTCGTCGGATCGGTGGTTCTAACTACCAGGTACCGATCGAAGTACGCCCTGAACGGCGGACCACATTAGGTATGCGCTGGCTCGTTAACTACGCTCGTCTGCGCGGCGAACACTCCATGGAGGAGCGTTTGGCTGGCGAAATCATGGACGCAGCGAACAACACCGGTGCAGCCGTGAAGAAGCGTGAGGACACTCATAAGATGGCCGATGCCAACCGGGCATTCGCACATTACCGCTTCTAATCGACGCTGTTGGCTATTCCTTGGATCGAAGTCTGGTTCACCGGATAGCCAACTTTTTCTAAACGAAACGGTGCCAGAAGCCGAACAATACCGACCTCTGGTCTGCCAGCAGCGAACGTCTGCATGAACAATTGACGGACTGCGCTGACCAGCCTCATCTTGAATGGGCCAACGCAGCAGTAAACATGTAACAATATTGGAAGGAGAAACATTAATTCATGGCAAATACGCGTGAATTCCCCCTCGCCAAGACCCGTAACATCGGGATCATGGCCCATATCGATGCGGGGAAGACGACCACGACTGAACGTATTCTGTACTATACCGGTAAAATTCACAAAATCGGTGAAACCCACGAAGGGGCTTCACAGATGGACTGGATGGCTCAAGAACAGGAACGTGGGATCACGATCACTTCTGCGGCAACAACGGCCCAATGGAAGGATCACCGGATCAACATCATTGATACCCCAGGACACGTGGACTTCACAATTGAAGTAGAACGTTCCCTGCGGGTACTGGATGGTGCGATCACTGTTCTGGATGCCCAGTCTGGTGTTGAACCGCAGACAGAAAACGTTTGGCGGCAGGCGACCACGTACAGCGTACCGCGGATCGTGTTCGTCAATAAGATGGATAAGATTGGCGCCGACTTCGATTATTCCGTACAGACGCTGCACGATCGCTTGGGTGCGAATGCTCACGCCGTGCAAATGCCTATCGGGGCCGAAGATTCCTTCGAAGGGGTCATCGACTTAATCGATATGAAGGCCGACCTTTATGATGAAGATGAACTGGGTACTAAGTGGGATACAGTAGATGTTCCTGCTGATTACTTGGAACAAGCCAAGAAGCGCCGGACGGAATTAGTTGAAGCCGTTGCCGACGTGGACGACGACATCATGGAGAAGTATCTGGAAGGCGACGAAATCAGCAATGATGAATTGCGTGCTGCTATCCGTCGGGCCACCATCGACTTGAAGTTCTACCCGGTTTTGGCTGGGTCAGCCTTCAAGAACAAGGGTGTGCAGATGCTGTTGGATGCCGTTATCGACTATCTGCCGTCTCCGTTGGATGTTAAGCCGTACAACGCCAAGGATCCTGAAACTGGCGATCCCGTTGAACTGGTTGCCGGCGACGACAAGTCCTTTGCCGCGTTGGCCTTCAAGATTGCCACCGACCCGTTCGTTGGCCGTCTGACTTACATCCGGGTATACACCGGCTCGCTGGAATCTGGTTCCTACGTGCTGAATGCGACGAAGGAAGTCCGTGAACGGGTTGGCCGTCTGCTGCAAATGCACGCCAACCACCGTCAGGAAATTCCTGAAGTCTTCTCCGGTGATATCGCCGCCGCCATTGGTTTGAAGAACACCACCACTGGTGACTCTTTGACTGATCCGGATCATCCCTTGATTCTGGAATCTCTGGAAATTCCGGATCCCGTTATCCAAGTATCGATCGAACCTGATTCCAAGGAAGACCGGGACAAGCTGGACAACGCGATTCAGAAGCTGTCTGAAGAAGACCCGACCTTCCAGGCCGAGACAAACCCGGAAACTGGTCAAACGCTGATCGCCGGCATGGGCGAACTGCATTTGGACATCATGGTTGACCGGATGCGCCGTGAGTTCCACGTGGCCGCTAAGGTCGGTGAACCGCAGGTTGCTTACCGTGAAACCTTCACCAAGGAAACTTCTGCCCAAGGCCGGTTCGTTCGTCAGTCCGGTGGTAAAGGTCAATATGGTGATGTTTGGATTCAGTTCACACCGAATGATCCGGGCAAGGGCTTCGAATTCGAAGACGCCATTGTCGGTGGTGTTGTTCCCCGGGAATACATTCCGGCCGTTGAACAAGGTCTGAAGGAATCCATGGCCAATGGTGTATTGGCTGGCTATCCGCTGATCGACGTCAAGGCTAAGCTGTATGACGGGTCTTACCACGAAGTCGATTCCTCTGAAGCGGCGTTCAAGGTTGCTGCTTCTCTGGCTCTGCGGAACGCTGTCCCGACTGCCGGTGCAGTGATCCTCGAACCGATCATGAAGGTCGAAGTCGTTATGCCTGAAGAATACTTGGGCGACGTCATGGGCCAGATCAATGGTCGCCGGGGCCGGATCGACGGCATGGAAGACCGCGGCAATGCCAAGGTAATCAATGCCTTCGTACCGTTATCCGAAATGTTTGGTTACGCGACAACCCTGCGTAGTGCGACTCAGGGCCGTGGTACTTTCACCATGACCTTCGACCACTACGAAGCGACACCGAAGAGTATCCAAGCTGAGATCATCAAGAAGAACGGCGGCAACAACAATCCGCGTGAAAACTAAGATTGATCTGCTAAGTCGTTAAACAGCACCCTGCAGCGCTTTCTCTATATAATAGAGACGGTGTTGCGGGGTGCTTTTTTTGCGTGAGGGCGGAGCCGACCGGTTAGAAGTGTAGCCAGAAGACCCGGCAGATAGAAAACCCGGGCTTAGGTTTTATGTCTGCCGGGTCTTCTGGCCTAGCTTCTGGTCGGCGCAGCCCGTTAATGGCGGAGCAGGGAAGAAAAGAGGCAGCCGTCATGGGGAAGATTCGACAGTATTTAGTGCACGGCGCCATCTTCGCCACGGTGGCCTTAGCGGCGTGGCTGGTGTTTTATTGTCTGGATGTGTACGAAGGCGACGCGACGGGACTGGAATTGTTCGGGGTCTGGCTCTTTGTGGGCGTGAGCGGTTTGTTGTGGCTGGCGGTACTGGTCAACTTTCTACGCAAACGAGTCCATAATCGCGAGAATAGATAAATTTTTTTAGGCTTGCCAAACATACTCCGGTGTTCTATCCTAGAAAGTGAATCAAGAATGATTCTAAATTGGAGGAACCGAAATGAGTTTTATTGGTAAAACACTGCCGGACTTCACGGTCAAAGCCTATCAAAACGGTGATTTTCATGATGTCAGCCGCACTGATATGCTGGGTCACTGGGCCATTCTGACCTTCTATCCGGCAGACTTTTCCTTTGTCTGCCCGACGGAGCTGGGCGATCTGCAGGACCATTACGAACAATTCAAGGCCCACAATGCGGAGGTGTACTCGGTCTCTGAAGATACGGAATTCGTCCACATGGCGTGGCACGATCAGAGCCCGACCATCAAGAAGATTCAATTTCCGATGTTGGCTGATCCGGCCGGCGTTTTGGCCAATGCTTTAGGTGTCCGGGACGAGGCCAGCGGTCAAGCATTTCGGGGGACGTTCATCATTGACCCTGAAGGCAAGATTCAATCCTATACGATCAACAACATGGGTATTGGCCGCAATGCAGCTGAGTTCCTGCGCACTCTGGAAGCTGCCCAGTTCGTGGCGGCCCACGGGGATCAGGTATGTTCTGCCAATTGGCATCCGGGTGAAAAGACATTGAAGCCTGGTGCCGCCCTAGTCGGCAAGATTTAGTCTGGCAGACAGCAAAACAGGATTCACGGCACACCGATTGGGGTGTGGGCCGCGAATCCTGTTTTTTGGGTGCGCGGGTTAATTAGGCCGGCGCCACAGTGAAACTGAAATCAATGTCGCGGCTGGCGGGAATATGGTATTGCTTGGCCACATCTGCCCCCCAACTGTCGATTCCGCCGACCCCGCGAACCGCCCCGAGAATGCTGAGCACGGTCCGCCGGGCTGGGGGCAGTTCTTCAATGTGCGTGGCGTTTTCTAACTCTTCCGCTGTGTAGGGCAGACAGGAGAAAGCAAACGGGGCATCCACGCTGCTGATCTGCAGGCCGAACTCGCCTGGGTGCAGATTCGTATTGTCCTGGGTGGTTCCCCGGGTGACTTTGACCCACTTAGTGGCCATGTGCACGCCGCAATCCTGCGGCACCAGGTACGGCGTGACCGGCAGCCCCTGAACCGTATACGTGCCAGGCACCCCGCCAGCCATCCGGTCGGGGTATGTCTCGCCGGACAGGCCGGCGTATTCATAGCGTACGGCCTTAGTCGGCATGATCAGCCGGAACCCGAAGACGGGCAGATCCGGCAGATTCGCGTTGCCGGTGTAGTGCACGTGCACGGTTAATGTCCCGTCGCCGGCGATGGTGTACGTCACCTGGACCGCCGTGGTGGGGATCGTGACGGTCGTAAAGTTGATCGTGACCTCAACGCCGGCGGCGTATTCGTGGTCTGAATACTGATTGTTGCTCGGCGCAATGGGCAGGTCGATGGGCTGCCCGTCGATTTTCACCGTAGCGCCAGCATCTTGGATGAACATGTCCGCGCCCAGCCATTGGACAGACTTCTGGGAAAAGCCATTGCCTCGGTCATTATCCGTAGTTGCCCGCCAAAATGTCGGCAGCGGCGTACGGTACAGCCATTCTTTGCCGTCGATCACCAGGGATTCCAGCCCGTGGCGGGTGTAATTGAAGATGTATTGGGTCCGGGCGCTTTGCACGCCCAGGGTCACGTCACCATAGATGACCCGTAATGGTTTACTTGTCGTATCGGCCATAGTAGCAGCGCACCTCCTGTAATGCGGGTTTCGGTGTCCGGTCAGCGAAGAGCAGACCGTCACCAGAGAATTCATAGTCGGCCGGCCGATCATCGAAGTCGCCGCCGTAGCGCAGCACATGCTGGCCAGTCACCGGATCGGTGATGGCGATGGCTTGATCAATGAAGTCCCAGATGAAGCCGCCGGTATACTGCGGGAAGCGGTCGATCAGGTCCATGTAAGCCTGCATGCCGCCCAGCGAGTTGCCCATGTCGTGCATGTACTCGCATAGTAGGAACGGCTTCTTCGGGTGATCGCTGAGATACTTGACGATGTCGTCAGGGTGGGCATACATCCGGCTTTCAACGTCAGAAATGCGATCTTCGTAGGCGCGGTCATGGACGACGCCTTCATAGTGGACCAAGCGGGTGGGATCGACGGTCTTGAAGTAATGATTCATCGCTGCAATATTATCGCCGGCGTAAGACTCGTTGCCCAGGGACCAGAACAGAATCGCAGTGTGGTTCTTGAATACCTCATAATTCGTCTTGGCCCGGTCCAGCACCACGTCCCGCCATTCTGGGACAGAGCCCGGTACATTATAGGAAGGCTCCACGGCGCCCATCTTTTGCCAGGTGCCATGGGATTCCAGGTTCGTTTCGGCCATCATATAGATACCGTTCTCGTCGCACAGGTAGTACCACGGAATCTGATCCGGGTAATGGCAGGTGCGTACCGCATTGATATGGTTGGTCTTCATCGTGTGCATGTCGTGGAACATGTCGGCTTCGGTGATCGCCCGGCCGCGCTCGTCGTCCCACTCATGGCGGTTGACCCCATTGATGATCAGCCGCTGACCGTTCAAGCGGATCACCCGCTCGGCGTTAATTTCAATTTTGCGGAAGCCGAACTGATAGGGCACGATTTCTAACAGTTGACCCTGACCATCCCGCACCTCCAGATAGAGTTGATATAAGTAGGGATGGCGGTGATCCCACAGATGGACGTGAACTAGCGTGTCGCTGGTGATCGTCTGACTGGCGGCCACTGGCTGCGTGGTGTCCAGCAAGGTTTGGCCCTCGTCGTCTCGGATGATGGCGCGGACGGTGGCATCGGGAGTCACGGGACTGAACTGCAAGTCCAAGCGCACGACACCGCTTTGCAAATCATCTGCCAGTGTCGGCTGGATGTGCAGGTCTCCGATGTGCGCCGCCGGCTTGGCCAGTAAAGTGACATCCCGAAAAATGCCGAAGAACCGGAAGAAGTCCTGATCCTCCAGGTAAGCGGCTGTACTGCGCTTGAAGACTTCCACGGCCAGGCGGTTGCTGCCGGCCTGCAGGTAAGGGGTCAGATCAAACTCGGAGGGCGTGAAGCTGTCCTCGGCGTAGCCCAGGAAATGACCGTTGAGCCAGAGGTACATGGCCTGTTCAACGCCGGCAAACTGAATGGTGACCGCCTTGTTAGCAAATTCTGGGGCGAGGGTGAAGTCGGTGACATACTGGCCCACCGGATTATCCTCGGCGGTACTGAACATGCCGGCTCCACTGGTGTCCTGACCCACGGTATGGGCCGGCCGGCGGAAATGGTGGCCTTCCCAGGGATACATCGTGTTAATGTAGTGCAATTTGGCGTATCCGGCCAGTTCGATGTGTCCAGGCACATCAATTGTGTCGAAGCCGCTGGTATCGAAATCAGCCGCCCAGAAGTCCTTCAGCCGCGCCTGGGGATTAGGCGCGTAGTGGAAGTGCCACTGCCCGTTCAGACTTTGGCTGAGACTGGAATCATGGGCGTCAATTTCATGGTAATGCTGATAGAAGCGGTGGTCGCTATGGGCCGGCAATTGCCCCACCCGAAAAGTCTGAGGATCGTCCAACCACCGAATATCGGATTCCACAATAATTCACCTCGTATTTGAAATTAGCCTCTGACAGGCTTTACAAGGATAGTGTAAGCCGATTCAAGGGGGTGAAAGTAGGGGTGAATGGCCAGAAAAGTATGAAGATTTGAAAGCCGCACAGAATTAAAAAAGCCGCCCACCAGAAATGGCGGCGGCGCGGGACTGTGGTGCTACTTCAATTGATCTTTCACCTTTTGCGGGACCTTATCGGCAGCCACAGGGCTCGGACCTTCGACAACGCGGGTTTGTGATACCTTGCCGGTGATGTAGATGCCCTGCGTCAGCGGTTTGGGATCCAGCGCGCTGATTTCGAAGGGAACGGTGACTTTGGAGCCGTCTTCCCGGACAAATTCGAAGGTGTAGTCGTAGGAGTACAGCTGCTGCCCGTTATCCGTAACTTTCTTCCCGTCGGCATCCACCGTTTCCGTGCGCGGCGGAGTCGTTTTCACCACAGCATAAGAGGTCTTGCCATTATAGGTCGCATTCCAATAGCGGTAGCCGAAGAACGCGGCGACAATGAGCAGGGCGAACAGGATGACGGTCAGTATTTTCTTCATGGAATTTTCCTCCGATTGATTGATTGAAAATAGTATAGCGCCGCCTGCTAGGTTGTGCGCTAACGAATTCGTAAGGCAAAGAATGATAGGTACCTGCATAGTTTGACAAAGTCAAAAGTTGGGTGTATTCTAGGAATATGTTAGGTACCTGATATTAAGGGCCCTAACTAAAACAACTCAAGGAGACGATTTTCTATGACTGAACAAACCGATAACCTGTTTCGCGCTTTCCGTCGTTTTGGCCACCTGACCCGGCGTTTTGCCTGGCAGCAGCCGCAACCGCCCCATCATCATGGGCAGGCCCGCCTGCTGGCGGTGATCGCCCATGAAAACGAGCCGACTTCGGCCCAACTCGCTGAGATCCTCGACATTCGGCCGTCCTCCGTTTCTGAATTATTGAAGAAACTGGAAGATGCCGGCTTCATCACTCGGGAGCCGGATCCCGATGACAAGCGGGCCAGCCGGATCCACATCACCGATGCCGGCCAAGCCAAGCTGACGGAAGCCCAGCAGGCCCAGACTGACTTCGCCGACCAAGCCTTCGCGGGGTTGACCGACGAGGAACAGCAGCAATTGCTGACTCTGCTGACCAAGGCTGATGAAAGCCTGGCGGCGAAGGTTCAAGATGGCCCGGATATTCCCGATGGTCCCCGCTTCGGCGGACCAGGCCCGCGCCATGGCGGTCCCTTCGGCGGTCCGCACCACGGCCCCCACGGCTTTGGCGGCGGCCCGCGCCGGGACTTTCGCCACGACGGCTTCCAAGGCCGCGCGTTTTAAGCAGTAACGCAGTGCCTATTCAATAGAAGAAACCCACAGCTCGGCAACGCGAACAACGCGTCCTGCCGGGCTGTTTTGGTGTCCGCTGGATTTCGTGGTACAATGCTGGGTAACGCATTGAATGAGGCAAAAGAGGTCTGAGCTTGCAAGAAAGCGCCAGCGCTTGCTGCATGCCAGCCTCTTTTTTTCTGCAAATCTCAATTCCTGCTTGTAATCAGGCAGGCTATCTTGTAGAATATCAAAGGTGCTGTTTTTTCAGGGGGGATTAATATACCCCCGATGGAGAACAGGATCAAGTAGCGCAGACGCAGGAGGTTGCGACACGCCCGGATGCTTTGCCACGGGTTAAGCCGGAAATTTCTGCCGAGCTAGTCTACTTTGCGAAAATAGACGAAGGAGGTCACAACATGGCAAAACAAAAGATTCGTATTCGTTTGAAGGCATACGAGCATCGGACTTTGGACCAAGCTGCTGATAAGATCGTGCAAACCGCACAACGTACCGGCGCTCAGATTTCTGGCCCGATCCCGCTGCCCACAGAACGCTCCCTGTATACGGTGATTCGTTCACCCCATAAGTACAAGGATTCGCGTGAACAATTCGAAATGCGGACACATAAGCGCCTGATCGATATCATTGATCCGACGCCCAAGACGGTTGATTCACTGATGAAGCTGGATCTGCCGAGCGGTGTCGATATCGAAATCAAGCTGTAAACAAATTAATTCAAATTTATTGGAGGTGTACTCATGGCCAGAAAAGGTATCTTAGGAACAAAAGTGGGAATGACTCAAGTCTTTACCAAGAACGGCGAGCTGATTCCGGTGACTGTCATCAAGGCAGAACCGAACGTGGTCTTACAAGTTAAGACTCCGGAGACAGACGGCTACGAAGCGGTCCAACTCGGCTACGACGATCTGCGTAAAGTATTGAGTACCAAACCTGCGCAAGGTCATGCAGCAAAAGCTAACACGACGCCTAAGCGCTACATTCGGGAAATTCGCGATGTTGCGCTAGACGATTATAAAGTTGGTGCGACAGTTACAGTCGACGAATTCAAGACAGGCGACATCGTTGATGTCACCGGTCGTTCGAAGGGCCATGGTTTCCAAGGTAACATCAAGAAGAACAACCAGTCCCGCGGTCCTGAAACCCACGGTTCTCGTTACCACCGAGTACCAGGTTCAATGGGTTCCATCATCAACCGGGTATTCAAGAACAAGGCTCTTCCTGGTCGTATGGGCAACCACAAGGTCACTATGCAAAACCTTGAAGTGGTGTCCACTGATACTGAAAACAACGTGATTTTGATTCGGGGCAATGTACCTGGCGCAAATAAATCATTAGTAACGATTCGTTCGACCGTTAAACACGGCAAGCTTAAGAAATAATCATTCAGAGAAAGGAGGAGCACTAAATGGCAGACGTCACATTATACAAGCAAGACGGCAGTGAGAACGGCACAATTACGTTGAATGACGAGATCTTCGGTGTTGAACCGAACAACAGCGTCATCTTCGACGCCGTGATCATGCAACGGGCTGGTCAGCGCCACGGCACCCATGCGGTTCTTAATCGTTCCGCAGTCCGCGGCGGCGGCCGCAAGCCTTGGAAGCAAAAGGGTACTGGCCGGGCACGGCAAGGTTCGATCCGGGCACCGCAATGGCGCGGCGGCGGTATCGTCTTTGGCCCGACCCAACGGTCCTATGCCTACAAGTTACCGAAGAAGGTTCGCCGCTTGGCAATCAAGTCCGCACTTTCGCAAAAGGTTCTTGACGGTGATTTGATCGTTGTTGATACCTTGAAGTTCGACAGCCCGAAGACGAAGGAATTCGCCAATGTCCTGAAGAACCTGAAGGTGGCCAGCAAGACACTGATCGCTTTAGAAGCAGGCAACGAACAAGCTGCTTTGTCCGCCCGCAATCTGGCCAACGTTACCGTTGTCCCAGCAACCGGCGTTAACGTCTTAGACGTTGTGAACAGCGACAAGCTGATCTTGACCCAAGCAGCGCTTTCCAAGATTGAGGAGGTGCTCGCATAATGGCAGCAAGAGATATCATTTTACGCCCCGTTGTCACCGAACAATCCATGGCCCTCATGGACGACAAGAAGTACACGTTCGATGTTGCAATCGGCGCGAACAAGATCGCTGTGAAGCATGCAGTTGAAGAAATCTTTGATGTTCATGTCAAGTCCGTGAACATTGCCAACATCAAGCCGAAGAAGAAGCGGGTTGGCCAATACATTGGTCGGACCAAGAAGCGGCGCAAGGCAATCGTTACGTTGTCTGCAGACAGCAAAGAAATCAAACTGTTCGAAGAGTAATCCACGTCACACATTTTGAATAATTAGGAGGGGAATCGCTTGGCCATTATTAAGTATAAACCGACGACAAACGGCCGTCGGAATATGACCGGTTCCGACTTCGCTGAAATTACTAAGTCGACGCCGGAAAAGAGCCTGCTTGAATCCAAGAATCGGATCGCAGGTCGTAACGCCCACGGGCACATCACTGTTCGGCATAAGGGCGGCGGTCATAAAAAGGCCTACCGGATCATTGATTTCAAGCGTATCAAAGATGGTGTTAAAGCTACGGTAAAGGCAATCGAATACGATCCTAACCGGACTTCCAACATCGCTTTGCTGGGCTACGAAGACGGCACTAAGTCTTACATCATCGCTCCCAAGGGTCTGCAAGTTGGCTCAACGGTTGAATCCGGCGACAACATTGATATCCAAATCGGGAATACCATGCCTCTGGGCAACATTCCTGATGGGACAACGATCCATAACGTTGAGTTGAAGCCTGGCAAGGGCGGCCAATTGGCTCGTTCTGCTGGTACATCCGCTCAAGTATTGGGTAACGAAGGCAAGTATACGCTGGTTCGGCTCAGCTCCGGCGAAGTACGGATGATCATTTCGACCGCCCGTGCAACTATCGGTTCTGTTGGTAATGAACAGCATGAATTGATCGCCATTGGTAAAGCCGGCCGTAAGCGCTGGATGGGCGTTCGCCCGACAGTTCGTGGGTCAGTTATGAACCCTAACGATCACCCGCATGGTGGTGGTGAAGGTAAAGCTCCGATCGGTCACCCGTCTCCGATGTCCCCGTGGGGCAAGAAGACCTTGGGTAAGAAGACCCGGAACAAGAAGGCCCGCAGCGAGAAGCTTATTGTCCGCCACCGCAAGAGCAAGTAAGCATGACTTATTTACTCATTTCACTTTACGCATAAGGGAGGTTTACGAATGGGTCGCAGTTTGAAAAAAGGACCGTTCGCGGATCAGTCATTACTGAAGAAGATCGAAGCCCAAGAGGGTCACGATAAGAAGACAGTAATCAAGACTTGGTCCCGACGTTCCACGATTTTCCCAAGTTTCGTTGGTAACACGATTGCCGTTTATGATGGTCGGAAGCACGTCCCGGTTTATGTCCAAGAGGACATGGTCGGCCATAAGTTAGGCGAATTCGTACCGACCCGGACTTTCCATGGTCACGGTACCGACGACAAGAAGACAGCAGCACCTGCAGCACGTCCTGCAGCACGTTAGTAAGGGAGGAAAGAACTCATGGCTGATACAGTTACCTCAGCAACTGCCATCGCGCGGACAGTCCGCATCGCTCCCCGAAAGGCGCGTCTGGTCATTGACTTGATCCGTGGACGCAGTGTTGCGGAAGCACTGGCAATTTTACAATTTACGCCCCGTGCTGGCAGCCCGATCATCACGAAAGTGCTGAAGTCGGCAGTTGCCAACGCTGAGCACAACTTTGATCTTGAAGCCCAAAACTTGTTTGTTTCTAAAGCATTTGTCGACGAAGGCCCAACCCTCAAGCGGTTCCGCCCCCGTGCCAAAGGCTCAGCATCAGCAATCAACAAGCGCACGAGCCACATCACGGTCATCGTTTCTGAAAAAGAAGAATAAAGGAGGGAATTACGAGTGGGTCAGAAAATTAATCCGACCGGCTTCCGGGTTGGTGTCATCCGCGACTGGGATGCGCGCTGGTATGCCGAACGCAAAGACTTTGCAGATAACCTGCATGAAGACCTGGCGATCCGTAATTACATCGCCAAACGATTAGTTGACGCCTCCGTTTCCCGTGTGGAAATTGAGCGGGCTGCTAATCGGGTGAATGTTTCCATCCATACCGCTAAGCCAGGAATGGTGATCGGTAAGGGCGGCGCTGAAGTGGAAAACTTGCGTAAAGAGTTAAACAACTTGACAGGCAAGCGGGTCCACATCAACATCGTGGAAATCAAGAAGCCTGATCTGGATGCCCACCTGGTTGGCGATTCTGTTGCCAAGCAGCTGGAAGCCCGGATCGCCTTCCGTCGTGCACAACGGCAAGCTGTTCAACGGACCATGCGCGCAGGCGCAGAAGGGGTCAAGATTCTTGTCTCCGGTCGATTGAATGGTGCCGATATTGCCCGGAAGGAAATGCAGCACCAAGGTTCTGTGCCTTTGCACACCCTGCGTGCCGACATCGACTATTCATGGGATGAAGCCCATACAACTTACGGTAAGTTAGGTATCAAGACTTGGATCTACCGTGGCGAAGTACTGCCTGGTCAAAAGCCAGTTGCAGATGACGCTGGTCCCAGCCAAAATCAACAACGGCGCAATGACCGTCCTCAACGGCCGCGTCGGAACAACAACAGCAGAGGAGGGAAATAATCCATGTTAGTGCCTAAGCGTGTTAAGCACCGTCGTGAATTCCGTGGTAAAATGCGGGGCGCAGCTAAAGGCGGCAAGACAGTTGAATTCGGCGATTATGGTTTGGAAGCACTCCAATCGCACTGGATCACCAACCGTCAGATCGAAGCGGCGCGTATCGCCATGACCCGGTACACCAAACGTGGTGGTAAGGTCTGGATCCGTATTTTCCCTCATAAGTCCTACACTGCTAAAGGTGTCGGCGTCCGGATGGGTTCCGGGAAAGGTGCACCAGCTGGTTGGGTATCACCCGTTAAGCGTGAAAAGATCATGTTCGAAATCGGCGGCGTATCCGAAGAAGCAGCCAAAGAAGCACTGCGGTTGGCTTCAAACAAGCTCCCAATCAAGACTAAGATCGTTAAGCGTCAGGAAGTAGGTGGCGAATCTAATGAAGGCTAAAGATTTCACAAAGGAATTACGTGGTTTGTCCACTGACGAAATGCTGAAGCGTGAGCAACAGTATAAGGAAGAGCTTTTTAACCTCCGTTTCCAACAGGCGACTGGCCAGTTGCAAAACACTGCGCGCTTGTCTGTCGTTCGCAAGAGCATTGCCCGGATCAAGACTGTCTTGCGCGAGCAAGCGGCGAATAAGTAATCGGAAGGGAGAAAGTAAACTTGAGCGAAGCAACTACTGAACGTAACCACCGTCACGTCTATCAAGGCCGCGTCGTAGCAGACAAAGGCGATAAGACGATCACGGTCGTTGTGCAAACGTACAAGACGCATCCCGTATATAAGAAGCGGGTCAAGTATTCCAAGAAGTACTATGCCCACGACGAGAAGAACGAAGCCAAAGTTGGCGATCTTGTACGGATCATGGAGACCCGTCCGTTGTCCAAGACCAAGCGCTTCCGATTACTCGACATTGTGGAGCAATCGAAGTAACGCACGTCGTGACGAAAGGAGGAAACACAAGTGATTCAACAAGAAACTCGGTTGAGTGTCGCCGATAACTCCGGTGCCCGGCAACTGCTGACAATCAAAGTCCTGGGTGGCTCTAACCGCAAGACGGCGAATATTGGTGACATTATCGTCGCAACTGTGAAACAGGCTACACCCGGTGGCGTTGTCAAGAAGGGTGACGTCGTCAAGGCTGTTATCGTCCGGACTGTATCCGGTGCACGCCGTGTGGACGGCTCCTACATTCGTTTCGACGAGAATGCAGCGGTCCTGATCAATGCGGACAAGAGCCCGCGGGGAACTCGTATCTTTGGCCCCGTTGCGCGGGAATTGCGTGAACACGACTTCATGAAGATCGTGTCTTTAGCACCGGAAGTACTTTAATTCCACCAATTCCATAACAGCAAGGAGGCAAAAACATGTTTGTAAAAACCGGTGATAAGGTCCGGGTCATTGCAGGCAAAGACAAGGGCAAGGAAGGTACCGTCACTAAGGTATTTCCCAAGCGCGACCGTGTCATTGTCGAAGGTGTGAACAAAGTTAAGAAGCACACCAAACCGTCCCAGGCTCAACCGCAAGGCTCAGTTCAAGACGTCGAGGCAGCCATCCACGCTTCCAATGTTCAATTATTGGATCCCAAGGATAACCAACCGACTCGGGTCGGCTACAAAGAAGTAGACGGCAAGAAGGTTCGTTATGCCAAGAAGTCTGGCCAAGCAATCGAATATGCCGCTCCTGTCGCAAAGTCTGACGAAGACAATGCGGACAAGGACGACAAGAAGTAATCTGCCAGCGAAAGGAGGACTACACCTAAATGGCTAATCGTTTAAAAGAACGTTACACTAAAGAAATCACTCCGTCTATGATGGAGAAGTTCCACTACTCTTCCGTGATGCAAGCACCTAAGGTCGCAAAGATCGTGCTCAACATGGGTGTCGGTGACGCTGTATCAAACGCCAAGAACTTGGACAACGCCGTTGATGAATTGCGCCTGATCGCTGGTCAGCAACCGCTCATCACCAAGGCTAAGAAGTCCATCGCCACATTCCGTTTGCGTGAAGGGATGTCCATTGGGGCTAAGGTCACACTGCGGGGCGACCGCATGTATGACTTCCTGGACAAACTGATCAATGTTTCTCTTCCCCGTGTGCGTGATTTCCGTGGGGTCAGCAAGAATTCCTTCGACGGCCGGGGCAACTATACTCTGGGTATCAAGGAACAACTGATCTTCCCTGAAATCGACTACGACAAAGTTGATCGGGTTCGTGGTTTGGATGTCGTCATCGTTACGACTGCCAAGACTGACGAAGAAGCTCGGGAACTGTTAACCCAAATCGGCATGCCGTTTAGCAAATAAGGAGGAGCACTTTGGCTAAGAAATCTTTGATCGTCAAAAATGAGCGGCCTGCTAAGTTTAGCTCGCAGGCCTACACCCGGTGCAAGCGCTGTGGTCGGCCACACTCTGTTTATCGTAAGTTCAAGCTCTGCCGGATCTGCTTGCGTGAACTGGCGCATGAAGGTCAGATTCCCGGTATGCACAAAGCGAGCTGGTAATACCAGTCAGAAGGAGGTTAAAACCACATGGTCATGACTGATCCGATTGCAGATTACTTAACACGGATTCGTAACGCCAATATGGTGCGCCACGAATCATTGGAAGTACCTGCATCCAAAATGAAAAAAGACATTTCTGAAATCCTGAAGCGTGAAGGCTTCATCCGGGACTACGAAGTCATCGACGATGACAAGCAAGGCATCATTCGTATCTTCCTGAAATACGGCAAGAACAATGAGCGGGTTATTTCCGGCTTAAAGCGGATTTCCAAGCCTGGCTTGCGCAGCTACGTTAAGTCTAGCGATGTACCCAAGGTCTTAAATGGCTTAGGGATCGCCATCATTTCCACGTCCCAGGGCGTTATCACGGACAAGGAAGCACGGGCAAAAGATGTCGGCGGCGAAGTAGTTGCCTACATTTGGTAATTCATTACTAGAGGAGGTGTAACACAGTGAGTCGTATTGGTTATAAAGCCATCACCGTCCCCGCTGGGGTCACGGTAACTGTTAATGGCGATCAGTTGACTGTCAAGGGGCCGAAAGGCGAAATGACTCGTCAATTCGATCCGGCCATCAGCATCAATCAAGAAGACAATGAGATCCATCTGGATCGGCCGAATGACAGCTTGAAGGCAATCCACGGTACCACCCGGGCCAACCTGAACAACATGGTGGTCGGCGTGACCGAGGGTTACACGAAGAAGCTGCAATTGGTTGGGGTCGGCTACCGGGCCCAATTGAAGGGTGACACGTTGATTCTGAACGTTGGTTACTCCCACCCGGTCGAGATGCACGCCCCCAAGGGTGTTAAGATCGAAGTGCCGTCTAACACAGAAATCAACCTGAGCGGTATTTCTAAGCAGGTCATTGGCGCTTTTGCTGCCACGATCCGCGAAGTTCGGCCGCCGGAACCTTACAAGGGTAAAGGTATTCGCTATGTTGATGAATACGTACGCCGTAAGGAAGGTAAGACTGGTAAGTAATCTTTACCAGCTGTTTCGTGGAACTATAGCCGCACCGGCATACTGGTGCGACTGCAAATAATCGTATGAGGTGAACATTGTGATTTCGAAACCAGATAAAAACAAGACGCGGCAACGGCGTCATGCACGTGTCCGCGGCAAGCTTTCTGGTACTGCTGAGCGCCCACGTTTGAACATTTTCCGTTCTAATCAACACATCTACGCGCAAGTAATTGATGACGTAGCGGGTGTTACGCTCGCAAGTGCCTCAACCATCGAAGCTGATTTGGCCCAAGGGACCAAGACAGAACAAGCTGCTAAGGTTGGCGAAGCTGTTGCCAAGCGTGCAGCGGATAAAGGCGTCAAAGAAGTTGTATTTGATCGTGGCGGTTACCTGTACCACGGCCGGGTTGAAGCCTTGGCCGAAGCTGCCCGTGAAAACGGCTTACAATTCTAATCAAAAGGGAGGCAAATACTTTTATGGCAGTTATCGATCCGAGTCATTTAGATCTGGAAGACAACGTTGTATCGATCAACCGGGTTACTAAGGTTGTCAAAGGTGGCCGGCGTCTGCGGTTCGCCGCCCTGGTTATCGTTGGCGACCATGAAGGCCATGTCGGTTTTGGTACCGGTAAAGCACAAGAAGTACCGGAAGCAATCCGCAAGGCTGTCGAGAATGCGAAGAAGAACCTGGTTGAGTTGCCCATCGTGGGCACAACGATTCCCCATGAAGTGATCGGTCACTTCGGTTCTGGTCGTATTCTGTTGAAGCCGGCCGTTGCCGGGTCCGGGATCGCTTCTGGCGGTGCCGTCCGGTCAATCATGGAACTCGGTGGCGTTGGTGATATCACCAGTAAGTCCCTGGGTTCGAATACGCCCATCAACGTCATCCGGGCTACTTTCGACGGGATTGCTCAAATGAAGACCGCTGCTGAATTAGCAGATCTTCGGGGCGTCTCCGTTGATTCACTCACTGCTGAATAGGAGGCATCACCGTGGCACAATTGAAAATTACGTTAGTACGTTCCGTTGCCCACCGGATCCCCGAACAGCGTTTGGTTGTGAAGGAATTAGGCTTAGGGCGGGTCAACAGCACTGTTACGCTGCCGGATAACGCAGCAACACGCGGTGCCCTGACCAAGATCGCACACTTGATCGACGTCAAAGTCGTAGAGGACTAAAAAAGCAATTAAGGAGGTGCACGATTTGAAGTTACATGAATTGCAACCCAGCACCGGTGCACGTCATGCCCGCAAGCGGGTCGGCCGTGGCACAAGTTCCGGCTATGGTAAGACAGCCGGTAAAGGTACCAAGGGCCAATTGGCTCGTCAAGGCGGCAAGACGCGGCTCGGTTTCGAAGGTGGCCAAATGCCTTTGTTCCGGCGCATGCCGAAACGCGGATTCAGCAACATTAACCGCAAGGAATATGCTGTGATCAACCTGCAAGATCTTAACCGGTTCAACGACGGCACTGAGATCACTCCGGCACTCCTCGTCGAATCCGGCGTGGTTAAGAAAGAATTATCCGGAATCAAATTGTTGGCGAAAGGCGAACTGACTGTTAAGGATCTTAAGATCCAAGTCAACAAGTTCTCACCAGCCGCCAAAGATGCTGTTGAAGCAGCAGGCGGTACTGTTGAGGTGATTTAATGTTTGCTACTATTCGAAATGCCTTTAAGGTCAAGGAGATCCGTAACAAGATCTTCTTCACTCTGGGCATTTTCATCGTGTATCGGCTGGGTGCGCAAATTGCGGTGCCGGGAATCGATGCGGCGAGTTTGACCAAGATCTCCCAAACGGGTTTGATCCCGTTACTGGATACCGTCTCCGGTGGGGGCTTGGCCAACTATTCCATCTTCTCGATGGGGGTTTCTCCATACATCACCGCTCAAATTGTCGTCCAGCTGCTGCAGATGGATATCATTCCGAAGTTTGTGGAATGGAGCAAACAGGGTGAAGTGGGACGGCGCAAGCTGAACCAAGTGACCCGTTACCTGACGATCGTCCTGGGCTTCTTACAGTCCATCGGGATCACTGCGGGATTCAACGCGTTGAGTCAGTATAAACTGGTCAACACACCTGGTTGGGGCACCTATATCACCATTGGGATCATTCTCACTGGTGGGACGATGCTGCTGACTTGGTTGGGTGAACAGATCACCGATAAGGGGATCGGCAATGGGATTTCCATGCTGATCTTTGCCGGGATCATCGCCCGTCTCCCCAGCGGTATCTACCAATTGATTTCGCAGCAGATTATCAACCAAGAGGCTGGCAATCTGTTCCTGGGTATTCTCGTGTTGGTTGCGATTGCCGTCGCGGTTCTGCTGATTGTGCAGTTCACGACGTTTATGCAGCAAGCTAACCGGAAGATTCCCATTCGTTACACCCGACGCGCCGTGGGTGGCGGCAGCGAAAGCTACCTGCCTCTGAAGGTGAACGTCGCCGGGGTAATTCCCGTCATCTTTGCCAGTTCGTTCATCGTGACGCCCCAGACCATCCTGATGGTCTTCCAGGAGAAGTTCGGTGATACGACTTGGTATCAGACCCTGTCCAACATTTTCAGTATGCAGACGACCACTGGGGCGATTATTTACACCGTTCTGATCGTGCTGTTCACTTTCTTCTATGCGTTCGTCCAAGTTAATCCCCAGAAGGTTTCTGAAAACCTGCAAAAGCAGGGGAGTTACATCCCCAGCGTTTGGCCTGGGAAGAGCACAGAAAAATACCTGTCCGGTGTTTTGATGCGGCTTTCCACAGTCGGGGCTTTATTCTTGGGTGTGATCGCACTGCTGCCGCAGTTAGCAGCCAACATTTGGGACTTGCCGCAATCCATCGGGTTGGGCGGTACCAGTTTGCTGATCGTCGTCGGGGTAGCCCTCGAAACGGCCCGGCAGTTGGATGGTTTGCTGATGAAGCGGAAGTACGTCGGATTTATTCGAGAATAGGAGACAAGCGACATGAATTTGATGTTAATGGGGCTGCCGGGTGCTGGTAAGGGCACCCAAGCCGAAAAGATCGAAGATACCTACCCCATCGTGCATATTTCCACTGGCGATATGTTCCGCGAAGCCATGGCCAATGAGACCCCTGTGGGTCTGCAGGCCAAGAGTTTCATTGATCAGGGCAACTTGGTGCCGGATTCCGTCACCAACGACCTGGTCAAGGAACGTTTGAGTCAGCCGGACGTGGACAAGGGTTATATGCTGGACGGTTATCCGCGCAACATTGACCAGGCTCACGCACTGGATGGCATTACTGCTGAAGTGAAGAAGCCTTTGGATGCGGTCATCGATATCCAGGTTGCCCCGGAGAAGCTCGTGAAGCGGCTGTCAGGCCGGTTCATCTGCAAGTTCTGCGGCGCCACTTACAATAAGTACTTCAATCCGCCGAAGGTTGCCGGTACATGTGATCGGTGCGGTCATCACGAGTTCTATCAACGGGACGATGACAAGCCTGAGACCGTGAAGAATCGGTTGGACGTGAACATCAAAATGAACACGCCGCTGCTGGATTTCTATGATCAGAAGGGAATCCTGCACCGGGTCAATGGTGATCAAGATATTGATCTGGTATTCGCAGAGGTTCAACAAGTTCTCCAAACATTTACGCACTAATCCGGTGCGCTTGGCAATCAGTGATTGCTGTGGTAAACTGGGTCAGTATGTTGTGTGGGGGTAGCTCGCACATTTTTTTGCGTATTGTAGATAATTTGAGGAGGATGCCTTCTTGGCCAAAGACGATGTCATTGAAGTCGAGGGTAAAGTAGTCGATACATTACCCAACGCAATGTTTAAAGTAGAACTGGAGAATGGCGCCACGGTGTTGGCCCACGTTTCCGGTAAGATTCGGATGCACTACATTCGGATCCTGCCTGGCGACCGGGTCACTGTGGAGCTGTCGCCGTATGATCTGACCAAGGGCCGGATCACCTACCGCTTCAAGTAATACTGCCAGCTTCAGCTGGTTGAAGTGAGTAACACACAAAGGAGGAAACGTCATTATGAAAGTACGTCCGTCTGTTAAACCGATGTGTGAACACTGCAAAGTTATCAAGCGTAAGGGGCGCGTCTGCATCATCTGCTCCGCAAACCCGAAGCACAAGCAGCGTCAAGGTTAATTAACAACATTAATTTGGAGGTGAACTAAATGGCTCGTATCGCAGGTGTCGATTTACCCCGTGATAAGCGGATCGTCATTGCCTTGACTTATATCTTTGGCATTGGCAACACCACTGCAGAAAAGATTCTGGACCAAGCTGGCGTCTCTGCAGACGTCCGCACCCGGGATCTGACTCCCGATCAAGAAGAAAAGATTCGTGCCGCCGTTGACACGATCCCCGTTGAAGGTGATCTGCGTCGGAGTGTTTCCATGAACATCAAGCGGCTGCAAGAAATCGGTTCTTACCGTGGTATGCGTCACCGTCGGGGTCTGCCCGTCCGTGGCCAAAACACGAAGAACAATGCTCGTACGCGTAAAGGTCCTAAGACTTCTATCGCTGGGCGCAAAAAGTAAAAAGGGAGGTTAACGAATGGCTACTCGTAAGAACACACGCAAACGCCGTGTGCGGAAGAATATTGAGTCCGGCGTGGCTCATATCCATTCCACGTTTAATAACACATTGATCATGATCACGGACCCGCAAGGCAACGCGATTGCTTGGTCCTCAGCTGGCGCTTTAGGCTTTAAGGGTTCACGTAAGTCGACTCCGTTCGCCGCACAAATGGCTGCTGAGTCTGCTGCCAAGGAATCCATGGAACACGGCATGAAGAGCGTTGAAGTGGCTGTCAAAGGCCCTGGCTCCGGTCGTGAAGCTGCAATCCGTTCGCTGCAAGCGACTGGTTTGGAAGTTACCGCGATTCGTGATGTGACCCCGGTACCGCATAATGGTTCCCGTCCGCCAAAACGTCGTCGTGTATAAGACCCCAGTTGCGTGATCGCAGTTTGTATTGCCGCTTATATTTGATCGAAGACACGTTTTGAAAGGGGTACTCATCACTAATATGATCGAATTTGAAAAGCCGAATATTACTAAGGTCGACGAAACTACGAATTATGGGGAGTTTGTTGTCGAACCTCTGGAACGTGGTTACGGCACAACCCTTGGTAATTCGTTACGGCGCGTCCTTTTGTCCTCTCTTCCCGGCGCAGCTGTGTCGAGTGTTCAAATTGATGGCGTACTGCACGAGTTCTCCACCATTGATGGGGTTCTTGAAGACGTTACTCAAATCATTTTGAACATTAAGAAGCTTGCCTTGAAACTGAACACCGACACTGAAAAAACGGTGGAGATTGATGCAGAGGGGCCGACGACTGTTACCGCCGCAAATATCATCACCGATGACGATGTGGAGATTCTCAATCCGGAACAGTACATTTGCACGATTGCCGATGGCGGCCATTTCCATATGCGCATGACCATCAAGAGCGGTCGCGGCTATGTACCGGCTGATCAGAACAAGAGTGAAGATATGCCAATTGGTGTATTGCCGGTGGATTCTATTTTTACCCCGATCGAACGTGTTAACTACCAAGTCGAGAGTACCCGGGTGGGTAAACGCAACGACTTCGATAAGTTAACGCTGGCGGTATGGACGAACGGTTCAATCGGTCCCCGTGAAGCGATCTCCCTGGCGGCTAAGATCTTGACGGAGCATCTGGCTGGGTTCGTCAATTTGACGGACGAAGCAAAGAACGCCGAAGTCATGGTCCAAAAGGAAGAAAACCACAAAGAGAAAATGATGGAGATGACCATCGAAGAGTTAGATCTCTCCGTACGCTCCTACAATTGTCTCAAACGGGCCGGTATCAACACAGTTCAAGAGCTCACCAACAAAACTGAGGCCGATATGATGAAGGTCCGCAACTTGGGCCGCAAGTCATTGGAAGAAGTTAAATCCAAGCTGGCTGCTTTAGGCTTGTCCTTAAAGAGCGCCGACTAACACACAACGAAGGAGGGAATCATACATGAGTTATCGTAAGCTCGGTCGGAACAGTTCTGCACGTCGTGCGATGCTGCGGGACCTGACCACTGCTCTGCTGATCAACGAACGGATCGTCACTACTGAGACCCGTGCTAAAGAAATTCGCAAGAGCACTGAAAAGATGATCACACTGGGTAAGAAGGGTGATCTGTCTGCTCGGCGCCAAGCGGCCGCGTATGTACGCGACGTTGTTGCCGATGTGAAGGAAGAAGACGACAGTGTCGTTATTCAATCCGTATTGCAAAAGTTATTCAGTGATATCGCCCCGCGGTACACTGAACGCCAAGGCGGTTATACGCGCATCTACAAGACTGCACCGCGTCGCGGCGATGCAGCTCCCATGGTCATTATCGAATTAGTTTAATTCGCAGACCGCTTAGGGAACGTCTTCTTTGGCGAAAAACGGGCGTTACGATGGTGGAATGGCAACTCCGAGTCTAGCTTCGGCCGGTGCTGGTCAGTTGATCGGCGCTGTGCTCACCATTGAATTCGTTTCTTAATATGTTTTATTGAAGGGCGTCTGGCTTTAGCTGGGCGTTTTTTCTTGTATAATGGAAAGTGTTTATCACGCAGCAAAAAGGGGGCGTTGTGCTTATGGCAGAGGAACCGCCAATTATCAGTATTGATCACCTGACCGTGCGTTACGCGGAACAGGAGCAGCCGGCGCTGGACAGCATCAGTTTGACCATCCCCGCTCATTCCTGGACGGCCATTATCGGCCATAACGGCAGCGGCAAATCAACGCTGATCAAGGCGATGGATGGCTTAGTGACAGCTGATGGCGGCCAAATGACCGTGGCTGGTCTGGCCGTCACGGAACAGAACATCTGGCAGATTCGCCAACGCCTGGGGGTGGTTTTTCAGAACCCGGAGAACCAGTTTGTCGGCGCAACGGTAGCCGATGACGTGGCTTTTGGGCTGGAGAATGCCCGGGTACCGCGGCCGGAGATGCTGACTCGGGTCGATAATGCCCTGGCTCAGGTCGGGATGACTGACTTTGCAGACCGGGAACCCGCCCATTTGTCCGGTGGTCAGAAGCAGCGGGTCGCCATTGCCGGTATCTTAGCCTTGGCACCGGCCATCATCGCTTTGGATGAGGCCACCAGCATGCTGGACCCCCAGGGGCGGGCCTCGGTGTTGCAGACGATGCGCGACTTGAAGGCGAAAGAAAACCTGACCATCCTGTCAGTGACCCACGACTTGGAAGAAGCGGCAGCGGCCGACCATGTGATTGTGATCGACAACGGCCGTCT
This sequence comes from Schleiferilactobacillus harbinensis DSM 16991, assembly GCF_000425885.1. GTDB lineage: Bacteria > Bacillota > Bacilli > Lactobacillales > Lactobacillaceae > Schleiferilactobacillus > Schleiferilactobacillus harbinensis. Next base: position 26,923 of record NZ_AUEH01000038.1, read on the forward strand.
CGTGGCCAGCGGGACGCCGCCGGAGATTTTTGCAGAAGGCCCCGCTTTGATCGATATGGGGTTGTCGGTGCCGTTCACCGAGCAGTTGAAGTCAGACCTGGCGGCGGGCGGGATTACCGGCTTGCCCGCTGACTATCTTAACGAAGAGGAAATGGCAGACCAGCTATGGAAATTGTACTCGACCATGTAAGCTACACCTATCAGGCCGGCACCCCCTTCGCGGGGGATGGCCTGCGCGACGTCAGTGTGACGATCCCAGACGGCTCCTACACGGCGATCATCGGCCAGACCGGCAGCGGCAAGTCCACGCTCCTGCAACACCTCAACGCGCTCCTGAAGCCCACAACGGGCACAGTGCGGATCGGTGACCGGGAGATCACCCCGAAGACTAGCAACAAGAATCTGAAGCCATTGCGGGCCAAGGTGGGATTAGTCTTTCAATTTGCCGAAAACCAATTGTTTGAAGAAACGGTGGAAAAAGATGTCGCCTTCGGTCCGAAAAACTTTGGTGTTCCTGAAAAAGAAGCCCTGGCCCGGGCCCATCGTGCGCTGGATTTAGTAGGCATCGGCCCGGAATATTACGAGAATTCGCCCTTTGATCTATCCGGCGGGCAAATGCGCCGGGTGGCGATTGCGGGGGTATTGGCGATGACGCCGGAGCTGCTCATTCTGGATGAACCGACGGCGGGGTTGGATCCCAAGGGGCGGACCGAATTGATGACGTTATTTGAAACACTTCACCGCGAGCAGGGCATCGGCATCGTTCTGGTCACCCACCAGATGGAAGATGTGGCCAATTACGCCGAGTTCGTTTTGGTGATGGCTGATGGACACTTGATCAAGCAGGGGCCGCCGGCGGAGATCTTTTCTGATCCCGCTTGGTTGGCGGAGCATCATTTGGGTCTGCCGCGAGCAGCCCAGTTTGCCCGGGAGCTGCGGGCTAAGGGCCTGCCGCTGCCCGATATTCCTCTCACGGAACAGGCGCTGGCCGCTGAAGTGCTGGCAATTTTACGTCCGAGAAGGGAGGCCGACCATGAATAAGTTGATGATTGGCCGGTATCTGCCTGGTCATTCGGTGGTCCACCAGATGGACCCGCGGGGCAAAATGGTGCTCACGTTTTACTTCATCTGTATCGTGTTTATGGCGAACAATATTTGGTCCTACTTGGTCCTGGGGTTATTCACGCTGGGGGCGGTTCTGTTGACCCGCTTGAAGCTCATCTACTTTTGGCGCGGGATTCAACCGGCCATTATTCTGATTCTATTCACTTTGCTGATTCAGGTCTTCTTCACCCGCGGCGGTCAGATTTATTGGCAGTGGGGGCCGTTTGCACTGTCCAGTGCCGGCGTGGTCAACGCGTGGTTCATCTTCTTCCGGTTGGTGATCATTATCTGCATGTCGACGCTGCTGACGCTGACCACATCACCGCTGGATATCTCCAGCGCGCTGTCGTCCTTGATGACGCCATTGAAGTGGATCCGGGTGCCGGTGGACATCATCGCTCTGATGCTCTCCATCGCGCTGCGTTTCGTCCCCACGTTGATGGACGAGACCGTGCGTATCATGAACGCCCAGCGCGCTCGGGGCGTTGATTTCGGCAGCGGCAGCTTGCTTCAGCAGATCAAGGCCATTGTGCCCATTTTGATCCCGCTGTTCGTCAGTGCGATGCACCATGCTGAGGATTTGGACGATGCCATGACGGCCCGGGGCTATCGCACTGATGCGCCTCGGACCACTTACCGCATCATTCAGTGGCATCGGCGGGACACCTTAAGTATTATTGCATTTGCTGCGCTCACTGTTGTGATCTTCTTCGTACGGGCATAATGGATAGAGAGAAAGGAGTCAATTCATGCCGCGTTACCGTGTGATTCTTGCCTATGATGGCACCAAGTTCCATGGCTTTCAAAGTCAGCCCCAGTTACGGACTGTGCAGGGAACGATCGAGCAAGGCCTGATCAAAATGACCAAAGGCACTCCCGTGACGGTCTTTGGCGCCGGCCGGACCGATGCCGGGGTGCACGCTCAGGGACAAGTCGTGCATTTTGATTTCCCGGGAAATATTCCGCCGCGGAACATGCTGCTGGGACTGAACTCGATCATGCCCCTGGATATTGTGATCAAAGACGTGGCAATCGTGCCGGACACGTTCCATGCCCAGTTCTCCACTGTGGGGAAGCGGTACGGCTACCGGGTGTCGCGTACGCGGTTTACCGATCCGTTTAAACGCTTTTATACCGGCCATTATCCCTATGCGCTGGCGTTAGACCGGATTCGCACGGCGTTGGCAGATGTTGTTGGGACCCACGACTACACCAGTTTTGCCGCTTCCGGCGGCGTGATCAAAAACAAGGTGCGGACGATTTACACTGCGACAATGACGGACCATCCTGATGATGATGAACTCTATTTTGAATTTATCGGTAACGGTTTCCTTTATAACATGGTACGCATTCTCGTCGGTGTGTTGCTGGAAATCGGCAATAATCGGCGGCCGGTGACAGAATTTCCCAGGTTATATGCGGTGAAGGACCGGCAAGAGGCCCGGATCACCGCACCGGCCAGCGGGTTATATCTGCAAGAAGTGTATTATGACGAGGCGGCTTTAGCCCAAGCGGTGGCTGAGCGGCAAGAGTAGTTCATGCAGCGGCTTGGTCCTTTCTGGATCAAGCCGTTTTTTGATTGCTTGCCGTGTGGGAAACAGGTAATCTGAAAGTAAAGAAGGACAGATCGCTAATGCTAGAGAACGCAGCTTGGCAAAATGACCTGCAGCAGATACGGTGAAGGCAGTATCGGAATGATTGCTGATTAAAGGATCAAATGTAAGCATCGATAATCAAGGGCCATCAAGATCCTGGGCTTTTTTTATCACGTAATACAGCTTCTCTGGATGAATCTTGATTCGAAGCAGCCGAGCACGGAAGAAGACAAACGTACATTCGATTCGGTATCCTTGAATTATGAGGAGGTGAATCGAATGCCAATCAAAACACACAAGATCCGGATCTATCCCAACGCCGAGATGGCCACGGTCATCATTGAGCTGATGGACTACAACCGCTTTTGCTGGAACAAAGGTTTGGCCGCATGGAATGACATGTATGACGCATCATTAGCCATGGCGAACAAGAAACTGCGCCCCAGCGAGTACAAAGTCCGCGACGAGCTGGTGAAAAACAAAACCGACTGGCAGCACCAGTTCTCAGCGCGCGTGCTTCAAACTGCTGTCCACCGGCTGCATCAAGCTTGGCAGAATTTCTTTAATCCAGCTATGCCGGACGCCAACAAGCCCAAATTCCATCATAAGCGGGATCCTAAACAAAGCTTTACGACGGATCGGGCGGTCATTACCGGCAAGTACCTGACCTTGGATCGGCCGCACGCGGCCAGCCATCGGTTCGGCACCATCAAAATGGCGGAGACTTTACGTTTTACTGGCGAGATCAAAACCGTGACGATAACCAAGCGCGGAAAGAAGTTCTACGCCAGTGTCAACGTATTGGTTGAAGATACCTCACACCCGGCTTTTTATGACTCCTGGGACATCGTCGGTGTTGATGTGAATGTGGGCCACGTCCGCTGGAACGGCGGGGATATCAACACCTTTACGCCCCGCATGGCAGCGTTGCATCAACGAATCAAGTATTACCAAAAGTGCCTGAACCGGAAACGGCGGAGAAATCCGGGCGACTACCGGTCCAAGACCTATCAGCGGATTACAGCAAAGATGAACCGCGCTTACGAGCAGGTGCACGCGTTGCAGTATGATCTGATTCACAAATTCAGCCACATGATTATAAAGAATTATCCTGTTCCCTGTTTAGAGGATCTGGATGTCCACCGGATGATGATGGACGAGAAGAAGGCCAAAGGTCTTCAGCGCGGGCTCTTTCGCCGCTTGCGTACGGCAATCGAGTACAAGGCGGCTTGGCATCATCGCGATTTGGTGATTGCCAATCGTTTCTTCCCGTCAACGCAGCGCTGTTCAAACTGCGGCTACATCAAAAAAAAAGAAAGCTATGGCGGCAAGATGACGCTCCAAGGCGACAGCATTTACCACCAGCATGACGTATATCGCTGTTACGAGTGCAGTCTTGTCATTGACCGAGACGATAACGCTGTTCAAAATTTGATTCAATATGCGGCGGGGCTTACGCCGGAATGGGAAACCGTTCAGAGATGATTTCTAGTCGGCACTGTTATGCGCCATGCTCGTCTGATCCCAATCAGACGGGGGTGCCGGCAATTACGAAATTGACTAAATACACTGTACTCTTAATGGTCTAAATCTAAAGTGCCACCATAGATCAGATGTGTATACATTTGAGTACGTTTTAGAAAGCAGGATCATTCCATGACGCATACAGCATTCAACCAGCGGCTGCAGCAGCGGCGCAAGGCACGGTGTTTGACTCAGCAGGAAGTTGCTGACCAGCTCTTCGTTTCTCGCAAAACGGTTTCCAGTTGGGAGACCGGGCGGAATCTGCCGGACCTGTTCATGATTCAGCGTCTGGCCGCCATATACCGGACCTCGGTGGATGATTTGCTGGGTACTGCCGCTCGATCGGTGACCCGGCCGGTGACCATGCTAGGGCCGGCGCTGATTCTCAGTATCTTGTTGGTGAGTGCGGCTTGGAATAATCTCTTTGCCATGGACTTTGGCCTGCAGCTGGTTTATTTATTGACCGCTGTCGTGCTGATCATTCCAGTAGCGACCGCTGGCGGGACCTGGTACCGCCGGCAACGAAACCAACAGGTGAGAGGATAGATGGGTATGCAACACAAAGTATGGTGGATCGTCAATCTCTTTTTCGCGGCCGCTTTTATCAGCGGCACGGTGCTGATCCTGTTGCGGCAAGTGGACGGGGCGGGGCATGTCGAAACACTGGGGTCGCGCTTAGCGGCACTGGCTGTATTAGGCACCTTTCTGTTATTGATCGTCATCGTGGAGCTGATCGTTTGGGCTGTGATGCGGGCGAGCCGGAAAAGAAATTGAGTCGTAAAGCGAAGCAGATTGCGGGGACCGATTGATGGGTCTGAGCAATCTGCTTCTTTGTTTGCGAGCGCAGTGGTTCAAAGCCGCCGTTGATTTCTCATAGTCCTGAGAGGTGTACGTGGTATCCTAAAGTAAAGGGGTGAAGCGCATGTATACGGATTTGAAAAATAAAGTCGCTGTCGTTACCGGCGGTTCTAAAGGGATTGGCCGGGCTGTTGCCGAACGCTTCGGCAAGGAACAGATGCGCGTCGTGGTGAATTACAACAGTGATGCGCAACAAGCGGCCGAGGCAGTCCAGGCGATTGAGGCCCAGGGCGGCCAAGCCGTCAGTGTCCATGGCGATGTCAGCAGCGAGGCCGGGGTCCAGGGACTGCTGGATGCCGCCGTGCAGCAGTTTGGCCGGCTCGATGTGTGGGTGAATAACGCGGGAATGGAAATTAAGTCCCCTACCCATGAATTGTCGTTGGCGGATTGGAACAAAGTGATCACGATCAACGAAACTGGTGTGTTTTTGGGTGCCAAGGCAGCGTTGAACTATTTCAAGGCGCACCACCAGCCGGGCAATATTATCAATATGTCATCGGTCCACGAGCAGATCCCGTGGCCGACCTTCGCCAGCTATGCCGCCGCTAAGGGTGGCGTGAAGCTGTTCACCCAGACGATTGCGATGGAATACGCCAAAGATGGTATTCGGGTTAACGGCATCGGCCCCGGCGCGATCAATACGCCGATCAATGCAGAGAAGTTTGCGGACAAAGCCCAATATGATCAGACCGTGGCGATGGTCCCCATGAACCGCATCGGCAAGCCGGAGGAAGTGGCGGCCGGCGCAGCTTGGCTGGCATCGGCCGAATCCAGTTACGTGACAGGGATCACGCTCTTTATTGATGGCGGAATGACTCTGTATCCAGCCTTTAAGGATGGGCAAGGCTGATTTTTTAGTAACTGAAATTAAGCTCTGCTTCTCACTACGAGAAGCAGAGCTATTTATTTTACGCATAGTTTGCCATCCAACATAGGCATTCGACATGGGCTCTCGCCAGCCTTAAAGTGGAAAGTAAGGAGGTGGCAGGGTATGAAAAAAATTGTCATTGGTGTGATCCTGATCCTAATCGTAGCGATGATTGGTTTCCTATCTTGGTCCTGGTGCGGACCGCGGCTAGCAACCTTTGCTGAGTGGGTACCCCAGAGTACGGCAAGCCAGACAACGCCAGCGGCAACCACCAGCATGCGGCATAGTGCCCGAACATTGGCAGGACAAATGACCCCGATTCGTATTCAGATAGGTAAGCAGATCTTTCGCGCGCACCTCAATAATTCAGTGACTGCCAAGGCAGTCTTAGCCAAGTTGCCGGTAACACTCACCGTGCAGGGACTAACCACGAATCCCAACGAGCATACCGCTGCGTTGAAGCGGGCACTGCCCATTAAAGGGACACCCACCGGAGCCGATCCGGCACCCGGTGATATTGGGTATTGGGCCCCGGAACCGAGTCTGATTCTCTACTGGGGGGATGTGGATTATTTCAACGGTATTCACATTCTGGGAAGGTTCGACCAGTCGGATCGGCAAACCGCAATCCGGTATATTCATCAGCAACAGGCGCCATATCAGGTAATAATCAGCCGCAACTAAAGCGGTAATTACGCGGTCGCACACGCTTGTATGACGTTTGATCAAAGATACCTGTAACCGTCAAGTTCGATTGAGCCATTTTCGCTCATTAATTTTGAACCCCGAATTGTCAAATTAAGTGCAACAGTGAAGACTCATCCATGTGAATTGGTTTAGGTAGTGGGCAGGGATTCCTCCAGGCCCAGGGGGGAGGCCTGGAGCGCCGCGATTGCGCTGCGGTATCCAAGGCACTTCCTTAACCGGTGGTTTAAGACATCTTGG
>NZ_AUEH01000039.1 GCF_000425885.1 Schleiferilactobacillus harbinensis DSM 16991
CGGGTGATTCTTGGCGAAACTCTTCTCGGCCGCAATTTTGCGCCGGGCCAAGCGGGCCTGCCAGCGTTTCTTCATCTTTTCCACGTGGTAGTAATAGGACGTTTTGGAAATATTGATAAACTTTTTGCCGGTATTCAAAATGGCCATATCTTTGATGCCCAGATCAATGCCCAGGCCTAACTCGGTCTCCGTGTGTGCGACTGGCTGGGTTGGTGCCGGCTCATCAGTAGCCACCACCACCCAATAGTCATTCGCCCAGCGGCTGACCCAGCAGCCAGTGATGTGATACCCGATTTTTTGAAGCCGGTCATCAGTGGGCAAATAACCAAATTCAGAAAGCCGCAGCCAACCAATCAGTGGTAATCTGATACGGTCGCGCTGAACGCGGATCGCACCGCTGAAATAAGCCACTTGGCGGGCATGATAGCCCTTGAAGCGCGGCTCTTCCGCTAAGCCCTTGAAATAGTTCTGGAAAGCTCGTTCGGCATCGCGAAAGGCTTGCTTTCGAGTCTTTTGCGGGGCTTGATCCCACCAGGCGGGGTAAGAACCGCTGACCCGGATAACGTGATTGAACACTTTTTCAAATTCCGCTGCAGAGATGTAAAACTGGTTCCGTGTTTCTTTAGGCAGCTCTTTGAACGCCTCGTAGTCTGGATAAAGCCGCTTGCGCGTCTCCAGCAAGCCAAACTGCACGCTGCGATAAAGATTGTACAGTTTGCGTTTTACGGCCATGCACAGGACCAAGAAATCATTCTGGGCATCATTGGCCACGTGGAGTTTAGTCTTATAACTGCGGGTCATGGTCTCTGTCCTCCTGATCAGCTACTCGAATGTTGTCATCAGCAGTGGGAAACGTATGTTCCTGATAAAGCAATTTTATCAAAGTTGTTACCAATCGACAATACTTTAGTTGTCAGCTGAAAAGCAGAGATATCCCCTGTAGGACAGTATTTGCCATTGCGGGCGAACAGAAAAGTGTCAAATACTGAAGATTATTGATTGACCACTTCACCAACAGAAGAGCCGTTTAACACCGAATAGACTCGAACAATACCATATTTGGCAACTGTTAATAACCCCATGGCAAGGGAACGCTTTCTTGCTATAATATAGCCAAGTTCACTAGGTTATTGGATGAATGAGAGGAGTGAATGATGGTGTTCGATATATATGGCCACCGCGGCTATCCGGTGCGGTTTCCAGAGAATTCGATGGCCAGTTTCAACTATACGATCCAGCACGGCGCCGACGGGATTGAAACGGATGTCCAGCAAACGATCGACGGCGCGCTGGTGATCATGCACGATGAATTGATTGACCGGACGACCAACGGGAACGGCTGGATCAAGGATATGACCCTGGCCGAACTGCACCAGTATCAGTTGGTGAATGGTGAACAGGTGCCGCTGCTGGCAGATGTTTTGGATCTGCTAGCGCCCACGGGAATCCAACTGAACCTGGAGTTCAAAACCAGCAAAGTGCACTATCCCGGTATTGAAGCCGCGGTGCACCAACTGGTGATGGCCAAAAAGATGGCCGGTCGGACGGTATATTCCTCGTTTGATGCCGATACTTTGCGCCGGCTGCACACCGTGGCTCCCCACCAGCCGCTGGCCCTGCTGACGACGAAGACTGGGGAGATTCCCAAGTTTGACGCCCTCAGACCGATTCTGAGCGCGTTACACGTGGAACATTATCAGCCGCAGATCGACTTTCCTCAGCGCTTATGGACCGTGGATGATCCACTGGAGATCCGGTCAGCGATGGGTGATACCAATGTGGTCGGCATTATTACAGACGATTTTGAACGCGCCATGCAGATTCGTCAGAGCCGGCTGGCGATGCGGGCGTAATACAGAAAGGTGAGTGAGGCGATGATCGACTTTTTAGTGGATATCGTGGGTGAATTTTTTGGTGACGTGATCAAAGATGTGATCGTTGACTATGTCAAAGATGAGTGTAAACCCCGCTGGCGCCGGTTCCTGGTATTGACGCCACTGTATCTTGTCGGCGGGGCGATTATTTGGTACGGCAGCCGCTGGTGGCAGCGCGATACTTGGCTGACCGTGCTGTCTATTGGGTTGGCGGCGATCTTCTTGGTGCCCGGGGTGTATTTAACCCGATATATTGTACGCCCGCAAAAGTAATAGTTTTTCCAACGGGATTGGAACAGAACTCCATTTTTAAGCGTGTTTAGTGCTAATGTGCAGCAACCGGAGCATTGGCACGGCGTATCAGAAGGGGTTCCGGTTTTTTTGTCGAACAAAATAATAGCGTTTTCAAAAATAGTAGCCTATCATAAGGATAGTCATCGGTACAGGTACTGATGACCAAGCATCGAAGCCCTTGGGGGCGGGTTTCGCCGCATAATTATGGGAAAACTTGGTAATGGCCTAGACCACATTGGATGATTACTGCCGTCTCGGATATTTTTGTACCGTCATTGATGTCATGACCGGCGCGCTAAAACCGGTTTGAGGGGGAGCTGCAACATGGTCATTAAACTGGCACATTTAAGTAAACACTACGGGGATACCCCTGTCTTGGAAGATATTGACGCCACGATTGAAGAAGGCGAATTCTATGTTCTAGTCGGCCCGTCTGGATCTGGCAAGAGTACGATTTTACGGATTATTGCCGGACTCATTCCCGCTTCCGGCGGCGACATTTATTTTAATGATAAAAAGGTGACCGAGGCCGCCCCCAAGGACCGGCACCTGGCGATGGTCTTTCAGAACTATGCCCTGCTGCCATTCATGTCGGTGGCCGAGAATATCCGCTTCGGACTGCATAATCTGCATTTGAGCGAAGCAGAAGAAAACGATCGGGTCGCCGATGCCTTGAAAATGGTGCACCTGACCGAATTGGCCGACCGCAAGCCCAAAGAGCTTTCCGGCGGCCAGCAGCAGCGGGTCGCCGTCGCCCGCGCGATTGCCACCAAGGCTAACCTGGTCTTGATGGACGAACCGCTGTCCAACCTGGATGCCCAACTGCGTAACGAAATGCGGGAAGAACTCGTTGAACTGCACAAGGAATTGAAGATGACTTTGATCTATGTCACCCACGACCAGACCGAGGCCATGACCATGGGTGAGCGGATCATGGTGCTGAACGATCACAAAGTCCAGCAGGTTGGGACGCCGCTGGATCTGTATAATCATCCCCGCAACGAATTCGTGGCCACCTTTATCGGCTCGCCGAAGATGAACATGTTCACCGTGGCAGTGGATGAATTGGGGAAAACGGCCACGTTAGTCATGACTGATGAAGACCAGCGGCCAGCGGTGATCCCGCTGCCGGAACCATTACCCGCCGGCACCTACCGGTTAGGTGTGCGCCCGGAAAAAATCAAATTGTCGCTGACCTCGACCAGCGCGTACGATGTGCCCGTCCAAGTCGTGAACGTCGCCAGTCTCGGCCGGGCCAGCAATGTGACGCTGCGCAACCACGATATTGAATTCATTGCTGATGTGGCGGAACAGTTCCCGGAGGATGCCCAAGCCGCGTTCGTTACTTTCCCGACAGAGGCGGCCGATTTGCATTTCTTCGCGCCGGATACCGGGTTGGCCGTCGCTAGCCCGGAAGAGAAAGCGGGGGTTAGCCATGGAGTTGCATAATCAGCCGACCGAAGCCCAGACGCCGGTAGAGATGCCAGAAATCAAAGTGAAACGCCGGCATTGATTCAAAAGCGCGCTCTGGTTCCTCGTACCGTCCTTGGTGATCATGGCGGTCTTCACTTATTATCCGATGATTATGACGGTCATCAACAGTCTGTTTGCCACGAACTTGACGGGGAAAGCCGCCAACTTTGTGGGCGTGGGCAACTACGTCACGATTTTCTCTGATCCATTGTTCTTCAAAAGTTTGGGCAATACCTTTATTTTTGTGGCCGTGACCAGTGTGAGCACGATTGCCCTGGCGCTGATCCTGGCCCGGTTGGCCACCCAACGGCTGCGGGGCGCGGGGTTCTTCCGTACCGCCTTTGCCTCCACCATGGGCGTCTCCGCCGCGGCAGCTTCGATTTTGTGGCTGTTCCTGTTTAACCCCTCGGTGGGGTTGATCAGTATTTTGCTGAAAATGATCGGGTTTGCCCAGGTCAACGTGCTGACTAATCCCACTGGGGCGATGATCGCAGTGATTTTGTCCAGTGTCTGGATGGGCAGCGGCTTTGCCTTTCTCAATTTGCTGGGGGCCCTGCAATCGGTTCCCCAAGATTATTATGACGTCGCGTCGCTGGCGGGCTGGTCGAATTGGCGGCAGACGTGGAAGATCACGATTCCCATGGTCAGTCCGACGCTATTCTTCCTGATCGTCGTGGAGGTGATCGGGGCGTTCAAGACCTTTACCCAGATTGACCTGATCACTGGCGGCGGTCCGGATAACACCACCAATTTCATTGCCTATAAAGTCTATCAGGATGCCTTCAATTACCGGAATATCGGGATCGCCAGCGCGGAGGCCATTGTCTTGACAGTGATCATTGCCCTCGCCACGTGGGTGCAATTCCGCTTCACTGAGAGGAAGGTGTATTATCAATGACTCGGGTGAAACGTTCTGTTCATTATATGCTGCTGATCTTGATTGCCCTGCTGATGATGGCCCCGTTGCTGCTGGGAATTTGGGCGAGCCTGCTGCCGACGACGGACATTGTGGCTGGCCACTTTACCTCGTTGAATATCTCCCTGACCAACTACGTCAACGCCATCAAGACGACGCCGGTGGTGCTCTACATGTGGAACTCGCTGGTGATGAGTACCCTGATCATGCTGGGTCAATTCGTCTTTTGTACCCTGGCGGCCTATGCCTTCGCCTTTCTCCAATTCCGCTTCAAGAACGGGCTGTTCTTCGCCTTCTTGATCACGATGATGCTGCCGTTTGAAGCCCAGATCATTCCGAACTTCCAGACGGTACGGGCGCTGGGATGGCTGGATTCTTATCCAGGTTTGACGATCCCGTTCTTCACCTCGGCCTTCGGGGTGTTCATGCTGCGCCAAGCCTTTCTCCAAGTGCCCAATGAATTGAAGGAATACAGCGACCTGATTGGCTTGGGCCGGTTACAATTCCTGTGGCGCATCGTACTGCCCTATTCCCGCAGCACGCTGATCACCTTCGGCCTGTACACTTTTCTAACGCACTGGAATCAGTACCTGTGGCCGCTGATCACGACGTTCTCCGACGCTCACCGGCCGACTCAGGTCGGGTTGAAGCAGCTGCAAGCCGAAGACACCTTCAGCAACTGGGGCGTGATCATGGCCACCGCGATTCTGGTCCTGCTGCCCACGCTGCTGATCCTGATCGTCGGTCAGCGCTACTTCCGTAAGGGTCTGAATGCGGGAGGTGTGAAGGGATGAGAAAGCTGAATAAATGGCTGATCGCCGCAGCCAGTGCGCTGGCGCTGCTGGTAATCGGCAACACCGCCGTCCACCAATGGGCACCCAGCCATACCGTTGCCACCCCCGGGGGCCGCACCGTGGTCACCCTGTGGCACGCGATGAACGGGCCCAACGGCAAGACGTTGGAAGCCATGGTAGCGCGGTTCAATAAGAGCCAGCAGAAATATTGGGTCGAACCAGTGTATGAAGGGGGCTACTCCCTGACCCAATCAAAGTATATCAACACCTTGCACAGCAACGTGTCCCCGGCCATGGTCCAAATCGACCAAGGCAACGGCGCCGCCACGGTGGGCATCAATAACTACACACCAGTCCAAAAGTTCATCGACAAGGAGCACTATGACACCAGCCAGATTTATACCAATGTATTGAGTGCCTACACGCTGCGCGGTCAATTGCTGTCCGTGCCGTTTAACTCCTCGTCTGCGGTATTGTATTACAATCAGGATCTTTTCAAAAAATACAAGATCCCTAATCTGCCCCAGTCGCCCACGTATTCCGAAGTGGCCAACGCGGCGAAATTGCTGACCCAGCGCGCCGGGGACAAATTGAAGGGCGTCACGCTCCAGATCTATGACTGGCTGCCGGATTCACTGGTGGCCAACCAGAACGGCACCCTGGTCAACAACGGCAACGGTCGGGACAAAGTCGCGACGAAAGCCAACGTCAACACGCCGGAAATGCGCCGAGTCTTCACCTGGGTCCAGGGGATGATCAAGGATGGGTCCTTCCAGAACTACGGCACCGGATCCGGTGCGTCGGCGAACCAAATGGCCGGCTTTCTATCTCAAAAACTCGGCATCTTCATGCAGAGTTCAGCAGCGATGGGCACCATCGCCAAGTCGGCAAAATTCAAGTTCGGCGTGACCTTCATGCCCCATCCGGATAACATACCGGCCAACGGTGTGGCAGTCGGCGGGGCCAGTTTCTGGATCACCAAGGACAAACCCGCTGACGTGCAGCAGGGGGCGTGGGAATTCGCTAAATTCGCCATCTCCGCTAAGGAACAGGCTGCCTGGCAGGCGGCGACCGGTTACATCGCGGTGAATAAGAATGCCTTGAAAGAACCCGTACTGAAGCAAGCCGTGGCCAAGAATCCCGGTCTGCTGGTCCCGATCCAGCAACTCCAAGCTGCTAAGACCAACGCTGCCACCGCGGGGCCGTTCTACGCTAATCTGAACGAAGCCGCCCAGTATATCCAAGTGGCCATGCAGCAGATTTACGCAGGGCGGGACATCACGGCTGCATTAGCTGAAGCCCAACGGAAAACGGACCAAGCAATCCAAGCAACCAACGCGGTGGACTATGAGTTGTTGAATTTTGACCATATTGGTCAGTGAGGTGAGCAGTTATCCCCAGATTTGTGAATCCTTGGGAAATATTTCCCAGAAAGTGACGGCATTTTCGCCAGCACTTTCTGGGTATTTTTATCCCCCGGGTCTCGTGAAACATACGTGTTATTCGTGAAACAAGGCCCCATTTCAACGAATTGGGCGCGAACGTTCGTTTATAACGAATTAATGCCGTCAACTTTTTGTAAATGTTAAGGTTTGGCAATGTCAAGGGGCAACGGGCTGGTGGATAGTTGATTGGTCACCCTGTGGATAAGTATGTGGATTGTGTGTATAACTTGGTTTTTGGACGTGTTGAGAAAGTTATCCCCAGTGTGGATAACTTGGTGATAACTGTGGAAAACATTTGTTCGAAATCTCGTGAAACATACGGGCGCAAGCGGTGTGGAACGTTGACGAAAATCTGAATCGAACATTTTTTGGTGTGTGGAAAGCCGTCATAAAAAATAATTGGCTCAATTTTCCCCAGTGCATATCTGGTGGGCATCAATCTGTTCGCCCCCAGATATGGTAACGGCTCAAAAACTTATCCACAGAAGCGGGGGATAACTCACTTTGAACTGTGGACAACGATGGCTTATGATGGATTGCGAACCCTTTTAGAAATGGAGAATCGCACTGTGAATTATACGCAACAGTTGGAATTAATTTTGCGCCTGCTCGTGGCGAGCCTCTGCGGCTTCGCCATTGGCTATGAACGGACTAACCGATTGAAGGAAGCGGGCATCCGGACCCACATGATCGTGGCGGTGGGCTCGGCCCTGGTCATGATCGTGTCCAAGTACGGCTTCTTTGATGTGATGCGGCTGAACAACGTAACGTTGGATCCATCCCGGATCGCCGCCCAAATCGTCACCGGTATCGGCTTTTTGGGCGCCGGTACGATCCTGGTGCGGCGCAGCGGCATTAATGGTCTGACCACCGCCGCGGGCCTGTGGGCCACGGCGGCCGTCGGGATGGCCGTGGGCGCCAAGCTCTACATTGTTGGGGTGGCGACTACGGCAATCGTATTGCTGATTCAAATCGTTTTGCATCAGCACCTGCCCTTCTTACCCAAGATGGATACTCAGCACGTGACCATTGTCATGGATCAAAATCAGGATGAAATCAATGCGCTGCGGACCCAATTGCGCAAACTCAATATTCACGTCACGAATGTGGATATGGAACGCAAGCCGGAGAAGCAGGAAGTCAAATTGAACCTGTGGTTGGAAACCGCTGAACCGGCGAATATCGACCGCTTTTTGACGGTCTTCGCCGAGCGGCCGGGGATCAAATCGCTACAGTATTAGATTACGCAAAAACTCTCCCGTCGGTGAATGACGGGAGAGTTTTTTTTAATAGGTCGTGATGTCTAAATGATTGTTCACGTAAATTGCCATATACACTTGAGATTGCTCGACGTTTTGGGCCTGCAATTGAGTTGTCAGCCAATCTTCATCCCGATGGAGAATATCCAGCGCATCTTCATCGATTTGACCGTCTAGAATCACCGGAAATAGGCTGCCTCATCATCTTGCAGGGTGACAGTCAGGGTGCCGTTGGTTTCCAGCACCGCCCGTTTCACGTGGCGCAGGTCGCTGGCCCCATGCTGGCGCAGCTGGAAGGCCAGCTCTTGGGCCGAGATCCCCGCCCGGGTGGCAAAGTCGGTATCGATCTTACCGTTATGCACGATGGTGTGAGGCTGCCCAACTAATACCTGACGAGCAATGCTGTTGTGATTTGCCAGGAAGCGAGCACCGAAGACGATGATGCTCCAAAGCAGCAAAACGATGAAGAATTGCAACGTCGTAATGGCGGGATTGTAAAGGATACCGCCAATGATCCCCCCAAGGACGAAGTTTTGCAGCTGGTCAATGGCGTTAGACGGGGCCAGGTTCCCCCGTCCAGCTAAGCCAATTTGTAAAACGAATGCTGCAAAACCCAGAGCGAGTTTAATGAATAGGGCAAAATAATCAATAGTCATCTGCGATTACTCCTTTATTAATTGGACTTTGTGGTTCAGCAGCGTGGTTTTCGTCAGCGCATATGTGGTGATCGCCGTGTCGTTGTTGAAGGTGACCTGGTAGTAGGCGCTGCCCACCTTGAGCACTAGTCCCGCCCCCAGGTAGGTCTGGTTCGCCGCAATCTGGCTGGGCGCAACGTCTTTTTTTCGCGCCACGTCGCGCATAAATTGGCGCATAATCAGTGAATTGCTGTTGCCGCTATTGGTTAGTTGATAATTCTGCTGAATGTCGCTGATTTGAATGGCGACGGCCAGCCCGGCAACCAGCAGTGAAAGGACCAGCAGGTCGCGGTTCCGGGCGTTGTTGCGATGGCGCAGGTAGTTCAGCAGCAGACCCATGGTGATCAAAATTACTACCCCGGTGATGCCGTAGCGCAGCCAGTCGAATTGGTTGCTGGTGTGGTTGCCGAAGTAGGTGTATGTCCACATTTGTGTCATTTTTTATTCCCCCATATGTTGATAAGATTATTGTCGTTGAAGTTGAGGGAGAGTGCAAACAGTAACTGCTAAGTAAAATGCATGCGTTTTCTAAAAATCGTGGTATAGTATTGGTGAGAGTGTTGTTTATTTTTGAACAAAGCATCCATTTTTTTGAATATAGAAACAAGTATGGTGGCCATTTCAGTGGGGAGGTTAAGGCCATGATGCGACGGGGAAAAGTTACATATTTCGTTATTTTGACACTGATTTTAGGCATTTTCGGATTGGCTGGTCTAGGTTCTGCGCAAGGGGCAGCGGATGCTGATTTAGGGACCAGTCAGGCAGGCACTACCCAAGACTATCCAGCCTGGGTGCGCCAGGCTGTCAGCGGCACTGCTTACACGGCCGCTGATTTTGTGCACCTGCCGTTTGCTCGGCAGTTGGCAATCATCAAGGCGGTGCATCCAGAAATGGACACGGCACATTTAAGCCAAGCGGCGTCCGCCACCGCTGTTTTGGGCAACCAGCAGGTACAGACCGTGACCACCCCGGCGACGCCGGCGTTGGCCGCAGTCCCGCAGGCTGATCCGGTGGCGTTTGGCCAGACGTATTTGGATATTGCACCTTCGGATATGGGGAAGGCGTTTGCATATTTTAATTCAGGGTCCCTGACGCAGACGTTTCCCGATGGCGTGGCCTTTGACGGGGCCGCACCTGGGGGACTCATGACGCCAGCGATGATCAGTGCGCGATTTGGCAGTATTACGAGTCCTGCGAAAACAATTGATCCAGGCAGTTTTACGGCGGCTGAATTAGCGAATTTGAAGACGACCGATTTTGTGGTAGTGAATGCAGCAACGGATTTACCTGCCACCGCGTATAAAATTACTTATAGTAACGGCGGTCGAACCACGCCACCCAATTTAATGGTGACCGTCAACAATCCTGCGACGCTGCCTTATGCTGGAAAAAAGATTGTGTTGCAGGTCAACAAGAATAATAAGGCCTTGCAGATTACGTTTAATCTCTGGCGCCCGGATATTTCCCGGGTCCATGCGGAGCTGCCTCTAGGGAATAACCTCACACTACAATATATGTTTGGTGCCTATTGGGCGGATGCAACGCCATCCCACGCCATTTTTGACACCTCGAGAATGAACGGTAATCCAATCGACGTGCCCAACTTCAATATCCTCCAAACCGATCCAAAAAATCCAACGGCTGCACCGACGCGGGTGTATTCTCTTTATGAGCCAATCTCAGCACCGGCACAAGTCACTGATTTTGCGGGCTTAAGCACGTCTCAGGGATTGGCCGTCGGGTTTAGCAAGGGACCAGTGTTACCGTGGAGCGTAAATAGTGCTACTGGCCCAGGCATGGAGTCGATACCTACAGATCGTTTTTATCCGCTTGCTCAGTTCGATGACATTAAGCATATCCACATGTATCGGGATAGCACCAATCAAGCAGTTATCCATCTGGATTACGATGGGTACATCACCAATCCTTTTTATTTACAAACGCTGGGGGTGACGAAAGGCATTGTTTTACGTGTCCATAGCCAACTGCAGCCTAGTCCAGATGGACGTCAAATGTCGATGGGTGAACGTGTCACGAATATCAGCGGACAGGATCTCACTGGTCTTTATTTTGGCCGTCAATTTGATACTCGCATGGGGCCGGTGGGCAATCAATTGGACAACGTGCCATTATTTTATGCAGCGCGGGCAACGGACGGTCCGCGCGAAGGGCATCCGCAAGGGATCTATTTCCGCTCCCCTTCGTTGACTTCCCCTTATACGATGCAATTTAACTTCAACAATATCGCTGGTCCCGATAGTTGGAGTGGGACCCATTGGCTGTCGACATATCAGCCGATTGTGACGCATCAGGTGACATCAACGGGAGCGTATGACTTGAACGCCACTATCAATGACTTGGTAACTGCCAATGGCTTCAATATGTATGAAGCGGTCTACGCGCGGGACAAGGACTACCTACCCCAGGGATATCCTGTTTTTAATGGACCAGAGGGTAAAGGCAACGCTGGGAATATGACGGCCCAACCCAATGATGTCATATTTGGCACCGGTCAAGGGGGGACGACTACAGCTGGCCCACCGCCGGACGACACGGCAATCATCATGAAGTGGTCGCCCAGTCAAGTGGGTTCTTTCAAAGATGGTGACTCCTTCGACATGTCCTTTAACTCAAGTATTAATATGGGGACCGCGCCGGTGGTCCGGGCCGACGATACTTACCTGCATGTGCCCCCAACGGCAACAACGGTGGCCATACCGGGCGGGGTCTTCGACCTGAATAGTAACCGGGCCGCGGTGTATTACCAAATCGACGGCACGCCGGTGACTACGGCGAACGCGGGGGACATTGCCAACAAGAAGACGTTGTACACTGCCCAATACACCCCAGCTCCGCCCCACAGCGACTACTTGAATTTTGCGGGCCAAATTACCGCTGCGGCGGATCTGCAGACATTGACCGACGGCAAAGTCCATACGGTTTATCTCTATGCCATCGACACGCCGGACAGCACGAGCACGGTTCCTGATCCGTACAAACAGGATATTGCCCTGACGTCGAATGTGGTCCAAGTGGCCGTGAATCAGCCGGCCCAAGTACACATCAATTTGGTGGATGAAAACGGGGCAGCACTGGCTGATCCGGTGGTGAAGCAAGGGGTCATGCCGGAACCGTATAACTTCAATGATTTCAGTATCGGCAGTCAGAGCTTTCTGACCACTGCGGCCACCGATTTACAAGGCCATGCGCCCCTGGCGCTGACGAAGGGCACGACCAAATATGATTTGGATCGTACCAAGCTGCCCAGCAATGGCCAGGGCCGGTTGAATCCGGTGAGCGGCGTTTTGAATCTGACTTACTACTACAAGGTCCATCCCGCGACGGGCGGCTATCTCGGCTTGACTGTGCCGACAGTGGATTTTGGCCAGCAGCTGATCATGGCAGCCCCCGGGGATTATCCCATTGCTAAGCTCACCAGCAGCCTCGTGGTCACAAATCAGAATCCGACGAACAAGACCTTCCAGCTTGCAGCCCAGGCAACCAAACCGTTGACCAACGCCGCCGGTCAGGAACTGACCGGGGCGCTGGGGTATGAACTTAGCGACGGGACGATCGTTGAATTGAGCAGCGATACGGTGGTATACACCAATACGAATGCGACCACCAGCCAGACCAGCTTCAATGTGTCCGATGGCTGGTGGAAAGCCAACAGTCCCCAAACCGGGGAGAATCAGATCAGCGGCCCGCGGTTGCGCATCACTGATGCCAACCGCCCGGCTATTAAGGCCGGTAAGTATACCGGGGAAATTACCTGGACAGTGACGAACGGCTTGTAGGATCGTCAAGTCAAACCAGAAGCGCGACCAAATGGCCGCGCTTTTTATGTTGCCGGCGGGGTTCACTGCAAGTCAATAAGTGGGATAAAAAGTGGGATAAATTGTTATGGAATAACGAGTGCTGATGATATAATAATATTGAAAGTGTGAAAAATAATATTTACTTTATGACAGGCATGATTACTAATGCGCGGGGGGTTAAGCATCATGTTTCAGCGGGAGAGGACACGCTTGCGAGGGCGCCTATGGTGGGGATTGGCCCTGACTTTAGTGTTATTTTTGGTAAGTGCCTTTGGCGGCGGCAGAGTGATAGCAGCCGGGGCAGCGGCGTATCCAGCGTGGGTGCGGCAGGCTGTGGTGGGGACGGCGTATACGGCGGATGAGTTTGTTGGGCTGCCGTTTGAGCAGCAATTACATATCGTACAGACGCTGCATCCGGAAATTGACTCGTCAGCGCTAACAGTTTCGGCGACAGCACTGAAGGCTGATACGCCAGTTCAAGGTATTGCAGCTAACTTGGCGGTCACTCCGCTGGCCGCGGGCAATACGTTACTGGATATTGCGCCTTCAGATACCGGTAAGTCATTTGCTTATTTCAATATTGGTAACCAATCAACACAGTCGATACCGAGCGGGGTGGCCTTTGATGGTGCGGCCCCAGGGGGATCGATACCGGTAATTGTTGGCGGCATAGTAACTAATCTGCGCAATCTGACCAGTACTGCCAAGATGATTGATCCAGGCAGTTTGACAGCCGCTGATTTTACCAGTCTCCGAGCCTCTGATTTTCATTTGAATACGACTGCTTCTGATCTTGGTTCGGGAGACTTCACGTTGACTTACGGCGCCGCCGGTAGTACGCCGCCTAACGTGACCATTATTGTCAGGAAACCCGCAAGTCTGCCTTATGATGGCAAAAAGCTCGTTTTTAATGTAACGAAAAACAATCGCAGCACCCAAGTGACCTTCAATTTATGGCGACCGGATATTACCCGTGCTTCGGCCCGATTGCCCCTTGGCAATAATCTCACTTTACGTTACATGTTCGGGTCGTATCAGGCAGCCCAGGCGGCATCGCATAATAACTACGATTTGACCCAAACCAATAATTACATCGATACGCCTAACTACAACATTATTCAGACAGACCCCCAAACTCAGGTCGAGACAACGATTTATTCCTTGTATGAATCCACGTCATCGCTGACAAGCGGCCAAGACGGTCCAACCGATTTCACCCACTTGTTTACGTCACGCGGGTTAGGTGTGGGCTTCAAGGGGGTGCCATTGCTGAATACAGGAACACTGGGGGATAATATTTCGCCGGTGATCCAATTCGACGACATCAAGCATATCCACATGTATGCCGACAGTACGAACGCTAAGATTATTCATTTAGATTACGACGGCTACATAACGAATCCGTATTACTTGCAACTCTTGCGGATTACAAATGGGTCGATTGCTTTGCACGTCCGGACTCAATTAGAACCAAGCACTGATAACCGGACGATGGCTTTGAATCAGCAGGTCACTAATATCAGCGGGCAAGACCTGACAGGAATTTTCTTTAGCCGCCAACTCGATGTGCGGATCGGACCGAAACTCAAGCCGCAGGATAACGTACCACCGTATTATGGGGCATTGGCGCAAAGTGGACCGCGGCAAGGGAAACCCCAGGGCATCTATTTCCGTTCGCCGACATTGGCATCACCTTATACGATGCAGTTCAACTTTAACAGTATCCACAGTCCCGACAGTTGGCGCGGAACAAACTGGATCGAGCGATACCAGGGTAACGGTACGGATGGTTTTGGCCGTACGGCGCAGTCATACATTGACGACTACGTGACGGATACGGGAAATAATAAGTTGCGGGCACAAAGTGATGACAATAAGAAAAACTTCCCCAATGGTTTTCCGGTGTTTCAAGGTCCAGAGGGTAAAGGTAACGCGGGCGTCGCGGATGCCAAGCCCGATCAATTGCTTTTTGGCGAGGATGCCACCAACAGTTCGTCAATTGTTAAAGATTCAGGCATTCTGATGAAATGGTCGCCCAGCCAAGTCGGTTCCTTTAAAGACGGGGACACTTTCGAAATGGGCTATAACGCAGGGGCCAACACGGGCAGTGCCCCCGTGCTGCGCGCAAATCAGACCTTTCTGCACATCCCGAACACGGCCAAAACCGTGGCGACCCCGGGTAGTGTCTTTGACTTGAACAGTAACCAAGCAACTGTCTATTATCAAGTCGATGGCGAGCCGGTGACGAGCAGTAACGCGCTGGCCATTGCCAATAAGAAGACATTATTTGCGGCCAAATATCCGACTGATCCGCCCCATGATACGTATTTGCAATTTGCTGGAGATATTAGTGATCCTGCTGACGTGCAGACACTAACTGATGGGAAAGAACATACCATTTACCTCTATGCCATCGACACACCAGACAGCTCGGTGCCGGATCCTATAAACAGGACAGCCAATTAATCTCAAACGTGATTCAAATTGCTGTGAATCGGCCAGCGACGGTCAATATTCACCTGTTGGACGCGGCTGGTGCGGCGTTAACGCCGACGCAAGCCGATGGCAGTGCGATTGCTAACCCGGTGGTTAAGAACGGAGTCATGCCGGATCCGTATAACTTCAACGACTTTGCCATCGGCAGTACCAGCATTCTCGCTACCCCGGCGACGACCCTGCAGGGCCATCCGCCCCTGACGCTGACCAGTGCCGGGCAGCAGTATGAACTGGATCAGACGCGGCTGCCTAGCAATGGTCAGGGCACCTTGACCCCGGCCAGCGGGACGCTGGATCTGAACTATTACTATAAGAAACATAGCGATACGGGCGGGTTGCTGAAGTTAACGGTGCCCACGATCGACTTTGGTCAGCAGCCGTTGAATCTGGGAATTGGAAGTTATCCGATTTCTTCCTTAACCGGCAGTCTCGTGGTGACGAACCAGAATACGACGAATAAGAGTTTCCAGCTGTCGGCGCAGGCGACGACGCCGCTGACGAATGCGGCGGGGCAAACGCTGCCGGGGGCGCTGGGGTATCAGCTCAGTGGCACCACGGTGGCGGATCTCAGTGACCTAGTGATTATATATGCCAATACCAATGCGGCAGCGTCAGACACGACGTTCAATATTTCTAATGGCTGGTGGCAAGCCAGCAAGCCGCAGACTGGCGATTATCAAATTGGCGGGCCGCGGTTGCAGATTAATGCGGTGAACAAGCCGGCCATCAGTGCGGGTAAGTACACCGGCGTGATTACGTGGACGGTGACGAACGGGTTATAATAAGCAGTACGGGAAGCTTGGCGGATGGCGTCAAGCTTCTTTTTATGGAGATATGCACAACAAGTGGCCTGCAAGGAGCTGCTGTAATGGTTTCCATGAAGTGACTAAAAAGGTCTTGCTTTTTCCCTGAAAACGCTATATGATCTTTGGTGAAACGTTTCGATTAATCAAAAAGAAACAATTCATAGGAGGATAATCGCATGGTCAGCAAGAACGTCCAGGATTTAATGGAGAAAATGACAATTCAAGAAAAGATTGGTCAATTAATACAATTAAGTGCCGATTTTTTTCAAGGCGATAATGTGGCAATTACCGGTCCTTTAAAGGAGGCCCACCTTGGCGAAGCCGCGTTGTATAGTGCCGGCTCCGTACTCGGTATTTCCGGTGCTCAAACTGTTCGCAAGGTACAAAAAAATTATCTTAAGCACAGTCGGCTGGGTATTCCGCTCCTCTTTATGGCTGATGTCGTTCACGGTTACAAGACCATTTTCCCGATCCCGTTGGCCCTTGGCGCCAGCTTTGATCCGCAGGTCATGAAGACTGCTTCGGCCACGGCTGCTAAGGAATCAGCCGCTGGCGGTGTCCATGTTACTTTTGCACCAATGGTTGACCTGGTACGTGACCCACGCTGGGGGCGGGTGATGGAATCCACTGGGGAAGATCCTTATCTGAATTCGGTAATGGCTAAGGCAGCCGTTACCGGGTTCCAGGGGACACTGCCCCTTGATCAGAACCATATTGCCGCGTGTGTTAAACACTTTGCCGCTTATGGTGCGCCAGAAGCTGGTCGGGAATATAACACAGTTGATATTTCTGAATGGCGGTTCCGCGAACAATATTTGTCTGCTTATGCGGCAGCGATTGAAGCACAGGCACTCCTGGTTATGACATCATTTAATACACTTTTCGGGGTTCCGGCTACGGTCAATCAGCATCTGATGCGGGATATTCTTCGAGACGAATTACAGTTTCATGGTGTGCTCATCTCAGACTGGGACGCCATTGGTGAGATTATCCATCATGGCGTGGCAGGAGATTTGCAACACGCTGCCGACCTCGCGTTAAAGGCTGGAGTTGATATCGATATGATGTCCTTTGCCTATGCCAAGTACTTAGCAAAGGCTGCCTCACTGGATCCGCAAATCGAACAACTGATCAATGAATCCGCTCAACGTATTCTTATTCTGAAAGAACAATTAGGGCTATTCACCGATCCCTACCGTGGTTTAAGCACTGAACGAGAGACAGAAGCAACGCTAACTACTGAAAATCTCGACGCTGCTCAGGCAGCGGCCGAACAATCAATGGTTCTGTTAAAAAATAGCCACCATACATTACCACTCAATACCGCCACCGCCATTAGTTTGGTGGGGCCCGTTGCCGATACTGGTGATATCCTTGGCAGTTGGTCCTGGCAAGGCGATCCGGATCAAACCGAAACGATTGCGGACGCTTTGGCTAAGCAATTCAGCAACTTCACTGTGATGCCGGGGACACAATACCATCACGTGCAATTCAGCAAATTGAACGACGCTGTGAACGCTAGCCGTCAGCAAGAAACAATCGTTGCTGTATTGGGCTTGCCTGCTAGCGAAAGTGGTGAGGCAACCAGTATGACGGATATCACATTACCTGCTGAACAGCTTACACTGTTACGTGGGCTAGCCCAGTTGAACAAACCACTGGTCACCATCGTGATTACCGGCCGACCGTTAGATCTCACTGAGGTCGACGCACTCTCTGACGCCGTATTATTGGCCTGGTTTCCAGGCAGTCGGGGCGGAGCAGCCATCGCTAATGTACTCAGCGGCCGGGTTGACCCGAGCGGCCGCCTGCCGATGACTTTCCCACGCAACATTGGGCAAGTACCAATTTATTATAATGCCTATAATACTGGCCGTCCGATTTCCGGTACACCAGCTGATGATGAGAACAAATATTTATCGAAGTACATTGATGTGGCTAATTCTCCATTGTATCCGTTCGGTTTTGGCCTGAGTTATGGTGATTTCACCATAACCGATTGGACGCTGTCTCAGCACAATGTAACTCCTGATCAACCGTTGACGATTCAGGCCACGATTCACAATTCTGCCGATCATGCTGGTACGACCGTGGTGCAGCTTTACACCCACCAGCAAGTCGGTGAGACAGTGCAGCCAGTCAAACAATTACAAGCGTTTAAGAAAGTCAGCCTGGGAGCGGATCAAACTCAAACAATTACGTTAACAGTTCCTTACGACCAGCTCAGCACCATCCATTCCGATCTGCATCGATCAACTGACCAAGGGGATTACACCGTAATGCTCGGATTCGACTCCACCTGTACGGCCAGTCAGCCCTTTACCGTGGCACATCAATAAATTCAGGAGGCAGTTATATGCACCAACTCAAAAGTGATCATATTACGATTAATTTACTTGACAACGGCGCCATCGGCACGATCATGGCCGACAATGTTATGGTCAATCAAGTCGCCGGGAATGCGCTGGATGGCAGTATGGCTAATATTTATCTGCGTGTCCAAACGGCTGGCCAGTATCGTTACACACCCTTGATTGGGCCGGCGAGTTCTAGCCGTTTGTCTCTAACTAAGAATGGTGCTCGGTGGCAGGGGCGTTTTGCTGACATTGATTATGACTTAACTCTGCTGTTAGGCAGTACAAATTGGTTTTGGCACGTTGCTCTTCGCAGCGCCCAGCCGGTCGAGGCTGATTTAACTTATGTTCAGGACTTGGGGTTGGGTGAACCGGGATTCGTGAATAGTAACGAAGCCTATGTTTCCCAATATCTGGATCAGCACCCGTTCACCAACGATAGTCATATCACCATCGCTGCACGTCAGAATCAGCCTCAAGCAGGTCAATACCCATACCTGCAGCAAGGGGCATTGACTGCCCTTGCTGGCTATGCCACCGATGGATTCCAATTCTTCGGCACTGACTACAAGAGTACTGACGAACCTAGTGCAATGAATCAAGCAGATTTGCCCAGTCAGGTACTGCAGTATGAATGTGCTCTCACTGCTTTACGAACTGTCCCCTTGACGGCCGCAGACGGCGACACCGCAGTGACCTTCTACGCGGCATTTAAACCGAACCAACCCAATGGCAATCTGGAAGAGCTTATTGCGGATGCGGAAATTCAAACAGACTTTGCTGCGCTATCGGCTGCTGCTGCAACCTGGCAGTCTGTTTCTCTGCCAGAGGCAAACCAATCCTTGGGCCGACCATTAACGGGAACTTCCTTGACGGAGACCCAACTCAACGTATTGTTCCCGCAACAGCGGCAAGTAGAACGGGATCAAACCGGACAGGTATTATCCTTCTTCACTCCTGACGACACTCACGTTGTGTTGCCAGAAAAAGAAAACCAACAGGAACGCTTAACAGGGAATATTATCATGGCCGAACGCACCATGACGCCTACCCAACCTGTTTTGGCAGCCACGCAATTCATGC
This sequence comes from Schleiferilactobacillus harbinensis DSM 16991, assembly GCF_000425885.1. GTDB lineage: Bacteria > Bacillota > Bacilli > Lactobacillales > Lactobacillaceae > Schleiferilactobacillus > Schleiferilactobacillus harbinensis. The sequence continues at coordinate 19,308 of NZ_AUEH01000039.1, forward strand.
CGGGTGTTTTTGAATCCCATGTGGTCTTTGGTAATACCAATATGAACATTATGATTACCAATACCCGCAGCGCGTTGAACTGGTTCAAGGTCACGGGGACCCGTATTTATGTGAGACCAGCAGGCGATGCACACTATCATTTGCTCACCATGCCATCTGCCTATGCCATGACTTTCAATGGTGGTGACTGGTATTACCAATTGGCCGGAGACACGTTGAAAATCAGCGATGATGCGAGCAGTACAGAGCAGCAAGTGACGCTTCGTTTTGCTTCCTTAAAGCATAAACGATACGATGTCTGGGTCGCTTCTCAGTGGGATACGGCTACTTTGGGCGAGAAACCACTCTTGGATATCACAGACAACGCAATTTCACTTTCACCAGAAACCGATACGGCTATGGCAAAAGTCGATCCCGATCGTGCTTACAGTATCCAGTATGCGCATAATGCCCAAGCATTCAATATTGGTCGGGAAGAGGTTATTTTAGCTCACACCACTAATGATCCAACGCATCAATTGGTGGCAGTGTTCGATTCGGTCAGTCAATTCAGTATTGTGACGCAAACGAACACTGTTCAAAGGGCTGACTCTGAGCCGATTACGACTAGCCGCGAACAACATCGGGACTATCTGGAAGCGCTATTGCGGCACTTCCAAGTCACCACAGAAAATTCTGCTAAGCAGGATATAGCAGAACAGACGAATCTTGTCTTACGGTGGTATGCCCACGATGCGCTGGTGCACATGCTCTCACCCCATGGATTAGAGCAATACGGTGGCGCCGCTTGGGGTACGCGGGATGTTTCCCAAGGCCCGACTGAATTATTTTTGTCGACAGGTCATTATGATGTTGTTCGGCAGATCATTCTTCATCTTTACAGCCATCAGTTCAGCGAAAACGGTAATTGGCCGCAGTGGTTCATGTATGACGAATATGCAGGATCATTTGCTGACGAAAGCCACGGTGATGTGATTGTTTGGCCGCTCAAAGTGGTTACTGATTATCTGCTGGCGACCAAAGATACCGATATTTTGAGCGAAGTATTGCCATATATGTCCCTTAAAGAGCACAAAATGATCACTAAGTCCGAAAGCTTGCTGGACCATATTAAACGCCAACTGGCGTACATCACAAGCCATTTTCTGTACGACACCAAAGTCTCTGCTTACGGTGACGGCGATTGGGATGATACTCTGCAACCAGCCGACGCTAGCCAGAAGAAAGAAATGGCCAGTACATGGACAGAAGAACTAACTATTGAAACATTGCGCCATGCGGCTCAAGCTTTTGCCAGTATTCCGGATTTTGCTCAGAGCCTACAGACACTGGCCGATGAGATGATGGCGGATTTCAAACGCTACTTCATGCAGGACAATGTATTACCTGGGTTCATTAAAATGGATGCTGACCATCATGTCACACCTATCATTCACCCGAATGACGGTTTGACGGGTATTGATTATCGACTGCTGCCATTATCGCAAGGTGTATTGAGTCATATTCTTGATCCGCAGCAATCCAAGCATGCATTACGGCTTATCACGCAACACCTGTTGTTCCCTGACGGGGTCCGCTTAATGAATAAGCCTTCTACCTACCGCGGCGGTGTTTCCCACATCTTCAAGCGGGCGGAACAAGCAGCTAACTTTGGTCGGGAAATTGGATTACTGTATGTCCACGCCCATATTCGGTATGCGGATGCTGTCGCACAAATGGGTGATCAAGCAGAAGCTTGGCGATTACTGCAACTGGTGAACCCGATTAATATTCAATCGCGGGTCAGCAACGCGGCATTACGTCAGGCTAATGTATACTTCTCTAGCTCCGACGCGGCCTTCCCTGATCGGTACGCTGCTCAGGAACACTTTGAGGATGTCCGCGATCAATCTGTCGCAGTGAAGGGAGGATGGCGATTATACAGCAGCGGCCCGGGAATCTACATTGCTACACTGCTGAAGAGTGTGTTTGATCTGGCTGGCAAAGAAACGTTTAACTCGTCGTTTTCGTTACCTTTCGATGCGGATTACCATGTCTCCGTAACGGCATAAACTATTCTGGAATGCGGCTGGTGCAGTACCACATGCCGTCATAATAGGCTTTCTGAGAGCTTGAAAAAAATCGCAAAAAATAGTTGTAACCGGTTCCGATTCGTGTATAATCATAGTCGTAGAAACGTTTCGATTACGAATTCCAAAAATGGAGGAATTAACGATGAAGTTAGCGAAATGGTTGGGGATTTCTGTAGCCGCTGCGGCAGCCGCCCTGCTTCTGGTAGGCTGCGGTAATAGCAGCAGCTCGTCAGGCTCGAACACGAACAACAAGACGATCACTTTCTGGTACGGCGGTGATGCGGATACCGCAGTGAAACCAATGGTGGACGCCTTCACTAAAAAGACGGGAATCAAAGTTAAGATTCAAAGTATTCCGTGGTCTCAATACAACGATAAATTATTAACGGCAGCCGCTTCTAAATCCGGTCCCGATCTGATATTGATGGGTACCACCGGGATGGCTAATTATGTTAGCTCAAAAAGTTTGATGGATATCTCCAAAGAAGTGAAGAGCGATAAAAATATCAGCCCCAACAACTATTTTGAAGGATCTGTCAAAACAACCGAGTTTAATGGTAAATATTACGCCGTTCCATGGTATGTGGAAACACGCGTGCTATACTACCGGAAAGATTTATTGAAACAGGTTGGCTATAACGAAGCACCTAAGACCTGGGACCAACTATATGATGCTGCCACAAAGCTGTCTAAGCGCGGTAAGAACATGTACGGCTTTAACGTTGATTTCTCTGAACCAACCTTTGGTTTTATGTTTGCTCGGCAAAATGGTGCGACTTTGATTAAAGGCAAGACGCCGCAATTCAACAAGAAGCCAATGGTTGAAGCACTGGATTACTTGGCCAAGTTTTATAAGAATGGTGCCTCTCCCAAACAAGATCTGAAATTGACAATTGGCCAGTCCTTTGGCGGTAAAGCACCAATTCCAATGTTTATATCCGGTCCATGGATGATGAACAGTGTGAAACAAGATGCCGGCTTGAAAGACGATCAATGGGGTGTAGCTGTGCTGCCAAAAGGAAAAGACAATAACATGTCTAACACTGGCGGTGGTAACCTGGCGGTCTTCAATTACAGCAAGAATAAGTCTGCAGCTTTGAAGTTGTTGAAGTATCTGTCGACTAAGGACAGTCAATTACAGTACTACAAGAACAGCGACTCTATGCCTACTCTGAAGTCTGCGTGGACTGATAAATCCTTGAGCGACTCCCGTATCCAAGTATTCCGTAAGCAACTGAACGATTCCGAACCAATGCCTTTAATCAAACAATGGGACCAAATCGGTCAAAACTATTTGAAGGCTTGGGAACCCGTCGCCATGCAAGGGGCTAGCGTTCAAAAAGCGATGGATCAATTGAATTCTCAAACCGAGCAATTGTTGAATAAATAAGTTGCTCACCGGGAGCGGTACTGACTCACTATAATCGCGGCACGTGATGTATCGCGTTGTATTGCCCCGAGAATTCCACTGTGTATTCTCGGGGTATTTCTTTCAAAATAATGCATCATCTGTCCTCTAAATGGGCTCCGCGACGATGATCGCTGCGCCCTCTTTCATGAAAGGAGCCATTCTTATGGCTAAGACATTACGCGACAAGCTGATTCCCTATACATTTGTCTTGCCAGCATTGCTCCTGCTGGCACTATTCTCTCTAATTCCAATCTTCATCGCTTTAATCATCAGTTTCACGGGGTTGGATATTACAGGTTTAGGTGATTGGTCACAAATTAAATTTATCGGTTTGCAAAACTATACACAACTGTTCCACGATAGCGCTTTTCTTCAGTCCATTCTGAATACCGGGTACTATGTGATCATCGGAGTACCTTTGGTTATCTTGCTTTCTCTGACTGTCGCAATTCTAATCAATTTTGGACAAAATCGGTTTTTCCGGTTTATGCGATTGGTCTTTTACACGCCATCAATCACCAATACCGTGGCCGTTGCAGTGGTATGGACTTACATGTACAACCCGAGTATGGGTCTACTGAACAATCTTTTCGGTAAGATCGGCCTAGGACCCTTTCCTTGGCTCAGTGATCCGGCTACGGCCAAGATGTCATTGATCATTTTGGCCGTCTGGAAAGCAATTGGTCTTAATATGTTGATTTTCTTGGCCGCCTTACAGGGAATTCCCGAATCACTCTATGAAGCAGCGGAACTTGATGGGGCTGGCTGGTGGCAGCAAACCCGGCATATCACCTTGCCGTCGCTGTCATTTTCTATCTTTTTCGTGACCGTTACGACGTTGATTGGCTGGTTCCAGTTCTTCGACGAACCTTTCGTTATGACTAAAGGCGGACCATTGAATAGTACAAACTCTGTTGCCCTGTTCGTTTACCAAAACGGGTTCCAGAATAGTAACTTTGGATACGCAGCCGCTGGGTCGTTCGTTATGTTCACGGCAATTATTATCGCCACACTGGTGCAATTCAAGCTGCAAAAGAAGCAGCAAGGAATTTAGGAGGCTGTATTAATGATTAATGGTAATAAGACAGCCGTGCGCAACGGCAAAGTCGCAGTGGGCGCAATCCTGCTATTCTGGGGCTTCATCACTATTTTGCCTTTTTTATGGATGTTTCTTTCCTCTTTCAAGACTAATGCCGAAATCTCGCAGGCGACTCAAAATTTTCTGCCCAACCACTGGACATTGGATAACTACAAGCGTTTGTTCATCGATAGTAATTTTGGAGTCTATCTCAAGAACACGTTAATTATCACGTTGTTTTCCTTTATGGGTATGCTGTTGAACGCGATGGCAGGTTATGGCTTTGCCAAGTTTAAATTCAAGGGACGCGGTCCGCTATTTATTCTTGTATTAGCCACGATGATGATTCCAGGACAAGTGACCATGATCCCGGTTTATCTCATTTTGAATGAGATGCACTTAACCAATACGTTGGCCGGTATTATCTTACCTGGATTGGTGGGGGCTTTTGCCATTTTCCTGTTCCGTCAGTTCATGAGTAATATTTCAAACTCCATCATTGAAGCCGCACGGCTCGATGGTGCCAGTGAGTGGTATATATTCTGGCACATCATCATCCCTATCTCTAAACCGGTGCTGGCTGTTCAAGGAATTCTCACTTTTATCGGAGGTTGGAACGCATTCCTGTGGCCCTTGATCATTGCTAACGATCAGAAATACTATACGCTTTCTGTGGGCCTTCAATTACTCCAAGGTCAGCACACATCAGATTATGGTTTGCAAATGGCTGGTTCCTCCTTTATGGTTATACCGATCGTGATTATCTTCGTTATTTTCCAGAAGTACATTTTACAAGGATTCAATGTGCAAGCAGAAAAGTAGTAGCTGATCAATAACAATATGGGGGGGATTTAAGTGGCTGGTATTCGTGATATCGCCAAAAAGGCAGGTGTGTCGATTTCAACAGTCTCTTATGCCTTGAATGGCAGTTCGAAGGTCACCGAGGAAACTCGTGCCAAGATTAAGCACATCGCTATGGAACTCAATTATGTGCCGAATCTGGCAGGGCGCACACTGAAGAAACAAAGCACCAACATTATTGCAATGTACGTTGCAGATTTTGGCGGGGACTTTTACAGTCATGTGATTGATGGGGTCGATCAGGTACTCCGTGCCAATCATTATGAGCTTATTGTTGGTGCAGGGGGCGACAAGTCGCGGGCGCTAATTCCCCAGAAATTTGTGGACGGTGCAGTGATCCTGGATCAAGCCTTCCCTGATCGGCTAATTAAAAGTTTCGCGAAACAAGGCAGTAAGATGGTCGTCATGGACCGTGAATTGTCTGGCACCAATGTGCATAAGGTCTTATTGGATAATGCAAAAGGGGCTGAACAGGCCATTCGGGCATTGGTTGCGGCCAAAGTCGACTATTATGTTTTCATCAGCGGGCCTTCTGATTCCTATGATTCTCAAATCCGGCTGCAAACAGCATTAGCTTCTTTAAGTGATAAAACTGACGCACCAGTGGTTGTTATTCCCAGCGACTTTACGATTGAGGGCGGCCGCAAGGCAGCAAAAAAGATCAGCAATGCGCACCTAAAAAATGTCGGTGTTTTCGCGCTGAACGATGAACTGGCAATCGGTCTTTATGAAGCTTTGCCCGAGTTAGGTTATACCGTGGGTAAAGACATCAAGATCATCGGCTTCGATAATGATCTTATTGGTCATTATCTAACCCCGCAACTAACAACAATTGATTACTCAAAACATAAATGGGGCGAAACAGCTGCCCAGACCTTGATTGATATGATTAAAGATAATGGTCAGGCAAGTAATCATTACATTGAAACAAAGGTGATCCGACGCGGGTCGCTTGGAGAGGAAACAGTTAATCATGATCAAGACAGACTCTCTCACTTTTGAGATTGATGGCCGGCCGACCACAATTTTAGCGGGTGAGGTTCACTATTTTCGTTTGCCGCCAACTCGCTGGCAATCCGTGTTGACTGAACTGAAGGCTGCCGGCATGAATACGGTGTCCACATACATTCCCTGGCTAGTCCATGAAGAGGAGGAAGGTGTATTTGATTTTACCGGTCAGTCGGACGAACGGAATAATTTGAAGCACTTCATTGAGTTGGTTCATCAAAATGGCCTCTATTTGATTGCCCGGCCGGGACCATTTAATATGGCTGAACTGAAGAACGAGGGCCTCCCATTTTGGGTGAGAAAAAAATATCCCGCTATTATTCCCACTACTTGGGCGGGTCAGACGGTGCCCACGGGGACTGTCGACTATACAAATTCAGATTTCAAATATGCGGCGCAGAATTGGCTGCAAGCCGTCTGCCAAATTTTGGCGCCGGCTTTGCGGACTCATGGCGGCCCGATCATCGGTGTCCAGTTGGATAATGAAGTGGGTATGCTTAGCTGGATCAGTAATGCCCCTGACTTAACAGATACAACCGTTGCTGAATTTTCGGTATGGCTGCAACACAAGTATAATAACCAGTTGCCAGCAGTTTATCCTGCGGATTTCTTGGCCACTGCTCGTATTCGCCAATACATGGAAAAACCGGACGATGCCTGGGTGCTGCAATATCAAAATGATCTGGGTTATTATATGCGTTATCGCTTTAAGAATTATCTGGCTTTCCTTGCGGATACTGTCCGTGATGCTGGAATTGTCAATACGCCGCTGCTTATCAATGTGCATGGTACTGATCAAGGACGGGGAGAAACATTCCCCATCGGTATCAGTCAGCTTTATGACGCATTCACTTTGAAAGATGTCATCATTGGTACGGATGTTTATTTTGGCAACTTCGATATGACCACCGCTACCCATTTGTATACGCTCAATCGTTTTATGCAGAGCGTTGACGGTGATTGGCCGCTCGCTACATTGGAATTCAATGCTAGTTCGGGTAATAACGACGATCATTTACCGATGCAAATTGATGCCAGTGCGTTGCCTTTGAAGACGCGGTTACAACTGGCCCAAGGCACGAAAATAATTAATGATTACCTGTTTACGGGCGGTTTCAATCGATTGTTGGCGGTGCCCGTCGCTGATGGGAATTCTCGTATTGGTATCCATGGGCATCGCCATGGTTTTGGTTCACTGTTATCGCCTGAGGGCAAACCAAACTATACGCTGCCGGCCATGGCCCAAGTGGGCAGCATCATTAAGAATACTGACTGTTTGTTGGCACCCATGCATTCAGTGACTGCACCAATTTCTGTGGGCTTTATTCCTGATGATTACATGACGGAGTATCATTATCCCCACAGTCAGACAGCTGCTCGGTTTGTTACCGATCAGGAAAACAATCGGGCAATCTTACCGTGGAACAATATTTTAATGAACTTATTGTCTGCCAAGTACAATTATGATGCCTGGGATCTGCAAAAAGACTTACCTACTCATGATGACCGCCACGTTCTGGTGGTCCCCACCGGCCAAGCTATGCCGGCAATCGTGCAAAAGCGGTTACTGGAGTATGTTCACAAGGGTGGTCAACTCCTGTTACAGGGTGAGCTGCCCGTGAGTGATTTAACCGGTCAGCCGGATACGACTCTAATTAATGGGCTCGGACTGAGGCCATTACAATTGAAAAAGGAATCGGTGACGTACTTCCCGACAATTACACACCACGCATTTGCTGATGGTTTACCGGAGGTTCGTATTCACCAATTCCAATCATTTGAGCCAACTAAATCAGACAGCATTGTGTTCTGGCGTGAATTGGAGTCGAATACGGCAGTCGGGGCACTATTCAATGTTGGTCCTGGCCGGGTCGCTTTTCTGGGATCAGAAGGCCGTTTTGACCCGGCATTCTATCAACTATTGCTGAATCAGTTTGAAGTGGCCCCGCAATTGACACTGACACCGGCAGCGCCATTTGTCTTGGCCTTTATCACTCAAAGCGATGAAGGGACATTACTTCACTTGTTAAATACGCTGGATGTCCCGGCCACTTTTAGCATGCACGATTCCCACGGCCAGCCGCTTTTCGGCAGACATCCCATCACAATCGGTGCCAAACAGGGGCTAATGTTGGCCATGAACATCACCATTGCTGATTGGCGGTTGGTCTATGCCACCGCCGAAATAGTCAATTTGAACCATCAGGAAATTTCTTTTGCAATTAAGTCGACTGATGATGTGATTGCATTAACGACGCACGTTGTCGTCATGGCCAGTGATGACTTCTGGGTGGAAAAACAGGCAACAGCGACCATCTTGCATCTGCGTCATACCGGCATATTTACCTTACATCAGGAAGGAGACCTTACCATTGGCAGTTTTTCACGTTGAATTCAGCTCAGAAAAGCTTGGGATGCGTTCTCGCCTAAACGTTTTGCTGCCAGAAAACGCGCAACCTAATTTGCCGATATTGCTGCTGCTCCACGGTCTCGGTGATGATGAAAACGCCTGGCTAGAACAAACCAAAATCGCGGATTATGCCCGCGATCAACAGGTGGCAGTCATCATGCCGCGAGCGGATCGCAGTTACTACACGAATACTGTCAGCGGCATGCACTATTTCGACTATATTAGTGAAGAAGTAGTGGCCCGCTGCCGTCAGTGGTTCTCATTGTCTGCGCAACCGGATGACACGTATGTTGGTGGGCTATCCATGGGCGGTTATGGCGCATTAAAATGTGCCTTGCTCCATCCAGAGATATTCGCCGGGGCCTTCTCACTATCGGGTGTACCAGATATCGTTGAACAGTGGCGCGAGCATCCTGAACGAACGTCTTGGTACACTGCACTTTTTGGCAAGAAAACTGAATTAGCGGGCAGCACGAATGATATGGTTTCTGTGGTACAACGGTGGCCGGACGATCAGAAAAAGCCATTTTTATGGCAACTTTGCGGGACTGAAGATCCTTTCTTGAGAATGAACGAAAGATTTCATACGATAGCACAACAGTCTGGGTTCGAGAATTCCTTGGAGCTCGTTGCAGGAGCCCATGAATGGCGAGTTTGGGATACAGCCATTCAGGAAGTTTTACCATTAGTGGCGAGGAAAACAAAACAGTAATATCAGTTGAATTTTAAACGAGCATTCGTGATTTTATACAGATGTTTCACCTAGATCATTTGACAGATCGCAGTGGCAGATCAATACGGTGACGAACGGGTTATAGGCAGTACGGGAAGCTTGGCGGATGGCGCCAAGCTTTTTTTGCAAGAAAGTCTGACCCGTATGGACTCAAAACAGGGGTAAGCGGTCGTTGACATAGGTATCGTGACCCGGTGCAGGCCTCCTTGTAAACTTGGTTTATCAAGTAAACAAGGAGGCCTTTCATGGTTCAAATCAAAGATATCGTGCCGATCCAGGTGACCGACCGGTCGCCGAAGCCGCTGGTCAAACCGCAGGTTGCGGCACGAGTGAAGCTCAAGGACGCCGAGGTCGTGTTTTACACCGGTGTTGACCGGGCAATTCTGCACGTGGTGCTCCAGGAGTTGACAGGCAATGTTCCCCAATATCCAAGAGCTTAACATCTATATCATTTGCGGAAAAACGGACCTGCGCAAAGGAATC
>NZ_AUEH01000040.1 GCF_000425885.1 Schleiferilactobacillus harbinensis DSM 16991
ACCCCTGAGAGATGATCAGGTAGATAGGCTGGGAGTAGCAGCCCCGTGAGGGGTGGAGCGGACCAGTACTAATCGGTCGAGGACTTAACCAAGAGCGTACCGGAAGGTACGCACCTCAAAGAGTCACATTGGTGATTCGAAGAAAGAACTTCATGATGTCCAGTTTTGAGAGAACAAACTCTCAAATTTAAGTACAGTGGCGATAGCGAGAAGGAACTACCTGTTCCCATGCCGAACACAGAAGTCAAGCTTCTCAGCGCCGATAGTAGTTGGTGGGAAACTGCCTGCGAGGGTAGGACACTGCTGTTCTTATTTTTTTCCGGTTTAGCTCAGTTGGTAGAGCGCTTGACTGTTAATCAAGATGTCGTCAGTTCGAGTCTGACAACCGGAGTTTTCGGGGCTAAGCCCACAAAACTTCATTGTCGGCCCGTTGGTCAAGTGGTTAAGACACCGCCCTTTCACGGCGGTAACATGGGTTCAAATCCCGTACGGGTCATTGTCCGCAGTGTGTGTTGGACAGTTTGCCGACTTAGCTCAGCTGGTAGAGCATCGGTATCGTAAACCGAGGGTCAGGTGTTCGAATCACCTAGTCGGCACTCGTCAGCGTCTCATCAGAAGTCTTTCTTCTGATGAGACGCTTTTTTTGTTGAGTCAGACCATTCCAATTTTTGTCAGTGATGGCCGTCATTGTGAGATTTTCAGGGGTCCTCACGGGCAGACCGATGTGCTACACTGACGATGTAGTATATTTTTGAAAGGTGGATGTCTCGTGCCTGAACAATCGAGTGCGCCGAGTGATCCGAAAGCTAAAAGTGACGATTTAGCTTTCCTGACTCCTGGCGAAGTCTTTGATCGCGTAGACTCCAAACCACAAGGCTTAACTTCAGCAGAAGCAGCCAAGCGGCAGGAGAAATACGGAAAGAATCAAATTGAAACAAAGGAAGGCGAGCCGATCTGGCTGAAGTTCATCAAGAACTTTGTCAGTACCATGGCGATTTTGCTGTGGTTCGGCGGCGCCGTGGCGTTCTTCTCAGGTACGCCGCAGTTGGGGATTGCCATCTGGCTCGTCAACGTGATTAACGGCCTATTCAGCTTCTTTCAGGAGAGTAAGGCCAGCAAAGCGACCGATGCCTTAAAGAAGATGCTGCCGACGTATTCCCGGGTCATCCGGGATGGGACGGAACAGCAGATCAACGCTGTGGACCTGGTCCCTGGTGATATCATGCTCGTCGAAGAAGGGGATAAGATCTCGGCGGATGCGCGCCTGCTGGAAATGACCGATTTACAGATTAATCAGTCGGCACTAACCGGTGAATCCAATCCGGTGCGGAAGAGTCCTGATCAAATCGTTGATCATGATTTGTCCCGTTTTGAGTTGAAAAACATGATTTTTGCCGGCACCACGGTATCCAGTGGTAATGGTAAAGCAGTAGTTTCAGCCATTGCCATGCAGACTGAGTTCGGTAAAATCGCCGACTTGACCCAAGGGATGAAGGAAGAGAAGAGTACGCTGGAGAAAGAGCTGGATAAGCTCACCAAGCAGATTTCTTTTATTGCGATTGGGATTGGACTGGCGTTCTTCGCAGGCGCGCTGTTTTTTGTGCAGCAGCCCTTTGCGCAAGCCTTTATTTTCTCTCTGGGTATGATCGTCGCCTTCATCCCTGAAGGCCTGCTGCCGACTGTGACGCTGTCTTTGGCAATGGCGGTCCAACGAATGGCCAAGGAACATGCGCTGATGAAGTCGCTGAACTCAGTGGAAACACTGGGTTCGACCTCCGTCATTTGTTCGGATAAAACCGGGACGCTGACTCAGAACGAGATGACCGTCAACCACGTGTGGCTGCCGGGCGGAGAGTATCTGGTCAATGGTCAGGGCTATTCACCCGATGGGGACGTCACCCTCAACGGGAAAACCGTGACTTTCCGGGATTCTAGTGATTTGGAATTAACCTTGTCCGGGGCAACACTATGCTCTAACGCACGAATTTTGCCGCCGGATGATGAACATCCGCGATATACCGTCTTAGGTGATCCCACCGAAGCCTGTTTAGGGGTGGCGGCGGAAAAAGCCAAGATTGATATCAAGCAATTATTACAAGATAATCCCCGTTTACGGGAGCTGCCTTTTGATTCCAACCGGAAGCGGATGACAACGGTCAATAGCCTGCAGCGACCAATTGACGGAAACAAACGGATCGCCTTTGTTAAGGGCGCGCCCAAGGAAACGTCCGAGTTATGTACGACGACTCGCGAAAATGGCAAGATTCGGCCGTTGACGGACGATGATCGGCAGAAGATCATGGCGGCTAATGACCAGTATGCCCGCAATGGTTTACGGGTACTGGCGGTGGCTTATCGGCCGCTGGATCATGATGACAGTATTCCTAAGTCCATGACGAAGTACACCCCGGAGATCATTGAAAAAGACATGGTCTTCCTAGGGTTGGTTGTTATGGCTGACCCGCCGCGGGTGGAAGTCGCGGCCGCTGTGGAAAAATGTTACGAAGCCAATATCCGGATCATCATGATCACGGGGGATTATGGCCTGACCGCTGAGAGTATTGCAAAGCGGATCGGCATTGTCCGCGATGACCATCCCCGGGTCGTTACCGGGTTTGAATTGGGCAAGATGTCCGACGATGACCTGAAGACTGCTTTAAAGGATGAAATTATCTTCGCCCGGGTAGCTCCAGAACAGAAGTACCGGGTCGTTACCAATTTACAAGAGATGGGTAAAGTCGTAGCCGTGACCGGCGATGGCGTTAATGATGCGCCGGCATTGAAGAAAGCCGACATCGGGGTCGCTATGGGGATCACGGGGACTGACGTGGCTAAGGAAGCCGCCGATATGATTTTGACCGACGATAACTTTGCCTCCATTGTTCACGCCGTTGAAGAAGGCCGGGCGGTCTTTGACAACATTCGGAAGTTCTTGACGTATATTTTCAACTCCAACATGTCAGAAGCCGTACCATCGGCTTTCTTCCTGTTCTCCAGAGGGTTGATTGCGCTGCCGTTGACTGTCATGCAGATCCTGTTCATCGATTTAGGGACAGATATGCTGCCGGCCTTGGGTTTAGGGACTGAATTGCCTGAGCCGGGGATCATGCAGCGGCCGCCGCGAAAACACGGCGAGAGTTTGCTGACTAGAGGGATCGTCGTTAAGGCTTTCTTCTGGTATGGCGCGCTGGAAGCTATTTTAGCGATGATCGCGTATTTCTATGCCAACTGGAACCATACGGGCTTCATGGGCCCACTGGCCAGTTCTGGTATGATCTACAAGCAGGCAACCACCATGACGCTGGGTGCGATCATCTTCAGTCAGATTGGGAATGCCTTGAACGGCCGGACCAATCGGGAATCAGTCTTTAAGGTCGGGTTATTCAAGAATAAGCTGGTCAACATCGGGATCATTTTCGAAATCTGCTTGTTCGCCGTTCTTTCTTATATGCCGTTCCTGCAAGGGCTGTTCCATACCGCGCCGCTGGCGCCGACGGACTGGATTTTCCTGATCTGCTGCCCATTCATCATTGTTGGGATCGAAGAGGCACGGAAGGCTTGGTTACGGCACCGGGATAATCGTTCTAAAGGCACCTTAGAGGGGGAGAAAGCATGAAAATCATTATTGTAGGATGCGGCCGCCTGGGTTCAGGGTTGGCCACAACGTTGGCTGATGATGGCAACACCATCACGGTCATCTGTGACGACGAGAAGAAATTCAAGCGGCTGCCGCCGGACTTCAAGGGCACAAAGATCCTGGGTGTTGAGTTCGACAAGGGTAATTTGGAAAAAGCCGGTATCGAGCGGGCGGATAGTTTGATTTCCTGTACCGAGAGTGACGATATTAACGCCTTGGTAGCCCGGATCGCGCGGAATTATTACCGGGTGCCGCGGGTGATTGCTCGGTTGTACGATCAGCGGAAAGTGGATCTGTACAATGCCTTGGGCATTCAGATCATCGCGACCACGCGCTGGGGCATTGCCCGGGCCAAGGAGCTGCTGACGTTCTCTTATCTGGAAAATGTCATGAGCATCGGGAACACGCCGGTGGAAATTGTGCGGATCACGGTGTCTGGCATGATGGCCGGCAATTCGATCCGGGATCTGTTCCCGGTCACCGATGTCCAGCCGATTGCGATCTCCCGGGGCAACCAGTCGTTCATTCCCACGCGCACCACGACTCTGGAGGCCGGCGACATTCTCTATTTGTCGGCCCTGGATGATACGCTGCAGCAAGTGAAACGGACACTGGACCTGTAAGGAGGGAGCGAGACTATGCGTACAATTATTGTTGGCGGCGGCCAAGTCGGTTCTTACGTCGCCCGGATCTTGATCGATGCCGGCCGGGACGTCCGAGTCGTGGAGTATCGGGAAAAGCCTTTGGCGGGATTGAAGAATGAATTGCCGCCGGAAGTCATCGTTAATGGCGACGGCGCGGATCCCAAGGTATTGGAGCAAGCTGGGATCAACGATGCCGACGTCGTGGCCGCGGTTACTGGGGCGGACGAGATCAATCTGGTGACGGCGACGATCGCCAAGTTCGAGTTTGGCGTTGACAAAGTCATCGCCCGGATCAACAACCCGAAGAATACCTGGCTCTTCACCGAAGAAATGGGAGTCGATGTCCGGGTTTCCCAGGCTTACTTGATTGCCAATGTCATCACGGATCAAATCGACTTCCGCAACTTGACGACGTTAATGCGGCTGAATCGCGGCAACAATGCCATTGTCCAAGTCACGGTGGGCGATGGTGCCCAAGCAGATGGCAAGCCTTTGCGGGAAATCAAGTTCCCAGAAGGCACAGTCGTCATCAATGTCCGCCGCGGCGAGGCCAATCTGGTCGCTGGGGCTGATACGGTGATTACCAAGGGTGATTCAGTTCTGGTGTATACCAGGACCGTGAATGAAGAAGAAATCAACACCATCTTCCGGTAAACAAGAAAGCGGGTGGTCCTCATGCGGGTCGCATTCAGTACGGATCTGCATTTTGACGTGAACCATCTCACGGCGAGCGACTACTTTCAAGCCCAGAAGGATTATCTCGAACAGCAGAATATCAGCATTTATGTGCTGGGCGGGGATACGTTCAACGATTTTCAGGCAACGGTCCGTTACGTGGATGCCCTGCAGGCGTTTTTAGGGAACACGGTTCAATTGTATTTTCTCGCCGGCAACCACGATATGGTGAAGGGTGTGACGTATGCTGAATTGGAGTCTTTTGACCATCCGGCGTATCTGCACCACCGGGTGATGTCCCTTCCCGGTACGGACTATGCTCTGGTGGGAAATAACGGGTGGTACGACTACACGCTGGCGCCCGCTGGGCAGGGTAAGACTGCCGAGGATTATTTTCGCTGGAAGAAAGCCTTCTGGATCGATTCCGCAATTGACTCGCCTCTGAGTGACACGGAGCGGATGGACTTGGTGTTAAAGCAGGTGCAAGCAGATTTGGCGACTGTCGCTGCGCAGCGGCAGCGCGCCTTGTTTGTTACCCATTTTGTCCCGCGCCAGGACTTTCTGATCTATGCGGGTGACCGACCCTATTGGAACATGGCGACTGCGCTGATGGGCAGCAGCCGGCTAGGCGGCTTGCTCGCAGCATCGCCGGTGGTGGATACGGTGGTTTTTGGCCATCTGCATCACCGGGACGCACCGCTGCTGGCCGCTGGGCAAGTGTATCTGCATACGCCTTTGGGGTACGGTTTGAAGCGGGCCTGGGAGTGGCAAAGTACTGATTTTATGACGGAATGGCGCAACACACTGATGATTCGGGAAATTCCGGAGAAATAGCGTTGTTCCCCTTGCATCGAGTTTCATTTTTCGGTATTATATTTATCGTTGATTGTGCGTGAGCGCGTCAGCGATATGGAGGAGTAGCGAAGAGGCTAAACGCGGCGGACTGTAAATCCGCTCCTTCGGGTTCAAAGGTTCGAATCCTTTCTCCTCCATTTCATTGGGATATAGCCAAGCGGTAAGGCAACGGGTTTTGATCCCGTCATGCGCTGGTTCGAATCCAGCTATCCCAATAGAAAGCAGAGAGCGCAGGCTAGCGGTTAATACCCCTGGGCTAATCAATACCAGCTGATAAATCCTGTAATTAGGATTTATCAGCTGGTATTTTTAGATCACGGGGGCTTGCCAGCTGGAGCTCGTTTAATAGCGAGCGACTTTCGTTGACTCCTTACCAGTTGGCGGTATACTGACCACAAATACAGAGAGAAGGCAGCACAATGCCAACGAAACAACGATTTGTGGTCACCGCCCTGATCTGTTTTGGTATGGCCACCATCATGAGTTTGATCGGTAACCTGCTGGCGACTGGCTGGCGAGCGGTCACTTTCCAGAATTGGCTGATTTGGTGGCTGCCGACGGTCTTGGCGGCTTTTCTCTATAATTGGTTCGTGGCCTATCGCATCACTGAATACTTTATTCGCTGGGCCACGCGCCGCTTGACCGATCCGGCAGCGATCGCCGCGCGCACGCTGGGGGTCCGGGGACGGGTGATGCTGGTGGTTATGTGTCTGAGCATGTCAACTTACGGCCTTCTCATTGGCGGGGCATTTCTGCATATTGATTGGGAAATTCTCTTGTGGGTCTGGGTGCGCAGTCTGATCATTGCATTCATCATTCGTGGTCTGATTGTAAAACCAGCAGCCTTTTTCCTCACCCGCAAGATTCTCTCGACTGTTTGATCGGAACGCTCGCCTTCACTGGCGGGCGTTTTTTCGGTCAACCTGGACCAATAATGATAGAATGGAAACATATCAGAGAAATGGAGTGGTGCATGTGGCTGAACCTGTTCAAACAAAAGACTTATTTGCCATCAAGACCCTATCCCAACCGAGTATGGCGGGCGAGACGGTTTTCTTCCTGGAAAATCGGGTGGATGAAGAGACCAATACGTATATTGCCGAATTGAAGGGGCTGGATCTGCGGACCCGGCGGCAGGTGCGGTATGGGTTGCCGAATCAAAGTATCTGCCAGTATGCCCTGGCGCCGGATGGCAGTGCGTTGTTGTACTTAGCGCAGGATGCTAAGAAGCACGTTCAGATCTATATTCAGCCGCTTACCGGTGGGTCGCCGTATGCTTTGACGGCGTTGCCCGACGGTGTAGATAGTGCCCAGTGGCGTGCAGATAGTGCAGGCGTGTATTTCACGAACACGAGTTATCCGCAAAAGAAGGCGACCAAGCTGCCCCAGCCGAAGGTAATTACCCGGTTGCCGTTCCAAATGAATGGTGAGGGCGTGCTGCGGGAAGACGGCACCCATCATTTGCAATATTTGGCGATTACCGGCAAGATGCCTAAAGAATTGCTAAGCCGGCCGGATGATTTCGGTTTGGATGCCGTGGATCCGTCGGGCCGTTTCCTGGCCTTGAGCGCTAGCCCAGATCCATTCAACCCGAAGGATTTCCGCACGGGAACCTATTTATTCGAAATTGCGACCCGGAATTTGACCTGGATCACTGAATCTCAGGAACATGGTGAATTTATCGGTGCCGCGTTCAGTGAAGATGGCACCGGCTTGCTGCTATGGGGTACGGACAACCATGCACCAAATGTGGCGGAACACCATATTTGGTACTACGACATTGAGGAGCAAAAGCTCACTGATACCGCAGTGAACCATCACTTGGAAGAGGGGCCGGGCGAAATTGTGGCGG
This sequence comes from Schleiferilactobacillus harbinensis DSM 16991, assembly GCF_000425885.1. Taxonomy (GTDB): domain Bacteria; phylum Bacillota; class Bacilli; order Lactobacillales; family Lactobacillaceae; genus Schleiferilactobacillus; species Schleiferilactobacillus harbinensis. Next base: position 7,664 of record NZ_AUEH01000040.1, read on the forward strand.
ATACCCAGCAAAAATTATCCGAGCGCATGGCCCAATATATCACCGCTGATTACTTCTTAACGCCGGGCTTCAGCCATGGGCGGATCGCATTGTATGAAGCGTCCACGGATGGTGAACTGCGGGAAGCTGTTGGCGGTGACCGGCATGTGACGGATTACTTTGTCGGGCCGGACCAGCATACGGTCGTTTTTACTTATTCAGATATTGAAACGCCCAGTGTTTTGGCGGTTTATGACTTGATCAGCGAGGACGAAAAAGATCTGTACAACCCGAATACCAGTTGGGAAAATCACCATACGATCAGCGGCGCGGAGGCTTTTACCTTTAAGTCTGACGATGATCTGACTGTTGAAGGCTGGTACATGAAGCCGGTAGGGCAGGCGGCCGAAAAGAAGCATCCGGCGATCCTTTACATTCATGGCGGCCCTTTAGCGGCCTTTGGCTACACCTTCTTCCATGAGATGCAGGTCTTGACCAGTGCCGGCTATGGTGTCATTTTAATCAATCCCCGGGGCAGTCTCAGCTATGGCGAAGACTTCGCAGCCGGTGTTATCGGCGCTTATGGCCAGGGCGATTACGCTGACTTGATGAATGGTTTGGATGATGTCTTGAAACGGGACAAACAGATCGATCCCAAGAAGCTGTATGTTTGCGGCGGCAGTTACGGCGGGTTCATGACTAACTGGGTCGAGACCCATACTGACCGCTTCGCTGCGGCGGTGACGATGCGTTCCATCGCCAACTGGGTGAGCATGTACGGCAACAGCGATATTGGCTACTTCTTCAACGCTTGGGAATTGCAGGGCGAATGGAATGCGCCGATTGACCCGAAGAAGTACTGGGCTTTCTCCCCGTTGGCTTATGTCGACAAGGCGAAGACACCGATCCTGATCCTGCACAGTGAAGAAGATCATCGCTGCCCAATCGGTCAGGGTGAAGAATTTTACACTAGCCTCAAACTGCACGATGTGGAGACGGAATTCGTGCGCTATCCGGGATCGAATCACGAACTCTCCCGGTCCGGCTTCCCCAATCTGCGGATCGACCGGATGACACGAATCATGGATTGGTTTGGCAAGCATTAATTAGAAAGTGGGAAACTCAGTGGTAAAAATTGGTTTCATCGGCAGTGGCCATATGGCAACTGCTGAAATTGCCGGGACATTGCACGCAGGCGCTGCGGCAAGCGACCTGTATGTCACTAGTCACAACGCCGCCCATTATGAGCAGGTCGCTCAGCAGTACGGCATTCAGGGTGTCGCCACCAACGACGCGGTGGTGCAGGCAGCGGATATCGTCGTGCTGGCCACGCCGCCAGCCACGGCGAAACCCATCCTCAACAGTTTAGCCGGGTATTGGCGGGCCGGCCAGATTCTGGTCTCTGTCGTGGGCAGTGCCACAGTTGCCGAGTTGGTGGACGCCGCCCAGACGCCGACGCTGCCCATTGTTCGGCTGCTGCCCAACGTGAACGTGGCTACCGGCAGCGGGATGACTGCCTACGCGGTGAGCGACTCGGTGGGCCAAGCCGATCTGACAGCGGTCTTAGCTTGGCAAAAGGGACTCGGTGAGATGATGCGGCTGGCCGAAAATCTGTTTGGCGCGTTCGTCGGCCTAGCGGGGTCATCACCGGCCTTCATCTTTGTGGCCATTGACATGATGGCCCGGCTGGGAGTGCAGTATGGCATCCCCATGACCGACGCACGCAAGATTGCCGCCCAGGCCTTTAAGGGCAGCGCGGATCAGGTCCTGACAACAGGGGCTAACCCCTGGGATCTGGCGGACAGTGTTTCTTCTCCCGGCGGCAGCACCGTCCGCGGCATGGTGGCCTTACAGTCCAGCGGCTTTTTCGCCGGCCTCACCGATGCCGTGACCGCCACGATCGAGAAAGACAGCAAGAAAGACTAGTGTGTTTGCTTGTCTTTTTGGTCTATACCAGTTAAGATGAGAAAGAACGACAAACCACCATTATTAATCCATAAAAGGGGGAATTCTTGATGTCTGCAAAAGTTTTGAAACATGCTGTGATCTACACGGGCGACGAGGTCATTCCAGACGGCTACGTTCGTTTCGACGACCATATTTTGGCGGTCGGCCCCGTTGACGAATACCATGCCCAAGCGGGCGACGAGTTGGCAGATGTTTCCGGCCAGACCTTGGTGCCCGGCTTCATCGACGTCCACAGCCACGGCGGCTATGGCTTCGATGCCATGGATGGTGACCCGGACCAAATCAGCACGATGGCGACTAAGATGATGCGGAATGAAGGCGTCACCACCCTGTTTGCCACAACGATGACCCAATCCACAGCTAACATTGACCATGCCATGGAAGGCGTGGCCCAGGCGGCTGAGAAGAATCCGATCATTCAAGGTGTCCACTTGGAAGGCCCATTCATTTCACCCACCTTCAAGGGCGCCCAGCCGGAGCAGTACATCAAAGATCCGGATGTTAAGCTGCTCGCCCAATGGAATGAATTATCCGGCAATCGCGTTAAGCTGATTACTTACGCACCGGAAGATCCGGGGTCCCAGGCATTTGAAGATTATTGCCTGAGCCATGGTATCGTCCCCTCCGTCGGCCATAGTAATGCGACCCGGGAACAGATGCTGCACAGCAAGGCGACCCATGTGACCCATTTGTATAATGCCCAGCGGGAATTCAAGCACCGCGAACCCGGGGTTACCGGCCATGCCATGCTGGAAGACAACATGTACGCGGAATTGATCTGCGATGGTTTCCACATCGTCCCGGACATGATTCGGCTGGCAGTGGAACAAAAGGGCGTCCACCGCATCGAATTGGTAACTGATTCTATGCGGGCTAAAGGGATGCCTGAGGGCGAAAGCGAACTGGGCGGTCAAAAAGTCTTTGTTAAAGACAAACAAGCGAGACTTTGCGACCGCACTTTGGCCGGGAGCGTGTTACAATTTAAAGATGCATTTGTCAATATCATGAAGTTCACGGGCGTCTCCCTGGCCGATGCGGTCCAGATGGCGAGTGTCAATCAGGCAACTGAATTTGGCCTCGACAGCAAAGGAACGATCACCCCGGGCAAGGATGCCGATATGAACTTATTTGACCGGACATTAACATTACAAAAAACATTTAGCTACGGCCGTGAATTCGCGCCGGAGAATAGTTAAGTAGGGGAGATCAACATATGGAATCACCGGTTTATATTCAGATCCACAATCAACTGAAACGGGACGTCGAAGCAGGCAAGTGGAAGGTCGGCGACCGGATCCCCGCTGAACGGGAATTGGCGTTGCAGTTTGACGTCAGCCGGATGACGCTGCGTCAGGCCATCCAGACTTTGGTTGATGAAGGGATCCTTGAGCGGCGCGTGGGCTCTGGCACATACGTCGCCAACCAGAAAGTCCAGGAAGTGGCTTCTGGTGTGACCAGTTTCACCGATATCATGAAACGGCAAGGCAAGAAGCCGTCCAGCAAAACGATTTCTTACCACTTTGCGACCCCGTCCCTGAGTGAGATTGAGAAATTGCACTTGGCGGGCGATGCTCCGGAAGTGTTGCGGATGGAACGGATTCGGTATGCCGATGGTGTGCCGATCAGTTTCGAAGTCGCGTCGATCCCGGCTGACATTGTTCAAGGATTAACCAAAGCGGAGGTCACCGATTCGTTCTATCACGCCCTGGAGACCAAGGGCGGGTATGAATTGGGCGGCGCCCAGCAGACGGTTTCTGCTGAGACGGCGTCTGAGCGGATTTCCGAATACTTGGACATCAAGCGCGGTGAGGCCATCCTGAAGATGCGCCAGATCACCTTCCTGCAAGACGGCCGGCCGTTTGAATATGTCCGGACGCAGTATGCGGGTGAACGGTTCGAGTTCTATTTGGAACGATAAGCTTAAGATTGAAGGACTGGCTGTGGGCTGGTCCTTTTTAATTTGACGGCGGCCAGCGTTGTTTGCTACCATTAACAGTGTAGAAACCGATTGCATTGTGTCGAATCCTTTAGGAGGAGATTTTAATGACTGGACAAGATAAGGGTGACCCTGCCCCGCCGCCGACCCGCTATCAACGGTGGCTGACGGTGTGCATTATCGCCGGCGTCCTGATTGGTCTGTCCATGGGTATCGTCTTGCACGATGTGTTCATGGGCTTGCTGATTGGGGCTACGGTGGGCTGCGGCGGCGGCATGGCCGTTGCCGAGTGTGTCCGGGCCAAGCCCAAACGTAACCAGGCTTAATTAGAAACGCGCCGCAGATGGATGTCTGCGGCGCGTTTGTGTCTGCATGTGGTAGAATAATACCATTATTGGATTAAGAGAGGGCGAGCACTATGACGACCGTAATTACCTACGGCACGTTCGATCTGTTGCACTGGGGCCACATCCGGCTGTTGGAGCGGGCGGCGGCCTTCGGCGATCAACTGATTGTGGGATTATCCACCGATGAGTTCAACGCCGTGAAGCATAAGGAAGCCTACCACAGCTATGAGCACCGGAAGTACATTCTGGAGGCGATTCGTTACGTGGACAAAGTGATTCCCGAGACGGATTGGGATCAAAAGATTCGTGACGTCCAGAAATACCATGCTGACGTCTTCGTCATGGGCGATGACTGGGCGGGCAAGTTTGATTTTCTGAAACCATACTGCAAAGTGATCTACTTGCCGCGGACCAAGGGCATTTCCACCACAAAGATCAAGACCGATCTGAGTGAAGAAGAACAGGAAGCTATTGTAAAAAACGAGAATGAGGACTAATTAATTTGGATACCATGTATCATTACCCCGATGACAGTTTGGCTCTGCATACCGACCTATACGAGATCAACATGATGTTGACGTACTGGGAAAAGGGCATTGACCAGCGTCACGCCATCTTTGAGTTGTATTATCGCAAGAACCCGTTTGGCAGCGGCTATGCCGTGTTTGCCGGGTTGGAACGCAGTGTCAATTACTTGAACGCGCTGCATTTCAGCGACAGCGATATTGCCTATCTGCGGAAAGTCGAAGACTATCCGGAGGCATTTTTGACGTACTTGCAGCAGATGGATTTAAAACTGACGATTCGGGCGCCCCGGGAAGGGGAAGTTGTCTTTGCGGACGAACCGCTGTTCCAAGTCGAAGGTCCTTTGGCCCAATGTCAGTTGGTGGAAACAGCGCTGCTGAATATTGTCAATTACCAGACGCTGGTCGCTACGAAAGCCTCTCGGATCAGGTCGGCGGTGGGCGATGACCCGTTGCTGGAGTTCGGCTCCCGCCGGGCGCAGGAACTGGATGCGGCCATTTGGGGCGCCCGGGCGGCATATGTCGCCGGATTCGACGCCACCAGCAATGTCCGGGCGGGCAAGCTGTTTGATATTCCCATTAGCGGCACCCATGCCCATTCGTTGGTCCAGACGTACCGTAATGATTACCAAGCGTTCAAGGCGTATGCCGAGACCCACCGGGACTGCGTCTTCTTAGTGGATACCTACGATACGCTGCGCAGCGGTATTCCCAGTGCGATTCGGGTGGCCCAGGAAATGGGCGACAAGATCAATTTTCAAGGCGTACGGATCGATTCGGGGGACATGGCTTACATTTCTAAACGGGTGCGTCAGCAACTGGACGATGCCGGCTTTCCCAACGCCAAAATTTATGCCAGCAACGATTTAGATGAGTATACGATCCTTAACTTGAAAATGCAGGACGCCAAGATCGACGTCTGGGGTGTGGGCACCAAACTGATCACAGCGTATGATCAACCCGCGCTGGGCGCCGTGTACAAACTGGTGTCGATCCAGGATGCCGCTGGGGTGATGCAGGATACGATCAAGCTGTCCAGTAATGCTGAGAAAGTGTCCACGCCGGGCAAGAAGCAGGTCTGGCGGATCACCAATGATGATAAAGATGCGAAGTCGGAGGGGGATTATATTACCTTGTTTCAAGAGGATCCCCGTCAACTCGATCAACTCTACATGTTCCATCCGCAGTATACTTATATCAATAAGACGGTGAAAAATTTCACCGCTCGGCCGCTGCTCCACGAAATCTACCACGCCGGCAATCAAGTGTACCAGCTGCCGCCGCTGAACGAGGTGCGGTCCTATGCGACTAAGCAGTTGGCGGCGCTGTGGCCGGAATACCGGCGACATTTGAATCCCCAGCAGTATCCGGTGGATCTGTCGCAGTGGCTGTCGGATCACAAGATGAATTACATCCACGCCGTCCGTGACGCGGTGAAGAATATGGCTAACCAAGAGGAGTGATGTGTCATGCGTCCATTACAAAAAGAAATTATTGCTTATGAACATACCCTGCCGACAATTGATCCGGAAAAAGAAATTCGCCGGTCGGTGGACTTTCTGAAAACTTACTTAAAGCGCAACCCTGGCTTAAAGACGTATGTACTGGGCATTTCCGGCGGGCAAGATTCCACCTTGGCCGGGACGTTGACTGAGATGGCGGTGCGCGAGCTGCGGACGGAAACCAAGGACGACAGCTACCAGTTTATCGCGGTGCGGCTACCCTACGGCGAACAGGCCGATGAACAGGATGCCATGGCGGCGATCCAGTTTATGCAGGCTGATGAGACGGTACGGGTGAATATTAAGCCGGCGGTGGACGCGTTAACGGCCGCGGTCGCGCAAAACGATCTGACTATTTCGGACTTCAACAAGGGCAATATTAAAGCACGGGTGCGAATGATCGCCCAATACGCCATTGCCGGTGCGCGCCAAGGCATCGTCGTGGGTACGGACCATGCCGCGGAAAACATCACCGGCTTCTATACCAAATATGGTGATGGGGCGGCGGATGTGACCCCGCTGTTCCGGCTGGATAAGCGGCAAGGCAAGCAATTACTGGAAGCCTTGGGAGCACCTGCTCACCTGTATACAAAGGCCCCGACAGCCGATCTGGAAGACAACAAACCGGGGATCCCGGATGAGAAGGCTCTGGGCGTGCGGTATAGCGACATTGACGACTATTTGGAAGGCCGCGATGTGTCTGACAGAGCCGCTGAACGGATCGAGAATTGGTGGCGCAAGACGGAACACAAGCGCCGCCTCCCATACACTGTGTTTGATTTTACAAACTAATGGTTGCCACAGTGGGACGGTTTCGGTATACTGAATTTAGCAATAAGGGAGTAACAAACGGCCAAGCCGCCGTGACATGATCGTCAGCAAGATATTAATCCGGTCATGTCTGAAACTGTGAGACTTATGTGCGAGGAATTCCCGCGCGTAAGTCTCTCTTTTTTTCAGCGCGGGTGGCAAACAAATTGAGGAGGAATATAGTCCATGGCAGAACCTGAAGCAAAGAAACAGCAGCTTCAAGAACAGTTTTATAACCAGTCCATCGACACGGTCCGCGAAGAGCTGGATACGTCGCTGGATGGGTTGACCCCCCAGGATGCGGACAAGCGGTTCGCGGAATACGGGGCCAACGCTCTGGCCGAGGGCAAGCGTAAATCGAACCTGATGCGGTTTATTGACCAATTCAAAGATTTCATGATCATTGTCCTGCTGGTCGCCGCGCTGGTGTCCGGGTTCGTCGGTCACGAATGGGCCGATGCGGCCATTATTCTGGCCGTGGTCCTGATCAACGCCATTATGGGGGTCATCCAGGAGTCGAAGGCCGAAGAAGCCATTGATGCCCTGCGGGAAATGTCTACGCCGGACGCCCATGTGCGCCGGGGCGGTCAAGTGCTGACGATTAAATCGGAGCAATTGGTGCCCGGCGACGTGGTCCTGCTGGAGGCTGGGGATATTGTCCCGGCGGATCTGCGGCTGACCGATAGTGCTTCCTTGAAAATCGAAGAATCCGCGCTGACCGGGGAATCTGTCCCGGTCGACAAGGACGTCGCGACCCTTGAAGGTGACGACATCGGCATCGGCGATCGGACCAACATGGCCTTCATGAACGCCAACGTGACTTATGGCCGCGGCGAGGGAATCGTCGTCGGCACCGGGATGAACACTGAAGTCGGCCGAATCGCCGGCATGATCAACAGTGCCGAAGAAACGACGACCCCGCTGCAAACCAACCTGAACCAACTCGGGAAAATTTTGACGGTCTTGATTTTGGTCATTGCCGCCGTGATGTTCCTGGTTGGCTACTTCCTGCATGGTGAGGCCCCGCTGGATATGCTGCTGATCTCCATTTCCTTGGCTGTAGCGGCGATTCCGGAAGGGCTGCCAGCCATCGTGACGATCATCTTGGCTTTGGGGACTCAGAAGATGGCCAAGCGGAATGCCTTGGTGCGTAAACTGCCGGCCGTGGAAACCTTAGGCAGTACCGATATTATCGCGTCTGATAAAACCGGGACGCTGACCCAAAACAAGATGACCGTGGAACAAATGTATTACTGGGGCAAGCTGCACCCGGCCAGTGAAGACATTCCGCTGGATGATGACGCCTTGCTGATGATGAATCTGGCAAACGATACGAAGATTCAGGGCGACGGCAAGATGTTGGGCGATCCCACTGAAACAGCGCTGGTGCAGTTTGGTCTGGATAAAGGCTTCGATGTCCGCGAGCAGCTTAAGCAGTGGCCTCGAGTGGGTGAAGTGCCGTTTGATTCCGACCGGAAACTGATGTCCACCGTGCATCAGCTGCCCGATGGCCGTTTCCTCGTGGCCGTCAAAGGCGCCCCAGACCAATTGCTGGAACGGGCGACTCAAGTGGAATTGGGTAAAGATGACATTCAACCGCTGGATGACACCCGCAAGCAAGCTATTTTGGATCAAAATATGGATTTGGCCAAACAAGCCATGCGGGTCTTGGGAATGGCTTATAAGTTCGTGGATGCGCTGCCCGATCCCTTAGATTCCGATACCGTCGAAAACGATCTGATCTTTGCCGGGTTAGTCGGTATGATCGATCCGGAACGGCCGGAAGCGGCGCAGGCTGTTGCCGAAGCGAAGAGTGCCGGCATTCGGCCAATCATGATCACTGGGGATCACCAGGTGACCGCTGAAGCTATTGCCGGTCGGCTGGGGATCATTACCCCCGGCGACGACGCGGCCGTGCTCACCGGTGCCCAATTGGACGACATGAGCGATCAGGATTTTGAAAAGAACGTGAGCAAGTATTCTGTTTATGCCCGGGTATCGCCGGAACATAAAGTGCGCATCGTGAAAGCTTGGCAAAAGAAGGGCAAAGTCGTCGCCATGACCGGCGACGGTGTCAACGATGCGCCAGCGCTGAAGTCCGCGGATATCGGGATCGGTATGGGGATCACTGGGACGGAAGTCTCAAAAGGGGCCTCCGATATGGTCTTGGCCGATGATAACTTTGCGACGATCGTGGTCGCTGTCGAAGAAGGCCGGAAGGTCTTTGCCAATATTCAAAAGGCGATCCAGTACCTGCTGTCTGCCAACTTGGGCGAGGTCTTGACGTTGTTCATCATGACCATGATGGGCTGGGACGTCCTGAAACCCGTCCAGCTTCTGTGGATCAACTTGGTTACCGATACTTTCCCGGCGATCGCGTTGGGCGTTGAACCGACGGAACCAGGCATCATGAAGCGCAAACCCCGGGGCCGAAACTCCAATTTCTTCTCCGGCGGTGTCGCCAGTTCCGTGATTTACCAAGGGATCCTGGAAGGGGCATTGACCTTAGGGGTATACCTCTTCGGTATTCTGCACCCCGTGCACACCAGCCAGGGCGACATCCATGCCGATGCCTTGACCATGGCTTACGCGACATTGGCGCTGATTCAACTGTTCCACGCCTTCAACGTGAAGTCGATTCACCAGTCCCTGTTCACGGTCGGATTTTTCCGCAACAAGGCCTTCAACTGGGCTATCTTGGTCTCCACTCTGCTGGTCGGGGTGACGATCGTCGTGCCCGGCTTCAACGGCTTGTTCCACGTCCGCGAACTGGATCTCTATCAATGGTTGACAGTTCTCTCTGCGGGTGTTCTGATGTTAGTGATCGTTGAAATCATTAAGTTCGTGCAACGCCGCATGGGCAAGGAATAACGAAGGAGTGCGACACTTTGGTTAAAGCACAGCAAAAGTACCTGTATTACGCAAAGACCATCAATGATGTGATGGATGGCATCACATCGATCCAAGAAAAGATGGATCCGGATTATCAATTGGTGAGAAATGCAATCGATGAGAACGCCGTCGACAAAATCGCCGAGGAGAAGTATTTCAGCATCATCGAGAACTTCACCAAAGGGACTAACGGCTATCGCGACCTGCAGGCGCAGTTAGAAAAGAGTGCGGTCCCGGCGCGGCTGATGGGCAACCATCACCTGCTGCTGGGCGCGTTCAAGGCCTTTGTCGCCGGCTGCCAAACAATGATCGACAGCATGCATGACGACCGGACAGTGGACGTGGCGGCTTTTCGCGCTGCTGAAGTCGCCCAGGATAAGGCCATGGACGACATCGGCAAGTACCTTGGCCGAGTGGATCAGCTGGTCTAAAAAAAGTTAATCAGTATGCTTGACTTAGACGTTTCGCCATGGCATACTCAGAAACATAAGAAAACGGAAAGAGAGTGGCCCGCATGATTAATGCCCACGTTCAACAATTTGTAAGTCAATCTTGGCAAAGCCAGCATTGATAGGACGCACGCACTGATACGTCCTGTCGGAGATACAGGACGTATCTATGCTGGGCTGCTTTCTGATGCCGCATGGATGCGCAACATACATCGATGCGGCTTTTTATTTTCTCCGGGGACCCTTAAACGGCGAAGTCGCATCCACGCGGCTTCGCCGTTTTATATTGAGGAGGATTGTTATGAAACGCATGATTGCCATGATCAGTGCGCTGATCGTATTTCTTGGGGCGGCTTTCTTCATGACCCAGAAACCGACGGTGAGCAAAGCAAAGATTCCCACCGTGGGGATTCTGCAGCTGATGAGCCATCCAGCTCTGGACCAAATTCATAAAGGTATTATTGCCGGGTTGAAGGATGAGGGCTACATCCAGGGGAAAAACCTGAAGGTGGTCTTCCGCAACGCGGAGAACGACCAAAGCAACTTGAAGACGATGAGCCAGACCTTGGTGGAACGGGCCAACAGCGACGTCGTGGTCGGCATCGCCACCCCCAGTGCCCAGGCGCTAGCGAATACCACGACGAAGACGCCGATCGTGCTGGGCGCCGTCACCGATCCGGTGGGGTCGAAGCTGGTGAAAAGCGAGACCCATCCCGGGGGCAACATTACCGGTGTGTCGGACCCCGCGCCGGTGGCCAAGCAGTTGGCCTTGATCCATCAACTGATGCCAGAGTTGAAATCGATTGGGGTCATTTCGACTCTCAGCGACGATTCCGCTCAGGCGGATGTCCGCCGCTTCGACCAAGCCGTGAAGCCGTTCGTTAAGAAATACGGCTGGTCGGTGAAGAAATACAACGTCAGCTCCACCAATGACGTGAACCAGGTGGCGCAAACAATGGCCAATAATGTCCAGGCCGTGTGGGTCCCGACGGATAACACACTGGCCAGCGCGATGCAGACGCTGGTGAATGTCACGAACACCAAGAATATCCCGATTTTCCCCACCGTGGATACCATGATTAAGGATGGCGGGGTGGCGACGATGTCGCTGAGCCAATTCGACTTAGGCGAACGGGCAGGCAAGATGGCCGGCAAGCTGCTCAAAGGCGAGATCAAGACGGCCACGACGCCGATTGATTCCCACCCCCGGAGCGACTTGGTGATCAATGTTAAACAGGCTGAGAAAATCGGCTTGAAGATTCCGGATAAGCTTTTAAAGCAGGCAGAAAAGCAAGGGGAGGTCATTAAATGAGTATCATCGTATCGGCCATTGGCCAAGGGTTGTTATGGGGCATTCTCGGCATCGGGTTGTTTCTGACTTTCCGAGTGCTGGACTTCCCGGATATGACCGTCGAAGGCAGTTTCCCACTGGGGGCGGCGGTGAGCGTGGCTGCCATCACCCACGGGGTAAGTCCCCTGTTGAGCCTGGTGCTGGCCTTTGGTGCCGGCATGCTAGCCGGATTAGCCACCGGCTTGCTGTATACGAAGGGGAAGGTGCCGGTGCTGTTGGCGGGAATTTTAGTGATGACCGCTCTGTATTCCATCAACCAGCACATTCTGGGACGGGCGAACTTGTCGCTGCTGAATCAGCCGAATTTGTTCAAAAATAAATTTTTAGCCTCCCTGCCGCCGTATTTTGACAGTATCTTCGTTGGTATCGGGGCAATCATCATCATCGCGATTCTGCTGATGTGGTTCCTGCAAACCAACCTCGGCCAAGCGTTCATTGCCACCGGTGATAACGAGATCATGGCCCAGTCTTTAGGTGTCCATACTGACGCCATGAAGAACATGGGCTTGATGGTGGCCAACGGGCTGGTCGGCCTGAGCGGCGCGTTGATTGCCCAGAACAACGGTTATGCCGATGTGAACCAGGGCATTGGGGTCATCGTCATCGGCTTGGCAGCAATCATCATTGGCGAAGTTGTTTTTGGCGAATTGACCTTGAATCAGCGGCTGGTGGCAACGGCCTTGGGCTCCATCCTGTACCGCTTCGTCCTGCTGATCGTGCTGGGCTTGGGCTTTGGTGATGATGACTTGAAGCTGATCTCTGCAGTCGTGCTGGCCGTTATGCTGATGGTCCCGACGGTGGAAAGCCGCTTCCGCTTGAAGCGGGCGCTGCGCAAGGGGATTGAGAGTCAACCGGCAAAGGAGGCGGATGGCCATGAGTGACGCAGCAGTTGTACTAAAAGATGTGAGTGTAACGGTGCACCAGCAGAATCAAACCAAGACGATCCTGGATGATGTGGATTTAACCATTGCCCCAGGGGATTTCGTCACCGTGCTGGGCACGAATGGGGCTGGCAAGTCGACGCTGTTCAACGCGATTGCCGGCAACCTAGCCGCCAGCGGTCAAGTGACATTGGCTGGGCAAAACGTGACCAGTTTGAACGCGATTCAGCGGGCCAAATATATTGCCCGGGTCTTCCAAGATCCTAAACTCGGCACCGCCGGTCGGATGACGGTGGCGGAGAATCTGGTCCTGGCCCAGCATCGCGGGGAACGGCGGACACTGCGCGGCCGCCGGTTGGAAGCCGCCCGCCCGCAGTTGCAAGCCGAAGCGGCGCAATTCAGCAATGGGTTGGACCAGCTGCTTGATTCGCCCACGGAGACATTATCCGGCGGTCAGCGCCAGTCCTTGAGTCTGTTGATGGCGGTGCAAAAAGATCCAGCCCTGCTTTTGCTGGATGAACATACTGCAGCCCTGGATCCCCATACGAGCGCGCAACTAATGGCGCTGACGGACCGGGTGATCAAGGAACGGCACTTGACGGCGTTGATGATCACCCACCGGATGGACGACGCGCTGAAGTATGGCAATCGGCTGATCGTGTTAGAGAACGGCCGGTTGAAAGCGGACTATAATGCCGCCGCTAAGGCCAAGCTGAAGCGGGAAGATTTGTTAGAGTTCTTTGATTAGCGCGAGCACATCAGTATTTCCTGGGAAATAAAAGGAGGCAGCCCCGTTTGTACAGGGACTGCCTCTTTGCATGGGCCGTGCCGATCATTCGTAACGCAGCGCTTCGATCGGGTTGAGTTTGGCCGCTTTTCTGGCTGGATAAAGACCAAAGAAGACGCCGACGGCACTGGCAAAAAGAAGGACCAGGAGGATGGCTTGCCAAGTGATCCGGGCGGTGATGCCCAGGACGTTGGCGACAATTTCAGCCACCGCGATACCGAGGGTGAGGCCAATCAGGCCGCCAATCAAAGACAGAATGACGGCTTCCAGCAGGAACTGAATGAGAATGTCCCGGGTCGTCGCCCCCAGCGCCTTGCGGGTCCCAATCTCCCGAGTTCGTTCGGTGACGGAAACGAGCATGATATTCATGACCCCGATCCCGCCGACGATCAAAGCAATGGCGGCCACTGCCGCGATGAAGTTCACGAACAGACCGAGCACACTGTCCACCTGATCCAGGGCGGATAGGAAGTTCCGCGCGGTGTACAATTGCTCACCGACGACGTCGTGGCGGGTTTCTAATAAGCGCACCGTGCTTTGGGACACACTCGTGATGTCGTTGCGGGAACGGACTTTCATTGTGACATCGGTGATGCCGCCGGCGTTGATGCTCAGCAGCTTCATCGTTGAATAGGGAATCGCGACGTAGACCGGAAAACTGCTCCGGCGAACAGCGCCTTGGTACTTATCTACCGTGCTCTGGGTCTCCCCGATGAGGCGCACGCTGATGCTGGTTGTGCGGCTGCGCAGCGTAATGGTTTGACCGACTACGTTGCGCTGATTCGGAAAGAGCTGCGCCGCACCGTCAGCAGAAATCACGGCCACCGGCGCTGATTCGGCATAGTCCGCCTGAGTGAAATACCGGCCGGCGGTGATCGTGCTGTCCATCATCGTGCTGGTGTATTGCAGATCTGGGGTTCCGCCAAAGATGATGGCCTGTTGGTCTTGCGTATTTGTCGCCGCAAAACCGGATAGCGTATAGTTAGGCGACACTGCAGTGACTCGGTCATCGGCCTGCTTGATGGCTTGCAGATCGGCGGCAGTGAGTTGAGCGTCGTTGCCGGCCTTGTTTGACACGCTGAGAGAGATCGTCGTCGCGCCTAAGTCGTTGAAGGTGCCGGTGATCTTCGTGGTCGCGCCGTTGCCGATCGCGAGAATCGCAATGACCGCAGCAATGCCGATGATGATGCCGAGCATCGTCAGAAAGGACCGCATTTTGTTGGCTGTAATGGCTTCAATGGCCATTTTGAAACTCTCAATCACTGTCATTCCTCAACACCTGCCTTGTGCGGCTGATCCAGGACTTGGTCAGTTTGAATGATGCCGTCTCGGAACGAAATGATTCGTTTCGTGTACTGGGCGATGTCCGGTTCATGGGTCACCATGACCACCGTGGTGCCCGCGGCATTCAGTTCTTGAAAGATGCGAATGATTTCCACACTGGTCTTGCTGTCCAGATTGCCCGTCGGTTCGTCGGCCATGATCACCGCGGGCCGGTTGACAATGGCCCGGGCGATGGCGACCCGCTGCATTTGGCCGCCGGAGATCTCGTTGGGCTGGTGATCCAGCCGATCCCCCAAGCCGACCTGGGTGAGGGCAGCGGCGGCCCGGTCCTGTCGTTCCCGCCGGCCAATGCCAGCGTAGACCATGGGCAGAGCAACATTTTCTAACAGCGTCATCCGCGGCATCAGATTGAAGGATTGGAAGACAAAGCCGATTTCTTTATTCCGGACATGGGCGCGCTCATTGTCGCTGAGGTGTGTCACATCGGTATCCCGCAATTGATACAGGCCGCTATCGAAGGTATCCAGCAGTCCCATAATGTTCATCATGGTCGACTTGCCGGAGCCGGACGGTCCCATGATGGCGAGAAATTCTCCGGCCTCGACCGTGAGATTGACGTCTTTCAGTACCACCAGATGCTCATCGCCCATGGTGTAGCTCTTAACGACGTGCTGCATCGTGATCAAACTCATTGAGTGGTCACCGCGCTTCCATCGTGAAGCTGATTGCTGGGGGATAGGATCACGGTTTCACCAGGGCGCAAGCCCTTCGTGACCGCGATGCGGGTGGCCGATTGCAGACCGGTGGTGACGGTTGTGCGGCGCGCTTTACCTTTGACGATCCGATACACCAGCGGTTGGTTATTCCGATCATAGGTGATGGCCTCCTGTGGAATCGTGACGGCATTGTTGGCCTGATCCACGGTGATCGTCACGTCAATATCGAAGCCAGGGACGAGTCCTTGCGGTTGCCGGTCGAAAGCGACCTGAGCCCCGAGGGTCGGCGTGGACGCCCCCGTCGCACTGGTGGTGGTCGTCGCGGTGGGGTCCACTTCGGCAACATCTCCGGTATAGGTGTGATTCAGGTACGTCAGGTGCACCGCCTGCTGGACTTTAACTTGGGCCGCCTCCGATTTAGTCAGGTTGAGCTGGACCCGCAGATCACTCAAGTCCGCTACTGTAATCGCGGCTTTGCCGGTGGCCTGAGCAGTATCGGCTTGACCGCTGGCAATGTTCACGGCGGTGACTGTCCCGCCAAAGGGCGCGGTGAGGTTCGTTGTCTGATTATACGTGGCCAGAATTTGCCCCGCGGAGACCTTATCGCCCACTTTAACATTGACCGCAGTGACCAAACCGCTGCCGGTGAGATTCGCTGTGCGGGTCGCTGTCACGGTGCCGGTAGTCGTGATCGTCGCCGTGATGTTTTGCTGTGTCACCTTGGCGGCCGTGACTTTCTGGGTGTTGTTCTGCCGGCCAGCCGCGATGACGCTCCAACCAATGAAGCCGACGATTGCCAAGAGGATGAGCCCAATAATAATGCGGTTCCATTTTTTCATAGGACCAAGCCTTCCTTCAGAGAACGTATTATCTCCAGTCTAAGCCAAGTCAGCGCAGTTGGCGACCGAAGTGCTTTCCATTGTCGTCTGAGCGGATATTTGGTACAATGAGCGTCAGTTTTTCAGAAAGCAGGCGACAATGTGGCCAGATTACCCCAGACAGATGCAGAATTGACAGCGCGGGTACGTTCCGTATCGACGGAGACCTTCCACCGGCCCTTTACGCATCAGGCGCTGTACAATCGGCGCTTACGGACGACCGGCGGCCGCTATCGGCTGCGGGACCACAACATCGAGATCAACCCCCACCTACTGCAATACTATGGCTTACCTGAATTGCTCGGCGTGATCAAACACGAGCTGTGCCATTACCATCTGCATTTGCTGCACGGCGGCTATCAGCACAAGGATGCCGACTTTAAGAAATTACTGGCGGCCACTGGCGGCAGCCGCTTCGCGCCGCCCATGCCGCCCCGGGAAGATAGGACAGTCAACTATCTTTACATCTGTCCCCAGTGCCAGGCCAAGTATCCCCGCCAACGCCGCATCGACACCCGCCGGTTCGTGTGCGGTCGCTGCCATCACCGCTTGGAATTAGTCGGCTTGGATGTGAAAATGAGCCAAATCAGCGCCTAACCGGCAAATAGGGCTTGAAACCGGCTTTACATCCATGCTAATATATTCAAGTAGGTTTTTGCGGGCGTGGCGGAATGGCAGACGCGCAAGATTAAGGATCTTGTGATCAATTTGATCATGGAAGTTCGAGTCTTCTCGCCCGCATCGTTTTCACAGGATTTCCAACAAATTACGCCCCGTTGCATCGGTTGAATTACCGGTGTGGCGAGGTGTTTTTTTGTCGTGTTATTGAGTTGTGGGCTAGTGTGCAGCAGTGGCGCCATGGAATATTAGAGAGTTCCATATTTGGGCTTCAAGCTTTTCGTCCTGTTAGATCAAACTACTTAAAATCCGGGACGCACACCGTAACGCTTTCTGCCGCGAGTTAAATATTCATAGATATTGGAGCGTTGCATCAGTTAGTGGTTGATAGTATACTCCATAAACTTATCGAGCGCTTCAGATAGTCCTTGGATATCGGAAAACGGTGTTGCATCCAGTGAATAGGCATATGACTCGATATCCCCTGTGTCCTCATGATGTTTATAGACATGTAAATCATTGACACCGACAACAGTACCGTCCAAATTGTGATGGCGTGATCCGTTGATGCATAAACGAATCAGGTAGAGATGGGTCTCACTGAATCGGAGATGAATACTGTACTTGGAGGCTCTCCGTCCTTGATAAGAATGAAGGATATATTGAGCGCCATTCAGCTGTCTTCAACAGTTTTCTCGTCCTTATATTGCCCGAGAATTGGAACCGCAAATCCGAATTTCGGAGAAATTCCTTGATAGCTTGAATAAGGGCTGCCACATCCCGGTCGGATAATGAGGTGAAAATCATGAACGTCCTCCTTGTGTTGATGGTGTTGTTCGGAATCTCTGGACATTGGACTAATCAGGGGCCGACGCATGTTGCTGTGTCGATGAAATAATTATAAACGAATGACAACTCTCCGAACAAATGTTTTTGGCTAATAATCAATTTCAGTTTTCAGCTCATCTCGTCGGACTTGTGATAAATGTGGTCTTTTTGAAAACTGAAGAGTAGAGATAATAACCCTGAAAGCCTTATGTATTGGGAAATTTTGACCAGTCGTCGGTTAGTTATGAAAATGCAACTGCAGTTTTGAACCCGCTCCTGACGTATTGCCAGCCCCCCTTTCAGCCCGATATGCTTGTTGTGTAGGGATACACATGCATTCCAGAAAGGAGGCCCACCATGAAGACCAGAAGAACGGCACTACTTAGTTGTTGGACAATTCTGCTGCTTCTTTTGGGCGGATTTTGGCAGGCCGGAACCGTCAAGGCGGCGGATCCCAGCCAGTGGCATCAGCATACTTATGGGGCACCCTTTAATTCCAGTCCCTTCGTATCGGCGGACCGGATGCTGCAGGTTGGCGATGAAGGCAACATCTTCTTATACAACGTTGTTCTTTCCGGCAATCATAGTGCTGACTCGGCGGATACTGAAGGGGCGCTGGCGATTCAAGGAAACAGTACCGTGCCAGCAGTCGATCGCAATGGCGGCATTAGCCGTTTTAATTATGCCGGTTTCTTTGACGGCGGCAATCACGGTAACGGTGATGGCAATAGTCATCCGCTGAGTGAGCGCCACCGCATTTCACTTTTGCTTGGTGGTGAGATCCGTAAGTATTATCCGGTCGGTGCGCAGGATAAAGCCCACGCGCTGGTGAGCGGACAAGGTACAAACAATAAAAACTCAGGGTATTTCGTTGTTCGCAAGGAAGCAGTTCTAAAAGAAGAAGGACAAAATGCAAACCCATGGTTGCAGAACGCTAATAATCCGGTATTTGCTAATGGCCGGGTGTACCATACCGACGATTTTGCTAGCGGTAAGAACACTGTCAAGATGGATGATATCTTTACCCGTATCTTTGCGAGTCAACGTCACGTTGAGAACGAGCTGACGCAGCTTGTTGGAGAAGAGGAGGAGAAGGGTGATCCATATACTGTAGACGGTGAACCATATACAGTCGAATCGTTCTGGGGCTGGTGGGGGAACTCGATCGATGTGCCAGTTTATCATTCTAAAAAAGACGCCAGTACGCTCATTATCGATATTCCGGCCAAACCGGGAACGGACACAGCGTATATGCCAGGGTTTAAAAATAATGCCCCACCGATTCAAGATTCTAGGGTGTGTCTGAAAATTACTTAAGCCATACCCATATTGCTGCAACGTAAACCGCGCCCAGAAAGACATGCGCGAGCTTATCATAGCGTGTGGCTATACGCCTGAACTCCTTCATCTGGTTGAAGAAGCCTTCGATTAGATGTCGCTCCTTGTAAAGATAGAAGTCGCACGGCCAGGGGTTCACTGCATTGCTTTTGGGTGGGATTGTGTAGTATCCCTCCTGAGACGTGATGAAGTCTCGTAGCGCCTGCGTCCCGTACGCTTTGTCCGCCAGGACATTGACGCTCTTCAATGGAATAGTACCGAGCAACGGTGCAGCCACTGTACTATCGTGTACCTC
>NZ_AUEH01000041.1 GCF_000425885.1 Schleiferilactobacillus harbinensis DSM 16991
AACGGCAGTGAGTTCGCACAACTAGATTCAGTAGAAGGAACTGATGTCTACTTTGCTCATCCGTACTCACCATGGGAGCGCGGAACAAATGAGAACCAGAACGGCCTTCTACGAGAGTTTATTCCGAAAGGTCGCTCACTCCACCATTACGACATCATTGATATTCAGAGCTTCCAGGACGCACTCAACAGCCGGCCTCGTCGTATCTTGGGCTACCGGAGTGCGGCGGAACTGATGCCGGAACTCTAAGCTGTGTACCACTTATAGGATTGGACTAGAAACTGTTGCACTTAGATTGACAATACGGGCCCTGATGGTTTTGGAGAAAAAGATGAACTATTTTCTGCTGGAAATCGTCAATACTTACAGCAATATCAAATCCATTAAGCTCTGGGGCATGGGCGATCTGATCCAAACCCGGTACAAAGCCGTGTGGCGAGAGGAAAAGAAGCAGAATAAGACACTGGTACACATTGAGTACAATTCCCAGATCGTGGCCCAGCTGATTTCCAGTGTCGCTATTGTCGCCATCTTCACCCTGGTCGTGTACAAGATGTATTTGCACCTGCTGCCGATCGGTAATATCAACACCCTGTTTGCCGGTGTTGTCCAAATTGCGTCGTCAGTATCGCTGCTTGTTGCCGCGTGGCAGCACCTGCAACGGTTCCAGAATCAGATTCAATATGTCCAGCAGGTGTTTGCCATTTCTCAGCCGCCTCGACAGACCGCTGCTAGCCAGCCGCTGCCCGCGGCTTCAACGCCATTGGTGCTGCAGTTTGACCACGTCAGCTTCAGCTATCCTAACCGGGGCGAAGTCCTCCATGACGTGTCGTTTACGTTACCCTTTAAGGGCGTCGCGGCCCTGGTGGGTGAAAACGGCAGCGGCAAGACGACACTGGTGAAATTGATGCTGCGCTTGTATACCCCGACCAAGGGAACGATTCGGTTGAATGGGACCAATATTCAGCATATTCCGCTGGCTGAGTATACCCGATTGTTCAGCGCAGTATTCCAGGATTACGAAGTATTCGACATTCCCATTGATCAAAATATTGCCAGCAGTACGACGATCGATCAGGCCAAACTGGCGGCCATTATTCAGGAATGGGGGCTGACTGACTGGATTGCCCATTTGCCCCAGGGCGCGCAAACCCCGATTGGCGGGTTCAGTGGGGAGAACTTCCAACCCAGCGGCGGGCAGCAGCAGCAAATTGCCATCGCCCGCGCGGCCTATCGCGACAGTCGGTTCCAAATTCTGGATGAACCTACGGCCAGTTTGGACCCGATCCATGAACTGGCGGTTTTCTCCAAGATCAAGCGGCTGTCGGCGCACAAGCCGTCACTGTTTATTACCCACCGGATCGGCGCGACGACCCTGGCGGATCAGGTTATTATGCTGCAAGCCGGCCGGATCGTAGCGATGGGCGCGGCGGATGATCTGGCCAAGCAGTCGGCTTATTTTCAACAGTTATGGGAAAGTCAGGCGGCGATGTATAACGCATAGTGGCTGGCTGGCCCGCCCAGATAATTGATATAATCAATTAGATGGGAGATGGGCAGCAATGAGCAAGCCGCGGATATTGGTGGTTGAGGATAACCAGAGTTTGGATGACCTGCTGGTGGAAACTCTGCAGGATGAGTTTGCGGTGACTTATGTGCAGGACGGGGCGACGGGGATTTCCCGGATATTGGCCGACCCGCCGGATTTGGTGATTCTGGATTTGATGCTGCCGATCGTGAATGGCGAGAGCGTCTTGAAAACGGTGCGCAAGACCAGTCAAGTGCCAATTTTGGTGCTCACGGCAGTGCAGGACAAGGGCAAGGTCGTGGCCTTGCTGGAAGCCGGGGCAAACGATTATTTGACCAAGCCGTTTGATCTGGACGAGTTAGCCGCCCGAATTCGGGTTCAGCTGCGCAACCAAACGGCAGCCGGCACTGCTGATCAGCACGCTGCGTTAACGGTGGGCAACATCACCTTGAATGCGGCCGCCTTCACCGTTCAGGTCGGGGACCAGTCTTTCCCCTTGGCCAAAAAGGAATATGCCATCCTGCAGCTGCTTACGGGCCATCCCCACCAGGTCTTCCCCAAAGCCGATCTGTATACTGCGGTCTGGCACGAACCGTACATCGGCGGCGAAAATACACTGGCCGTCCATTTAAGCAATTTGCGCAAGAAAATCAATCAGCCGGATGGCCCCCAGTATATTCAGTCTTTATGGGGCCTGGGGGTCCGCTTTGCGCCGACTGGGGAGGCGGGCCAATGACAATTTTCTTGGCGGTGCTCAGTATCGGCTTAGCCATTTGGGTCCTGGTCCTGCTGCTTGATACACGCCGGATTCGCCGGGAATTAGTGCACATTAATCAAACGGATACGAATGCCAAAGTAACCGCCATTCTGGCGGTGCACCGACCGCTGGTCCAGGAGATCAATACGACCTTGGATACGACCCGGCAATTGCTCCGGACCCGCCAGCAGGAGGACGCCCGGGTGCGCGCGCTGATGACTAATTTGGTGCACGATATCAAAACGCCGCTGGCGATCGCGGCGGGATATAACCAGCTGGTGCAAAAAAATGCGGCGGCCGCCGATCAGACGCGGACGCAAAAAGTGGCCGACAGCCTGGCGACTGTCAGTCACTATGTGGATACCTTGATGAATTTCAGCTTGCTGCAGGAAACGACCCAAGGACTGACGCTGCAGCCGGTGAATGTCACAGACCTATTGGGCCGGCTGCTGCTGACCTACTATGATACGTTCACCGCCAAGCAGCTGATGCCGGACATTCAATTAGCACCAGCGCTGACCATGCGGACGGATGAACGGCTGCTCAGCCGAGTGTTTCAAAATTTGATCGGCAATATCTTAGCCTATGGGGTTGGTCAGCCAACCATCACGGGAGAGCGGGCCGCGGCCGGTACGATTCAGTTCACTTTTGCTAACGCCGTGGCCCAACCGATTCCTGACGTTCAAGCGCTGCTGCAGCGCTTCGCGACGGCCCAGCAAACGGCGCACAGCAGCGGGCTGGGGCTGAATATCATGCAAACCCTGGTCCAGCGGTTGGGCGGCACTGCTTCGGTGGCCCAATCGACGAGCCGGCGGTTTGTGGTGCAACTCACTTTTCCTGCCGAGCTGGCGGTTAAAGTTCCTGGTTCTTCAAAATCAGCGCGCTCGCCAGCCAAGCAATAATGGTGGTGAGGACAGAAACCAGAATAAAGCGGCCCAGCGTCTGATTGCTGAGAATACCAGCAGTCAGGTTTTGACTGGTGGAGAGGAAATCAATGTACTTCAGCCAAGACCAGTGAACGAAAGTGTTTAATCCCGGTACAAACAGCGGGAAAACCACGATAAAGACGGCGGCGATCACCGTACTGTGAAACAGAACCAGCAGTACTGTCGCTAAGGCATACACGGCGGCGATCCCCACCAGCTGGGAGCCGGTGTACAGCAGGATCCGGCTGATTATTTTACCCAGTGCGGCCCCCATTGGCCGGCCAGCAATGGCGGAGGTCAAAACACCGCTGAAGAAGAACAGGGCGATGAGCACGCCAACAGTCAGCAGCAGCGTGAGGTTCTTACTGATGATAAATTGCCATCGGCCAATACCGGCCGTCAGGGTATTTTTGTACGTTTGCTGACTGAATTCATAACCAATCAGAATGACGAAGAGGCCGATAAAAACGTAGGGCAGATATGTTGTACTAAAGGACAGATACCGGGCCGTATTATAGACGGTCCAATTCGGGGCAGCCATGTTTTCTAAGGCTGAGGTGCCCATGGTGATCCCGCCGATCGCCTTGTTGGCGGCTGAAACCACTGCCGCGATCAGGGTGACCACGAGGGTCAGCCAGAAACCAGTGGTATGAAACAAGCGATAGAGATCACTCTTGAAAATGCGCATCATGAGGCCGCACCGCCTTTCTGATCATCTTTCTGCAACAGCGTGGTGAAATAAGTTTCCAACGAACCAGATTGCGTTTGAATGTCATCCACCCGCACCCCGGCATGGTTCAATTGGTAGTTGATTTCACCGGTATCCAGGGTGTTGTTATAGATGATGATCTGGTGATTATTCATCACGTTGAAGGGCTTGATATGCTGGGCGTCCAGTACCTCAGAAGCGGCGTTGACGTCGGCTACGTGGAGAATAATGCCGGATTGACTGGCCGCGTCCAGAGCGGGCTTAGTGATTTCCTGAATCAAGCGGCCGCGGTGGATGAAGCCGAAGCGGGTGCAAACTTGGTACAGTTCCGTGAGAATATGGCTGGAAATGAGGATCGTGGTTTGCTGTTCGGTGTTCAAACGATGCAGCAAATCCCGAATCTCGATGATGCCCATGGGGTCTAGGCCGTTGATCGGTTCGTCCAGAATTAAAAAGTCAGGCTGGGCGAGCAGGGCGATGGCGAGCCCTAAGCGTTGCCGCTGGCCCAAGGATAGGCGGTTCGCCTTGGTTTTGGTTTTTTCAGTGAGACCGACAAATTGAATCGTGGCCAAAACATCCTGGCGGTTGGCCACCCCCTTTTGCTTGGCACTGACCATCAGGTTTTGGTAGACGGTTAGATGCGGGTAGAGGGCGGGACTTTCGATAATCGTGCCGATGCGCTGCAGCGCTTGATTGTAGCCGGCTTGGTTGCGGCTTGCGCCCAGCAGCATGATCTGGCCGCTGCGCAGCGGTGACAGGCCGGTGATCAGACGCATCAAGGTACTTTTACCGGCGCCGTTTTCGCCGATCAGGCCGTAGATATCCCCCTGTTGAATGGTCATATTGATGTTGCTCAGGACAGTTTGCCGTCCGAATTTTTTTGTAACGTCGCTGAGTTGTAAGGCTGTGGTGGGCATTACCGATCAGCTCCTTTCTTAACTGTCTCCAGCATACCGGGGGACTGTTAAGCGGGGCGTTAACTGGATATTAATTAATCATTAACTCGGGTCAGAGTGAGTGGTTAACCAGCTGTTGCGCTGAGCAAGGCTTGGGCCACAGCGTGGGGGGACCAAGGATTTTGGCCCGTGATGATGCGGTTGTCGGTGACGGCGTAGGGCTTGAAGGCCCGGACTTTCTGGAAGATGGCGCCGCGTTCCTGAGCGGCCTTTTCGTTGAGAAAGGGGACCAGCCGGCGTTTGTTACTGAGAATTTCTTCCGTAGTGGTGAAGCCGGTGATGTGTTTACCGGCAATCAGGTACTGACCAGCATCGTCTTGCAGATTCAGCAAGCCGGCGATACCGTGGCATACGGAGGTGAGGTAGCCGCCCTGGCGGTAAATTGTCCGGCTGATTTCCTGGAGGGGGTGACTATCAGGGAAATCAAACATCACGCCGTGCCCACCGGTGTAATAAATGGCGAGATAGTTTTCGGCATGGACCTGGTCGGGGGCCAAGGAGGCAGTAAGGGCCCGTTTTTGAAAATTCGGATCGCGATACATCGCCATCGCTTGGGCGTCAGCATATTTCAAACTGCGGGGATCAATCGGGACATACCCGCCCCGAGGACTCACGTAGTCCACAGTATAGCCAGCAGCCTGCATATCCATGACAAATTCGGTGGCTTCGCTCAGCCAAAGACCAGTGGCTTCAGGTTTAACTTGGAATTGAGTGGTATTGGTTAACACCACCAGTATTTTCTTTTTATCCATGATTTTTCTGCTCCTTTGCGGCTAAAAATACTAACATATCATCGCTAAGCTGCCGTAATTGTTTCAAGGATGCGGCAATATTTGAGAGGTAGTAGTAATTCTTTGTCCCCTCTGAGCGGGCAGCAATAATGCCAGCTTGTTTTAATAGTTTAAGGTGATGCGACACTGCCGGGCGCGAAAGACCGGTCATCTCGGTGAAATCGGGGACCCGCAGGCCAGCACCAGATTGCTGATGGAGCAGGGCAATGATGATGGCCTGTCGTTTCTCGTCGCCAACGGCAATCAAGAATTCTTGGACGGTATCGAATTCGGTTTTGATGCGGTGCAAATCAGGTTGGGCCATTTTTTGCCTCCAGTTTTATTGGTTTAAACAATTAAACCATTGAACCGACGATTCGTCAAGGGTACAATGGTTTAAAACATTAAACCAAAGGAGCACAACTTATGCCACATACAATGCAGGCGATGCTGATTAACCATTATGGTCAGAAACAACTCGACCGGGTACTAGTCCCGATTCCGACGCCAGGGTCTAGTGACGTGCTGGTGGCGATCCACGCTGCCAGCATCAACCCAATTGATTTCAAAACGCGCGACGGTGCTGTCCGCATGCTGCTTAAATACCAGATGCCGCTGATCTTGGGCAGCGACTTTGCCGGTGAGATCGTACAAGTGGGCAGCCGTGTCACCCGCTTCAAGATTGGCGATGCGGTTTATGGCCGCCCGCGGAAATCACGAATTGGTACTTTTGCCGAGTATCTGGCGGTGGATCAGGCGGATATCGCGCAGATGCCCCAGAATTTGAGCTATCCGGAGGCCGCGGCGCTGCCGTTGGTAGGCCTTACCACCTATCAGGCGTTCCACGATATGCTGCAGTTGCAGCCCAACCAGAAAATTTTGATTCAAGCTGGTTCTGGCGGTATTGGCACATTCGCTATTCAGCTGGCTAAATTAATGGGGGCTTACGCGGCAACCACCACCAGTGGCACTAACCGGGCCTTGGTCACGGATCTTGGGGCGGATCAGGTGATCGATTATCATCAAGAGAATTTCACCGATGTGCTGCATGATTACGATGCGGTATACGACACCTTGGGCGGGGACAATCTGCTGCAGGCGTTCAAAATCGTTAAACCAGGTGGGGCCGTCGTGTCGCTGTCCGGTTTGCCGGACGGCAAGTTTGCCCGAGCCGATGGTCTGCCTTTGTGGAAACAGGCGTTGTTTAGTCTGGCCACCCGGGCGATTCGCAAGCGGGAGAAGCAATATCATGTTGCCTACCGCTTTTTATTCATGAAACCGAGCGGCGAGCAGTTGGCGCTGATTACGCAATTGGTGGAAGCAGGTGAAATTCGACCAGTGATTGATGAGATTGTGCCGTTTGCGGATTTTCAACAAGCGATGGATCACTCCGAGGCGGGGCATGCTCGGGGAAAGATTGTTGTGAAAATGCAGTAAATTGCTTAAAGCTTGCATCGTCTTGGGTATGGATACAAACTATAGGAGACGTGGTGCGAGTCGGGTGATCAATGGTCAAGAGGGTGGGACGATGCTGCTAGAGCCAATTTCTGCTGGACTAATTGTGTTGTTATTTCTGATGGGTAATAAGCACAGTATCAAAATGGTCATCTTACGAATTGCGGTATTCATTGTTGCCATGGCAATTTGCGGGTACCAACTGTTCCGGCTGATGCCGGTTGGCAATGCCCAGGTGATGGTTATTACTGGGACACTGCTGGCCATTTTAATCGTTCCCATTGTGCTGATTAACAGGGAAATAAAAATTCGTCAACGACTAAATAAATGATGGACCAAACAAACTAGCATACCTGGATTGACGATCAAATCAGGTATGCTAGTTTTTGAACATCAGCGTTTTTAATGGGCATTGGGTTTGTGGACGTCGACACCATGAATGAGTGCAAGGATACCGCCCCAAATGATAAACAAACTCATTGCCAGATTGATTAGCCAAGAGAATACCGTGTTTTGCCAATCCAAAGTAATTATGAGTAAAAGTGCCAGCAAAGCCAGAACCGTAATTATTTGCCATCCGTTATGCTGCTTTACTTGCTGAATGACAGTGCGGTATTGGGGCAGAGCAACAACGCCCATACTGATTAAGAACAAGCAGGCCAAACTCAAGCCGATTTTCCAAAAGGGCGTAAACGGCAGATAGCTCACAGCGATAATATCCGCGAAAATAAGGCCCAAGATTTGGCCTGGTGTGTAATGGGTCCGCATGCAGAATTCCTCCAGTCTAAGGGGCAGATTGACTAGTTGGCCAACCAAGCCGGAATCATACGCTCGTAGTCATCAATCAGTTGTTCCTGTTCGACGAATTTTCCCTGCAAGTGAATCGTAGCCAACTCCTGCTGATAAATCGGATGCTGAATGGTCAGAGACCGGGTGCGGTGGGTATCCGGTTTGCCGTACAGCGTGACCCAGCGGGCGACAACCACCGGCGGTTGGAGGGCAGTGACGGTCTCAATGGGCGTTTGCTGCAATTGGGTGTAGAAATGGTCTGCCATTTGAATGCCGCGGCTGTCGAGGTCGCCGATGTAGGCAAACCGGACGCCCCGCTTCTCTAGCCGCTGTAAAAGCTGCACATAGGCGGGGTTGAAGTCGTTGCCGGATTGGACGATCAGCGGCCAATCCGGGTGGTGCTGGTGGAGCAGAGCGAAGACGCCGTTGTTTTCGATCACCACGGCCTTGGCCGCGGCCAAGGGAAAGGCCAGCATGGCCTGGATCTGCCAGGGGTTCAGGGTGATCGGCTGGGGCAGGTCGGTTTGGAATATATTGGCACTGGTGAAGGCCATGCCGATGAGTTTCGCAGTCAGTTCGTTAATTTGCTTAGCTGCGAAACAGTGGGTGAGCACCCAGCGGTAATAGTCGAACAGCCCGGGATTTTCTTTTGCGTCGTTGAGGCTATGGGCCGTCAAGCCCAGAGCGACGGCCTGCTGGGCTTTGGGCGGCAGCGTTTTGCCAGCAGCAATTTGGTCAAAGAGCGTATCCAGCGTGGCGGCGGCTGCCGGAGCCGGCCGGCCAGTGACCCGAGTGTAGGCTTCTTGGTAACGGCTCATTGGCGCGGCTCCTGGCGCCAGATCAGGGCTGGCACGACACGATTTTTATGGAATTGGCCGTCGTCTTGCTGGCTCGGCGCCAGGACGGTATAGGCGATATTGTCAACGCCATCGGCCAGCACTTTGTTTTGCGCGCCATTGGGCATGGTGGCGATGAAACAGAAGCCGAAACGGGCAATGGTATTAACGAAAGACTTGGCCGTTTCAGGGTCGAGCTTGTCCGCAAATTCATCGAACATGACCAGATAGGGGGCGTCGTCCTGCTGGGCTTGGCGCAGGACCATTTTGGGCACCAGCAGCAAGGGCAGCACCATCGCCTGGGCTTTTTCTGCGCCAGAACCGCCGGATTGGACGAATTTATCATCCACGACTTCGTAATCATCCGGAGCGCTTTGGCGGCGGTGGATCTCGACGTTGAAGTTGGACCACTGGCGGGTATCGAGCAGGTCCCGGGCGGCGGCTTGGAAGGCGGCTTCGTCGTCGGAGACAGCGGCGTCATTGGCCAATTTCTCTAACCGTTTCTGAATTTCGGCCAGCAGATGGGGCCGCTCGTCCTGCTGGGGATCGCGGGCTTCGGCGATAACGGCCGGGGTGACAGTGTCCGGCGTGAGGGTGATACGCAGGCGGATACTGTTATTTTGCCCAGCTCCTTGGGTGAGCATTGCGTTGTAATCGGCGATGGCTTGGTACTGGGCGGTGATTCGTTGAACAGCTGCGCCCAGGTAGGCGGTTTGGGCAAAGTTGTTGCCTTCTTTGCGCTGGGCCAGAGATTTCTCCACACCGGCTCGGTCTGTGGCCAGGATGGCCAGAGCCGCGTTGATGTCAAAGGCGACCACCGTCAAGCCGTTGTCTTCCGTTGACCGCTGCTGGCGCATGGCGCTGGCAATGTCGGGATGATTGCGCTCCTCAAATAACACGTCCAGAGCGTTGCGGTCAATGCCGTTGCGGTCGTTGCGGTGGATGAGCTTGCTGATTTGGCTGGTGACTTGGGCGTAGCTGTTGGTACGAACAGGAACCCGGTTTTCAGTGACAAAGGCGATGGTGTCCTCAATCGTCTTCAGGGTCACCCCCTCTGGTGCATAGGGGGCCAATGTGTGCAGGGACGGGATGATCCGCTCCGCCAAGCGATGCAGCTCCGCCGCCTGTTCCTGCGCAGCAGCTGCCGCGGATTGGGCGTGGCCTTCGGCGATACTCTTTTGACGCGTGGCGTTATGTTCTGCGTCAGTCAGCTTGCGGTGGGCCTGTTCGGCGGTGGCCAGCTTTTTATCCAGCTCGGCGTCCACGATCAGCCGGTCCAAGTTAGCCTGGGCCTCAGTGATCGTTTGAACTACCGCGGCTTCGTCGAAATTCGGGTCTAAGGTCTGCTGGACGGTTTGGATCTCCTGGGCCTTGCTCTGGGCGTGGTCGGTCAGGGTGGCTTGCTGGCGGGTCAGTTTTGCAAATTGGTCGGCTAGGCCAGCCAGGGCCTTTTGCGCTGTGGTCAGCTGGTCAACTAAGGCCGGATGAGTCAGAATTACTTTCAAATCGGGATGGGCGGCCAGGAGCTGCTGCTGTTGATCCTTCAGCGCTTGAAATTGGTCGCTCATCTGAGCGGCCCCGTGTTCATGGATGGCTTCGTTGTCCTGGTGCAGGGCGGTGCGGGAGCGGCTGGTCAGCGGGCCGGTCACGTGGCGATCAATACTGGTACCCATGGCGTCTTGCATGGTGTGGACAATGGCGACGTCCTGATTCAGGTGCGCCATGGTCTCAGTCAGGTGCTGGTACTGGTTGCGCTGGGTTTTCAGATGCCGCAAATACGCCGCCATGTGCTGGACGACGGCGGCCAATTCAGTTTGGGCGATGGCCTTGGCCAGCTCTTGCAACTGGGCGGCGTGGGTACTGATCGTGGTTTGCAGCGGACTGAGCTGTTCTTTTTGCAGTGCCGCCTGATCCGCTTGAACGGCGGCCAGTTGGGCTTGGATATCCGTTTGCTGCGTGTGCAAAGTGGCTAACTGGTCCAGCCGAGCGCGGTAGTCTTTGAGCCGCTTTTTCTCCAGCGTGATCTGGTCAGCATACTGGTGGCGGCGTTCAATGATCGTCTTTTGCTCCGCTTGGGCGTCCCGTAATTTGGCCAGTTCCTGCTCACTGGCAGCCAGGTTTTCTGCCAGCAGCTGCAACTGGTCCGTGTACTGGCGCGCCTGAATTTCGGCCTGAGCGCGCTTCTCTTTCTCTTTTTCATAGTCGCCATGGGCTTCGCTGTAACGAGACAGGATGAGCTCTTGCAAATGGTTCAGGTTGCCCCAAAAGATAGTTTCCTTCATCCGGGTCAGGCGGGTTTGGCCGGTTTTGATCCGGTCCAGCAAACCATTATACTGATTGACCTCCCGCTGGCTGTTGGCCACGGACTGGATCACCTGGTCGTCAATCCCCTCCTGGGCATTTTTCAGCGCGTTGCGAATGGGCGAAAACTTGGCGTTACCGGACGTTAAGATGGGCGAGGCCAATAACCGATAGACGTTGGCCAGTTTGCCCAAGGTTTCGCCGCTGGCGAAGCCGTAAATATGGACAGCAATGTATTCACGATAATCCAACGCGGTGTCGAAAAGATGGAAAGTATCGCCCAGCGCAGCGTTGGCTTGAATAAAATCAGTCTTACTCAGACACTGACCAGCAGCGTCGGTGGTGGTTAGCGGTACCGGGGCAGCCGGATCATCGCTGACGACGGCGAACCACCAGGTGGGTTGACGAGTATCGCCGTCTGCCCGGTGGGCACCCAGGCCCAGAATGACCTGGCGGTGAACAGAGCGGAGCACCATATAGGTATACCCGGTCCGGACTTTCATGGCGCCGCTGCCCCAGCCCAGCAGCATGCTGGCGAAGGTGCGGGTATCCCGGGCGCTATTGCGGGCGGTGGCGTTTTGCGAAACGTTTTCGGTGCCTTTCGCCGCATTGAACGAGGGCGTGGAAATGGCCCCATCGATTAGCATGGGGAAGAAGCAGTTGGCCAGTGTTGTTTTGCCCACCGCGTTTTCCCCGATAATGGTCAGGTTGCCGTTCTCAGACGCCGGCAAGTCCAGCGTGTCGTATTTGTTGAAATGGCGTAAATGATAACTGACTGGAGTCAAATGCTCAGGTAAATTCATTGCCAATCTCCTTCATCGTCTGTCCGGACGGCAAATCGCTGCACCAGTGGGGTGGGACTAATAAAGTCTTGCTGGTGCTCGATCAGTGCGTTGTCGTTCAAGGCGGTTTTGACATCAGACACCGAGATATCTTTATGCGGATACAACTGCTGGGCAATCTGGTGAATCCGGCCATTTAAATCAGCCGCCGGGATGCCCACCCCCAGTGAATTGGCCACAGCCAGCGCTGTGACATAGGGCATGGCCGCGCTTTGCTGGCGCTGGCTGTCCAAGAGCAGCGCGTAGTCGTTGCCGCATTCCAGGACGAATCGCTGCAATTCGGTCCACTGGGCGGCAATGGCGTGTTTATTGGCTACTAGCACCGGCCACAGTACAGGCGCGGTATCCGGGCTCATGTAGCGGTGCAGCAGGAGTTCTCGGTTCACCTGCTGACTCTGGGTCAGTTGCGGCGGGGTCTGCTCAGCAATCAAGGCATCCACCAGACACTTGGCCACGGCCGTGAAATCCGGGCTGACATCCCAATATTCGGTGACGAACTCGGTCTGGTCTGGCAGCGGGCCGTCGATTTGGTCCGGTGTAAGCAGGCCCAAGCGGTCCACGAACAACCGGGTGATCAGCCGGTAAATCTCTTTCTCGCCTAAGTTGATCACTTCGCTGCGTACTTGGCGGACGATTTTCTCCGCCACCACCAGCCGGTCAGCCTCGGCGGTTTGCAGATTCGGCTCATTGATAATCGTTTTGAGGGTGGCCAGGAGTACGTGAACGGCGTCCGGGTCCAGCTGGTTGGGGCCGAGCAGAAATAATAGGTTCTCCTGATAGTTGTCCGGGCCCATCCCGACCAGGTCATTGAGGTAGCTGGTGATCTTTTTCTGGACGGCTGGCCGCTTCAGCGCGTTGATGGCGTCCACGGTGGCGTGGGTCATGTCTGGGGTGACGGTGCTGGTAAAGACGCTGTGATCGAAGAGCTGGTTGATGATCAACCGTTCACTGCTTTGTAATTCGGCCATACCAGGCCGCCTCCTTTCTAACCAAAATCAATGGTAAAGCCGCTGGGCAGGACGACACTGAACTGTTCGCCGGCACAGTGCAGGCGAATGGGGCCAGTGTCAGGCAGAGCGCGGGCCGCTTGCACCGGGCGACCGAAGGGGGCAAAGCTGGCATAACTCGTGTAGCCGGTGGCGGCGTAAAGCCGGACTACTTCGTCCCGGGCGGTGCTGGTGGTGAAATTCAGGTCGTGATCCACCACGGCATGGGTGGTCGATCGCATCACCAACCGTTGAAACTCGGCTAAAGCGGCTTGATCGTCGGCAGCAGGATACGTGTCCTGCGCGACCACCGGGTTGTCGGCCGCGGTGGCGATGGACCTGGGGCTGCTGGTGGCAGTATAGGCCACCGGGCCCATGGTGGACGCGTCCAGCAGGTCCTCCGGGTCTTCGATTTCCCGGTCGGCGGGTAAATGGCGCGGTAGGTTGGTGTAGACCTGGAGGGTTTGGTAATGGGTCAGCAGGCCGTCAATTTGGGCGGTCAGTGCTTTCACGTCGACCGTTTGGCCTTGGATGTGTTCATATTCTTCACTGAGCAGTTTGATGGCACCCAGGATCGTATGGAAAACCAGATAAATGGAATCCAGACTGCTATCGATCGCACTGGTGCTGGGGTCGACACTGAGTGCCAGTTTGGCCAGCTGACGGCGCACATAGTCCCGGGTACGCGTGAAGCGGGTCAGCAGTTTATCCTGGTCGCGGACGGCATTAGCGGCATCCAAATCATCGGTGCCTTGCTGGGAGCGGGCGACATCGCCAGCGAAGGCCGGATCATGGGCGAGGGCTTGAATCCGCGCACCCTGCATCAGCATCATTTTAAAGGCCGGAATGGCTTTACCGTTCAGCATTCCTTGCAGGTGTTTGGCCTCCGCGCTGCCATGATTGAAAGCAATATCGTTCGCCAGCTCATCAAGATCATCGTCCAGCTTATGCATGCCGTTCATCACATCATCGTAGGCGCTGATCATGTTTTGAAAATCATTAAAAAGGGCGGTATCGCCGGTGGTGTCTGGATTCTGGCTGAGCTTGACCACCAGCACACAGTATTCCTGAATTCGGTTGGTGTTGGCGGTAATCGTACTTTCAGCATCCAGTACCCGCTGCATCATCTTCACGTACTCAATCCCACTGCTGGTGATTCGGTAAACATAGGACGTACGCGTGGTGTACAGTCCATTTTTACTTCGGGCCCGAATCTTGCGGGCGGATGCTTCAATCAGCCGTGCTTGCTGGCTAAGAACGTCCAGGACTGTTTTTAAGATATTGTCTGAAATTGGTGCTTCGTCGTTTTCCGTATCCAAATAGGATTCGTTGTAGCGACGGGTGAGAAAGTCTAACGTAATGGGCACCCCGCTGCTGCTGCCGTCGTGGTACAGGATCGTCAGCACATTCCAGCCGGCCAGCGGGTGATTCTTATTCAACCCCAGGTTGCTGGCCAGCAGCAGATCCTTCAGTGGTTTCGACATGACGACAGCGATGATGCTCACCTTCTTTCAATAGATGCCTCCATTATACAAGAAGTGAGGCGAACAGGCTATCGCCTTAAAAACAGTTGTAATTTGTTAGGTAACGCAAGTGCGCCAGGAACTCTTAACCGGACCAAGGCACTGATCGAGGTCGGGCACCAAGTCCCCGCAATGGTTCAAGACCCTTATGACCAAGTGATTCATCTTGACACAGCGGGCAAAAGCGGTGTCTCAAAAGTAATTAAACCAATTCTGGCAAACACTTAACATCAATGCTAAAAGGTGTTACATTATAGATGGAGCGAGGGAAAAGGAGTTGAGCGATCAGCCCCTTCAACCAGCGTTCTAAATCCAAAACTAAAGGAAGTTTTCTATTATGGCTACTGATATGATGACTCGTCGCAACAATGCGTTGATGAACGATACGTTCTTTGACAACTTAGCGCGTCGGTTCTTTAACCCGATCGTTGGCGATTGGGAAGAGCCCAGCATCAGCTCAACAGCCGTCAATGGACTGCTGACTGATGTTAAGGAGACTAAGGACGCTTATATCACTCGGGTTGACATCCCTGATGTTGATAAGAATGATATTATGCTCAATTACCACGATAATGTGCTGAGCATCAATGTGCACAAGAATGATGTTGAAGATCACGCCGACAAGAACGGCAACGTCTTGATGTCTGAACGTTCCAGCGGCACCATGAGCCGGAGCTATCAACTGCCGAATGTTGATGTTAAGAACATTAAGGCTGACTTTGAGAAGGGTGTCTTAACTGTCACTCTGCCCAAGTTGACTGAATCTAAGGAGACTGGTCGCAACATTGAGATTCAATAAAATGAATCTTCACGTTCCGGTTCAGCTGGTCGCCCATTGGATCAATTGGTGAACTTGCCACTGACGGCTATGTGC
The DNA here is from genome assembly GCF_000425885.1 of Schleiferilactobacillus harbinensis DSM 16991. Taxonomy (GTDB): domain Bacteria; phylum Bacillota; class Bacilli; order Lactobacillales; family Lactobacillaceae; genus Schleiferilactobacillus; species Schleiferilactobacillus harbinensis. Next base: position 15,253 of record NZ_AUEH01000041.1, read on the forward strand.
TGTGGCGGGCAGAACCCGTGGTACTTTGTAAATCGTCCGAAGCAGATCACCGGTTGATTGCGTGTGCGATCGACAACGGAATAGATTGGACAGTTTATGGATAATCGAAAAAATCGACACTGTTGACTCGCGAGAGCTGACAGTGCCGATTTTTTCGTGTATGGGATTATTTGGCTTGCTCGGCCAGGATGGTATCAATCTGGTGCAATTCGTCCGCTGTGAAAGCCAAGTGGTCCAAGGCCTGCACGTTGTCGACGACCTGACTCGGCCGGCTGGCACCGATCAGGACGCTGGCAATTTCTGGTTCCCGCAGGTTCCAGGCCAGGGCCATTTGCGCCAGGCTCTGCCCACGGTTGGCCGCGATGGCGTTCAGTTGTTTGACGGTACTCAGGGTCTTTTCCACCTGATCCTCGTGCAGGAATGGAATGGTGGACTTGGCCGCGCGGGAATCTTTGGGAATTCCGTGCAGGTAGCGATCCGTCAACAGACCTTGAGCCAAGGAACTGAAGCTGACGGCCGCCTTGTTCTCCGCGCGCAGTACCGGGAAGAGGTCCTGCTCAATGTGCCGATCGAACATATTGTAGCGCGGCTGATGAATGATAAACGGTGTTTTCAACTCTTTGAAGATCGCAGCGATGGCCTTCGTCTGGGCGCCGCTGTAGTTAGAAATACCGATATACAGCGCTTTGCCCTCGCGGACTAGTTGATCCAGCGCCTCAGCGGTTTCTTCCACAGGAGTATCTGGATCCGGCCGATGCGTATAGAAAATATCGAAGTAGTCCAAGCCGGTCCGTTGCAGACTCTGGTTGGCACTGGCGATGATGCTCTTGCGAGAGCCCCAGTCGCCGTAGGGACCTGGCCACATGTAATACCCGGCCTTGCTGGCGATGACCATTTCGTCCCGGTAGGGCTTCATATCGTCAGCCATGATCCGGCCGAAGTTTTCTTCGGCGCTGCCCGGTACTGGGCCGTAATTATTGGCCAAGTCGAAATAGGTGATCCCAAGGTCGAAGGCTTGGTGCAGGATCGCTTTTTGCGTCGCCAACGGGTCCACACTGCCGAAATTATTCCACAGCCCCAGGGCAATCGCCGAAACTTTCAAACCGCTGGCGCCCACGCGGTTGTAAACCATTGTGTCGTAGCGTTTATCATTTGCTAAGTAAACCATTGAATCCGCTCCCTTGAATTGATACACTCAGCATAACGCTTCAAGCTAACTTGAAGTCAAGGAGGAAATCATGGCTGTTTACACAATTAGTCAGGTCGCCGAAAAATACCACATGCGGCCGTCCACACTGCGCTATTACGAAGATTTGGGTTTACTGTACAATGTGCCCCGTCAGGGCGGTCACCGGGTGTATACAGACGCCCTGCTGAACCGGTTAGGGGCGATTTGCTGCTACAAGAACGCGGGGATGTCCCTGGAGGAATTGCAGGAGTTTTTCCATTACACGGAGAGCCAGGAAGACGTGGCGAAAACAGTGGCACTGCTGGACGAAGTCGATACGCGGATTCAGCACCAGATCGCGGAGCTGCAGGCTAATTACCTGCAGATTCAGCGCAAGAAACATTATTTTGCGGCGATTCAGACGGCCTTGGCCCAGGGGCAGCCGAAGCCGGATTGGGCGGATTTCTGTAACCAGCAATATGTATAAAAAAATCGACGCTGGGCGTCGATTTTTTGCATCCGCGAGTTATCTTAGTTGAGTAATTCAGCAATGTTCTGCTGGCCGTTAACGATGTCGTAGGCTTGGTGAATCGTCGCCGGATCAGCCAGCACCGCTGTGATAAACTGGGCGACATCGCCCCGGGTGATATCCGTGGCTGTTGGACTGATGCCGCGCTGGTAAAGACCCGTTTCCGGATCATCAGTCAGCCGGCCGGGGCGAATGATGGTTTCATTGAGGCCGGTGCGGACCAATTCCCGATCGGCGTAGAATTTAGCCGCCATGTATGGCCGGATCGCCGTGCCCCAAGTGGCCCGATCGTTGCTGGCAGCGGAGCTGACCATGACATAGCGCTTGACACCGGCGGCTTTGGCCGCTTCCATGGACTTGACTGCGCCATCAAGGTCGATCAGAATCGTCTGGTCGTAACCCCGACCACCAGCGCCGGCACTGAAGACAACAGCGTCGACAGTTTGTAGGACAGGCACCATTTTATCCATGGGCCCGAGCAGATCGAACGGCACGGGGGTCGCGCCGAGGTTAGTCAGTGTGGCATCCTGGGCGGGATTGTGAATGCCGCCATACACGGTATGTCCGGCTTTAACCAGTTTCGGAATCAGATGCTGAGCGACTTTGCCGTGCGCACCGATAACAAGAACTTTCATGAATGATGGCCTCCTTAAGTAGTTACAGGTCCAGTATAACAATTACTGGGTGGCGGGACTCCCGTTGATTTCTCGCAAAGTCTTACCCAACAAACGGTGTGGCGAAATGCAGGGGATTGCCGGGCACGATATTGTCCACGGTCCATTGCATGGCCGTACGGCGCTTGCCGGTGAGGAGCCAGATTGATATGGCGACGAAAACCAATTCTGCGATAGTCCCTTTGTGGTTGTCAGATGAAATACAATAATTCATCTGGTAATCATGGAGGGATTTTAGTATGCCCAGATCAAAGCACACAGCCGAGGAGAAGCTCGCTATACTGACTGAATATCAACAGTCAGGGCTTTCCTGCCAAACGTTTGAACGACAACATCATATTGCTTCACATACCCTAGAGCTCTGGCACGCCAGGTATGAGCGTGACGGGCTGAACGGGTTGACAGAGGCCCGGACAAATAATCACTATTCAGAACTTCTCAAGCTGGAGGTAGTCCAAGCTTTCCTAAACGGTGAAGGGTCAGCTCTTGACCTGGCCATCAAGTATGGATTACGCGGGGCAACTCAAGTAAAGGATTGGGTTTCCAAGTATAATGGGGATAAACCTCTGACAGCCTCACCGTCAAGAAAGCAGGTCCCCACCATGAGTCGAAAAACCACCTTCGATGAACGAATCGAAATCGTCGAGTTTGTGACCAAGGGCAAACACTCTTACACCGAGACCGCTGAGCACTTTCAGGTGTCCTACCAACAAGCCCGTTCTTGGGTCTTAAAGGCCCGAAATGGTGGCTATGAAGCACTTGTCGATAACCGTGGCCACCACAAGGACGTCAGCGATATGACTGAGGTCGATAAGCTCAAGCTGGAAGTACGTCAGTTAAAGGCAGAGTTGGCAGACAAGGAACTGGTGGAGAGCTTTGCAAAAAAATTGCTGGAACTTCAGCGCAAGGGGTGAATGAACAACGTAAACTGGCTTACTGCGCAATAAGAGAAGTCAGTAAAGGGAACCACGGCAGCATCACTAAGCTATTGAAGATCGTTGGGGTCACGCGTCAGGCCTACTATAAGTGGCTGCATCGTGAAGAGACCGTATGGGAATCTCATGATCGACTACTCAAAGAACGCGTTCAATACTGGTTCGATTTTCACTACCAGGGAATTGGAGCCGGCAACATCTTGGTCAACTTACAGCAAGACGAATTGATCGACTTTCCGGTCACGTTCAAGCAAGTAAGACGCGTGATGCGCGCGCTGAACATCAGATGTCAGATCCGGCGCAAACGACACAATCGCGTTAAGCAGGCCGAACAGTACCTGCAGGACAATGTGCTCAATCAAAACTTCGATGTATCAGCGCCCAATGAGGCCTGGTTATCCGATTCGACAGAGCTGACCTATGGGGTGAACGGTGAGTACAAGATGCGCCTTAGCGGCGTCCTAGACTTGTATGGCCGGCGGCTACTATCTTCTAACCTTAGTGAGACAGAGACCAGTGCCGCAGAGATCCAGACCTTCCAGCGGGCATTCACGGCCGCTGGTGATGTTCACCCGTTGGTTCACACAGACCGCGGTTCAGCGTACACGTCTGGTCAGTTCAATCAGTACCTCAACCAATTCAACGTTAAGCGCAGCATGTCACGACCAGGTACACCGTACGACAACGCACCAATGGAGCGCTGGTGGAATGAGTTCAAACTCCGGTGGATGGATCGCCATCCAATGGCGAAGACGGTGAGCGAGTTAACACAGCTCGTTGAGGAAGGTATCGAGTACTTCAACCACCACAATCGTTCAGCACAAAGAAATGGCCTCACCCCAGATGAATACTGGAATGAAGCCATTTAGGAACAGACAAAACTTTATAGTATTTCATCTGTCAACTTGACAGGGCCGAGTGCATTCCGTGACGGTGCTCCAAATGTATTCATTGCGCGTTGGGGCAGTGGAAACAATCGAGCCAGTGGCCATCATGGCCAGGATATCGATCAATGCGTGGAAGATCATCGGGACGCTGAAGCTGCCTGAATAGAGGTAGAGGGCTGCCATGAACCAACCGCTGATCATGGCAAATTGCATTTGCACCGCTGTGGCTAACACACCCTGAGCGCCGCCAAGGGCGTTCGTGGCATGCCAAAGGCCGAAGAGCAGGCCGGTGAGAAAGACGGAACCTGGAATTTGCCAGCGCGATTTGCGGAGACCGGTAAGCAGAAGGGCCAAGATAATATATCGCCACAACCACTCTTCAGCGATACCTGGCTCTAACCCTTGGGCAAACCAGTAAAAAGTGACTGATTTGAGGTGGAATTCCCAAGTATACAAACTGCGGAATGAATTAGGATTCGTGAAGGTGTTCCAACCAAGAAAAAGCAGGCAAGATGCGGCTAGCAGAGCCAGAATCCAAGGCTGAGCCAGCGGGTTGAAACGCCAACTAGGACCGCGGTAGCCCCACTGATACATTGCGATGGCCCCCACGACAACAAAGAGGATGGCGCCGTATACCCCCGTGTTCAGCAGGTCCCGCCAGATATGCGAGTAAACATTTTTATTTACCTTGCCCATCATGAATTGCGATCCGCCGACGATCCAGGCAAACCCATAAATCATTGCGATGCTCTGCGCCCAACCGTTATTGAGCGGGGCAAATAGTGCCATGGCATACGGGATATGAATCACGATAACGAGCACAGTGATCACAATCATCACAAGCGACGCTATTAAGGGACGGGTAATTCCAGCGTGCAGCAGTAAATTATTCACGCCTAAGGCAACGATGAGCGGATAGGCCGTTATCTGCAATAGAACGTTAAGTGCAAAGAGAAAACGGACTAGGATGTTGCGGGGGACCCGGAGTGTGCTCAGAAGAAGCAGGATGCCCTCAATAATCCCAGCAATCACCCCTAAGACGATATAGCTGGCTTTGACGTGGGAATCGATCGTGGCCAGAGACCAAGCAGTAAGCAGACTGCCTTGGACAACGAACCACCAGCGCCAGAAGGCAGTAACACTGACAGGACGGCTGTTCGAATAAATGGGTCGAGGATTCATTGCAAAAGTCCTTTCTATAAAAGCCACGATATAAATGCTTGCTCAATTATGGCATAGATTGACAGATGATTAAAGAAAAACAGGGTATGCAGCCATCGCTGCACACCCTGTCCGGTCACTCAGAATCCTGAATTAAGAGTAATTGATCCCGCCGTCAACAATAATCGTTTGGCCGGTAATGTAGTCAGATTTCTCACTGGCCAGGAAGGAAACTAAGCCCGCCACGTCCTGCGGCGTCTCGCCGCGGCCCAGCGCGATCCCGGCGATAAATTTATCCCGGGAGGCGCCGATGGGCACATTGTGGATCTCGCTCATCCGCTTGTCGATGAGATCCCACATCGGGGTGAGGACGATCCCTGGCGCGTAGGCGTTGACGGTAATGTGGTCCTTCGCCAATTCCTGCGCTGCGGCTTGGGTCAATCCGCGGATTGCGAACTTCGTCGCGGAGTATGGTCCAAGCAGTTCGATCCCTTGGTGGCTGGCGATGGAGCCCGCGTTAATGATCTTGCCGCTGCCTTGGGCGCGCATGATCGGCGCAACGGCCTTAATACCATAGAAAATGCTGTTGACGTTGATCTTGAAGATTTTGTCGAAGTCAGCGGCGCTGGTTTCTTCAATGGTCGCGACTTGCGCGATCCCGGCGTTGTTCACCAGTACGTCGATCGTCGGGAAATGCTCGTGGGCCTCGGCGACGAGCTGATTAAATGCGTCTTCGTCCGACACGTCAGCCACGAGGGGCAGGCTGTCGACACCGAGATTCTTGATCTCCGCGGCAGTGGTGGCCGCTGTCTTTTCATTCAAATCGGCGACGACAATATTGAAGCCGTCTTGGGCGAGCTGTAAGGCGATACCACGGCCGATGCCTTGGCCGGCACCGGTAACAATTGCTGTTTTGGTCATGTATGATCCCTCCATCTTATGATAGCGATATCATACCACGAGCGGGTCGTTTCTGAAAGCGATAACACTCACAAGAATTAGTTTCGGACGCGGAAAGTTTGCGGGGCTTTGAAGTAGATGATGACGGTGCCCACCGCAACGTAGACCAGGGCCGCTGCGCCGATGACGATGGCGTAGCCGTAGCCTTGCAAGTTGGAGCGCAATACCATCCAGGATACCCAATACATGGCACCGTAAACGAATTTATACAGCGGTGACACGACGTTCATATCCGCGGTGAAAGGCTGGAGCAAATAGTACATGAAGAGTTCATGGAAGGAGAAGAACAGCACAAGACCCAGCAATTCCAGGGCGAGCACGAGGTAGAAGGCAATCGGCGGTACATCCGGCGTGACCAGATAGAGTCCGAGGAAGAGGACAAACATTAAGGCACCGATACCGCTGTTTAGGAGGAAAGTCCGCCAGAACCGGTAAAAGAAGCCGGCTAGGATGGTGCGGCGCTGCCGATAGAATGGATAATACAGCATCGCCGCGTCACAGTTGACGAATAACATTTGCACGATTGGCCGGCCAAACGAGGCCAAGTACATAATGAAGAACAGAAAGCCGTAGACCTCCGTGAGGTCCTTCACCGGCAGCCGGCCATTACTGAACAGCTTGAAGGCGGCCAGGACGGCGATCCCGGCCAAGGCAACCAAGCCGGCACGAATTGCCAGTTTATGGCGCAATTGTTTGCGGTAGCGGGTGAAGAGCAGCGCGTTGAGATAATTGCTGCCGGTCAAGCGGCTGGCTTGCGGGCCCTTGGGCGTGTCCAGGGTCATGTCTTTTTGCATTGCCGTCCCGGTGCTGAAATATTCGCTGTTTTTATTTTTTGTTTCTGAGACTTCAGCAAGCGCTGCTTTTTGATCCAGAATGGTCTTAGTCAGCAGGGCGGGCTCGTTCTTGAAGGTCAACCAATAATAGGTGCCCAATCCCACCAGCAACCAAACAATAACTGCTGCCAAGGGCGAAAAGAGGATGGTAAGCAGTTGCTGATACTGGTGCAGAATAGCCAGGACCAAGGGCGCCGCCACCAGAGCAAGCCAATATATTACGCCGCCAAGCCGGGCCCGGAGTTGATGCTGCCAGCCCCAACGGGGAGTAAATTGTTGCCAAATCATGGTTAGAGTGAAAAAACCAAGCCCATTGAGAAATAGCCAAGGATTTTGCGTCATAGCGGCAAAAATGGCCAGCGGGAGTACCCCTTGGCTCAAGAGACCAGCAAAAAAGGAACTGACAGCGGAGACGTGAATTGTTTCCTGGCGGCTCAGGCCGAATTGGTCGGCGGTCTTCAGGGCTTCCGGTTCTACTGAAAGCCGGGAAGGAAACAGACCGCGCAGCGCAGAAAAGGCCACCAACCAAACCGTTGCGGCGAGCATGGCACTAGTGTGGAGGGCGGGCAGCGGCGGTTGATGCAGATAATTCGTGATATACAAATCACTGCCTAAGAAGCTCAAAGCGAAGACCAGAAACCCAAAGGCAGCACGCATCAAAATACGGCCAATCGCCGCAATCACGGCGAAAAATTTCTTCACGCCAAGAAAGCCGTACACCGCCGGCGAAATCAATTTTCCCACAAAGGGTATCCGGCGCAGAAAGTACAGCAAACCGTTGGCGGACGTCGTGACTTTGACCCGGTAAAAGAACCAGGTGAGCTGTGCAAGTCTATTCATCAGCGGTCACCTCGTCGGTCAACCGGCTGATCACCGCGTCCTCAAAGGCTTGAGAGTGGATGTCTAAACCGGTGAGTTCCTCCAGTTGATGGTTATGGAGCAGCACCACGGCGTCACAGATGTCCTGGGCCAGCTGCATGATGTGGGTGGAAAAGACGACAACCGAGTCGGCCTTCATATTCACAATCATCTGCTGCATCTCGTGGGCGGCGACCACGTCCACGGTGGTGAGCGGCTCGTCCAGCAACAGTACCGGCGGCTTCAGCATCAGGGAGACTACCATCTGCAACTTGTTCCGCATCCCTTCTGAATAGTCGCGTAACAGCTTATTGCTGTCCGCTTCAGACAAGCCTGCCAAGTCTAGGAAGTCCTGGGCATTCTGCGAGGTGTGCACCGCAGTGAGTCGGCGGCTGTTGATCTCGATGAAGAACTTGACGAATTCTGCGCCGGTCATGAACGCCGGTAAGTGGGGCTGAGTGTAGACCATGCTGACATCAATATCGGGATAATTCACCTGCGGCCCTTGGCCGTCGTCGGCATCCACGAGAATTTCGCCGCTGTCGGCCGGAATGTTGCGCGCAATCCTATTGAATAACGTGGATTTCCCGGAACCATTTCTGCCAAGCAGGCCATAGACCTTTCCTTGAACGAAATCATAATTGGCATCATTGAAAATCACTTGCTTGTCGAAAGATTTATTAAGACTGTGAATTTGCAGTTGCTTCATGGCGGATTCCCCCTCTTGTTGAGCATATTTTAACATAGGGGTATCCGGACCGATAAAATAGTGGGCGATTATTTGTGACCCTGAATCAGGGGATAATTGCCGTGCGGTGCCGAATCCAGCGTGCTCACCGGCCCAATCTTACAAAAATGTTCGTTTATAGACTGAGATAGGCCAATTAGCCATATTACTTGCCTTTTAATGGGCATATGACATACTTAGTTTGTTAGTGCACATTTTCTACAGACCAGTGACGTATTCAGTTTGGAGGGAAGCGCAGTGGCAGCAAGACAGAACCGCATCATATATCGTTTTCTTCTGCTTGGTTGCATCGTGCTGTTAGGGGCTTGTTCAGGCCAAAAGAAGGCAAGCACGGCGGGGCAAGAAAGCATCCCGACGTATCAGATCAAGGCCAGCTATGGGATCAATGTCGATGATCCGAAGGCTTTAGTCGCCAGTGCGGACTATTCTTTTGTGGGAATCGTCAAACGGGAGACTGGCACCAGCTATCAGAACCCCATTCCGCTCGAACAAGCCGACGGGACGACCAAAAAAATGGGCGAAGCCTATACGCATTACACCGTCCAAGTGCTGGCTAACTTGAAGAACAAGTTGGTTACCGAGCGGTCGATTAAGGTGACCAAACAAGGCGGCATTCGTGAAGATCACTCGGCGTATGACGTGCTGGCTGGGGATTCGTTGTTGAAGGCGGACCAAGCATACGTGTTCAACGCATATGCCCAGGCGGACGGCACACTGTTGGTGAGCGGGAAAAATTCAACTGTACCTATAAAGGACAAGCCGGTTGATGCGATTGCGGACAGCAGTGTGGTCAAAACCTATCAAGCGGCAGTTGGCACGCTTTCCGCCAAAGAGTTAGAGGCTAAGCAAAAAGCCAGCGACGACGCCCAAAATAGTCAATAGACAAGGCGGCCTGGTATACTGAATTCAGAAAGCGAGACTTGCGGTCTGAAGTCAAGAAGGTGCAGGAAGAAAATTGATGGTTAGTAAGAGCTTATGGTGTATACCTCCCCCAGCCCAGGAACGTGATGATTTTTCTGGGTAGTCCTAGCTTTCTAAGTTGTCGCTTGCCGCGTTAGACCACTTTGGCAGGCACGTACAGCTCATGATCAGATAACAGCTTATAGATCACGCGTACGAGCTTGCGAGCGGTCATAATGCAAGCACGTCGGTGTTGATACTTTGGTACCTCCCCGTATTTTTTGTCGTAGTACTTGGCGAATACGGGATC